>JAFRBB010000045.1 GCA_017405085.1 Eubacteriaceae bacterium
AATGGTTATGCCCGGGGACAACATCGAAATGGAAGTCACCTTGATTACGCCCATCGCCATCGAAGAAGGCGGCCGCTTCGCTATCCGTGAAGGCGGACGTACTGTCGGTTCCGGCGCTGTTGCCAAAATCATCGACTAATCTGCATCACGCACAAACAAAAAGCCGAGCTGCGTTTCCGCAGCCGGCTTTTTTTCACGCTGTGAATTGTTATTAAGATTAAATCAATCATCAAAGATAGTCAGACGTTTTTAGAAATTAGATTTCAGATTAAAGGATCCGACCTGTCGATCAATGTCAGAACGCCATCAAAACAGATGACCATCACATTGTTGTAAACGCTAGAAGAACAACGAGTTAATATTCCCTTTAACAGACGCTCAAAAATTTTTTTCTATTTAAAAAATAATGGAGTCTATGACAGGGCCTCTCACTGTAGACAATAGTTTGACTATCAATGCCTCATGTTGAGAAATCGGATGGCCCGCCGGCCGCTGTTTGCACGATCGCGTTTTGTTGTGCTTTCGTCATTGCGCAAAGTTTTGTCTATTCAATAAGGGATAGACAAAACGTAACTTGTTTCGGCTTTCTGCAGTTTAAATCAATTGTTTTATCGATGAATTATTCTAAAATAGTTAACCCGAAGCGATATTTTGCCGAATTCTCTATTTATACGCTACGCCGCATCAAAATGATGTTGATTCTATTATTTGATTAAATCTAAAATTTTGGAAAAGGCAACAGGCAGGGCGTAGTCTTTTATTTCCTCCGGTGATACCATCACGCCGCTGTTGTCTATGATGTCATTGCAATGATAACAATAAACCGTCATCCGCCAGGTTTTATGGGTGAAGACGTGGGAAGCTTCCCCAACGATCTTGCCCGGGGAGACGTCGCTAAAATATTGTTTTACCTTGAGCCTGAGCTTTTGTTCGGCCTTGGTGTTTTCGACAATGGGAAAGCCCCACATGCCGGCGAGCAGTCCTTTGTCCGGACGCCGCTTTAGAAAAATCCGGCCGTTGGCGTCGGTGATAAGCGCCACAGCGGCGGGAACGGGAACAGAGCGCGTCCGTTTGGACTTCACGGGCCTTTGGGCGACGGTGCCGTTTTGATACGCGGCGCAATTCTCTCTTAACGGGCAGATTAGGCAGGGGGGATTTTTCGGGACGCAAAGGGTCGCGCCGAAATCCATCAGCGCTTCGTTGAAATCCCCAGGACGATTCGCTGGGATAATCAAACGGAGTTTGTCGGCGATGACCTCTTTGGCGCGGCTGCCCGCAATGTCAATGGGATCGTCGGTGAGGCGTGTCACAACTCGGGTGACATTGCCGTCGACGGCGGGAACAGCTTCTCCGAAGGCGATGCTCGCGATGGCAGCGGCAGTGTAGGGGCCGATTCCGGGGAGTTTAATAATGGTTTCACTGGTGGTCGGAAAGACGCCGCCCAGATCATTTGCGATGATTTTCGCGGCTTTGTGCAGGCTTCGGGCCCGGCTGTAATAGCCAAGGCCTTGCCACAGGGTCAGGACGTCGGCTTCGTCGGCGTCGGCCAGAGCACGGACGTCGGGGAACGTCTTGATAAAGCGCTCATAATAGGGAATGAAGGTGTCGATTTGGGTTTGTTGTCCCATGATTTCCGCGAGCCAGACGCGGTAGGGCGTTCTGTTTTTGCGAAAAGGCAGATCGCGTTTTTGCGTATCGAACCAAGTAAGTAATGGCTCGGTTACGGTTTCGATTGAAAATTCTTGTGTTTTTTTCATCATAATTTAAGATTTGTATATATTTTCGTTACAAAAGATTGACATTTTGTTCTTTTGCTGTTAGACTTGTGGGCGATGATAAGACCGCAGAATGAGATAAACGTCTTGATAAGCAAATCGCTTAACGGCTTATCTTTTTTCTTTGTTCGTAACCCTTTGTTTATCGCGCGGTCGGAAAGGATCATTTTTTGCAGATTAAAAACTTACCCGCTTTCATTAAAAAACATCGTCAAACCGTGATGATCATCGCGCTGCTTTTGGGCGCGGCGGCGGTCATCGCTTTGCTTTGCGCGCTGCATATGCGCAAAACCGTCCGGGTGGTCGTGGATAACAAAATCCGCGGCGACGGAGCCCAGGTGACCAGCAAGGATGTCAATGTCAAGCTCACCTCCCGGGTTGAGGATGTGCTTTCCGATGAAGGCATTGTGGTTGATGATCATTATAACGTAAATCAGGATTTGAGCGCAATGACCGCCGGGGTCAATGAGATCAAAATTGTCGCCCGGGTTTCGGGAACGGTTCACGTCGGCGGCAAGGATATCCGCTATGATTCCTCTGCCGAAACCGTCGGTGATCTGCTTCAGGAGCTCGGCATCAAAACCGACCGAGATGACGCCGTCATACCCGGCACCAATACCAAGCTGACCACGGACCTCAAGGACATTCAGATTAAACGGGCCGAATACCTGACGGTCTCTCACAACGAAGTTATCGCGCCGCCCAAAGAGCAGCGCGTCAACCCCGACAAGCTTTACGGCACCACGGAGGTGCTCGATTCCGGTGTGCCGGGAACCAAAGTCGTGACGGAAAAAATCGCGACCATCGACGGGGCGGAAGTTAACCGCGAGGTCATCAAAGAAGTGGTGACGAGGAAACCCGTTGCCCAGGTGGAGGAAATCGGCGCCAAACTTGAAAAAGGCGGCGTGATTTCCACAGGGCATTCCACCGCGGAGCTCAGCGACGCGGATTTCGATTTGCTTTGCGCCGTGGTGCGTCAGGAAGCGGGGACCGATTATGAAGGTAATATGGCCGTGATTTCCTGCATTATGAACCGCGTTGATCAAGGGCGCGGCGACGTCATGACCGTCATCAAGGCCGCCGGCCAGTTCGCGGCGTATTTTGACGGCGCCTATCAAAAATATACCGGCGGCGCCTATCCCGAAGCAACCCGCAAAGCCGTGGAGGATTGTGTCCGGGGAGGTCTTCGCAGTCATAGCTATGTCAATTTCAGAAGCTATCCCCAAACCGATGAACCTAGCTATGAAATTTGCGGCAATTGGTATTTTTAAAAAGCGCTTTAAAGATTTCGGCTGTAGCTTTTAGATTATCAATTTTTTGATATGATATATAAACAGTAAAAGATTTTCCGATGATTCATCTGTAAAATAGGAGAGGATCAGCATCCTTTCTTGATCAGATGACAGAGGGAAGTCTTTTTATTTTGAACAGGATAGTATTTTTTGAAATTTATTTTTGTCAAACCAAACAAAATAAAAAGATTAGAAACCACAATGGTAAAAATGCTTTCACAGAAAAAAGATGTATATACTTGCAAATTTTATAAATATGATATACAATGTATATCATAAAGGAGGGTTTTGCCATGAAGCTTACTTTATCTAAATGGGGTAATAGTCTTGCTGTTAGAATTCCCGCAAAGACAATCGATTCGTTAAAATTAGAAGCCGGTGACAAGATTGAATTGCAATTAAAAGATGGCGGTATGTTTCTGAAAAAAGAAGAAAGCACGATAGACATATTTGAAAAATTTTATGGAAAACCTTTTTCTGAGATTACCTTGGATGATATCGGACCCGCAAAAGAAATTGATTGGGGCGAAGATGTCGGAGGTGAAGTATTATAATGTTTCAGCAAGGTGATATTGTAAAAGCAAATCTTAATCCGATAAAAGGACACGAACAAGGAAATTACAGACCATTGCTTGTTATTAATTCGGTGCTGTTACCCGGAGGAATGAATATCGTTCTTCCGATAACATCAAATAAGAAAGATTATCCGCTTGAAGTAGAACTTGATGATCGAACGATGACACAAGGTGTGATTCTTTGTTTTCAAATACGAACCGTTGATTTATATGCAAGGGAAGCTTCATTTATTGAAAAAGCGCCTGACGACATTGTAGATCTCTGTACGAAGTATCTTCACTGCCTAATTGATAAACCGCAATGAATATGCGGTTTTAGGGAAGAGTACATAAGTCGCTTTGTAAAAACAAATTAATTCCTCATTTTGTTTTTGGCGAACCCAACGAAAAATGGCGGTCAACAACGGCATTTTAAAAAGATTTTCAAATGTATCACAAAAAAACCCATGAGATGACTTGAATGTTGTATACAATATTGATATACTTAGAGAACAAAGGCAACGCTGTCACGCGTTTATCAATAAAATACAAAAAGAGGAAGTAGCATGATGGATATACAATTGATCAAGGCAGACAAACTGAAAGAAAAACCGACGGGAGACCTTCCTTTCGGTACGATTTTCACCGATTATATGTTTACGATGGACTACACCGAAGGACAAGGCTGGCATGACGCCCGCATTGAACCCTACGGACCGATTTCCCTTGATCCGGCCTGCATGGTCTTGCATTACGCTCAGGAAATTTTTGAAGGCACCAAAGCCTATAAAACCCCGGACGGACACGTTCAGCTTTTCCGCGCCAATGATAATCTCGCCCGACTCAACCGCTCGGCGGATCGTCTGTGCATTCCCCATATTGACACGGATTTTGTGCTGGACGCGTTAAAACAGCTGGTGGAGCTTGAAAAGGACTGGATCCCGACGGCTCCGGGCACGTCTCTGTATATTCGTCCCTTTATTTTCGCGACGGATCCTTATATCGGCGTGCGCGTCAGCAAAACCTACAAGTTCTTTATCATTCTCTGTCCCGTGGGGGCCTATTATAAAGACGGTCTTAAACCCACGATGATGCACATTGAACGCGTCTACGCCCGCACCGTCGTCGGCGGGACCGGCGAAGCCAAATGCGGCGGCAATTACGCCGGATCCCTGGCAGCCACCGAAAAAGCTCATGAAGCGGGCTATGAGGAAACCTTGTGGCTTGACGGCGCGACCAGAAGCCATATTGAGGAAGTGGGTTCCTGCAACGTCATGTTTAAAATCGACGGCAAATTTGTGACGCCCAAGCTCACGGGGACCATTTTGCCCGGCATCACCCGCCGGAGCATCATTGAGCTTCTCAAAAGCTGGGGCGAAACCGTGGAAGAACGGGTCATCGGCATTGATGAATTTGTCGATCTCTATCATCAAGGCAAAGTCGAGGAAGTCTTCGGCATGGGCACCGCCGCGGTGGTTTCGCCCATCGGCAAGCTCAATTATGAAGGGGAAGACATGGTCTTTAACAACGATGAAATCGGCCCCTATGCCCAAAAGATTTACGACACCCTTTGCGGCATTCAGCGCGGCACTGAACCCGATCCCTTCGGCTGGGTCATTCCCGTGTGCTGATGCTCTTGGTACGAGAGTCCTTTGAAACGCGCTTCGGCGCGTTTTTTTTATGGTTGGTTAATACCAAAAGAAAGACGGCACAGTGTATGTTCTGTGCCGTAGCGTTTAGCGTGTTTTGATATAGACAGGGGGGATAAAATCAGCAAGAATCACTTTGTCATTGCCTTTATAGAATGCGACACCATGACGATTGGCTTCCTTCGCATCGATCATCAAGATCACGGGAGTGGTGTCCCTGCGTCTGCCAACCTGAATGGCTGTATCGGTATCAATGGAAAGATGAACATATTGCCTGTTCATCGGCTTTAATCCTTCTTTCATGATCCGCTCAAAAGCTTTATGTGTTGTGCCGTGAAAAGGTTATCGGGCGGCGTGAGGGGTTCTTTGGAAATGTGCATAGGAATAGAATGCCCGTATAATGCTCTGATTTTGCCATTTCTCAATTCATGCCTTTTTTTGTCAGACGTTTCGATGATGTGAAACAAGTCGTCAGCGGTAATGATTTTATCGTATTTTCCGGTCTCGTTCACAGCGTTAAGAAGCTGCCCAACAGGAACGAATCCATCTCTGTCGAGTTCAAGCTCGTATTCCCAAGGCGCATGACGAAGCGCGTAGGATATTTCTTTGCTTAATTTGGTGTAGTCCATTATTTTTTTGCCTTTCTGAGCTTATCAACTTCTTTTATAATCCGACTATCTTTCATTGGATTATAATAAGGATCAACCATGGTATTCACAAGACCATTTTTTGAAAGTATATTTATCGTTAAGCTCTCAAATAGCTCGCCTGCTTCCTCCCAATATTTATCCATGTCTACTTTATAGTAGAGATAACCAATAAATTTAATAGGGTCATTAATCGGTCGGTCAGCCGCTTCGTAGTAGACAAAAAGATTTACAAAATTTATAACTTCCTCGGGAGTTTTACAATCCATGTAGAGATGATTCATCCAAACAGGAGAAATGTCTTCCCAAGAATAGTTTTCAAACAATTCCCATGAAGATTGTAAATGTTCTTCATGACCTTCAGGATCAAAGCTATCATCTGTGAAGCAACAGTTCAGTAGATAATTCGTATATTCTTCTATTGTTTTCATGATCATCGCCCTTTCTTTTTCTTGAAGAGGATCGAAGGTAATTTTCCAAAAGCTTCATCAGCAACATGCATTGACTTTGCGTTAGGTCTGTAATGCCCGCTGTCATTATTATACCAGACGATACGCCCTTTTTCGATTCTTATCATTCCGGCACACTGAACTTGCGGATGTTTCCCCCAATCAGTGTAGGGTGAGGTGCTCTGCTATGGGAATTGTTAGGGTTAAATCTTTTGCCGAATAGAATATCACCGTTTTCATGGACAGCCTGAGGAATTGCGAATTTATGAGGAAATTAACATGTCATTGATAGCTTTCTTTTCCTTTTCATGATATAATATCTTTTATTGAGTTCTCCGTGAAGAGAAACGGTTGAAGTCAAATCAAAATGGGAACACCGGAGGATGATCATCATGTCAGATCATAAGAAAGAACAAGAGCGCGATGAACTTCACCGAGCGATATGGCGCATCGCTGATGATCTTCGCGGAAGCGTTGACGGTTGGGATTTCAAATCCTATATTATTGGCACCATGTTTTACCGATATATTTCAGAAAACCTGACAAACTATGTCAATCAGGGAGAAATTGAAGCAGGAAATGAAGGATTTAACTATGCCGATATGTCGGATGATGAAGCTGAAGAAGCACGCGACGGATTGGTCGAGGAGAAGGGTTTCTTTATTCTCCCGTCTGAGCTTTTCTGTAATTTGAGGAAGAAAGCCAATACCGAAAAGGACTGGGCGGCAGAGCATCTGAACGAGGTGCTTGAAAAGGTGTTTATGCACATTGAAGAATCCGCGAAAGGCCACATTAGCGAGGATGACTTCTCCGGACTGTTTGATGACTTTGATGTCAATTCCAACAAGCTCGGCGCGACCGTCGCGAAGCGAAATGATAAACTCACCAAGCTCTTAAACGGCATCGGTGAGATGAAGCTGGGCGATTATAAGGAAAATACCATTGATGCCTTCGGTGATGCGTATGAGTATCTCATGACCATGTACGCATCCAACGCCGGAAAATCCGGAGGCGAGTTCTATACGCCGCAAGAAGTGTCGGAGTTGCTGACACGACTTGCGGTTGCCCGTAAAACCGAAGTGAACAAAGTGTATGATCCTTGCTGCGGTTCAGGATCTCTGCTTTTGAAGGCCTCGAAAATTCTGGGTAAGGAGAATGTCCGTCAGGGCTTTTACGGCCAGGAAATCAATATTACGACATATAACCTCTGCCGTATCAATATGTTTTTGCACGATATCGGATATGACAAGTTCGATATTGCTTGCGAGGATACCCTTGTCAGCCCACAACACTGGGACGATGAACCCTTTGAAGTCATCGTGTCCAATCCGCCCTATTCCATCAAATGGGCCGGGGAGGATGACGCGACGCTCATTAACGATCCGCGGTTCTCCCCGGCAGGTGTTCTCGCCCCGAAGTCCAAGGCTGATCTTGCCTTCATCATGCACGCGTTATCATGGCTCGCGACAAACGGCACCGCGGCTATCGTATGCTTTCCCGGCGTGATGTACCGTGGCGGCAAAGAAAAGAAGATCCGTAAATATCTGATAGACAACAACTATATTGATTGTGTGATTCAGTTGCCGGACAATCTTTTCTTCGGAACGTCTATCGCCACCTGCATCATGGTGATCAAAAAGAACAAAGCCGATAACCGGACACTCTTTATTGATGCGTCAAAGGAATGTGTCAAGGTGACGAATAACAATAAGCTGACAGACGCAAATATCTCTGCCATTGTCGACGAGTACGCAAGCCGTGAGGATAAGGACTATTTTGCCCGTCTTGTCGATTATGAGGAAATCAAAGAGCAGGATTATAACCTTTCTGTTTCAACCTATGTGGAACAGGAGGATACACGGGAAAAGATTGATATTATCAAGTTGAACGCGGAAATCAAGGCAATTGTTGAACGCGAACAGGTCCTTCGAGATGAGATCGATCAGATTATCGCGGAAATTGATCTGTCTTCCGAACTGACAGAAGGAGGGCAGGAAGGATGAGCCACCTTATCAAAACGGATGTCAAATACAGAAACTGGATAGCGGATGTATCAAAACGCTTTCGCCAGAGTCAGTTGAAGGCGGCTGTTAAAGTAAATAGCGAAATGCTGCGATTCTATTGGGGGCTGGGCAGGGATATCGCTTTTTTGAGTGAAGAGGCCGGATATGGTTCCGGTTTTTATCAAACGATCAGCAGCGATCTGAAGGATGTATTTCCTAACATCAAGTCGTTTTCGACCACGAATTTGAAATATATGCGCTATTTTTACGAAATGTATCCCGAAGCGAATGAGAATCGTCAACAGGTTGGGGACGATTTGGAGAATGCCGCGAATCGTCCACAGCTTGCGGACGATTTGGAGATGATATTTTATATACCGTGGGGGCACAATAGAACAATACTGGATAAATGTAAAGGGAATCTGGAAAAGGCACTATTCTATGTAAAGAAAACGCTGGAAAATAACTGGTCAAGAGCGGTGCTCATGAATTTCCTGGATACGGACTTATATGAACGTCAAGGGAAAGCTATTACCAATTTCAGTCTGACGCTACCTGAGGATCAGGGTGATCTTGCGCAGGCAATGACGAAGGATCCTTACAATTTTGATTTTATAGCTATCAGTGAGCAATACAATGAAAAGGAGCTTAAAGACGCGCTGTTGGCCAATGTTGAGAAACTGCTTATGGAGCTGGGAAGCGGGTTTGCTTACGCCGGTCGGGAAGTGGAGCTAAACATTGGCAAAACGGAGAATTTTATTGATCTTCTCTTTTATAATTATAAGCTGCACTGCTTCTTTGTTGTGGAAGTAAAAATCGGAGAGTTTCAATCGGGAGATATGGGGCAACTCGGAGCATATATGGTCGCGGTCAATCATCAGATCAAGAGTGAGAAAGACGGACCGACGCTGGGACTGATTATCTGCAAATCCAAGGACAATGTCAAAGCGCAATATGCCTTGGAGGCAAGCAGTCAGCCGATGGGCATTGCGGTGTATGACATCAACAGGTTTCTTCCGGAGGACTATCAATCGTCACTGCCGACAATAGAGGAGATCGAAGCGGAGCTGAGCGATAAAGCGGAAGGAGGGCAGGACAATGCGTAAGCTGGATGCGTTGATTGCGGAGTTGTGCCCGAATGGGGTGGAGTATAAGAAAATAAGAGATGTGTACACGAGATTGAAAGGAACACCTATTACTGCTGGGAAGATGAAAGAGATTGACAACCCAGATGGTGATATTAGAATATTTGCAGGTGGAAAAACAGTAATCAATGCCTTTGAGAAAGATATACCAAAAGCAAACATTACAAGGGTTCCTGCAGTACTTGTACAATCGCGAGGAGTTATAGATTTTATATTTTATGAAGAGCCGTTCACATTTAAGAATGAAATGTGGGCATATACTAATGAGGAACGCACAAGTGTAAAATTTCTATACTATGTATTGAAAAATAATACAAACTATTTTCGAGAAGCTGCTTCAGGGATGGGGTCATTACCACAGATTTCTCTTCGGGTTACGGAAGAGTTTAAAATCCCTGTACCTCCCATTGAGGTGCAGCGTGAAATTGTCCGGATATTGGACAATTTCACGGAGCTTACAACAGCGCTTACAGCGGAACTTACAGCGAGAAAGAAACAGTATGAGTATTACCGGAATAAAATGCTGACCTTTGAGGTGCCGGTCAGGACGCTTAAAGTGCAAGAACTATGCGAAATATCTCGTGGAAAAGTTATCTCTAAAAAAGATATAAAAGAGAATCCTGGAATTTACCCAGTCTATTCTTCTCAAACCGAAAACGATGGAGAACTTGGACGGATTTCGTCGTATACGTACGATGGAGAATATCTAACATGGACAACAGATGGAGCAAATGCCGGGACAGTGTTTTATCGAACAGGAAAGTTTAATATCACCAATGTTTGCGGGCTACTAAAAGTTAATACTCAGATAGCGAATACCCGGTATCTGTTCCATGCACTGTCCATTGAGGCTCCAAAACATGTGAGCAGAGGAATGGGAAATCCAAAATTAATGAGTAACGTGATGGGATCCATCAAAGTGAGTGTTCCGGATATTAGTATTCAAAACAGAATTGTGAACGTTCTTGATAATTTCGACGCCCTCTGCTCTGACCTGAATATCGGTTTGCCCGTGGAGATCGAAGCGCGTCAAAAACAATATGAATATTATCGCGATTTTCTCTTGACATTTGCTGAGAGCGGAAACAGAATCTTGACAGACAGACAGACAGACAGACA
>JAFRBB010000046.1 GCA_017405085.1 Eubacteriaceae bacterium
GATTATGAAGAAAAAGGGATTGATTCCAAGCAGCAGTTCTTTTATTTTTTGCATTCAAAGCTTTTTTATGTCGAAAATCGTTCCAAATAGAAAAGCCGTGCTTAACTCAGTTGTTTAAACACGACTTTGTCTTTGGTCTGAAGGGCGCGGCAGTGATTGCCGCGCCCTTGTTGTGTATATGGTTGCTTTGTAAATTTTAAACTCTATTAAATATACGTATTAACTGTTGATCGCATTTTTGTCGATGTTGTCCAAGAAAGGATCAATAATAGACATCTTCGGAATAACTGACTTCATTTTCGGGAATCTGCACTTCCACCTGACCGCCGATGGGAGAGCCGTTGTCCGAACCGGGACCGTAGGTGGAGGGATCCGCCGCCGAGCCGTGGGAGAGACCGGTTGTGGAGACGATGTTGTTACTGATCATCTTGACGGTATCCGACGGGGTGTAGTCGTTGTTTTCACCGTAGATGAGCTTGTGGAGCATCACGGCGTTGTCTTCCAGCGTGACGGGAACCACATAGGAGGTTTCGTTGATGTCGGCTGTGGTGTTGTAGCCGTCGAAAGGAATCCGCCCGTTTTTGAAGGTCTTGTTGCTGAGGGACATATAAGCGCCGGCGTATTGGGTGATTTCATTCAACGAGAAAGAGGTTTGAATATAGGGATAAACCTTGTTGATGATGTTGAGGGTTGTCATAATGTCGGCGTTGATGGCTTTGTCAAACATGGCTTTGACCACTTCGCGCTGCCTTTCGGTGCGGCCGTAATCGTCATCGGAATAGCGGTTGCGGCAATAGGCGAGGGCTTGGACGCCGGTGAGGGTCTGCATGCCCGTCCGTTCCAAATAGGGATCGTTGTGACCGGTTTTTTCGTTGACATCGCCGATGTATTGATTGGTCCAATAGACCACTTCGCCGTTTTTCACATCGATATCGACGCCGCCCAAAGCGTCAACGCTGTCGACCAGGCAATTGAAATTGACGACGACATAATCACTGATGTTCATGTCAAAGTTCTCGTTGATGGTCTGGATGGACTGCTGGGGGCCGCCGTACATATAGGCCGCGTTGATTTTGTCGTAGTTTTCTTCGTTGTTGCTGCCGGCGGGAATGCGCACGTAAAGGTCCCGCATGATGGAGGTGACTTGAACATCGCCTTCGTTTAAATCGATGGAAGCGATCATGATGGTGTCGGTGCGGTCACCGTCGACGTCCTCGCGACCGTCAATCCCGAAGAGGGCGACGTTGATGACGTCGGTGTTGGACAGGGTGTTGATGCTCAAGGCGCTTTCGTTAAGACGCTGGCCGGAGCCGAGGCCTGCCAGAATGTTGTAGGCATAAATGGCGCCGCTGCCGAGAAAGACCAGTAAAATCGCTAAAACAATGGATAATATTTTCTTTTTTAAACTCATTTAGTTTTCTCCAAATTTAGGCATTCATAACGGTGTCGATGATTGATGATTTCTTTTTGCGTACATCATTAATGTTTGTTATTATAGCATAAATACGTTGATTTTCATGGATTTATCAAAAAAAATCGCTGATATTGTTAGACATTAAAGAAAGCCTTTAGTATAATGACTGTAAATCTGTTACATATTGTGTTACAATTTCTATCAAAAGATTTTATCAGAAAGATATTAAGGTGATTCATGAAAATCTTACTTACCGGATGCGGCGGTCAGCTCGGAAGGGAACTGACACGCCAGCTTAAACAAAAAGGCACACCCTTTGCGGGATATGATATTCCCGAATTTGATATTACCGATAAAGCGGCGATGGCGGCGATCATCGATCGTGAAAATCCCGATGTTGTCATTAATTGCGGCGCGATGACCAACGTTGACGGTTGCGAAACCCAAGAAGCCGCGGCGACAGCCATCAACGGCGAAGGCCCCGGAAAGCTTGCCGAGCTTACCGCCGAGCGGGATATTGTGCTGGTTCACGTCTCCACGGATTATGTGTTTGACGGCAAGGGCATTTCGGAGAACGGCCGGATCCGCCCCTATACGGAAGCCGATCCCATCGATCCCCAAACCGTATACGGAAAAAGCAAAGCCCTTGGTGAAAAACTCGTCAAAGAAAACGCCGAAAAATATTTTATCGTACGCACGGCCTGGCTGTACGGGGACGGTCACAATTTTGTCAAAACGATGTTAAAGCTCGCCGAAAACCACGACAAATTGACGGTGGTTGCCGATCAGGTCGGCTCGCCGACGAGCACCGTTGATCTTGCCCGGGCGATTTTGGCTTTGATTGAGACCGATGCCTACGGCATTTATCACGGCACCTGTGAAGGCATGTGCTCGTGGTATGATTTTGCCTGTGAAATCTTCAAGCTTAAAGGCATCGATATCGATGTTGCTCCCGTTACCTCCGAGGAATATCCCAGCAAGACGCCGAGACCCAAGTATTCGGTTTTGGAAAACGCGGGACTTGCCGCCCTCGGTCTCAATGTTTTCAGACCCTGGCGGGATGCGCTTGTCGACTATTTAAATTGGCTTGATGAATCTTAAGGAAAAAAGGAGTTTTTCGATATGAAAGGTATTATTCTCGCGGGCGGTTCGGGAACCCGCCTTTATCCCATTACCCGGGCTGTGTCCAAGCAGCTTTTGCCCATTTATGACAAACCGATGATTTATTATCCGCTTTCAACCTTGATGCTTTCGGGCATTCGGGATATTCTCATCATCTCCACGCCGCAGGATATCGGCAATTTTGAACGTCTTCTCGGCACCGGCGAAGAATTGGGCCTCCATTTCACCTATAAAGTGCAGGAAGCGCCCAACGGACTAGCCGAAGCTTTTATTATCGGTGAGGAATTTATCGGCGACGACAAGGTCGCCCTGGTTCTCGGCGACAATATTTTTTACGGCCAAGGCTTTACCTCGTCCTTAAAGGCCGCGGCGGAGCTGGAACACGGTGCGGTGATTTTCGGCTATCCCGTTCACGATCCCAAACGCTACGGCGTGGTGGAATTCGCGCCTGACGGGACGGTGCTGTCCATTGAGGAAAAACCCGAGGTGCCCAAATCCAATTTCGCTGTTCCGGGACTTTATTTCTACGATAACGACGTGGTGGACATCGCCAAAAACATCAAGCCTTCAGCCAGAGGAGAACTGGAAATCACGACCGTCAACGAGACCTATCTCAAACGGGGCGATCTGAAGGTTGAGCTTTTCAGCCGTGGGATGGCCTGGCTCGATACCGGCACCCACGACAGCTTAATTGAAGCGTCCAATTTTGTGGAAACCATTCAAAAACGCCAGGGACTTTATGTGTCCTGCGTTGAGGAAATTGCTTTTCTCAGAGGCTTTATTGATAAAGAACAATTGATTAAACTAGCGGAGCCCATGAAAAAAACAGCATATGGTGAGTATTTGATTAAACGCGCGACGGAAGGCAGGGAGGTAAGCTATGGCAGCCATTAAAATCGAACAGACGGGCATTGAAGGCCTTGTGATTGTACATCCTCAGGTGTTCGGCGATGAACGCGGCTATTTTATGGAAACCTATAATCAACAGACGTTTAATGAAGCCGGTCTGGATATGGTTTTTGTGCAGGATAATGAATCGCGTTCCCGCAAAGGCGTGCTTCGCGGTTTGCATTTCCAGACCAAACACAGCCAGGGCAAGCTTGTCCGCGCCACCGAAGGCACGGTGTGGGATGTCGGCGTCGATTTGCGCGCGGGTTCTCCCACCTACGGCAAATGGGCCGGCGTGACCTTAAGCGCTGAAAACCATACGATGTTCTATATCCCCGAGGGGTTTGCCCACGGTTTTGTGGTGCTTTCCGATACGGCGACTTTCAATTATAAATGCACCGATTTTTATCACCCCGAATACGACGGCGGCATTCGCTGGAATGATCCGGACATCGGCGTCAAATGGCCTGTCGACGATATGGATTCCCTTATCCTTTCCGAAAAGGATGAAAAACAGCCTTTCTTAAAAGATGTGCGTGATCAGTTGCAATTTTAAAACACATCTTTTATAATACATCAGTTATCCGACGCGCCTGGTCTTTGCCACGCGCCAATGAAAGGAGCTTTCTCTTGAAAACCATACTTGTAACAGGCGGTGCCGGCTTTATCGGCTCCAATTTTGTCAAATATCAATTAAATACCCATACCGATGACATTATCGTCAATTTGGACGCGCTGACCTATGCCGGCAATCTTGAAAATTTAACGGACGTCGAAGAAAACCCCAACTATGTCTTTATCAAAGGGGATATTGCCGACAAAGCTTTTGTTGACGCGCTGTTTTCCGAATATAATTTTGACTATGTGGTCAATTTCGCGGCGGAATCCCATGTGGACCGCAGCATCGAAAATCCCGAAATCTTTGTCAAAACCAACATTTTGGGGACGCAAATTCTGTTAAACGCGGCCAAAAACGCCTGGCAAACAGGCAAAGATGACGAAGGTTATCCCACCTATAAAGAAGGGGTGAAATATCTTCAAGTCTCCACCGACGAAGTATACGGCGCGCTGGGCAAAACCGGTATGTTTACCGAAACCACCCCGATTACGCCCAACAGCCCCTATTCCGCGTCCAAAGCCAGTGCCGATTTGCTGGTTCGCGCCTATGGCAATACCTTCAAATTTCCGATGAACATCACGCGTTGCTCCAACAATTACGGCCCCAATCAATTCCCGGAAAAACTCATTCCTTTGATGATTGCCAACGTTATCGATCTTAAAGAGCTGCCGATTTACGGCGACGGGATGCAGGTTCGCGATTGGCTTCACGTTAAAGATCATTGCAGCGGCATTGACACCGTGCTTCGACAAGGCCGTTTAAACGAAGTGTATAACATCGGCGGAAACAATGAAAAAGCCAACATCCAAATCGTCGATCTTATCATTGAAAACGTCAAAAAACGTCTGGAAGAAGGGGCTTATCCCGACATTAAAACCGACTATACCAAAATTTCCGACGATTTAAAAATTCATGTCGAGGACCGCTTGGGTCACGATAGACGCTATGCCATTGACAACACCAAAATTACCACCGAACTGGGATGGGAACCCTCCTACACCTTTGAGGAAGGCATTGTCGAGACCATCGACTGGTATCTCGGCCACCAGGATTGGGTGGCTCAGGTGAAATCCGGCGGCTATCAGGAATATTACGAAAAAATGTACTCAAAGAAAAAATAATTTCGCCGACCGCTGGCTGTTTTTCACAGGTAGCGGTGGTTTTTTGTTAAAAGAATTGATTTTCGAAGCGATATAGACTGTACGTCTGCTTGTTTTCATGGGCAGCAGAGCGTGTTTTGGCTTCGAGAAGAATACGGGAAGGATTCTAATGATCAAAGATTTTTTCGCTTTTTTCAAAGATATCTGGCAAAACAGAAGACTGCTGCTTCGCTTTGCCAAAAATGATTTTAAAGCGCGTTACGCCGGCTCTTTCTTTGGCGTCTTTTGGGCGTTTTTCACGCCTTTTGTGACCATTTTAGTGTATTGGTTTGTATTTGAAAAAGGGTTTAAAGCCGGTATGACCGATGGTTCAGTGCCCTTTATTTTGTATCTTGTCACCGGGATTATCGTCTGGTTTTTCTTTTCGGACACCCTTGTGACGGGGACCAATTGCTACAGGGATTACAACTATCTGGTCAAAAAAGTGGTGTTTAATATTCATATTTTGCCGACGGCAAAGCTGATATCCAATCTGTACACCCACTTTTTCTTTATCGGAATCGCCATTATCCTGACAACGCTTTACGGGTTTTTCCCGTCCCTTTATTTGCTTCAAATCGTGTATTATCTGTTTTGCCTGATTGTGATGCTAACGGGAATCGTATGGATTACCTCTTCCATTCAGCCGTTTTTTACGGATATTACGCCTTTGATCAATGTGGGGTTGCAGGTGATGATGTGGGGAAGCCCGGTGCTTTGGAGCATTAATAATTTCCCGCCGCAATACCATTTGCTTTTTAAACTCAATCCACTGTTTTACATTATTCAGGGATACCGCGACGCGTTTTTCGGCACCGGATGGTTTTGGCAGCATTGGCATCTCGGTCTCTATTTTTGGGGATGCACCCTTGTGTTTCTCATCATCGGATCGATCACTTATTCAAAAATGCGCCCGCATTTCTCGGACGTGTTATAAAAGGGGGCGCAGGATATGACACAGGACAACACCATTATCAGCGTTCGCGATCTGACCAAAATCTACTATATCTATGCCAAACCCAAGGACCGCCTGAAAGAAGCGTTTTCCTTAACGCGCAAAAAATATCATACGGATTTTTATGCTTTAAGAGACATTAATTTTGATGTTAAAGAAGGGGAATGTTTCGGCATTATCGGCAAAAACGGCTCTGGTAAGTCCACTTTGCTCAAAATTATTACCGGGGTGCTTACTCAAACGAAGGGTGATGTCAATATCAACGGGCGCATTTCGGCGCTTTTGGAACTCGGCGCCGGCTTTAACCAGGAATACACCGGCATCGAAAATGTTTATTTAAACGGCGATATCATGGGTTTTACCAAAGAAGAGATGGACGCCAAGCTCGATGAAATCATTGAATTTGCCGATATCGGCGATCACATCAATCAACCGGTCAAAACCTATTCGTCGGGGATGTTTGTGCGTCTGGCTTTTGCTTTGGCCATCAATGTGGATCCCGAAATTCTCATTGTAGACGAGGCGCTGTCCGTTGGGGACGCCTTTTTCCAATTAAAATGCTACAAAAAATTCATGGACTTCAAACGCCGGGGCAAAACCATCATTTTCGTCACCCACGATTTAAGTTCCGTGATTAAATATTGCGACCGCGTGATGGTCTTAAACGAAGGCGATCAGATTGAAATCGGCGAAGCCCGGGATATGGTCGACTTGTATAAAAAAATTCTTGTCAATCAGGAAAACAAAGGCAAGGATAAAGAAAGCGGCAAGGAATTGCTCGAT
Organism: Eubacteriaceae bacterium; assembly: GCA_017405085.1. Lineage (GTDB taxonomy): Bacteria > Bacillota > Clostridia > Eubacteriales > Eubacteriaceae > RUG12931. Next base: position 6,921 of record JAFRBB010000046.1, read on the forward strand.
TCCGGCCTGATCAAAAGCAATGTGCCCCTCAGTGAAAATATCATTGATTACGGCACGAAACAGGCCGAGTTTACCGAGATCAATCTATATAATCGAAAGGGTGAGGCCGCGGATCAAATCGCTAAATTTGATGAATTGACAATTGCTTTTAAGGTGCGTTTTAACGAAGAGATCCACAATCCGATTTTCGCGGTGTCCTATAAAGACATCAAAGGAACGGAACTCACCGGCACCAACAATATGTTTGAAGGTATGGACGGCTTTATCGCAAAAGCGGGAGAGACCTATGAAGTGAGCTTTAAACAGATCATTCCCTTCCAAAGCGGCAACTATTTTATTTCCCTTGGCTGTACGGGCATTGATGCCGACGGAACCTTTATCGTCTATCACCGTTTTTACGATATCATCGATCTTAAAGTCATTTCCGAAAAGGATACGGTTGGATTCTTTGATACCAATACGGAGATCTCAATTAACAAACTTTCATAACGAGGTGAGATAATGGCAAACTGGCATTTGGAATTTTATCAAGATGACACCGGTTACTCCGACGGCGATATTGAGCTTGAAATGCTTGATGTTGTCAAAAATCATACAGACTATCATTCGGTTCTGTCCACGGATGACCGTTGGCCGATGTTTTATCATTTAAGCGAGCTCAGACACAATGTTTTCAGTTGGTATCCGTTTGAAAAAAACGCGTCTCTATTGGAAATCGGTTCCGGCTGCGGCGCGCTCACAGGACTTTTTTGCGAAAAAGTCGATCATGTCACATCGGTTGAGCTGACCAAAATCCGCTCGGAAATTAATTTTGAGCGCAACAAAAAATACGATAACTTAGATCTTTTCACCGGCAATTTCAACGCGATGACCTTTCCCGAACAGTTTGACTACATCATTTTAAACGGCGTGCTGGAATACGCGGTGAGCTTTACCGAGGGCGATTCACCCTTTGTCACCTTTCTCTCAGGCATTCGCAATCTTCTCAAAAAAGACGGCGTACTGCTCATTGCCATCGAAAACAGACTCGGTCTCAAATACTTCAACGGCGCCGTCGAAGACCATACCTCCGCGCTTTTCAGCGGTCTTGACGCGTATCGCGATGTTGATTTTGTGCGGACCTTTTCCAAAGGTGAAATGAACACGCTTCTTGATGACAGCGGATATGGCGACAGACGCTTTTATTATCCCTTTCCCGACTACAAATTTCCGATGGAAATTTTGACCGATGCTACGATCAACACCATGGACTTTTCTTATCGGCGGACCAACGCAGCCTATGACCACGACCGTCTTAATTTCTTTGACGAAAACAAAATGCTTGAGACCTTAAGATCCGAGGGGGTTTGCGATCGCTTCGCTAATTCTTTTATTGTCGAGGTCAAAAAATCGGGAATCCTTGCGGACAACGGCATTGAATACGTCAAATTCAGCAATAACCGACGGAAGAATTTTAATATTACAACGTTTATCAATCGTGAAAATGGCAAACGCATTGTCAAAAAAACAGCGATGAGCGATGGGGCCAAAACGCATCTGGACAAAATGATCAATCATTACAAAAGACGCCAAAATAACCAAGGTACTTTTTTGTACGCGCCGGTTTATTCGATAAAAGACGGGCTGACGATGGCTTATTTTAAACTGCCGACGATGGAAAGCGTGTTAAACACCTACCTGAAAATCGGCGATTTCGATGCCTTTAATCGGGAAATCGACGCTTTAAAAGCCTATATGAATCAGGGCGCTGAGTCGGTCGCTTACGGGGATTCGCCGGATTTTGTGTCTGTTTTCGGAAACGAAGGAATCCGTCACGACGCCGAACCGTGTCAAACCCATGCCAATATCGACTTGCTTTTCGGCAATATTTTCATGAATCGAGAACAAGGCAAATACTACATTATTGACTACGAATGGGTGTTTGATTTTGCCATTCCCGTCAAATTCATTTTGTGGCGCTGCCTGTTTTATTACTATTTGTCCAGCGCGGAAATCACCTATCGATATACCCTTTCGGAATTTTTGGAAAGACACGGTATCACAGAGGATGATCATGCGCGTTATCTTCGCTGGGAAGCGCATTTCACCGACGAATATGTCTCGGATCATCCCGTTTCCCTGCGGTATGTCAAAGAAACCTATTATCAGACACCGGCTTTAAATCAGTTTATCAGGGATTTTGATCGCTCGGTGGAAATTTATTATGGACAATCCGGTGTTTTCACCGCCGATATGATGATCACGGACACTTTGTCTTTGGTCAGAGATCGTTTTAGGATTGATGTCGATCTGGACGCGTTGCGGAGTCAATGCGATGACGAACATATACCTGATACCTTCCGTATTGATCCCTGCAATCAATCCTGTGTTATCGGCGATCTTACGGTCACCGATGACAAGGGAGAAAAAATCGTCTTTGAAACCAACGCTTTCGACCATCACGAAAGGGATCTGATGTTCATGGACGATGATCCCCAAATCATCGTGTCTGGTATTTCAGATCAAACAAAATCGCTTCATCTTGAGGGAAGCCTTAAGCGTTATGCCCTCATTGATCGCGTCAACGCTATTTCCCGAATGAAAGCGGAGTTGACCGAACGTCTGGCGGCAATGGAAAATGAAAAGAATATCATCGAACAGCAATATATCAACGTCAACGACCAGTTGACAGCGATTAAAAACAGCGCTGCTTGGAAGGCGTCTGCCCCTTTAAGAAAAGCGAGAAAGCTGTTAAAATAATCATCCCGATCAACATTGAAACGAAGGGTCGTTTCGTTTTGCATAGCGTTTGACATTGACCGGAGCGCCAAGTTGTTATGGCAAAAAACATATCAAAAAACGGCTCGGCATTGTCATCTGCCGTCCTATCGATAATTGATATGGCCGATAATCTTAAAACAAAGGCAATGAGAGATCCTTTTGCAAAAACAGAGGTAATAGATGGAAAACAATAATATTGTAATTTATGTCGACAGTGTCGCAAGAAATCGCGAGGAGATGACCTTTAGTCTTTTTGGCTGGGCCATTGACAATGTGACTCATGAACTCGTGAGTATCAGCGTTGAGGATAATCCCTCCGTTGCAAACGTCGAGATCGAGAGTATCTTGCGTTATGATGTCAATCCGATCTTTATGCTGCCCCAGGATGCCGAGTGCGGGTTTTACATCAAGATTGATCTCAAAGCTTTTGACAATGTGGTCAATATCGTCTTTGAAAATAACGGTCACAGATCTGTGCAGAGTTTTGATATGCGTAAAAAATACTGTCATTTGATGGAAGAGGGAAATCCCCAGCGCAAACGGTATGAAATTCTTCAAAAGGTTCAAAAATACACCAAGCGAAGTGGTCTCAAAAACGCCATCAAAGGGATTTTTCACCGGGTGACCAACAACGATTCTTTCTATCAAACCTGGATTGATCGCAATGAGACAAAAAGCGACGCCGAATATAAGGCCGAGCTTGAAAAAGCACCGATCAAACCGCTGATTTCCGTTGTGATGCCGACGTATAACGTTGAGTCGATCTATCTGAAAAAATGCATTCAATCGGTCATTGATCAATATTATGACAATTGGGAACTTTGCATTGCCGATGATTGCTCCACCCTCGCGTCAGTCCGTGAGACTTTGGAAGAATTCAAAGATCGGGACGCCAGAATTCACGTCACTTACCGTGAGAAAAACGGGCATATTTCGGCAGCAACCAACACGGCCATTGCCATGGCGAAGGGAGAATTTGTCTGTCTTTTGGATAATGACGACACTTTGGCTCCCAATGCTTTGGCCGAAGTGGTTTTAGCCATTAATGAAAATCCCGATGTGGATTTAATCTACAGCGATGAAGACAATATCACCGCGGACGACAAGCGAAAAACACCGTATTTCAAAAGCGATTTCGCGCCGGACAGCTTGATGTGCAACAATTATATTTGCCACATCAGCGTTTATCGCAAGTCAATTTTGGATGAGGTCGGGGGATTTAGAGTCGGGTACGAAGGCGCCCAGGATCATGATTTACTCCTTCGCGTCACGGAAAAAACCGACCGTATTGTCCACATTCCCAAAATTTTATATCATTGGCGTCAGTTAAAAACATCCACCGCCGTCAACACCAAATCCAAAACCTATGCCTATGACGCGGGGATTCGCGCAGTCAGCGACGCCATCGAGCGGCGGGGTCTTAAAGGGGAGGTTACTCCCGGAGAGCTTCCCGGTCACTATAAAGTGCATTATGAGATCACCGAAGATCATTTGGTATCGATCGTGATTCCCACTCGGGACGGCGCCGACATTTTGAAAGTCTGCATCGATTCCATTTTGGAAATAACAGACTATCCTTCCTATGAAATCATTATTGCCGATAACGGCAGCGAAAAAGAAGAAACGTTGTCGCTTTTCAAACATTATACCGAAACCTATCCGGACAAAATTAAAGTGGTGCGCATCGACATTCCCTTTAATTTTGCCAGAATCAACAACATTGCCGTCAGGGAAGCGTCAAAAGGCGATATGCTGCTTTTCTTAAACAACGATACCGAAGTGATCCGAAAGGATTGGCTGACCCAAATGGTTGCCCTGTGTCAGTTAAAACACATCGGTGCCGTCGGCGCGAAGCTTTATTATCCCGATGATACCATTCAGCACGCCGGCGTTGTCGTCGGGCTCGGGGGTGCCGCGGGACATATTCACTACAATTTTCCGAAGGATTCCAAAGGGTATTTCGGCAAGCTCGTCAGCACAACCAATTATCTGGCGGTAACCGCCGCCTGTCTGATGGTCCGCCGCGAAGTCTTTGACGAAGTTGACGGCTATACGGAGTCTTTCGTGATTGCCTTTAATGACATTGATTTTTGCCTCAAAATTTACGATCACGGCTATTATAATGTCTGGACACCGGAAGCGGAACTTTATCATTTTGAATCCAAATCCCGGGGATACGAAGACAGTCCGGAAAAGAAAAAGCGTTTTATCGGCGAAATCAACAGACTCAAACAAGCATGGCCCGAATACATTGCCAGGGATCCATTTTACAGTCCGAATCTGACATTGGCTAAAAACGATTTTTCCATCAATCTGGAATAAATTTGATGTATCTTTGATGCTTTGCTGTCGCGTGACGATGGTGTAATGGCTTGAAACGGGGAATGCGGCATGGAAATTAAAAGTTTAACGACAATTTACCAAGAGGACAAAAAGCGCTTTTGGCTGAAGCTTGCCGGCATGGTTGCCGCGGCTTTGGCCGTTGCTTTTGCGTTGAGCATTTACTTCGCGATTTTGGAAGAACGGGTGACGCTATCGGGATTGCTTCATGTCAACCCCCTTAGCTTAATTCGTGTTCATCAGTGGCTTTTGGTTTTTGCTGTTATCCTTGTCACGATGTTTGCCGCGCTCTTTTATCGCAGGGAAGCCTGTCATTATTTATTTAAATACAGGTTCCTTATTGCCGGCATTGCCTTTATCCTTTGCGTAATCCTAGAAATCAACGGATCATCCTTCGGAAATTGGGGGGCCGCGATCACCGGTGTTCCCGCTCAGCCACTGATCGGAATAAGTCGAGAAATCCGTTCTGACGAATGGATGGTTTTCACACCGATGGCCATATCGCAATATGTCAATCCCATGGGAAGCTTTGGGTATTTTAACTCGCTTCTTCGGGCGGCTCCGACGGATTATTTTATGGTTTACGGTCAGCCCGTTAGGGATATCGCCATGATTTTCCGCCCCTTTCAAATCGGCTATCTCTTCCTTAGCGAAGGGCAGGGAATGGCTTTTTATTGGTGCGGAAGAATCATCGCCCTTTTTTTGGTATCTTTTGAATTCGGACGATTGTTGACCAAGGATCGCAGAGTCCTTTCGGTGGTTTACGCGGCGCTTCTTACTTTTTCACCGGTTGTTCAATGGTGGTTTTCCGTCAACGGGCTAGTGGAAATGCTGGTTGCCGGACAACTGATGATTGTGATAACCGACCGGTATATCGAAGATCATGAAGCACTATGGAAAAAAGCGCTCTATTCCTTAGCGTTTTTTATCTGCGCCGGCACCTATGCCTTTACCCTTTATCTCTCATGGGAAATCCCGCTGGCTTTTATCTTTTTCGCCCTTTTTGTGTGGGTGATCGCGACGAAAAGGAAATCAATTCGGATTTCTTTGGTTGACGGGCTGTTTTTGGGACTGGGCGCTTTGATGTTGGTTGCGGTGTCCGCCCATATTTTCATTCAGTCTTGGGATGCCATCCAGACCGTTTTGCACACGGCCTATCCGGGAGAACGGCTGGAAAACGGCGGATTCGGGTTTTTTAGTCTTTTCGATTATCCGCTGACAATCTATTATCCGATTAAGGAATTAGAGCTCAATCAGGTTGTCTGTGAAGAAGCGTTTTTTTACGACTTTTTCCCATTGGGAATTTTGCTGACAATCTATTTGTTGCTGAAAGACGAAAAAAAAGACGGTCTCAGTATTATTTTTGTGCTTTTTTTTGCGGTGTTCGCTTGGAGGATTATCATGCCGTGGCCGGCATGGCTCTCGAAAATCACTTTGTTGTCCAAAGTTCTGAGCAATCGCTTGGTCATGGTGGTCAGTTGGCTTAATCTTTTGCTGTTGATTCGCGGGTTAGCGCTCATTCCGGATGAGTCCGGGAGTCAAAAACGGTCGTGGCCATTTGCTGCGGCAAGTGTTGCCTTTTCGATTGCGATTGTGGTGATGTCCGCGCTTATTCAAAAGAATTATGTTAATCCGATCATTGCGGCTTTATCGTTCGGCCTTTTATTCTTGGGAACATTGGGGATTGCCTTGTCTCGCCGTCCTTACGGCAAAGGACTCTTGCTTGCCGGGATTTTTATCATTTGTTTCTTTTCGGGCATGACGGTCAATCCGGTCAATCGGGGGCTTGACACGGTCAAAACGCAAACTTTGTATCAGACGATCAAGCAAAACAACAAAAAGGAAGATATCTGGATTGTTGAGGGAATGAAAGACTACGCCATTCCGCGGAACAATTATCCAATGATGGCCGGGGCCGCTACGATTAACACAACCAATACCTATCCGAACATGGACAGATGGCGGACGCTCACATCCGATCCGTCACAAGAAGACATGTTCAACCGATATGCGCACATTGTTCTTGAAGTCGCTCCGAATGTTGATTTTGAGCCGGAACTACTTCAACCGGATCTTATTTTAGTCAAGCTAAATCCGTCGTATCTCAAACAATTAAACGTGACAAAAATACTGTCCGGGCGGAATTTGACGGCAATGTCGACGGATGCGGTTTCATTCCAAAGTGTTGCCGAAGATTCCGGCTACACGATATTTGAAGTACGATATCAACAATAGTAACGTCATGGTCATCCGCTTTTCAAGACGGCGGACGTCTTGCGTCTACTGTTTGATACGATAGAGAAAATTTTTGAAAGCCCTTCATGTCCGGAAATGACCAAGGAAGATTCCGACGATTTTCCGAATAGGAACAAAATGAAAGACAAGAATAGAACGACTATTCATTGTTTGAGGGCGTTTAAGTTTTATATGTTAAAATAATATATCGAAAAATGACGATAAAGACACAAAGATGATTTAATTCAAATCCACTGGCCACAAAGACAGCTCAGGCAAAAAAGCGTTTTACTTGCGGGCTTTAACAGGCCAGGCAGAATAGATTGCCGGAGAAGCGTTTTACTCCCTGAATCCGGCATCTGCCGACAGGATTTTTCCGTCAATTCGGAATATGATTTTAGTTTGAATCAATCATAGAATATATTCGAAATATTTGATGTCTCGTTATCGTTTGATGATGCAGCAGATTGAAACGGAGAGTGCGGCATGGAAATTAAAAACTTAACGACAATTTATCGAGAGGATAAGAAAAGCTTTTGGCTAAAGCTTGCCGTTATGTTCACAGTGGCTTTGTTTGCGGCTTTCGCCTTAGGCGTATATTTTGCCCTTTTGGAAGTTCGCGTAATGCCTTCGGAGTTATTTCATGTGAACTGGTTGGGTCTAATCCGATTCAAAGAGTGGCTTTTGGTTTTCGCCGTGGTCCTTGCCGTATTGTTCGCCGCTTTTTTTTATCGAAAAGAGACCTGTCATTATCTATTTAAATACAGATTTCTCATTGCCGGCATTGTCTTTATCATCTGTGTTATCCTTGAACTCAACGGATCGTCTTTCGGAAATTGGGGACTGGTCGTCGGCAAAGAAGCCACGAACCCGCTGATTGGCACAAACAGGCTGATTCGCACCGATGAATGGATGGTTTTCACGCCGATGGCCGTTTCACAATATGTCAATCCCCTGGGAAGCTTCGGCTATTTTAACTCGCTTCTGCGGGCGGCGCCGACGGATTATTTTGTGGTTTACGGTCAAGCTGTCAAGGATATCGCCATGATATTCCGCCCCTTTCAAATCGGCTATCTTTTTCTTAACGAAGGGCAGGGAATGGCTTTTTTCTGGTGCGGAAGAATCATTGCCCTGTTTTTGGCCTCCTTTGAATTCGGGCGGGTGTTGACCAAAGATCGCAGGGTTCTCTCGGTGGTCTACGCGGCGCTTCTAACTTTTTCTCCTGCCGTTTCGTGGTGGTTTTCCGTCAATGGTTTGGTGGAAATGTTGGTGGCCGGACAACTGATGATTGTGTTAACCGACCGATATATCGAAGATCATGAGGCCATGTGGAAAAAAGCGCTGTATTCCTTAGCGTTTTTTATCTGCGCCGGCATCTATGCCTTTACCCTTTATCCCGCTTGGGAAATTCCTTTGGCCTTTATCTTTTTCGCCCTTTTTGTCTGGGTGATTGTGACGAAAAGACAATCAATTCGGATTTCTTTGGTTGACGGACTGTTTTTGGGACTGGGCGCTTTGGTGTTGATTGCGGTATCCGGCCATATTTTCATTCATTCCTGGGACGCGATTCAGACCGTTTTGCACACGGCTTATCCCGGAGAGCGCCTGGAAAGCGGGGGAGGTAGTTTTTTATTCCTCTTTAATTATCCGTTTACGACATATTTCCCCATCAAGGAAACAGAGCTTGTTAGAAATGTTTGTGAGGAAGCCTTTATTTATGACTTCTTCCCACTGGGAATTTTAACAGCGTGCTATCTTTTTATCAAAGAAAAGAGAAAAGATGGGCTAAGCATCATGCTGCTTGTCTTTTTCGCTGTATTCGCGGCGAGACTGATTGTGCCATGGCCGGCGTGGCTGTCAAAAATCACTTTGTTATCAAAAGTATTAACCAATCGTCTGGTCATGGTGGTCGGATGGATTAATCTTTTGCTTTTGATCCGCGGTTTAGCGCTGATTCAAGTTGAGCCCGGCAGTCAAAAACGCCTTTGGCCCTATGCCGCGGCAAGCGTTGGGTTTTCGCTTGCGGTTGTCGTGATGGCTTCTTTTGTCCAAAAGGATTATGCATCTTCACTGATTTGGGTCTTTACATTCGGCCTTTTGACGTTGGGCACATTGAGCATTGTCTTTTATCATCGCCCTTATGGCAAAGGAATGATGCTCGCGGTGATTTTTATCATTTGTTTCTTTTCGGGCATGACGGTCAATCCCGTCAATCGGGGACTTGGCACAGTGAAGGCCCAAACTTTGTATCAGAGCATCAAGCAAATCAATCAGCAGAAAGATGTCTGGGTTGTTGACAGCGTGGATGATATAGGCAGACGCCTTGACAATTATCCGATCATGGCCGGCGCCGCCACCCTCAACACAACCAATACTTATCCGAATATGGACAGATGGCGGGGGATCACATCCGATCCGGCACATGAAGAAATATTTAATCGATATGCGCATATTGCCATCGAAATTAATCGCGACGCCGATTTTCAGGTTGCCCTACCCAATCCGGATTCGATTTCAATTAAGATGAACCCGTCGTATCTCAAACGATTGGGCGTGACAAAATTATTGTCCGGACGGGATTTGACGGCAATATCAACACCGTCGGTTGCTTTCAAAAAAATTGCCGAAGATTCCGGTTACTATATATATGATGTGACGTATCAACAATGATGTTGGCGGTGTCGTCCCGTTAAAAGAGATGGTAAAAAACGGTGTATATGCCGTCTGTGTTGAGGTGACGGCGTGAAAACCAATGATAGATCACTCGCGTCTCAAAATGACTGAGAAAAGAAAAAGCCGGGTTTTTAGAAAAAACAACAAAAACCGGACTTTTTCGAAGCGGATATTAATTTTTGAGGTTATTTTAGATTTTTTATGATATGATGGATAAAACATTTGGGAGGAGATTATGAAAACAGCAGTCCTTATTCCGTGTTATAACGAGTCACAGACAGTCGAAAAAGTCATTAAAGATTTTAGAGAAGCGCTGCCCGACGCGGATATCTATGTTTATGATAATAATTCATCCGACGGGACCGATGAAATCGCGAGAAACGCCGGTGCCATTGTGCGCTATGAATATCGCCAAGGAAAGGGCAATGTCGTGCGAAGCATGTTCCGCGATATTGATGCCGACTGCTATATTATGGTGGACGGTGACGATACTTATCCCGCTGAATTTGCCAAAGATCTCGAAAAAGCGGTACTCGAGGGTAAAGCCGACATGTCCATCGGCGATCGCTTATCCGCCACATATTTCGAAGAAAATAAAAGACCGTTTCACAACATGGGCAACAAATTGGTCAGAGGTTTGATCAATGTGCTCTATAAATCCGATGTGCGGGATATCATGACCGGGATGCGCGGCTTCAGCTATGATTTTGTCAAATCTTTCCCCGTGTTATCCGAAGGATTTGAAATTGAAACGGAAATGACGATTTTCGCCCTCGACCACAATTTTAAACTCAAGGAAATCCCCATCCAATACCGTGACCGTCCCGAAGGCAGCGAATCAAAACTCAACACCTATTCCGATGGGGCCAAGGTGCTTCGCACCATCATGCGGCTGTTTCGAGATACCAAACCCTTTGCGTTTTTTACCGGAACATCGATGATCATTCTGGCGGGAAGCGGCGCGTTGTTCCTGCCGGTTTTGAAGGAATACCGAAAGACGGGGAAAGTCAAACGTTTCCCGACCCTCATTGTGACCAGCGCCGCCGCGACGGTCGGTGTCATGAATTTCTTCAGCGGTGTGGTGCTTCAGGTGCTTCGCAAACAGCATATGCAGAATTTTGAGCAAAATCTCAATACCATCAGACATCAAAAGCGTCTGCTCGATGCCGAAGAAGCAAAAAAATCCCAAAAAACCAAATAAATATGTGAACCGCCCTTTGATCATGAAAGCGGCGGTTTTCTTTACGGAAGTTTAAAATAAAAAAACAATGTGCTGCGGGGTTAATTTTTACCTTGGATTGTGTTATAATGAAGACGTCAACAGATGATGCAGGCCACGCCTTTTTCATCTGTTTAACTATCGTTTCCCATCATCGAAACGATTCTATTCCATTGACCGGGAGGATTACACTATGAAATTCACAATTTACGGCAAAAACATGCATGTATCCGACGGCTTGAAAGATGCGCTCAAAAAGAAATTTGAAAAATTTGATCGTTATTTCGATAAAGAAACCGAAGTTTACGCAACCTTCAGCAAGGAAAAGAATACCCAGATGCTCGAAGTCACCATTCCGATGGGAAAAACCATTTTGCGCGCTGAAGAACGCACCGATGATATGGCCGGCTCCATTGAAGCGGTCGTCGATAAACTCGAAGGTCAACTGCGTAAGCATAAAACCAAACTTCAAAAACGCTATGCCAACGAACCGCTCAAGTTCAATTTTGATGCGTTGGAAAGCGACGAAGATGACGAAGCCAATCTTCCGAAAGTGGTCAGAACCAAAAAATTCGCGGTTAAACCCATGTCGGTGGAAGAAGCGACCATGCAGATGGAACTGCTGGGACACGATTTCTTTGTGTTCTTAAACGCGGATACCGAAGATGTCAACGTGGTCTATACCCGTAAAGATGGTAATTTCGGCTTGATTGAACCTCTGTTTTAATCATAGCCGAACAATGTCCGAAGACACCGGTTTGTTGTCAGAGAATCGCGGCGTTTCGACGCCGCTTTTTTCATATCAGCGTTATCCTTTCGGGAAAAAGCCATGCCGGACAAAGGCTTAAAAAAAGCAAAATGTGACGGGTGAAAACATTTTTGAACACCGCATATAATTGACATTGGGATGGCTTTGTTTTAGAATATAAGTTGTAAATTTTTAACAAAAAGGCGGCAACTATGTTTTTTCTTTTGGCGGTTATTATCGGTTTAATCATCGGATTTGCGCGCGGCGGTCGCTTAAAAAATCTTGGAAATGCGAAGCTCAGTTTTTGGATTCCGGGTATTTTAGGCGCGTTGCTGCTTGCCCTGTGGCATTTGCACAGATATATTCCGTTTTTGCTCAATCAACCGGCGGCAGTTTCAGTCATCGGATTTGCGGGCTATGTGCTTTTAATGGTCGCGCTGATCTTTAATTTGGACAGCGTGTGGGCCATTTTGATGATGGTCGGCACCGTTTCGGATTTTGTCGTGACCTTTATTAACGGCGGGAAAATGCCCGTTCTGGAGTCCATTTTGCGCTTGACCGGTGATCAAAATGTCATTGACGCTGTCATGAACGGCACTCATGCCTCTTACGGCTTGCTCACGGTCAGCAATTCCACATTGTGGTTTTTGGGCATCAACGTGCCGATTCCCGTTCCCGTTGTGGGCACGATTACCAATCTTTTCGGCGGCATGCCGGGGCTGAGCATCGGATCCATGGTGCTTCTCGTCGGCCTTGTCGGATGGATTTCCCATCAGCTGGTCAGTCACGACTTCAGAAAAGCTCTGCTTGACGATTTATCCTCCGACGCGAACAGCGATTTTATTTTGGATGAAGAAGAACGCCTGTCCGAAGCTCGTCTTGCCGGCGATTATGTCGAAAAAAATGAGACGGACGCGGTGAAAGAAGCACAAAGGGCAACAAGCGCCGATGTTGATTCAAAAAGCGGCGAGGCCGAAACGCTGGTGAGCCAGGAGCTCTTTAAACGGGATTCGGCGCCTTTGACATTTTCGGAAAAACCCGATTATTTCGAACAGGTGCATGCGCTTCAAACCGGTGAACTGCTGGTGACGGATATTGAAGGGGGGGATTCCTCCAATGAAAACGCTTCGGACAAAACGGAAGTCATTGGTGTATCAGACGAGGCGATGCCCGAAAAACCAGAAGCTCCGTCGGCAGACAAAACAGAAGTGGTTCCCGTCATTAAAGCTGTCAGCCGGACATCTGAGGACTTTGAGCAGGATGAATATATTTCTCCTCCGATCAAACCGAGGGCCTTTGTCGATGACGATACAAAGATACTGACATCCCTTCGGGATTTAAAAAGCGCGGAAATTTACGCGCCGGAAAACCCGGCGCCGAATCAAGCGTCGGATTCCCGTCAGAACGCTTTTGCTTTCGGGGAAGGCAGACAAGGACAGGGACATGCTGTCGATTTCAACGATTTTGAGGGCGACGCGTATGAGGATGATGTCCGTCGCGAAGCGCCCCAAAACACAAAACCCCGGTGGGAAATTCCCGAGGCGGGCCGAGACGGTTTCATCGCGAATCGAAAAGACGATTCCGACCGCGCCGATGGAAAATCAGGTGAATTTGAACCGGCATGGGTGGTACATCCGACATATCACGGCAAAACGCCGAAAGAAAAAACCAGCTATAAAAAGAATCCTTATCGAAAGGCAAGCATTCAAGAGGGCAATACAATGAAAAAAGACGAAAACAAAAAAAGCGAACAGGATATGATGAACGTATGGCACCAGATGTCAGAAGACAATCAGGCCATCAGACAAAAACGCAGACGTAAAAATTATGACGCGGATGACAGCCATCCCTTTGCGCAAAAACCCAAAAGCGCGCCTGCTAAACAAAAAAGCAGTGAAAGAGCGGATTACAGTCACTATGAACAAGCCTCGGCAGCCGGACGCCGCAAGCAGGCTGAACAAGCAAAAGAGGCCGAAGCCAAACGGGCCGTGGATGAACGCCCCAAACGCCGCCGTTCCACCGATGAAGAACGCCGCCGCGCGGGCTTTGAAAAGGTGGAAGTCAATGTGGACGGCCGGATTGTCACGTTCTGGCGCAAGCGTAAAGACAAATGATCCGGATGGCTTCGATCGAACAGCCAATATATTCATGAAAAAAGCAAATAAAAAGGGCTGACTTTTTCAGTCCTTTTTTCAATATGTCTGAAATTTTTCATCGAATCTGTGTTATACTGAGACTGTTTGAATAAAAGATGACGACTTTACAGCTAAAATATATTTACATCTTAACGATACAGGAGAAATTAAATGGGATTTTTAAGTGATTTGTTTGATCCAAGCAAAAAGGTGCTGAAGCGCTATCAAAAGACGGTGGACCGCATCATGGCTATGGACAGTGAATACGCTGCGCTAAGTGATGATGAGCTCAAAGCCAAAACCGGTGAGTTTAAGGAACGCCTGGCGAGTGGGGAAACATTAGACGATATTTTGCCCGAAGCCTTTGCCACGGTCCGTGAGGCGGCAAACCGCACCGTTCATATGAAACATTTTGAGGTGCAGCTTTTGGGGGGGATGGTCCTTCATAACGGAGATATTGCCGAAATGCGCACCGGTGAAGGGAAGACGTTGGTCGCGACCCTGCCGGCTTATCTCAACGCCCTCGAGGGAAAAGGGGTTTATATCGTCACCGTCAATGACTATTTGGCCCGCCGCGACAGCGAGTGGATGGGAACCATTCATCAGTTTTTGGGACTGACCGTCGGTCTCGTTGTTCACGACATGAGCCACGAAGAAAAGGTGGCGGCCTATAATTGCGACATCACCTACGGAACCAACAACGAATTCGGTTTCGATTATTTGAGAGACAACATGGTCGTCACCAAAGAAGCTCAGGTCCAGCGTGAACTCAATTACGCCATCATCGACGAAGTGGACTCGGTGCTGATTGACGAAGCGAGAACACCGCTAATTATTTCCGGCAGCGGCGACAAGAGCACCGATCTCTACAGATTGGCCGACGCCTTTGTCAAAACCTTAAAACCCGAGGATTATGACAAAGAAGAAAAAGAAAAAGCCGTCATGCTCACCGAAAGCGGGATCGCCAAGGCCGAAAGCCGTTTTGGCATCGACAACCTTTCGGATGTGGACAATATGGAAATCATGCACAACATCAATCAGGCCCTTCATGCCAATGTGCTGATGACCAAGGATATTGACTATGTGGTCAAAGATGGCGAAATCATCATCGTCGATGAATTTACCGGTCGTCTGATGCCGGGACGCCGTTATTCCAACGGGCTCCACCAGGCCATCGAAGCCAAAGAACATGTCACGGTCAACCGAGAAAGCAAAACCCTCGCGACCATCACCTTCCAGAATTATTTCCGCATGTTCAACAAGCTTTCGGGAATGACCGGTACCGCCAAGACCGAAGAAGAGGAATTCAGCACGATTTACAACCTCAACGTCGTCACGATTCCCACCAACAAACCAATGATCCGCAAGGACTTAAACGACCTGATTTACAAAACCGAAGAAGCCAAGTTCAAAGCGGTGGCGGAAGAAGTGAGGCGCCGTCATGAAACGGGACAACCGGTTCTCGTTGGGACAATTTCCATCGAAAAATCCGAGCTTTTGAGCAAATACCTTAAAAAACAGGGTATTAAACACAATGTGTTAAATGCCAAATATCTGGAAAAAGAAGCGGAAATCGTGGCCGGTGCCGGTCAAGCAGGCGCCGTGACGATTTCCACCAATATGGCCGGCCGTGGGACCGATATTGTCCTCGGCGAAGGGGTGGCGGATCTCGGCGGCCTGCATATTTTGGGCACCGAACGTCACGAGTCCAGACGTATCGACAATCAGCTTCGCGGTCGTTCCGGCCGTCAGGGCGATCCCGGTTCTTCCCAGTTCTTTGTTTCATTGGAAGATGATTTAATGCGCATTTTCGGCTCCGAACGCATTCAGGGCGTGGTGGAAAACCTCGGAATGGATGACGATGAAGCCATCGAAAACAAAATGATTACCCGAAGCATCGAAAACGCTCAAAAACAGGTGGAATCCCGCAATTTCGATGCCCGTAAAAACGTGCTCCAATACGACAATGTCATGAACCGTCAGCGCGAGATCATTTACGGACAGCGCCAGGAAGTGCTTGACGGTAAAAACATGCACGAGCAAATCCGCAAGATGACCGAAGACGTCATTGACGATTATGTGGAAATGTATACCAACGGCGGCACCGATTATGTCGATTGGGATGTGGAGGCGATGAAAAAATATTTCGGCAGCTTTTTGCCCGTCGAAAAATTGACCATCGACAAAAATTCCACCAAAGAAAGCATCAAAGCCGATCTGATGGGCCTTTGCGAAGCCAATTACAAAGAAAAAGAAGATATTCTCGGCCCCGATCAAATGGAAGAAATGGAACGGACCATTTTGCTTCGCAGCGTGGATTCGGCCTGGATGGCCCATATCGACGATATGGATCAGCTCAAACAGGGGATCGGCCTTCGGGCTTACGGTCAAAATGATCCCGTGGTGGAATACACCAAAGAAGGGTTTAACCTCTTTGAGGATATGACGGCACAGATTCAGGAAAACACGGTGCGCTATCTTTACAATATCAAAATCAGCAAAACACCGGTCATCAAAAGACAGGATAACACCGCCAATGTTCGGACCAATCAGGATCAAATCGAAGGGCGTACCCAATCAACCGTTCGCCGCAGCGGAAAAAAAGTCGGCCGAAATGATCCGTGTCCCTGCGGTTCGGGCAAAAAATACAAAAATTGTTGCGGACGCAACGCTTAAATCATGGCGCTTTAACCGCAATATAACCTTGCGTAGCGATTGATACGGGATATTGAGATATGTTTCAATGATTTCACTATGCGTGATTTAAGCGCGGAGAAAACGTATCGCTAAGAGAAAACCGCTTTTCATCAAAATTATGTGGGTCTTTCCATCCGAAAAGCGCGCTTGCAAAAAGCGACTTATCCGAATAGCTTTGTTTAATTCTGATGACGGATGAATAACCGAAAGACCGAAGGGAGAAAATTCATTGATTGACTTATACGAATGTCATCAAAAAACATCGGGCATGAAAGAAGAACTTGCCGCCATCGGCAAGTCGATGGATCTGCCCGCCATCGATCAAAGACTGGAAGAACTAACGGCGATTTCCGAAGAGCCGACCTTTTGGAATGACACCCAAAAGGCGCAGAAAGTGCTCAAAGAGCAGAAAGTCCTCAGAAGCAAACGCACCCATTACGACAGTGTGAAAGACGATCTTGACGACATTGAAGTTATGCTGGAACTTGCCGACGCCGGAGAGGTGCTTGACGAATTGCCGGAAGCCATCGACGATTTTGCCAAAAAATTTGACGCTTTTAAACTGGAAACCTTGCTTTCCGGCGAATATGACAGCAACAACGCGATTATTTCGCTCCATCCCGGCGCCGGCGGCACCGAATCTCACGATTGGGCGTCCATGCTTTTGCGCATGTACACCCGATGGGCCGAACAAAGGGGATTTAAAATCAAAACCCTCGACTTGCAGCCCGGCGACGTGGCGGGGATCAAAAGCGCGACGCTGCTCATTGATGGGATTAATGCCTACGGCTATCTCAAAACCGAACGGGGCGTTCACCGATTGGTGCGTATTTCGCCCTTTGACTCCTCCGGGCGCCGCCACACGTCCTTCGCGTCTCTCGACGTGACGCCGGAAGTGGACGACAGCGTGGAAATCGAAATTAATCCCGACGATATCCGAGTGGATACCTATCGTTCCAGCGGTGCCGGCGGTCAGCATGTCAATAAGACCTCCTCGGCCATCCGCATTACCCATATTCCCACCGGGGTTGTGGTGCAGTGTCAAAACGAACGCTCCCAGCATCAAAACCGCGAAGTGGCCATGAATATGTTAAAATCCAAGCTCGTGGAAATCATGGAGCAGGAGCAAAAGGAAAAACTCGAAGACGTCGTCGGCGATTACTCGCAAATCGCTTGGGGCTCGCAAATTCGTTCTTATGTTTTTCATCCCTACACGATGGTCAAAGACCACCGCACCAATGTGGAAACCGGCAATATTCAGGCGGTGATGGACGGCGACCTGGATGATTTTATGAACGCCACCTTACGCATGCAGGTGGAATAAAAACAGGGGAGCGAGCGATGCAAAACAGACCCAATCGAATCGTCGTGAAGGTGGGGACGTCCACGCTGACCAACGAAAACGGCAAAAGCAACCTGCGTGCCTTTGAAAAGCTGGCCCTGACCTTATCCGATGTTCAAAACATGGGCTATGACGTCATTTTGGTGTCCTCCGGCGCCATTGCCGTCGGCACCAATAAAATGCGCCTGACCAAGCGGCCTGAGACCCTGCGGGAAAAACAAGCGGCGGCGGCCGTCGGACAGAGCAGCATTATGTTTTTTTACGATAAGTTTTTTGCCGATTATAACAAGACGGTGGCCCAGATTCTTTTAAATGCCGAGGATATCAAACAGGAAGAAAAAAAGGAAAATCTCACCAACACCTTTGATACCCTCCTCAGCATGGGGATTATCCCCATTGTTAATGAAAACGACTCGGTGAGCTATACGGAAATCGAATCGACGGAGCGCCTCTTCGGCGATAATGACATGCTCTCCGCCGTTGTGGCGGTGCTTTGCGGCGCGTCGAAGCTTGTGATTTTTTCGGATATTGACGGGTTTTACGACAAGGACCCGAGACTCTATGTCGACGCGAAGCTCATCGAACGGGTGGACGCCATCACCGAGGAAACCTATGCCCTTGCCGGCGGCGCGGGTTCCCGTCGGGGAACCGGCGGCATGAAAACCAAGCTTCAGGCCGCGAGCCTGGCAACGGCCCAGGGCATTGACACGGTGATCACCAACGGCAAAAACATTGACGCCCTCTATGACGTTGTGGAAGGCAGACCAGTGGGGACTTTGTTTACCGGAACGGGGAAATGATTTTTGTCGGTTATACCGTGACGAAAATAAGAACAAATGATATGAGATGATTGTTGCGTTCATCTTCAGCGCCTGAAACGGCGCTTTATTTGTGTCTCAAAAAAACCAATATTTCTCTTTATTTTATGCCCAAACAGGCCTATAATGGTATTGTCAATTATTGCAAATTTGTAAATCAATCCCTTGTTGAGTGAAGAGAGGAAATAACGATGAAGGTTTTACTCGTCAACGGCAGTCCCCACGAACACGGCTGCACCGACCGCGCTTTGCAGGAAGTCAAAATCGCCCTAGAGGCAGAAGGCGTCGGCGCCGATATTTATTGGATTGACAACGCGCCCATTCCCGGTTGCCTGTCCTGCATGTACTGTGTCAAAAATCACAAATGCGTCTACGATGATTTGGTCAACAGCTTTGTGAACATCGCCAAGCACTACGATGGTTTTGTGTTCGGCTCACCGGTCTATTTTGCCTCTGCCGCCGGACAGATGGTGGCTTTCATGGATCGCGTGTTTTTCTCGAGTTACGCGGGCAAAACCGACACCTTCTATATGAAACCCGTGGCTTCGGTGGCGTCTTGCAGACGCGCCGGCGATGTGGCGGCCCTCGATCAACTCAACAAATATTATGGCCTCATGCATATGCCGGTGGTCAGTTCTTCCTATTGGAACGAAGTCCACGGTCACAAGCCGTCGGAAGTCGTCCAGGATTTAGAAGGGATGCAGACCATGCGAAACCTCGGCAAGAACATGGCATGGCTTTTAAAATGCATTGATGCCGGGCGCAAAAACGGCGTGAAGGATCCCGAACGTCCCGAAAAACCCGATATGACCAACTTTATTCGAAAATAAACCAACAAGTAGCTTGACATCCGCTTATTAATGGCGAATCATTGAATGATGTGAGAAAAATCCGGAGCATTGTCCGGATTTTTGATTTTTAACGCCCTTTGATTTGTTTTTGTTAAATTCCTATTGTTTTTCTCGGAATTCGGCGTTAAAATCAGATAAGTTTATTTTGAAAGGAAATTATTGATCGGTCACGCATCAAATAAGAAAAGAACGATGAGCAGAAAATTTAACCAATATATCAACAAACTAACCGCCGAGATGGTCAGGAGCTATCAACGGGATGATGATTATCTGTCCTATAGTTCGGCGGCTTTGCCGGAGCGCAGCGAAATTATTCTCATTTTAAAAGATATTCGCGCGCTGTTTTATCCTAGGCACTATGGGAAACGGGAGCTGTTTAACTGCACGATTCAATATTATATCGGCGATTTAATGCTTCGCATTCAAGATCGGCTCACCCAGCAGATCGCTCTGGCCTTTACCCGAAAGACGCCGGAAGAGGAAGTGGATGCTGAAAATATTTACGAAAAGGCGGAGACGATCAGCGTGAGCTTTATGGGCAGACTCCCTTATGTGCGGGAGATGATCACCATGGATGTTCAGGCGGCCTATGACGGCGATCCCGCCGCCAAGGATAAAGACCAAATCATCTTCGCTTATCCCGGTGTGTTTGCCGTGATGGTCTACCGCATCGCCCATGAGCTTGTCAACCTCGGCGTGCCGATTATTCCCAGACTCATGACCGAATACGCCCACAGCCGCACGGGCATTGACATCAATCCGGGAGCGGTCATCGGCAAGTATTTCTTTATGGATCACGGCACGGGGATTGTCATCGGAGAGACCACCGAAATCGGAAATTATGTCAAGCTCTATCAAGGGGTCACGTTGGGGGCACTGTCCACCCGGGGCGGTCAGTCGCTGCGCGGCATCAAACGCCATCCCACCATTGAGGACAATGTCACCATTTATTCCAATGTATCGGTGCTCGGCGGCGAAACGGTCATCGGTCACGATTCGGTCATCGGCGGGAACTGCTTTATCACGACGCCGGTGCCGCCGTGCTCCAAAATTTCCGTGAAAAATCCCGAACTGCAAATGGAAAACGGCACCTGCACCGAGATTGTGGAGGATTTTAAATGGGCAAAATCTTAAAAGAAAGTCGTCCCATCGACGGACAAACCGGCCTCGTTTGTCTGCTCGGTCAACCGGTGGCCCACAGTTTGTCGCCGGCCATGCACAACACGGCTTTTGACGCCTTGGGTTTCAACTTTCGGTATTTGGCTTTTGACGTTTGTCCCGAGGATTTGGCCTCGGTCTCCGAGGGGCTTAAAAAAATGGGCGCCGTCGGCTGGAATTTGACCATGCCCCACAAAACCGAGATGGCAAAGCTGGTTGACGAACTCTCTCCGGCGGCCAAACTGATCGGCGCGGTCAACACCGTCGTCAATGACGGTGGAAAGCTTACCGGCCACATCACCGACGGTATCGGGGAAATGCGAAACCTTAAAGCCCATGGCGCGGATGTCAAAGGACAACGCATTGTGATGGCCGGAGCGGGAGGCGCCGCCAGAGCGGTTGCCGTGCAGGCGGCTTTGGACGGCGCGGTGTCCATCGATATCTTTAATCGCAGCGAGGACAAAGCCCGCGCGCTGGCGGAGCTCATCGGCGGCGGAACCGCCTGCGCCTCGAGGGGCTTTGCCCTGTCCGATCAAAAAGCCTTTGGCGATTCCCTTGCCGAGGCCGATATTTTCATCAACGGCACGCTCCTCGGCATGGCGCCGGACACGGACAGCTGTGTGCTTGAGGACGGCGCGATGCTGTCTGAAAAAACCGTTGTGGCCGATCTGGTCTATCATCCCGGGGAAACCAAGCTCCTTCGCATGGCCAAAGCCCGGGGATGCGACGTTGTGCCCGGCTTCGGCATGCTGCTCTATCAGGGCGCCGCGGCTTTTGAACTGTGGACCGGTGAGAAAATGCCGGTTGAAATGGTCAAGGAAAAGGTTTTTGACGCGACATGATCACTGCGTTCAAAAGGCTCGTCGGGATTTTGGACGCTTATTTTGATAAAACTTGAGTCAATGATCAAAGGCTCGTTTTGTGCTTGCCTTGTTTTGAAGGCTTGAAAAACACATGGCAACCCCAAAACCGGCGGATGTTTTATCAACCGCGAATTTTAAAAAAGGTTGTCGCGCTATACCGGCGAGGATGAATGTCGGTAGCGGCCATTTTCCGCGTCACGCGGATGATGCCTTGACAATCGAGGGGTCGCAACCGGATTAATCGTGAGTCCGAGAGCGGAAATTGTTCTGAAAGGGGTGCTTTCTTCCGGCTCCCTTAATGTACTGTTTTTAATTCTTGACTTCAATTTTTCTCTCGATTAAGATAAACTGTAGTCTTTTGTTTATTATGGGGCATTCAATCATTTATCAAAAGCAAGCGCCATATTATATTGAGGAGGTTCGTATTGAAATATTGGAATAAGACATACGAATGTATGTCCAGAGAAGATTTAAAAAAATTGCAGTTAGATCGCCTGAAAAGCACGGTGGAACGGGTGTATTCGCATGTTCCTTTTTATCGCGAAAAGCTTCAGGAACTGGGGGTCGGCCCCGAAGACATCATAAGTCTTGACGATGTCCGCCGTTTGCCTTTTACCTATAAAGATGATTTGAGAGACAATTATCCCTACGGTCTTTTGGCGGAACCTTTGTCTCAAATTGTGCGTGTTCAGGCGTCGTCCGGCACAACAGGTAAACCCGTGTGCGACGGCTATACCCGCAACGATTTGGCCATGTGGTCGGAATGTGTCGCCCGGGGTCTGGTGATGGCCGGCGCCGATACAACCTCTGTGATTCACAATTCTTACGGTTACGGTCTGTTCACCGGGGGAACGGGGGTTCACGGCGGCGCGGAACGCATCGGTTGCTCCTGCATTCCCATGTCTTCCGGCAACACGGCTCGTCAAATCATGCTGATGCGCGACTTCAAGGCCACCCATTTGACCTGTACGCCGTCCTATGCCAGCTATCTTGGCGAAGCTTTTCGCGACGCGGGGGTCGACACGGCTGAGTTGCCGCTGAAAGCCGGTCTTTTCGGTGCCGAACCCTGGTCTGAAAACATGCGCAAAGCCATCGAAAAGAGCCTTAATATCAAAGCCTACGATATTTATGGCATGTGCGAAATCTGCGGACCGGGGGTTGCCGTGGAATGCGAGAAACAGGATGGTCTCCATTTCTGGGAAGATTTCTTCCTTTTCGAAATCATCAATCCCGAAACCGGCGAACAGCTGCCCGACGGCGAAATCGGCGAGCTGGTCATTACCACCCTCACCAAAGAAGGCATGCCGCTGCTTCGCTACCGCACCCATGACCTCACCTATATCATTGATGAACCCTGCGAATGCGGGCGGACCCATCGCCGCATCGCGAGACTTCAGGGCCGCACCGATGACATGATGGTCATCCGCGGGGTCAATGTTTTCCCGACCCAGGTGGAAAGCGCGCTTCTCGACATCGGAAGCGTCGAACCTCAATATCAACTGATCGTTACCCGAGAAGGCAAGCTTGATGATTTGGAAATCAAAGTCGAGCTTTCCGAAGACTTCAATTTAAGCTCCATTCCGGAACTGGAAGCTTTGCAGAAACGCATGCGTGACCGCATCCATTCGGTGATCGGCATCAAGGCGAAAATCACCTTGGTGGAACCCAAGAGCCTGCCCAGAAGCGAAGGCAAAGCCAAACGCGTGCTTGACTTAAGAGAGATTTAGGAGGAAAACCCATGATTCGTCAGGTATCAGTTTTTATTCAAAATCGTCAGGGTAAATTGGAATCGGTGCTCAAAGCGCTGCGTGACGCCGATGTGAATATCCGCTCGCTGCACATCGCGGAGACCGCCGATTACGGCATTGTCCGGTTGATTTTGCAGGACACCGAAAAGGGACTTGCGGCCTTAAAGGAAGCCGGCGTCATGGCCAACATCAACCACGTTTTGGCCGCCGAAGTGCCGGATAAGCCCGGCGGACTCTGCCGCATTGTGGAGGCCCTCGGCAAAGAAGACATCAACATTCTTTATGCCTATTCTTTTAATCCCCAAAACACGAGCAACGCCATTATCATTCTCAAAGTCATCGATGATGACGCCGAAAAAGCCGTCTCTGTTTTGGAAGCGGAAAACGCCATTCATCTCCTTGACCGTCAGGAACTGCTCAAAAAATAAGCAAACCCGAGAGCGCGACGCGAATCCTTCGCTTCGCGCTTTTTTCATTGACTTTTTTGACTTTTTTTTATAAAATATTTTCGATTGCGGAGTTTTTGTCCGCCGGATTTAATCGTCAAAATGAAAGGAGCGAATAATGGACGGTGACCCTTGTGAGAAAAAGTATTTAATCAAACACGTTTCAAAAAGGTGACTGTCCGGCAGGCGGTCACCGGAAAGGAGACCGAATGCTCAGTTATTACAAAACCATTGACGGCGTCATCACGCAAATGGAGACGCCGGAAAAAAATTCGTGGATCAGTCTCATCGCGCCGACCGATGAAGAGATCGACACGGTGATGTCAATTACCGGCGTGGATGAGGACTTTTTGCGCGCGGCCCTTGACGAAGAAGAAACATCCCGTGTGGAGGTCGATGACGAAACGGGTCATGCCCTCATTACCGTCGATGTGCCCATTGAGGCCGATCACGAGGAAAACGACAGCGAGTTGCTGTTGTATTCCACCCTTCCCGTTGGGATTATCGAAACCCAGGATTACCTGATTACCGTTTGTCTGCAAAACAATACCATTTTGGATGATTTCGCGGCAGGGCGGGTCAAACACGTTGTGACCAATCTGAAAAGCCGTTTTATTTTTCAATTTCTCTATGTGGTGGCCGTGCGGTTTCTCATTTACCTCAGGCGCATCAACCGCATGAGCAACCGGGTCGAGCAGCTTTTGCACCGCTCGATGAAAAACCAGGAGCTGATTCAAATGCTCGATTTGGAAAAATCCCTCGTGTATTTTTCCACGTCCCTCAAATCCAACCAGTTGGTGATCGAAAAGCTCCAGCGCGGGCGCATCATCGAAATCTTTGAGGAAGATCAGGAGCTTATTGATGACGTGATGATCGAAATGGATCAGGCCATTGAAATGAGCAACATCTACAGCAATATTTTAAGCGGGACGATGGACGCCTTCGCTTCGCTCATCTCCAACAATCTCAACATTGTCATGAAGGTGCTGACGGCCATCACCATTTTGATGTCCATTCCGACGATGATATCAAGTTTTTACGGCATGAATGTCACGGGGCTTCCCTTCGCGGAATTTGTTCCGGTGATCATCATTATCGTCGCGGTGACCATCGTGACGGCTGTGATTCTCTACAAAAACAATATGTTTCAGTGATGGCGACAACCAGTAGGCTTGCTGGCGCGGTATTCGGCTGTGTGCGGGAGGCGGCGCTTGATTAATGATGAATGATGAATAATTCAGGAAGAAATCCGGCCGAGCCGGATTTCTATTTGGTTTTAGGGAAGGGCGTTGAAGGGCTTTTTTGCTGGCGAACGCTTTTTTTTATTTTTTGGGGAGGCGGCAGATGAATGATGAATGTGAGCGATAAGCGGACGGATTGCTTCACTAACTCAATCAAACACCACGTCTATGCTATCACGCATTTCGCGAAAGTCAGAGCGTATATCATCTATTGCTATCGAACATGAAAGCAAACGCTTTTTTATTTTCAACAATAAGAGCTTGTGTTTAATTGCATGCTAAACTATAATATATGCAACTCAAGACATGTTATCCATTCCATAGAGAAAAACAACCTGTTTCTTAAACTGAGCGAACATGGGTCTGCTTCTAAATGGCCTTCAACATCAATTTATTTCTGGAGGTGTTAGAATGAAATTAAAAAGACGGTTTTTATTAGCATTCGCAGCAGCTCTTTTGATTGTGCTGGTGGGCGCCTCTGGATGCGGCGGCAGTCCATCTTCATCATCTGATCAAAAAAAAGCAGAGGATAAAACGGATTATGCTGTAGGCGAAACGATTGCTTATGAAGGTAAAGCAGTGACTGTTGTTTCCGTAGAAAGAAATTATCATTTCGACGACAAGTACTACACGCCTGAAAAAAATTATGATTCGGGAAACAAGTACGACAAGCCTGAAGCCGGCAAAGAATTTATCAAAGTCAACATCAAAATGGATAACAAATCTGACGCTAACGTTTCATACAACTCAAACGAATGGGAAATCCAGGACAGCAGCGGGGATACTCAAAAAGTTGACAAACGTCTTCAATTGACTGCTGATGGTGTGTTACATAGCGGTGAATTAGCCCCGGGGGGAAGTAAAACTGCTGACTTGTATTTCCAAGCGCCAAGCGGTGATGCCGGCTTAGTGCTTCACTATCAACCTGCTTACGCTAACAAAAAAACGTACAACATTAAGCTTTAATGATGTCCCTTCAAGAGAGCGCTGACAGCTCTCTTTTTTTAATGCTTTTCTAAACATATGATCCATCTTAAATCTTTATTCAAAAAAACGACAGTCATTACAACTGCCGTTTAATGAATCAATCTTCCGAACCGCTGCTTACACGTGATCCACCGGATTGTTGCGCGCTTAAGTGAGCATCCAAATCTTTGATTTGGCTCATGCGAAGTTATCGAGCGAAGCGGGTGGACAAGCGCCCCTCGTCACGCTCCGTTAGGTTTTGACCTGCCTTTCTTGGGCAGTTTTCTCGCTTTGCTCGAAAACATCCGTTCGGAACGGCTGTTCCTCACTCAAGCGCCGCTCGTCATGCTCGCGGCTTACGCCCGACCGAAATGCCCGAAGGGCATGAGGTTGCCGCGGCTTATTCATGCGAACTTACAGTAGCTTGCAGCCAATCACGCTTCGCCCATGGCTTGCGTTCTTGGGCAAGCCTTGCATGGCACACACATCGGCTCTGTCTTCGCTTACGCTCGTCAATCACCGTGTCGTGTGCGCAATCGAGCGAA
>JAFRBB010000008.1 GCA_017405085.1 Eubacteriaceae bacterium
AATGGTTATGCCCGGGGACAACATCGAAATGGAAGTCACCTTGATTACGCCCATCGCCATCGAAGAAGGCGGCCGCTTCGCTATCCGTGAAGGCGGACGTACTGTCGGTTCCGGCGCTGTTGCCAAAATCATCGACTAATCCGCATCACGCACAAACAAAAAGCCGAGCTGCGTTTCCGCAGCCGGCTTTTTTAAAATCGACCGCAAAAAATATCGAGCAAAGCGGTCATTGCCATGAAGAGGATTTTCAAAGCATTTTGATGAAAACTTATTGAAAACGATGATTGACACAAAAAAGGCAAAGCATCGAAAGCTTTTAATAAAGCCGATTGTTAAATAAACTTAATGAAAACTTAAGTGATTGCCAATTTGAAAAAAACTTGAAAATAAATAGAAAAAAACCTTGCGCCGATGAGAAGATTCATTTATACTATACAAGGTTGACAAAAATGCGATGAATTGGGAGGTTGCTGTTACTAATTCAGGTCATTTCCAAGGAGTATGTCACGATCACAGAATCGGGCGAAGGTTCTGACGCAAGCTGTTTAAGACAGCTTTTTTCTAAGACCAACTCAGAAAACACCCGGACGGGTGGCAGAGAACCTGATAAGCCAAATGCTTATGTCACAGGAGGTTAAAACAGGTATGAGCAAACAAAAAATTAGAATTCGGCTGAAAGCATTTGATCACAAATTGCTGGATCAATCCGCGAAACGCATTGTGGAAACCGCGAAACGCACCGGCGCGGAAGTATCGGGCCCCATCCCGCTTCCCACGGATAAAGAAATTGTCACGATCCTGCGCGCGGTTCACAAGTACAAGGATTCCAGAGAACAATTTGAAACGCGCACTCACAAGCGTTTGATCGATATTGTTAACCCAACACCCAAGACGGTAGACGCGCTGATGCGCCTGAACCTTCCCGCCGGTGTCGATATCGAAATCAAATTATAATCAGCCCAAAACCAATTATGATCACAGACGTGATCCAATGATAGGAGGACAAATTTGAAAAAAGCTATTTTAGGCAAAAAGATCGGCATGACCCAGATCTTCACCGAAGACGGTCTTGCCATTCCCGTTACGGTCGTTCAGGTTGCGCCTTGCACCGTCGTTCAGAAAAAAACCGTTGAAACCGACGGTTATGACGCCGTGCAGCTCAGCTTTGGCGAAATAAAAGAAAAGAACGTCACAAAACCCGTTAAAGGTCATTATGATAAATATGGCGCCGCTTATAAACGCGTGCTTAAAGAATTTCGACTGGATGACGTTTCTTCCTATGAACCCGGTCAGGAACTCGGCGCCGACCTCTTCGAAGCCGGTGAACACGTGGATGTTTCCGGAAAATCCAAAGGTAAAGGATATGCCGGTGCCATCAAACGCCACGGTCAGCACAGAGGCCCCATGGCCCACGGTTCCAAATATCACCGCAGTGCGGGCTCCATGGGATCTTCCGCGACACCGTCGCGCGTTCTCAAGGGGAAAAAGCTCCCCGGCCAAATGGGAAACAAAAACGTCACAGCCCTCAATTTGGAAATCGTCCAAATTGACACGGAAGACAATTTGCTGCTCATTAAAGGCGCTGTACCGGGATCAAGAGGATCCGTTGTTGCTGTCAAAAGCAGCGTAAAAGCTTAAGGATTCCGGTTAAGGAGGAAGTTTAAATGCCAACAATTGATGTTTTAGATATGAAAGGCAATGTCGTCGGCAACGCGGAACTCAGCGAACGCGTGTTCGGAATCGAACCCAATGAAGCCGTTGTTCACCAAGTTGTTGTCGCACAACTCGCCAATAAAAGACAAGGTACAAAAAGCGCAAAAACCCGTGCCGAAGTTCGCGGAGGCGGGAAAAAACCCTGGCGTCAAAAAGGAACCGGCCGCGCCCGCTCCGGTAGCTCCCGTTCACCCGTGTGGGTAGGCGGTGGTGTGGTATTCGCGCCCAAGCCGCGCGACTACAGCAAAAAAGTCAACAAAAAAGTCAGAAATCTGGCGATGCGTTCCGTCTTCTCCGCGAAAGCGGCTGACACCGAACTCAGAGTTGTTGACAGCATTGCTCTGGAAGCGCCCAAAACCAAAAGCGTTGTCGAAATGCTTTCCGCCATTGACGCAAAAAAAGCTTTGATTGTCACACCGGAAAAGATCGATAATGTTTATCTTTCCGCTCGAAACATTCCCAAAGTTGCCGCGACAACCGTCGGCGAACTCAATGTTTACGATATGCTCAAATATGACATCTTGGTTTTAACCAAGGATGCGCTTGATAAAATTGAGGAGGTATACGCATAATGAAAGATCCTCGAGATATTATCATCCAACCGATTATTTCCGAACGCAGCATGGATGCCAGCGAAGAACATAAATACACCTTCAAGGTCGCGAAAGACGCGAACAAAATCGAAATCAAAAATGCGATTGAAGAAATCTTCGACGTCACTGTCGAAAAAGTCAATACGATGAACATACGCGGAAAGGTCAAACGTCAGGGACGTTTTGAAGGCAAGCGCGCCGACTGGAAAAAAGCCATCGTCAAATTGACACCGGACAGCAAGACCATCGAATTCTTCGAAGGCGTATAAGCCACAGACCCGATAAGCAAAACGAAAAGGAGGTTTGCGACATATGGGTATTAAAAAATATAAACCGACTTCTCCCGGACGCCGTAACATGAGCGTCAACACCTATGAAGAAGTAACCAAGCACGAACCGGAACGTTCATTGCTTGCCCCTTTAAAATCAAAAGCCGGCCGTAATGTCTATGGCCGCATCACCGTTCGTCACCAGGGCGGCGGTGCCAAAAGAAAATATCGTATCATCGATTTTAAACGCAACAAAGACGGTGTTCCCGGCAAAGTCGCCGGCATCGAATACGATCCTAACCGCAGTGCCAACATCGCACTCATTCATTACGCGGACGGCGAAAAACGCTATATCCTGGCACCTTTAAGACTGCAAGTCGGCATGAGCATCATGTCCGGTGAAGATGCCGATATCCGCGTCGGCAATTGTCTTCCGTTAAAAAACATTCCGGTTGGTACACTCGTTCACAATGTGGAACTCAAAGCCGGTAAAGGCGGACAAATGGTTCGCTCCGCGGGAGCGTCCGCACAGCTCATGGCTAAAGAAGGCAATTACGCCACCTTGCGTTTGCCCTCCGGGGAAATGCGTATGGTTCGTCTGGAATGCCGCGCCACCATCGGTACCGTCGGCAACTTAGACCATCAAAACGTACGCATCGGTAAAGCCGGTAGAAAACGTCACATGGGTATTCGTCCCACAGTCCGCGGTTCTGTCATGAACCCCAATGACCATCCCCACGGCGGTGGTGAAGGTCGCGCGCCTGTCGGTCGTCCCGGCCCGGTTACACCTTGGGGTAAACCGGCTCTTGGTTATAAGACACGTAAGAAAAACAAATCGTCGGACAAATTGATTGTCAGACGCAGAAATGCCAAGTAATTAGGAGGTTTATGAATGAGTCGTTCCTTAAAAAAAGGACCTTACGTCAGCGAAAAACTGCTTAAACGCGTTGAAGAAATGAATGAATCCGGAAAAAAACAAGTGCTGAAAACTTGGTCTCGTTCATCCACTATCTTTCCCGCAATGGTCGGACATACCATTGCCGTACACGATGGCCGCAAACATGTTCCTGTCTATTTGACAGAAGACATGGTCGGTCATAAACTCGGAGAATTCGCACCGACCAGAACATTCCGCGGTCATGCCGGTGAAAAGAAAACCGGCGGCAAATAAGAGCCGAAAGGAGAATAAACATGGAAGCAAGAGCAACAGCTAAATATGTCCGCGTTTCATCTCGTAAGGCCAAACTTGTCGCAGACGAAATTCGCGGAAAAAAAGTTGGAGAAGCCCTCGCGATTCTTCAACTGACGCCCAACAAAGCGGCGCGGGTGATTGAAAAAGTCGTTTTATCGGCTTACGCCAATGCGGAAAACAATCACAATTTAGATACGGATACCCTGTATATCGATCAAATATACGCGAATCAGGGACCGACATTAAAACGCTATAAAGCCGGTCCTCAGGGTCGTGCATTTCCCATCAGAAAAAGAACGTCCCATATCACAGCCGTATTGAAAGAACAAGAATAGGGGGTATAAAGATTTGGGTCAGAAAGTAAACGCACACGGACTTCGCGTTGGTGTCATCAAAGACTGGAACGCGAAATGGTATGCAAATGATAAAAACTTTGCGGATTGCCTCATCGAAGACAACAAAATCCGTACATACATTAAAACCAGCCAATTCCAGGCCGGCATTTCCAAAATTGTCATCGAACGTTTCGGAAACAAAGTGAAGATCCACATTCACACCGCGAAACCCGGTATGATCATCGGCAAAGGCGGTTCCGGTATTGAAGCGCTCCGCCTGGAACTCGCGAAAATGACCGGCAAAGAAGTGTTCATCAACATTGTCGAAGTTAAAAACATCGACTTGGATGCGCAACTCATCGCCGAAAACATCGCGGGACAACTCGAACGCCGTATCTCATTCAGACGCGCCATGAAACAATCCATGCAGCGCGCGATGAAAGCCGGCGCAAAAGGAATTAAAACCGCTGTTGCCGGACGTTTGAACGGTGCTGAAATGGCTCGCCGCGAACATTATGCCCAAGGCAATGTTCCGATGCAGACTTTAAGAGCGGATATTTCTTACGGCTTTGCCGAAGCGGACACCACCTATGGAAAGCTCGGCATCAAAGTTTGGGTCAACAAAGGTGAAATCCTGACCGGTCGTGAAGATATTCTGTCGGAATCCGAAAAAAACGCGCCCAAAAATGACAGACCTGCTCGCCGTAGAGCACCGCGTACGGATGCCAACTAAAGGAGGGTTTTAAATTATGTTAATGCCGAAGCGTGTAAAACGCAGAAGAGTACATAGAGGCCGCATGAAAGGCAAAGCTTCACGCGGCAATCAGGTGACCTACGGTGAATTTGGCATTCAGGCCATGGAACCCGCTTGGATCACCTCCAATCAAATCGAAGCTGCCCGTGTTGCCATGACACGTTATGTGCGGCGTGGTGGTAAAGTTTGGATCAAAATTTTCCCCGACAAACCCATTACCGCAAAACCCGCCGAAACGCGTATGGGTTCCGGTAAAGGGGCTCCCGAATATTGGGTAGCCGTTGTTAAACCCGGCCGCGTGATGTTTGAAATCGCCGGTATTCCGGAAGAAACAGCCAGAGAAGCTCTTCGTCTCGCACAGCACAAATTGCCGATTAAAACCAAAATCGTCAAAAAAGCCGAGCAGGAAGTTGCAGGTGAATAAGAATGAACAAACAAATGAAAGAATTGCGCGATTTGAGCGTGGCCGAACTCGAAAAGAAATCAGCGGACCTGAAAGAAGAATTATTTAATCTTCGCTTTCAACACGCAACAGGTCAGCTTGAAAATCCCATTCGAATTCGCGAAGTCAAAAGAACGTATGCCCGTGTCAGAACGATCTTAACCGAACGAGCCGCACAAGAGGCATAGGAAGGAAGCTAACCAATGGAACGTAACGAAAGAAAAACGCGTATCGGTAGAGTGGTCAGCGATAAAATGGATAAAACCATCGTCGTGGCGGTGGAAACCTTTGTGAAACATCCCCTCTACAAAAAACGTGTTAAAAATACAGTTAAATTTAAAGCACATGACGAAAACAACGAATGCGGAATCGGTGATGTCGTAAAGATCATGGAAACAAGACCTTTGAGCAAAGATAAACACTGGCGTCTTGTCGAAATCGTCGAAAAAGCATTATAAGATGTATAGGAGGTATACCAAGTGATTCAACAAGAGACTCGTTTAAAAGTCGCTGATAACACCGGTGCCAAAGAGCTCTTATGCATCCGAGTGTTGGGCGGATCCGGCAGACGCTATGCCAATATCGGCGATGTCATTGTCTGCTCGGTCAAAAGCGCTGCTCCCGGCGGTGAAGTCAAGAAAGGCGATGTCGTCAAAGCCGTCGTCGTCAGATCAAAACGCGGCATGCGCCGAAATGACGGAAGTTACATCAAATTCGATCAAAACGCGGCAGTTCTCATCAAAGAAGACAAAAACCCCGTCGGAACTCGTATTTTCGGACCTGTCGCGAGAGAACTGAGAGACAAGCACTACATGAAAATCGTTTCGCTTGCTCCCGAAGTCCTTTAATTGGAGGTGAACAATATGGCGAAAAAATTACACGTCAAAACAGGCGACACCGTTCAGGTCATCTCCGGTAAGGATATCGGTAAAACCGGAAAGGTGCTTGCTGTCAATAAAGAAAAGCATCGCGTTCGCGTTGAAGGCGTCAATGTTTTAACCAAACATAAAAAACCCAGTCAGGCTATGCAGCAGGGCGGTATCATCAAAGAAGAAGGCTTCATTGATGTGTCCAACGTGCTCCTGATGTGCTCCGATTGCGGCAAAGGCGTTCGCACCGGCATCAAAATCAAAGATGACGGCACCAAAACACGCGTTTGCAAAAAATGCGGTAAAGAACTGGATTAACGGAGGAATCGTAAATGACAAGAATGCAGGAAAAATACCAGAACGAAGCCGTGCCGGCTTTAATGGAAAAATTCCAATACAAAAATGTTATGGAAGTTCCTCAATTAGTCAAAGTTGTGATTAATATGGGACTCGGCGACTGCAAAGACAATTCCAAGCTTTTGGACGCCGCGGTCGGTGATCTGGCCATCATCTCCGGTCAGAAGCCCGTCGTCATCAAAGCCAGAAAATCGGTTGCCAACTTTAAAGTCCGCGAAGGCCAAAATGTCGGCGCCAAAGTGACTTTGAGAAAAGACAGAATGTATGAATTCTGCGATAAACTTTTCAATATCGCTTTGCCTCGAGTTCGAGATTTTCACGGTCTCTCCACCAAATCCTTTGACGGCCGCGGAAATTATGCCTTCGGGATTAAAGAACAGCTCATCTTCCCGGAAATCGATTTTGACAAAGTCGAAGCGATCCGCGGAATGGATGTCATGTTTGTTACAACGGCAAAAACCGATGAAGAAGCTCGCGAACTGCTCTCGCTTCTTGGATTGCCCTTTGAAAGATAGGAGATAATTAAATGGCAAAAAAAGCAATGAAGGAAAAACAGCAAAGAAAGCAGAAATATTCAACCAGAGAATATAACCGCTGCCGGATTTGCGGAAGACCTCACGCTTATTTAAGAAAATACGGAATTTGCAGAATCTGTTTCAGAGAATTGGCCTATAAGGGTGAAATCCCCGGTGTGCGCAAAGCCAGCTGGTAAAAAGAAGCAGACTTTTTAGAAACAAAAAGGAGGACACAAGCATGTCAATGACTGATCCTATTGCAGATATGCTGACCAGAATCAGAAATGCCAACAATGCCGGTCATAAAAATGTTGAGATTCCTGCTTCTAAAGAGAAAAAGGCTATTGCCGCCATTCTCCTTGAAGAAGGTTATATTAAAAAATACGATGTGATCGATGATGGCAAACAAGGTGTGATTAAAATCACGCTGAAATACGGCGAAGAAAAAGCTCGCGTCATTGCCGGTTTAAAACGAATTTCCAAACCCGGACTTCGCGTTTATGTCGGCAAAGAAGATGTTCCCAAGGTTTTAAACGGCCTGGGTATTGCCATCATTTCAACGTCCAAAGGTGTTCTCACCGATAAAGCCGCCAGAAAAGCCGGCGTCGGTGGGGAAGTCATCTGCTACGTTTGGTAAAAAAGGAGGAACGCAAATGTCAAGAGTAGGTAATGCTCCGGTAGCGATTCCCGCCGGCGTAGATATCAAATTAGACGGACATACAATGACAGTCAAAGGTCCCAAGGGCGAACTGACCAAAACCCTGCATCCGGACATGATTATCGAAGTCGAAGACAATCAAATTGTTGTCAAAAGACCGTCCGAAAACAAAAATCACAAGTCACTTCACGGTTTGACGAGAGCCCTCATCAATAACATGGTTATCGGTGTGACCAAAGGTTTTGAAAAAACTTTGGAAATCAGCGGAATCGGTTATCGCGCTCTCAAAAAAGGCAATGTGCTGACATTGAACCTCGGCTATTCCCATCCGATTGAAATGGTTGATCCCGAAGGTATCGAAACCGTCGCGGAAACCCAGACCAAAGTCATCGTTAAGGGAATCAGCAAGGAAGCCGTCGGCGCTCATGCTGCCAATATCCGTGCGAAGAGACCCCCCGAACCTTACAAAGGTCATGGTATCAAATACGCGGATGAACACATCCGTCGTAAGGTCGGTAAAACCGGCTAATTGAAGGCCATGTTCGACAGGTAAGAAAGGAAACAAAAATGATCAAAAAACCAGATAAAAATAAAGTGCGTCTTAACAGACACGCGCGCGTACGCAAAAAAATCAGCGGGACCGCTGAACGTCCCAGACTTTGCGTATTCCGCAGCAACAAAAACATTTACGCACAAGTCATTGACGATACTGAAGGCAAAACCCTTGTCGCCGCGTCAACGCTCGATGCGGATCTCAAAGGAAACTTTGCCCATGGCGGAGACAAACAAGCTGCCAAAGCGGTTGGCGAATCGGTTGCGAAAAAAGCGCTTGCCGCCGGTATCGACAATGTTGTTTTTGACAGAGGCGGTTATATTTATACCGGTCGTGTTCAAGAACTGGCGGATGCGGCTCGAGAAGCCGGCCTTAAATTCTAACAGAAAGAGGTCAACATCATGAGAAGAAATATCATTGATTCCAGTGATCTGGAACTCCAAGACCGCGTCGTCAGTATTAATCGCGTGACCAAAGTTGTTAAGGGCGGTCGCAATTTCAGATTCAGTTGTTTGGTGATTGTCGGCGACGGCAACGGACTGGTCGGAATGGGTCGCGGTAAAGCGATGGAAATTCCCGACGCGATCCGAAAAGGCATTGAAGCGGCGAAAAAGAATTTGATTCGCGTGCCCCTCGTTGGTACAACCATTCCTCACCAGGTTGAAGGTGTGGACGGTGCCGGTCGCGTGCTGTTAAAACCCGCCGGAAAAGGGACCGGTGTTATCGCCGGCGGTCCTGTTCGTGCCGTTTGCGAGCTTGCGGGTATCAAAGATATCAGAACCAAATCTTTGGGTTCTAATAATGCGCAAAACATGGTTAACGCCACTCTTGAAGGTTTGGGACGATTGACAACCCTCGAAGAAGTTGCTGCCAAACGCGGTAAAAAACCGGAAGAAATTCTCGGTTAGGAGGCAAAAATGGCTAAACTTGCAATCACATTAAAGAAAAGTACCATTCGTCGCAAGCCCAAACAACGCGCGACGATTGAAGCGCTCGGTCTTAAAAAGATCGGCCAGACCGTTATTCACGAAGACACTCCTCAAATTCGCGGAATGATTCACAAAACGGATTTCATGCTTGATGTTAAAGAAGTTTAGGAGGATCTTTAATGAAGTTACATACACTCAGTCCTGCTAAGGGATCAAGAAAAAACCCCAAAAGAAAAGGCCGCGGGACAGCGACCGGTCAGGGAAAAACTGCCGGACGCGGTCAGGACGGTCAGAAGTCACGTTCGGGCGGCGGTGTCAGACTCGGATTTGAAGGCGGTCAGATGCCCCTCTCAAGAAGAATCCCGAAACGTGGTTTTTCAAACTATCCTTTCAAAAAAGAATATGCCATCGTCAACGTTGGTGAACTTAACGCATTTGATGACAACACCGAAGTGACAATTGATTTGTTGTTGGAATACGGCTTTATCCGCAAGAAATTAGACGGTGTTAAAATTCTCGGCGAAGGTGATTTAGAAAAAACGCTGACCGTAAAAGTGAATAAAATCAGCAAAAGCGCTCAAGAAAAAATCGTCGCACGAGGAGGGAAGGTAGAGGTGATTTAATGATCTCTACATTACGGGAAGCATGGAGAGTGCCGGACATCCGTAAAAAAATCTTTTTTACGCTGGTTATGCTCTTCATCTATCGATTGGGATCTTTCATCCCTGTCCCCTATATTGACTCGCAACAACTGGCGACATTAGTCAACAGCGGAGGCATTTTCGGATTATTCGATATTATTTCCGGTGGTAACTTTGGGAATTTTAC
Organism: Eubacteriaceae bacterium; assembly: GCA_017405085.1. Classification (GTDB taxonomy): domain Bacteria; phylum Bacillota; class Clostridia; order Eubacteriales; family Eubacteriaceae; genus RUG12931. Next base: position 10,008 of record JAFRBB010000008.1, read on the forward strand.
CATTTTTGCCATGGGGATCACCCCTTACATCAATGCTTCCATCATCATGAACCTGTTGGTATTTGCGATTCCGGCTTTGGAAAACCTTCAAAAGGAAGGGGAAGAAGGCCGGAAAAAAATCGCGCAATACACACGCTATCTGACAATCGCACTGGCCATTATTCAGGCTCTTGGCATGAGTCTTTCATATCAGGATTTGCTGATAGATAAAACACCTTTTACTGTGTTTGTGGTCGTGCTTGTGGTCACTGCGGGAACGACATTTTTGATGTATCTGGGCGAACAGATCACCGAATACGGTATCGGCAACGGTATATCGCTGATCATTTTCATCAGTATCGTTTCCAGAATTCCTTCGGGGATTGCCAACATCTACAACTATGTTCAGGTCGGAACCCTTAACATCGTGTCGCTGTTGCTGCTGATTATCTTTATCATTGTGGCGACAATCGCGGTAGTCTATGTGACCGAAGGTCAGCGTAAAATTCCGATTCAATACGCCAAACGCGTTGTTGGTCGCAAAATGTACGGCGGACAGAGCACACACATTCCGCTGCGCGTGAACATGGCCGGTGTTATTCCGATCATCTTCGCGAGTTCGCTGACGCTTCTCCCGGCGACTTTGGCCAATTTCTTCCCGAATTCGTCCTTCAGTCAATGGGTATCCACCTATCTGGGTTGGGGTCAGCCCATCACCACCATCATTTATATTGTTTTGACGGTTGCGTTTACTTATTTCTACACAGCCGTTACATTCAATCCCTACGATATCGCTGATAATATCAAAAAACAGGGTGGTTATGTCCCCGGCATTCGTCCGGGCAAACCGACTGTCGAATACTTTACCAAAATCATGAATCGCTTAACCTTGTTCGGCGGTTTCTTTCTGGCTGTTATCGCGGTTATTCCGATTATTGTCGGCGCCTTTATGGGCGGTGTCAATATTCAATTCGGCGGAACCAGTTTACTCATTGTCGTCGGTGTCGCGCTCGAAACAGTTAAACAGCTTGAATCCGAATTGACAATGCGCAACTATCAAGGATTCTTAAAATAGGAGAAAATCATGCGGGTAATATTATTAGGACCTCCTGGTGCGGGCAAAGGAACGGTTGCAAAACCGATCATCGATCGTTATCACGTGCCCCATATCTCAACCGGGGATTTATTCAGAGAAAACTTAAAAAACAATACACCTTTGGGTCAAAAAGCGAAGGCGTATATGGATGCCGGCGAACTGGTTCCCGATGAACTGGTTGTCGACCTTGTGGAAGACCGCATCACAAGAGATGATTGTAAAGACGGTTATCTTCTTGACGGTTTTCCCAGAACGGTAGCCCAAGCCGAAGCTTTGACCAAACTCACCGAAAAACTCGGTCAGCCTCTCGACTACGCCGTCAATATTGTCGTTCCCGATGAAATTTTGACGGATCGTGTTCTGGGCAGACGTGTCTGCACCGATTGCGGAGCCTCTTATCACGTTAAGAATTTCCCGCCCGCAGTCGATGGCATTTGTGATCGTTGCGGCGGTGCCCTGATTCAACGGGCGGACGATAATGAAGAGACCGCGAAAAAACGTTTGAAAGTTTATTACGCGGAAACAGCTCCACTTGTAGATTACTGCACCAAAGCCGGCATTATTGTCAATATTGATGGTAATCAGACGCCTGATAAAGTGAAAGAAGCTGTATTTAAAGTTCTCGACGGCGGAGCAAAATAATAATATGATCAGCATCAAAAACGCAAAGCAGATTGAAAAAATGCGCGCCGCCGGTCATTTGGTAGCGGCGTGCCACGATTTGCTTTCCAAGGAAGTCAGACCCGGAATTACCACTTTGGAACTTGATGCGATTGCCGAAAAATTTTTTCGGGATCACGGCGCATATCCGACATTTTTGGGCTATCAGGGTTTTCCCAACAGCATTTGCGCGTCCATTAACGAAGAAGTTGTACACGGCATACCGTCAAACAGAAAACTGGAGGAAGGCGACATTATCAGCATTGATTTAGGCGCCACCTTAGACGGATATGTCGGCGATGCCGCAAGAACGCATGCAGTGGGAAATATTTCCGATGAAGCCAGACGCTTGATTGACGTGACGAAAGAGTCCTTTTTCAGAGGCATTGCCTATGCTAAAGAAGGATATCGCTTATCGGACATCGGACATGCCGTTCAGGCATATGTTGAAAGCGAAGGATTCTCCGTTGTCAGAGATTATGTCGGTCACGGCATCGGACGTGAAATGCACGAAGATCCTCCGGTTCCCAATTTCGGAAAACCGGGTCACGGTCCCAGACTTGTCAAAGGTATGTGCCTCGCCATTGAGCCGATGGTCAATATCGGCCATTACGATGTGGACGTCCTCGATAATGATTGGACGGTTGTCACCCGAGACGGCAAATGGGCGGCACATTACGAAAACACCATTGTGATTACCGGCAAAAGCGATCCCGAAATTCTTACTTTATTGTAATAGGTGAAACATGAGCGAATGTGAAATCGGTCAAATTGTCAGGTCTAAAGCAGGACGTGATAAAGACAGATGGATGCTTATCGTCGGTATTGACGGCGATTATGTGTTTCTGGCCGACGGTGATCTCAGAAAGATCAGTCGTCCGAAACGAAAAAAAATCAAACATATCACAAAGACTCAATCGGTTATCACTTCTATCCAGAAAGATTTATTATCCAATAAAAAAATTCAAAATGCCGAGATTCGAAAACGATTGGAACCTTGGCAGAACAAAACGCGCCGAGATTAACGAAGGAGGTTAAATCAGTTGGCCAAAAAAGACGTTATTGAAGTCAAAGGAAAAGTCATTGAAGCTTTGCCGAACACCATATTTTTGGTGGAACTGGAAAACGGACACCAGGTTCAAGCCCATATTTCAGGAAAGCTGAGAATGAATTATATCCGTATTTTGCCCGGTGATGAAGTCAGCTTAGAGTTGTCGCCGTATGATTTAAACCGAGGTCGCATCACGTGGCGCGGTAAAGGAAGATCCTAAAAGGAGAATACCATGAAAGTCAGACCTTCAGTAAAACCGATGTGCGAAAAATGCAAGATCATCAAACGTCACGGACGTGTCATGGTCATTTGCGAAAATCCGAAGCACAAACAAAAACAGGGTTAAGGCCCAATGAACATGATCACAGGTGTGGCCGCGGCATTTTTTACCACACTTATGATATAGAGGTTCGGGCGCGTGTCGTCCGACGGACATGGGCTGTCATCACTTCAAGCAGCTCAGATCATATTTATACATGATTTTTTAGGAGGTACATAACGTATGGCAAGAATTGCCGGAGTCGATTTACCCCGTGATAAACGCGTGGAAGTCGGCTTAACCTACATTTACGGGATTGGCAGAAGCACGTCCAATCAAATTTTAGCGGAACTCAATATTGATCCCAATACACGAGTAAAAGATTTGACCGAAAGCGAAGTTAACGCGCTGCGTAATATTCTCGATGAAAAATACACCGTCGAAGGTGACCTTCGTCGTGAAGTCAACATGAATATCAAGCGTCTCATCGAAATCGGTTCTTATCGCGGTTTGAGACATCGCCGCGGTTTACCGGTTCGCGGTCAACGCAGCAAGACAAACGCGCGCACGCGCAAAGGTCCGAAGAAAACAGTCGGACGCGGCAAGAAGTCTTAACTTTGAGGAGGTCAAAAATTGGCTAAAAAAGTTGTCAGATCAAAAAAGAGAAAAGTCAAAAAGAATATTGAGCGCGGTATGGCGCATATTCAATCTTCTTTTAATAACACCATCGTCACCATTACCGACACCCAAGGCAACGCCTTGTCCTGGGCAAGCGCCGGCGAAATGGGCTTTCGAGGCTCCAAAAAGAGCACACCTTTTGCAGCGCAAATGGCCAGCGAACAAGCGGCCAAATTGGCAATGGAACATGGCCTGCGCACTGTGGAAGTCAATGTGAAAGGACCCGGATCCGGCAGAGAAGCTGCGATTCGTGCTCTTCAGGCAGCTGGTCTTGAAATCACCGTCATTCGTGACGTGACGCCGATTCCGCATAACGGATGCCGTCCGCCGAAGCGCAGAAGAGTTTGATTGGAGGTAGAATATGGCCAGATATACAAAAGCATCATGCCGTCAATGCAGACGCGAAGGCATGAAATTATACTTGAAGGGCGAAAAATGCTATGCGAAAGGCAAATGCCCTTTTGAAAAACGTCCTACACCCCCGGGTGGCAGTCCGAAGCGCAGAGCGAAACTCTCCGAATACGGTTTGCAGCTTCGTGAAAAACAAAAGGTCAAAAGAGTTTACGGTGTGCTTGAAAAACAATTCAGACACTATTTCGATATGGCCGAAAAACAAAAAGGGATTACAGGGGAAAATCTCTTAACCCTTTTGGAAACCCGTTTTGACAACGTGGTTTACAGACTCGGTCTTGCTCAATCTAGAAAAGAAGCCCGTCAGCTTATTCTTCACGAACATTTCACGGTGAATGGGAAAAAAGTGAACGTGCCTTCATATTTGATCAAAAACGGTGATGAAATTGCCGTGAAAGCAACCAGCAAAAAATCACCCAAGTTCAAAGAAATTGTGGAAGCTACCGAAAGCAGAGCCGTTGCGCCCTGGTTGTCGGCAGATTTGGAAAATCTGAGCGGTAAGGTTGTCGGTCAACCCACAAGAGACGATATCGACATTGAAATTGCCGAACATCTTATCGTCGAATTGTATTCTAAGTAAAATAACCTTACTTAAAAATACTCACCCTCACGTTTTGGTCGTTTTGAAAGAATTTAGGAGGGTTTAGATTTTAATGATTGAATCCAATAGAATCGAATTTGATAAAATAAGAATCGACACCGTAGATAAAACCGAAGATAACACTTACGGAAAATTTATCGTCGAACCATTGGAAAGAGGATATGGCACAACGCTCGGCAACAGCCTCAGAAGAATTATGCTCTCATCGCTGCCCGGCGTTGCCATTACCAGTGTGAAAATTGAAGGCGTGGTCAACGAATTTACGACGATTCCCGGCATCAAAGAAGACGTCATTGAGATTTTGTTAAATCTCAAAGGACTTTGCGCCAAGATGTATACCGATGAAACGCGCACGCTGCGGATTGACGCCTTCGGTGAAGGCGAAATCACGGCTGCCGACATCCAGACCGACGCGGATGTGGAAATCGTCAATCAGGACATGCATATTTGCACCATGGCCAGCGATGCCGAATTGCACATGGAAATGCTCATTCAGACCGGGCGCGGCTATGTGCCTTCGGAAAAAAATAAATATGAAGGCATGCCTGCCGGAACCATTCCGATGGATTCAATTTTCTCACCGATTCGAAAAGTGAATTTCCGTGTTGAGGATACACGTCACGGTCAGGATATCAATTATGATAAACTGATTTTGGAAGTATGGACCGACGGCACAAAAACGCCGGAAGAAGCATTGTCATTTGCGGCTCAGGTGCTGAACAAGCATCTCAATCTTTTCATCAACTTGACAGATACCGTCAGCATTGTGGAAATCAAAGATGAAAAAGAAGTTGATCAAAATGACCGCATCCGCGAAATGTCGATCGAAGAATTGGAATTGTCTGTACGTTCCAGCAATTGTCTGAGACGCGCGAATATTGACACGGTTGAAAAACTGACACAAAAAACCGAAGAAGACATGATCAAAGTCCGCAACCTGGGCCGTAAATCATTAAATGAAATCAAGCATAAGCTTGCGGAAATCGGTTTGTCTCTCAGTCAGGAAGAAAAAGCGAAAGATTGACGCCGGGATTTTCGGAAAGATCTTAAAAAATACGATTCGCTCGCTAGGCAGACCGGTAGGACAATCTGACGGTTTGACAGTTTCGACCCTGCAAGACGCGCCGGTCGAAACATGAACGCGACAAATAAAGGCTCATAGCGAATGTGTATGAAAAGATGACAAAACATTGTGCCTGGCATGATGGAATTGCCGCTTTTCCATGAGCCGAATCAAGAAGGCAAAGGAGAAATAATGGCTGGATATAGAAAATTAGGACGTCCCAGTGATCAAAGAAAAGCCATGCTGCGCAATTTGACGACTTCTCTTTTGGAACACGGTAAAATTGAAACCACAGTTGACCGTGCCAAAGAAGTCAGACGCGTTGCGGAAAAAATGATCACGCTGGGTAAACGCGGTGATTTGCACGCCAGAAGACAGGCGCTCGCTTATATCACCAAAGAGGATGTCGTCACGCGCTTATTTGAAGATGTGGCGCCGAAATATAAAGATCGTCAGGGTGGTTACACCCGTATCTATCGCATCGGACCGCGCAGAGGCGATGCGGCGGAGCTGGCTGTGATTGAACTCGTCTAAGTCGGCATACGATTTACAAATCGAGGGGTTAGACCGAAGGGTTTAACCTCTTTTTTCTTATTAGCGAATATTGAAATGGAACATTTGATAGAAGTCAAAAATCTAAGTTATGTTTATCCCGCGACAGAGGAACATCCCGCGGAGCAAGCGCTTTTTGATGTGTCGTTTTCTGTAAAAAAAGGGGAGTTCCTTGGCATTATCGGTCACAACGGTTCGGGTAAGTCCACCTTGGCCAAATTGCTAAATGCCATCATTATGCCCACATCGGGGGATGTGGTTGTCGCCGGACATAATACTAAAGATGAGTCGAAAATCTGGGATATCCGCCAGACTGCCGGAATGGTCTTTCAAAATCCGGACAATCAATTGGTGGCGACGATTGTCGAGGACGATGTGGCTTTCGGTCCGGAAAACCTGGGTGTGATGCCCGAGGAAATCCGCTTACGGGTGGACGAAGCTTTAAAGACCGTTGATATGTATGATTTTCGATCAAAAAAACCGCATCAGTTATCGGGCGGACAAAAGCAGCGCATTGCCATCGCTGGGATTTTGGCCATGGCGCCGGACTGTATTATTTTTGATGAACCGACGGCGATGCTCGATCCCTACGGACGAAAAGATGTGATGAACACCATCGCCAAGCTCAATCGGGAGCGGCATATGACGGTTTTGCATATTACCCATTATATGACGGAGCTGGCGGGAGCCGACCGCATTATTGTGTTAAATCACGGACGCATTGTGATGGAAGGGTCGCCGAAATCAGTTTTTTCCCGGGTGGATGAGCTACATGAGATCGGGCTTGACGTCCCGCAGATGACAGAGCTCGCCCACGCGCTTAGGCAAAAGGGATACGACATTCCGGCGGATGTTTTAACAATTGATGAAATGGCGGAGAGCATATGGCACTTGAAATAAAACAGCTTTCTCATATTTATTCCAAAGGCAGTCCTTTTGAATCGGTGGCCTTGAAGGACATTGACGCCGTGATTGAAACCGGGGAATTTATCGGGCTGATCGGTCATACAGGCTCGGGAAAATCCACGCTCATTCAGCATTTAAACGGGATTTTAAAGCCGACGTCGGGAACCGTTTGTATTGACGGCAAAGACGTGTTCGCGCAGAAGAAAAAAGATATGATTGCCCTCAGGCATGCCGTTGGGCTTGTGTTTCAATATCCGGAGCATCAGCTTTTTGAGGAGACGGTGTATAAGGATGTGGCCTTTGGTCCCAAAAATTTGAAACTGGACGAGAAGACCATCGACAGACGTGTACGGGATGCTGTGACTTTGGTGGGTCTGCCTGAGACGGTTCTTGATAAGTCGCCTTTTTCGCTCTCCGGCGGTCAAATGCGCCGGGTGGCCATTGCCGGGGTCGTGGCCATGGAGCCACAGATCCTCATTTTGGACGAACCGACAGCGGGCCTTGATCCCCACGGCCGGGATGAGATTTTGCGTGAGATCAAAAAGCTTCATGCCGAAAAAAAGATGACGGTGATTTTGGTTTCCCACAGCATGGAAGACATCAGCCGTATCGCGGACAGAATTTTGGTGCTTCACCAAGGCGAGAAGGTGTTTTTTGATACGCCTGCCGCTGTGTTCAGAGAGGTGGAGACCTTGGAGAAAATCGGACTTGCGGCGCCGGAGATTTCGTACTTGATCAAACGGCTTCGGGTGAAATATCCCGAGATTCCCGATGATATTTTCACTGTGGAGGATGCCGCCGCGGCCATTGATCACGTGCTCGGAGGTGGGCGTCGTGTTTAAAGATATTACAATCGGTCAATATTATCCGACGGGGTCGGTGATTCACAGGCTCGATCCCAGAACGAAGTTGCTCCTCACTTTCGGTTTTATCGTGCTTCTCTTTGTTGCCCGGAATTTGTGGGGCTATCTGGTGGCGGCGGTTTTTATCACTGTTGTCGTTTTGGTTTCCAAAATTCCTTTTTCGTATGTCCTTCGGGGACTCAAGGGCATTATTTTTATCATCTGCTTGACGATGATCCTCAATGTGTTTATGACACCGGGAGAGGCCGTCGCGAAAATTGGATTTTTGACCATCACTAAAGAGGGGATCGCGGTCTCGGTCTATATGGCGGTGCGGCTCATTCTTTTGGTGGCCGGCACCAGTGTCATGACCCTTGCCACCACGCCGATGGATTTGACCGACGGGATGGAATATGGCCTCAGGCTCATCCCGGGGTTTAAGCGCTTTGCCCATGAATTGTCGATGATGATGTCCATCGCCCTTCGCTTTATCCCGACACTGATGGAGGAAACGGACAAAATCATCAAAGCCCAGAAAGCCCGGGGCGCTGATTTTGAATCGGGCAATCTCGTGGCCCGCGCCAAGGCGTTAGTGCCGATTATGGTGCCGCTTTTTGTCTCGGCATTCAGACGGGCGGATGAGCTGGCCACAGCGATGGAAGCTCGGTGCTACCGCGGCGGTGAAAACAGAACCCGGATGAAGGTGCTGAAGATGACGAGCCTTGACGCCTGGGCGTTTGTGGTGTTCGCGCTGTTTACGGTGGTGATCATTGCGATGAATCACTTGCCGTTACCGCTGCCCTTCCCTTTTAATTAACATGTTTTTATGATGATGAATGATTTAGATCAAAGGCGCAACATCAAGCTGACCATTGCCTACAAGGGGACGCGTTATGCCGGTTGGCAGATTCAAAAAAACGCGCCGACCGTAGAGGCGGAGATCAAAGCCGCCATTCGCAAAATTACCGGTGAAGACACCACGGTTTACGGCGCGGGCAGAACCGACGCCGGGGTTCACGCCCTGGGGCAAACGGCGAATTTTTTTACGACCTCAAGCATTCCCGCCGAGCGCGTCGCGCTGGCCCTAAACGCCAATTTGCCGGCGGACATCCGAATTGTTAAAAGCGAAGCGGTCCCCGCGTCTTTTCACAGTCGTTTTTGCGCCATCGGTAAGATTTACAGCTATCGCATTGATACGGGCGCGGTCTATAATCCGCTGTTTGCTGAATTGGCTTGGCATTTGCCTTACCCCATGGATATTGATCGGATGAGGGGCGCCTCGCGCTGTTTGATCGGTACCCATGATTTCAGGTGTTTTATGGCTTCGGGCAGCTCGGTTAAGGATACGGTTCGGACCATTGAAGCCATTGATATCAAAAAAGAGAATCACTTCGTTATCCTGACTTTTCGGGGAAACGGTTTTTTGTATAACATGGTGCGCATCATCGTCGGGACCCTTTCGGAAATTGGGATGGAGATGCGTGAAGGAGACGACATGCCTTTAATTTTGGCGTCACGAAACCGCTTGAAAGCGGGGAAGACCGCGCCGGCCAAGGGCCTTGTGATGGAGAAAGTAATTTATACGTCTACGGATTGAAAAACCTTCATTTTTTTCATAAACTGCAAAAAAATGATTGACAGTGAAGGGGCGTTTCGTCTAAAATATCATTTGGATGTCCTGCATCAAAAGCCCCGATGCAGCACGGCCGGATAATCCCCCACTTTTATCCGCGCATCCGAAAAATAGATTTTCGAAGACAAAGGAGGTTCCTAAGATGAATGCAAATGCCACCAAAATGGCTAAGTCTCAGGAAGTCGAACATAAATGGTATGTTGTTGACGCTACCGATAAAGTGCTTGGGCGTCTGGCAACGGAAGTCGCTACAATTCTGCGCGGAAAGAACAAACCGTTCTTTACACCCCATGTGGATTGCGGCGATTATGTGATCATTGTTAATGCCGATAAGGTCAAACTTACCGGTAAGAAACTTGATCAAAAAGTATATAAAACTTTTTCCGGTTATCCCGGCGGTTTGAAAGAAGTCACCTATCGCAAGATGATGGAAGACAAACCGGAAGTTGTCGTGTATCACGCGGTTCGCGGTATGGTGCCCCATGGTGCTTTGGGTGACGCGGTGATGAAGAAGCTTCGCGTTTACGCAGGCCCCGATCATCCCCACGCTGCTCAACAGCCGGAAGCGCTTTCAATTTAACAGTCGGGAGGTAATACATTATGGCAAAAGTACAATATTTTGGAACAGGCAGAAGAAAGACTTCCGTCGCCCGTGTGCGTTTACTCCCCGGCGATGGCAAGTTTGTCATTAACGGCCGTGATATCGATGATTATTTCGGTCTTGAAACCCTCAAGATGGTTGCTCGTCAACCGTTGAATCTGACCAACACCATCGACAGCTTTGACGTGATTGTCAATGTGTACGGCGGCGGCACCACCGGTCAGGCCGGTGCCATTCGTCACGGCATTGCCCGTGCGCTGATCGAAGCGGATCCCAATCTGCGTTCCGAACTCAAACGCGCCGGTTATCTCACCCGTGATTCCCGTATGGTCGAACGTAAGAAATACGGTCTCAAAAAAGCTCGTCGCGCGCCGCAGTTCAGCAAACGTTAATTTGAATTTGCGGCACGACATCAAACGACAATTTCAAAATCGCGTAGCCTTTGGTTACGCGGTTTTTTTATGTGAGAATGACTTTGTTGGTTTATATAAATATAAATGATTAATTATATGGATAGTCGATTTGATCGTCAGGGATGAACATCTTTTATCATTATAGCTTAAAAACATATCATTCACTTAAGTTATATATATGATAGAATAAAATGACAGGTATAAAAAGCTAGAGAAATCCTTTCGCGGAATAATAAATTCTGCGAAAAATTAAGATGAAATTTCAGAAACTTTAAAGCTATTTTACTATGTAAACGGATTTATGTCAATTGGTGACACTACAAAAACAAGACGGTTGATTTCTTTACTTTTTATCCTAAAACGCTTTAGGAAATGAGAAAGGAGATAAGTCGAATGTCCAATTATTTTTTCAGTAATGCTGAGCTATCAGAACGAATTGATCAAAAAATCTTGTATGTCTCATCCGATAAGTATATCGATCTGTCGAACCTTCAACCTGCCGAGGAGCGGTCGACCGACAATAAAACATCTTTTTCAGAAGTTGCGGGCGCATGGCTGAAATGGATTGAGCCGCGTCTAAAACTATCCAGTAAGAATAAATATGAATATATCACGAACTGTCATCTGCTTCCGGAATTTGGCAGTTTTTTTATTGAAGATATTTCAAGAACGGATGTTACGGTGTTTCGCGATACTTTAATGTTTCGGCTAGAGAGCAAATTACAAACGCCGCTGTCATCCGCAACGATCTCAGGCATTCTCAGCGTTTTGAAAAGTATATTTCGTTTTTCATCTGATGAACTCAATCTGAAAGTATTTGACATTGGCGGTATTTCCGTGAAAACTGCGCAGAAGCCCCTTCAAATCCTCAGTCAAAGTGAACAACAAATTTTGAGTGATTATTTATTCGCAAATTATTCGTCAACGCATTTGGGTATCTTGATCTCATTATATATGGGACTTCGGTTAGGTGAAGTCTGTGCGCTTCAATGGCAAGATGTTTCCTTTGCTGATCAAACGATATTCGTACGGCAAACGATGCAACGCTTGAGATCAGACGAAGATCCTACGACACGAACAAAAGTCATTATTTCTGAGCCAAAAAGCGGACAATCTGTCAGACATGTGCCAATTCCGGACAAACTCATGCATTTGTTTTGGGTATTGAATAAAGAAGATGGCGCCTTTGTTTTAAGCGGGAAAAAAGAAAAAGTTGTTGAGCCGAGAACAATGCAAAATCGTTTTAAAACCATCCTGCGAAAATGTGGCATTAGAGATATCAACTATCACGCGCTCAGACACACTTTTGCCACACGAAGTGTAGAAGTTGGATGTGATGTGAAAAGTCTCAGCGAAATTTTGGGTCATGCCTCTGTCGGCATAACTCTCAATCGATATGTTCATCCCTCAATGAAAATAAAAAAAGAACAAATCAATCGTGTGTCGGATTTGTTCTCTGACTAAAAAGTATCGGCGTTACCTTTGTGTAACGTCGTTTTTTTCGCAGAATTTATTATTCCGCGAAATGGTGGATACATTATAACTGATTTTGTGGAGAAGGGGTAGTATTTAAGGAAAAATTGTCGCTTTTCTTTAGAGATTATTCAACTAGATGATTGTGTCGCTCAAGTACGTTATAAGGCTTTGTGAATGAATAGCAATGAATTGAAATGGACTTTATTTGGTTGAACTAGTGTTTACGGAAAAGAAATGAAGAGCGATAAATTATGGCACCCGCGCCGCGGCGCGTCGGATTCGAGAAGGGAGTTACTCATGAAAAAGAAGATCACATCGGTTTTGATTATTTTGTTGTGCGTGTTGATGGCGGTGCCCTGGGGGGTGTTTGCTCAGGCGGTGAACGCGGAAAAGAGCGCGGAGAACACACAGCAGCAAGCCACCGCGCCGGCGCCAACCCCGACAACTGAGCAGCCGGCAGAGACGTCTGCCGAACCGCGGGATGAATCGGCAAGCACCTTGGCGGATTATCCTGCCGGGAGAGCGGTGCTACGTAACGGGGAATATTTGCATAGCGTTTTTAGACAATTAAGTGGAGATATGTCAGACGAACTATATTCAAACAGTACTATCAAAGCGATTTTGCGATCAAATAGTCCCGCACCGTCCAGTGTGTCAACCATAAATCTTTCTATTAGCGATGTGTCCGTCACGGCCTGGTGGAACGCTAGCAGTCAAACAATCTACTGGTATTCGGAAGATGCGAAACCGATGCTCAACGCAGATTCAAGAAACATGTTTCGTAAATTAGGCAGTGTTAAAAAGATAGATGTTTCACATTTTGACACCTCGAAAGTAAAAGATATGAGATATATGTTTTGGGATTGTTATAGCTTGACCGAACTTGACGTCTCAAGCATTGATACCTCGAACGTGACGGATATGGGCTATATGTTTTTCGAATGCCGTAGCTTAACCGGTCTGAATCTATCAAGCTTTGACACATCGAACGTGACGAATATGAGCAGTATGTTTTCCGGTTGTTCAAAATTAACCTATCTGGATGTATCAAACTTTGACACATCAAAAGTGACTGATATGAATGGTATGTTTTCGGACTGTGAAAGCTTAACCAGCCTTGATTTATCTAATTTTGACACCTCAAAAGTGACAGATATGAACGGTATGTTTATGGAATGCGGGAGCTTAACCAGCCTTGATTTATCTAATTTTGACACATCGAAAGTGCTAGATATGGGTTGGATGTTTAGGGAGTCTGGACAATTAAAAACAATTTATGTTTCTGAAAGCTTCACAACTGTAGATGCTGAATATGCTGAATCCATTTACTATATGTTTGGTAGTTGTTATTCTTTAGTCGGCGGAAATGGCACCAAATACGATTCCAGCCATAAGGATGCGGAATACGCCCGCATCGACAAGCCCGGTCAGCCGGGATATTTCACGTATAAAAAATCATCACTCATACCGAAACCCATCATACCAACTCCAACGCCGGTAACACCAACACCGGATCCGGAAATAGAACCCTTTAAATGGGGTGTGGATAATTTTAGTTTTGAAAATATATCTGAAAATTTTTATACAATTTTAGATTACACAATAGGAAAAATTACAGGTCGAAAATATAAAACATATCGAACGCTGATTAATGGTAAATATCAAAATGCTTTGAAAAGCAAACTATCTCCGAAAGAATATTCCCGTATACTTGGTGTTGATGTTAACTATGAGAGGCCGCTTTGGATTGACAATAAAGGAGAAAAACATTATGAATCAGAGATTGACAAAGAATGGGGTGGTTCATGCCAGGGGATGTCCACTTTGGTGCTTTTAGGAAAAGCAGGAATGGTGCCTTATTCTGAGTATGGTGGCTCAAGCATCCATTCTCTGCCGATGCCTAAAGACAATGATGATCTCTGTTCGCTGATTAACTATTATCAATTAACGCAAAGTACAGATACACTTAGGCAATTAATCTTGGAGACATACAAGAAGACAGATAAACATAATATACAACAGATTTTAGTTGAATTAAAGAAAAATGGAACGGTGCTTGTTGGATATAATTATCCAGGAGAAGGGCATGCTGTGATTGCCTATGGTGAAGGGGACGGTAGGATAATAGACGGCAAAACCTATGATAAATCCATCAAGATATGCGATCCCAATGATACTACGGAAAATAGTAATAATTTTATCTATTATGACTCCAATACATATGATTGGATTATTCCTAAAAAAAATAAAAATATTAAGTCTTCTGCAGGAGCGAAAATAAGTAATGTTCTATCAGATCCCATTATGGCGAATCATAGTGGTTATTTAAGTTTAAGCGTTAAAACAAACGTGGATACCGCGATGGACAATGGCGATATTTCGACATTAGAAAATAAGACTTATATCGCGAGATTGGAAATCTATCAAGGCAATGTCAGCGGCATCAAAAAAGTCACCAAAGACATTAACGGCAATTATGTCGAAAAAGCCGATCAGGGTGACGGCAGCGACATTGTTAAAGAAACAATCTACTCAGGCGATCAAGACGCCAAAGGCACGCCCGGCTACACCTTAAGCGACGCCGAATCGGCCTATCAAGTCACTCAGGACACCGCCGGCCCCATGGAATTGGTCTTGGATTATGAAAACACCCTGTATCACGTTCGCGCGGAAAAAGCAAAATCCGTCATCTTCGATAAAAACGGCTTTGTCTCCGTGGATGCCGACAAAGGCAACTGCGCCGTGGAAATGACAAACAACAACGACAACCCGACAGATTGGTTCACCAATTACGCCAAAACCACCGATGCGACCAAGCTATCCATGACCAAAACAAAAGAAGGTTATGAAGTGGCCTCCGACAACTTGAAAGACACCAAAGTCATGGCCGCCAATAAAGAAGAAACAAAAGAAGAAAATGTATCCACGCAGAAAGACAAAATGATCATCTGTGAAACGAAAAAAGATCTGGATGTGAAAGTGGACAACACCGGCGATGGAAAATATGAAACATCCATCGTGGACAATGATAAACCCTCGGGCGATCAAGCCATCGCCTACCGCACCCACGTGCAAAATGTGGGCTGGCAACCCTATATGACCAACGGGACCATCGCGGGCACCAGCGGTTTCGGCTATCGTCTGGAAGCCATGAACATTAATCTGCAGAATCAAAAATACACAGGAGACATCGAATACCGCACCCATATTGAAAACATCGGTTGGGAAAGCGAATGGAAAAAGAACGACGCCATGAGCGGCACCAGCAACAGAGGGCTTCGCCTGGAAGCCATGCAAGTTCGCCTGACCGGCGAAATGGCGGAAAAATATGATGTTTATTATCGGGTGCACGCGCAAAATATCGGCTGGCTCGGTTGGGCGAAAAACGGCGAAGAGTCCGGCACAGCGGGCTATGGCTATCGTCTGGAAGCCATGCAGATCATGTTGGTGGACAAAGGCGGGGCTGCGCCGACGATTGCCCCGACTTCGGCAACGGACAAACCCTTTGTGGAAAAATTTAAAGATAATGTGAAAACAGACAGCCTCGTCGCTTATCAAAACCACGTGCAAAACGTGGGTTGGCAGAACTACGCGGTGGACGGCGGGGTTGCCGGCACCAGCGGCCTTGGTTATCGTTTGGAAGGCATGAAGATTTTTCTGAATAATCCGAAATACAAAGGGGATATTGAATACCGTACGCACATTGAGAACATCGGCTGGGAAAATGAATGGAAAAAGAATGACGCCATGAGCGGCACCAGCGGCCTCGGGTATCGTTTGGAAGCCATGCAGGTGCGCCTGACTGGTGAGATGGCGAGTCACTATGATGTGTATTATCGTGTTCACGCACAGAATTTCGGCTGGCTTGGCTGGGCGAAAAACGGAGAAGAATCCGGCACAGAGGGCTATGGATACCGTCTGGAAGCCATGCAGATTGTGTTGGTGGATAAAGACCTCGCGGCACTGAATATTTTACTGGCAAATAATGAAAACAGTCCCTTTGTTCAGAAATAGGATGGTGAATAAAATAATTTCGAGCGCTCTGATGGTCACACTTACCCCATTTGTATAAAAGCAACACAACGCAACAAAGACAATCGAAAATGAAAATGCAAATTTTCAGTGAAATCAAGAAACAAAAAAACCGGAGGTGCGCAAAAGAAAATATAAAAGCAACAAACCATCATTTTGAATTGACCTTTACTGCCCATGAGATTCAAATAATTAATGAAAGGAAAACATATGAAAACCAAATCTAAAGTTTTATTGAGTTTGATTGTTCTGATGGCGATGATGATCTTTTCGGCACCGGCGATGGCGCAGAATGCGGAAGGCAACGGTACTGCCAATGCGACAGATAATCAAGCCATTGCCTACCGCACCCATGTGGAAAATGTGGGCTGGCAACCCTATATGACCAATGGCACCATCGCGGGTACCAGCGGTTTCGGTTATCGTCTGGAAGCCATGAACATTAATCTGCAGAATCAAAAATACACCGGCGACATTGAATACCGCACCCACATAGAAAATATCGGTTGGGAAAATGAATGGAAAAAGAATGACGCCATGAGCGGCACCAGCAACAGAGGGCTTCGCCTGGAAGCCATGCAGGTGCGTTTGACTGGAGAGATGGCGGAAAAATATGATGTGTACTACCGTGTTCACGCGCAAAATATCGGCTGGCTCGGCTGGGCGAAAAACGGAGAAGAGTCCGGCACGGCGGGCTATGGCTATCGCCTGGAAGCCATGCAGATCATGCTGGTGGATAAAGGCGGGGCTGCGCCGACGATTGCCCCGACCTCGGCAACGGACAAATCCTTTGTGGAAAAATTTAAAGATAACGTGAAAACGGATAGCCTCGTCGCTTATCAAAACCACGTGCAAAATGTGGGCTGGCAGAATTACGCGGTGGACGGCGGCGTTGCCGGCACCAGCGGCCTGGGTTATCGTTTGGAAGGCATGAAGATCTTTCTGAATAATCCGAAATACAAAGGGGATATTGAATATCGTACGCACATTGAGAATATCGGCTGGGAAAATGAATGGAAAAAGAATAACGCCATGAGCGGCACTAGTGGGCTCGGGTATCGTCTGGAAGCCATGCAAATTCGTTTGACCGGTGAAATGGCGGAAAAATATGATGTGTATTACCGTGTGCACGCGCAGAATATTGGATGGCTCGGTTGGGCGAAAAACGGAGAAGAATCCGGCACGGCGGGCTATGGCTACCGTCTGGAAGCCATGCAGATTGTGTTGGTGGACAAAGGCGGCAAGGCGCCGAACATTTCGCCGGCGAGCAATGACAACAGAGCGTTTATTGATAAAAACGCGCAGCCTGTACAACCCGTCGAACCGGATAAACCCACATCAGACAGAGCGGTGCTGGATACCGGGAAAAATGTAAACACCGCTATCAAACAACTTAGCGGACAGGATGTTAGACAAGATATTGAAGCATACTATTCAGCAAATAATACAATAAAAGCGATTTTACGTTCAAAAAGTCCGGCTCCGTCAAGTATGACAACAAAAAATCTTTCGACAACAAGTATGTCGGTCACAGCTTGGTGGGATGCAAACAGTCAAACAATTTATTGGTATTCGGAAGATTCGAATCCGATGTTAAACGAAGATTCCAGTCATATGTTTGCTAGGTTACTTGTTGTGGAAAACATAGATTTATCATATTTTGATACATCAAAAGTAACAAATATGTGTGGTATGTTTAGCGGTGATATTATGAGCGTTAATAGATTAGCCAATCTGGACGTTTCACATTTTGACACATCCCAGGTGACGAATATGAATGCCATGTTTGCCGATTGTGGCTTAACCGATCTGGACTTATCAAACTTTGATACATCGAAGGTGACGAATATGAGTCAGATGTTTTACGGCTGTAGTAGCTTAATCAATCTGGACTTATCAAACTTTGACACATCGAAGGTGACGAATATGGGAAGTATGTTTAGCGGCTGTAATAGTTTAACCAGTCTGAACATGACGAATTTTAACACATCGAACGTGACGGGTATGTCCAATATGTTTGCTTACTGTAAAAATATGACTGCTCTGGATGTATCGAACTTTGACACATCAAAAGTGACAGAGATGGCTAATATGTTTTCTGATTGCAATAAGTTAAAAACGATATACGTTTCCGACAAATTTACAACCCAAAGTGTAAATTCAAATTGGTGGATGTTTAGTGGTTGTTACTCTTTAATCGGTGGCAACGGCACCCCATATGACGATAATCATAGAGATAAGGAATACGCCCGCATCGACAAACCGGGTCAGCCGGGATATTTTACACAGAAATAACGGCTCGTAGTTAATAGGAAAAATATTTCGGGCGCTCACAAGAGCGCCCCGCATCCCCGTTCAATCGGGGATGAAAAGAAAAGGGAGAGCATAAAGTTTTTTACGGCACCGGCGCCGCGGCGCATTGGATTCGAGAAGGGAGTTTCTCATGAAAAAGAAGATTACATCGGTTTTGATTATTATGCTGTGCGTGTTGATGGCGGTGCCCTGGGGTGTGTTTGCCCAGGCGGTGAACGCGGAAAAGAGCGCGGAGAACACACAGCAGCAGACCACTGCGCCCGCGCCAACCCCGACGCCGGAGACCACCGTGCCCGCGGCGGAGCCGACACCGGAAGAACCGACGGTGACGCCTTCACCGGAGCCCACTACGACTGCGCCAGAGCCGACGCCAAATCAACCGGCGGAGACACCTCAGGAATCTCAGGATGAATCGGTGAGCACCTTGGCGGATTATCCCGACGGGAGAGCGGTGTTGGATACCGGGGATAACGTAAACTACGCGATTAAGCAACTGACCGGACAGGATATGAAAAGATACAGGGGGAACGAAACAATACAAGCGATTCTACGTTCAAACAGTCCGGCGCCGGCAGGTGTGACGACAAAAAACCTTTCCATCAGCCGTGTGCCGGTGATAGCTTGGTGGGACGCGCAAGCTAAAACAATTTACTGGTATTCGAAAGATTCGAAACCGATGCTAAACGCGGATTCCGTACGTATATTCAGCTACTTTACGCAATTAACCAGACTGGATTTATCACACTTTGACACATCGAAGGTGACAGATATGGGCGCGATGTTCGCTTACTGTGGTAAGCTAACTAGCTTGGATGTAACGCGTTTTAACACGTCGAATGTGACTAGTATGGAAAGTATGTTTGCAAACTGTCATGCAACCAGTTTGGATTTATCACATTTTGACACCTCGAAGGTGACAGATATACGTAATATGTTTTGGGGTTGTTCCGGTTTAACAAGGCTTGATTTATCTCGGTTTAACACATCGAAAGTGACTAATATGAGTTATATGTTTTACTGTTGTACAAGTTTAACCAGACTGGATATATCAAATTTCGATACATCAAAAGTGACTAATATGAGTTTTATGTTTCTCCATTGCAGAAGTTTAAAAACCATTTACGCGTCTGAAAAATTTAAAACTCTCAATGTAACAGAATCAGATAATATGTTTAATGACTGTATTGCTTTGATTGGTGGCAACGGTACAGGATACGACGCTAACCATACAGATATTGAATACGCTCGCATCGACAAGCCGGGTCAACCGGGATATTTCACGGAAAAAGAAGCCTTTGAATGGGGTGTGGATAATTTTAACTTTACCAATGAACGTTTAAATTTTTATACACTTGGAGAATTATTTACACCCAATGTAAAAACATATAGAACACTGATCAATTCTAAGTATGTTCATGCTTTAGGTGATAAATTAACTGCGAAAGAATTTGCGTACATTTTGAGTGGCTATAATCCAACCGGAGAACCGTTGTGGGCAGACAAAGAAGGCAATGAACATTATGAACCAAGGATTGACCAAAATTGGTTTGGGGCGTGTAATGGCATGTCTTCTTTGGTTCTTTTGGGAAAAGCGGGAATGGTGCCGTATTCAGAGTATGGCGGATCAAGCATTCATTCTCTTTCTAAACCTGTTGATAATGATGAACTCAGTTCTCTAATTACCTATTATCAATTATTACAGTTTAAAGATTGGAATTGGCGATTGAGTAGTAGGACATTAAAGCAAACTCATGCGACTAACATACAGAATATCTTGAAAGGTTTGAAGAAAAAGGGAACTGTGCTTGTTGGTTATCAATCCTCGCATGGTGGACACGTCGTAATTGCGTATGGTGAAGGAGACGGCAGGACTATAAACGGAAGAATGTATGATAAATGTATCAAGATATGTGATCCCAATGATACTTCGGAAAACAGTGATAACTTTCTGTATTATGATTCAAAAACATATGATTGGATTATTCCCAAAAATGAAAAGATTATTTCTGCGGAAGGAGCGAAAATAAATACTGTTTTATCAAATCCTGCTGATGTAAATCATGACGGATATTTGAGTACCAATATCAGAACATACTCGGACGATACAACTGATGATGATATTTCGCTATTAGAAGACGCACCATATATTGCGAGATTGGAAATCTATCAAGGTAATGTCAGTGGCATCAAAAAAGTCACTAAAGACGCGAACGGCAATTATGTCGAAAAAGCCGAACAAGGTGACGGCAGCGATATTGTGAAAGAAACATTTTATTCAGGTGATCAGGATGACAAAGGCATACCCGGTTACACCTTAAGCGACGCCGAATCGGCGTATAAAGTCACTCAGAATACTGCCGGTCCCATGGAATTAATCCTGGATTATGAAAACACCCTGTATCACGTTCGCGCGGAAAAGGCCAAATCTGTCATCTTCGATAAAAACGGTTTTGTCTCTGTGGATGCCGACAAAGGCAACTGCGCCGTTGAAATGACAAACAACAACGACAATCCGACGGATTGGTTTACCAATTACGCCAAAACCACCGACGCCACCAAGCTCTCCATGACCAAGACAAACCAAGGTTATGAAGTGGCCTCCGACAACTTAAAAGACACCAAAGTCATGGCCGCCAATAAAGAAGAAACCAAAGAAGAAAAGGTATCAACGCAGAAAGACAAAATGATCATCTGCGAAACGAAAAAAGATTTGGATGTGAAAGTGGACAACACCGGCGATGGAAAATATGAAACATCTATCGTGGACGAGGCTAAACCCTCGGACGAGCAAGCCATCGCCTACCGCACTCATGTGCAAAATGTCGGATGGCAACCCTATATGACCAACGGAACTATCGCGGGTACCAGCGGTTTCGGTTATCGTCTGGAAGCCATGAACATTAATCTGCAGAATCAAAAATACACCGGCGACATTGAATACCGCACCCACATTGAAAACATCGGTTGGGAAAATGAATGGAAAAAGAATGACGCCATGAGCGGCACCAGCGGTCTCGGGTATCGTCTGGAAGCAATGCAGATCCGTTTGACTGGAGGGATGGCGGAAAAATATGATGTGTACTACCGGGTGCACGCGCAAAATATCGGCTGGCTCGGTTGGGCGAAAAACGGAGAAGAGTCCGGTACAGCAGGCTATGGCTATCGTCTGGAAGCCATGCAGATTATGCTGGTGGACAAAGGCGGGGCTGCGCCAACAATCGCGCCGACTTCGGCAACGGACAAACCCTTTGTGGAAAAATTTAAAAATAACGTGAAAACGGATAGCCTCGTCGCTTATCAAAACCACGTGCAAAATGTGGGCTGGCAGAATTACGCGGTGGACGGCGGCGTTGCCGGGACCAGCGGCCTTGGTTATCGTTTGGAAGGCATGAAGATCTTTCTGAATAATCCGAAATACAAAGGGGATATTGAATACCGTACGCACATTGAGAACATCGGCTGGGAAAATGAATGGAAAAAGAATGACGCCATGAGCGGCACCAGTGGTCTCGGGTATCGTCTGGAAGCCATGCAGATCCGTTTGACCGGTGAGATGGCCAATCACTACGATGTTTATTATCGTGTTCATGCGCAGAATATCGGATGGCTCGGCTGGGCGAAAAACGGAGAAGAGTCCGGCACGGCGGGCTATGGCTACCGCCTGGAAGCCATGCAGATTGTGTTGGTGGACAAAGGTGGCAAGGCGCCGAACATTTCGCCGGCGAGCAATGACAACAGAGCGTTTATTGATAAAAACGCGCAGCCTGTACAACCCGTCGAACCGGATAAACCCACATCAGACAGAGCGGTGTTGGATACCGGGAAAAATGTGAATACCTCGATCAAACAATTGAGCGGAGACGGTTCAAACTACAATGATGATAACAAAACGATAAAAGCGGTTGTACGATCGAACAGTCCGGCGCCGTCAGGTGTGACAACCAAGAATTTGTCTACAACAAGTGTGCCGATCACAGCCTGGTGGGTCGCGAGCAGCCAAACAATTTATTGGTATTCAAAAGATCCGAAACCGATGCTCAACGCGGATTCCAGCTATATGTTTGCAGATTTATATGTTGTAGAAAATATAGATGCAGCGCACTTTGACACATCGAACGTGACGAATATGAGCAATATGTTTGTTTCCTGTGAAAGTTTAACTGATTTGAATGTGAAAAACTTAGATACATCGAAAGTAACTGATATGCACGATATGTTTTTCGGCTGTAAGGGTTTAACCAGTCTTGACTTGAAAAATTTCAACACATCGAACGTGACAAGCATGTTCGCTATGTTTTCTGGTTGTGAAAGCTTAACCAATTTGAACGTCACGCATTTTAATACATCGAAAGTGACTGATATGAATTATATGTTTTCCGAATGTAAAAGTTTAGCCAATTTGGATGTCACACATTTTGACACATCGAATGTGACTGAGTTTCAAGCTATGTTTAGGAATTGTGATAGCTTAACCAGTCTGGATGTTACGCATTTTGACACATCGAAAGTAGCTACAATGGAGAGTATGTTTGAAAGCTGTGATAGATTAACTAATCTGGACGTCACACATTTCGACACTTCGAATGTAACGACTATGCGTATGATGTTTTGCTTATGTAAAAGTTTAGTCGATTTGGACGTCACACATTTTAACACATCGAATGTGACGAATATGCTGGATATGTTTATAGGATGCAGTAATTTAACCAATTTGGACGTCACGCACTTTGACACATCGAATGTGACTAATATGAACGGTATGTTTGCTAACTGTGATAGCTTAACCAGTCTGGATGTCACAAGTTTTAACACATCGAATGTGACTTCAATGAGCAGCATGTTTGCTAGTTGTAAAAATTTAAAAACGATATACGCATCCAATGAATTCACAATAGGGAATGATCAGTCTTCTAGCAGAATGTTTATATATTCCTCCGCTTTAGTCGGGGGCAAAGGCACCGCATATGACGCCAACCATACGGATGGCGAATACGCTCGAATTGATAAGGAAGGTCAGCCGGGCTATTTCACACAGAAATAAAGGCGCATTATTGCTAGAAAAAATGAATTTCGGGCGCTCGCAAGAGCGCCCGCATCCCATGAAGCGATAAAGCATCAATACAAAGAGAGAGGAGATAAGATTAATGAAAAAGAAATTGACAGTGTTGATGGCAGTCCTTTGTCTGTGCTTGGGAATGAATATCATGGCGCAATCAACCGTTCAATCGAGCGGCATGACTTTTGCGATTGGTGACCCGCGGACTGCTTCCCTTGTTCAAATGGAAGATGCCGCAGTAAAAGATGGAAAACTGGTGATTCCTGAGACGATTTCCACCGAAAACGGCGAAGCGCGGGTGACAGACATCGGCGTGAACGCGCTCAAAACGACGGCTCCGATTAGCTTGATTGAGATTCCCGCGTCGGTTGGCAACATAGACCTCACCAATGCCGACTATTTAAAAGACGCGACGATTGTTTGCGCAAAGGGAAGCGTGGCGGATGAATTCGCGAGGAGACAACACATCGCCGTGTCCTACACTGAGGATAGCGGGTCTAAATCAGACCAAAGCGAAGCCAGCGAACCAATAAAACCGTCGATGACTCTGGATGAAATCAAAAACGCTTTTTCTTATCGTGCTCATGTGGCCAATATTGGATGGCAACCTGCGGTGCGTCTTGGGAAGACAGCGGGAACCACAGGCAGAGGATTTGGCCTGGAAGCGCTGGAAATCGACACCGGTATTGCCGATAAAACAAAACTCGGAATTTCTGCCGAGGCCCATGTTGCCAATGTCGGTTGGATGAATCCGGTAACGGACGGACAAATGGTGGGCACCACGGGACAGGGCAATGCCATCGAGGCCATCAAAATCAGCTTGACGGGAAGCGATGCCGGCGCCTTTGATCTTTACTATCGGATCCACGTTCAAAACTATGGATGGCTGGATTGGGCCAAAAACGGAGAAAAGGCCGGAACCGAAGGCTTTGGTTATCAAACAGAAGCGATTGAGATCATGATCGTCGCGAAGGATGACGCCGCGCCCGGAAAAACAGATCGTCCTTTTGTGGATAGCTCCCTTTTAACAAACGGAAGCATCACCTACCGGGCGCACAGTCAAAATCTTGGATGGCAAAATGATGTGGCTGCCGGTGAAACAGCCGGAGCGGAAGGGCTTCGAATGGAGGCTTTTCAAATCAACGCGACAGTTGACAATTTGCCGGAAGGCGAAGCCAAGGTCCAATACCGCGCCCATGTGCAAAATATTGGTTGGCAGGGTTGGAAACGGGATGGTCAGATTGCCGGAACCACGGGTAAGGGCTATCGCGTGGAAGCAATCGAGATGAAACCCTCGCCCCAAATGGAAAAAGCGTATGATGTCTATTATCGGGTCTCAATCGCCCATTTCGGCTGGCTGGATTGGGCCAAAAACGGCCAGAGCGCCGGCAGTACTAGCATGAGTTTTCAAATAGAGAGAGTGCAGGTGGTTTTGCTTCCCAAAGGCAGCGAAGCTCCCGGAGAGACAGCTCGACCTTTTGTTACACCAGATTATGTAAGGTCATTATGTGACGTTGAATACCAAGGGCATGTCCAAAATATCGGTTGGATGGATTGGACCAAAAACGGGAACCACATCGGAACGATGGGTAGTGGACTCCGGCTTGAAGCTTTTTCGATGAAACTTGGCGGTCATTTCGCGCAAAATTCAAGTGTCTCCTATCAAGCACACCTTCAAAGTACCGGATGGCAGGGATGGAAGACCCAAGGACAAACCGCCGGAGAAACCGGAACGGCAAAACGCATTGAATGTTTTCAGGTGAGTTTAAACGGTGAAGCTGCTGCGGTTTATGACGTCTACTATCATGCCTATGTGCAAAACTATGGCTGGCTGGATTGGGCGAAAAACGGAGGATGGGCCGGTACAACGGACGGAAGCCTCCGCATCGAAGCGATTTCTGTGATGTTAGTTCCCAAAGGTCAGCCCGCGCCGGGTCCGACGTTAAGACCGTATATCAAAATTGAGAAATATCCCCAGGCTTCGGCAGTGTTAAATCGAATCGGACGAAGTTTGCCGGCGGCCTTTGCCTGGTCGGTTAATATGCCTTACCAAACCATGGCAACATCACCGGTGCTCTCATGCAGACAATACGCCGATTATGGGTTTGTCCATTACCGCGGCAATTGCTATGTATATGCGTCTACATTCTGTGAAATGGCAAAAGCCTTGGGCTATAGAGCTTTCTTTGTTGCCGGTTCGGTTCCTAGTCTCAGCGGTGGTTTAACACCCCACGGATGGGTTGAAATTGAAGAACCTGATGGGTTATGGGTTTATGACCCTGAATTCCAGCATGAAACCGGGTTAAATGGTTATCGTTTCCGTTATGGGCAACACAACACCTGGATGTATGCCGGCGGACATCGAGTGAATTAGAAAGGGGAGTAAGATAAGATGAAACGAAAACTAATTTTAGCAACTGGATTATTGATAGCGATGTTGTTGTTTGCCGGTTGCGGTGCTGAACAAAAGACGATTGGCGAAAAAGCCGAGGGCGAGCATATCTATCAGGTTAACGTGACCAATGATACAGAAAAGGTCATCACAAAAGTGCAAGTGAAAGACAACAGCATGAAGGACTACTCGGACAATATGCTTAAAAAGGATGAGACCTTCGCGGCAGGCGAAACGAGAACGATGTATGTTGACAGCGAAGCGGCGAAAGCGGCGGCAAAGAATAATTCAAAGACAAAAGAAAGCTATCAGATAAAAGTGACTTTTGATGATAAAAGCGAAAAAACATTGTCGGATGTGCCCTTTTCGGATATGAAAGCTTGCATTATCAAATGGGATAAAGATAATAAAGTGGCCTATTTGACCTACGAATCAGAAAAAGACGGCAAGAGCGTTTCAACGAAAGAAGCGGAAATCAAAAGAAAAAAAGACGCCGAGAAAAAAGCTGCTGAAAAAAAGGCGGCTGAGAAACAAGCCGCCGAACAAAAAAAGACCCAGGAAAGTCAGGCGGCGCAAGCAAGCAATGCCGGCTCTGGTGATGCGGGGACTCAGCAGGAAAACTCTGCGGCTTACGACAACAGCGGCACAAGCTATTCGGAAGGAACCAGCGGTGATTATAGCGGCGGTGCTGCTCAATCGGCGGACAGCGGCAGCAGCGCCCCGGCAGCCGGCGGCGCGAGCTCCGGTCAGGCTACGGCGTCATCGGGCGGTTGTGTCAACGGCGGGCTGATGAACTGATGAAACAGCAAGATACACAATTTCAGTCGGAGCCGATAAAGGGGTACGTTTATCTCCGTGTAATAGCCTGTCTGGCCATTGTGATTTTGCACACAGCATACGGTGCAGCATTCCAGTTTGAGGAAGTCATATCATCGTTTCAACATACTGGTGCAATGGTGGTGACAAATAGCATGATGTGGGCGGTGCCCTGCTTTGTGATGGTTACCGGCGCGCTGCTGCTTCCGCCGGAAAAAGACATTTCCTACGACAAGCTGTTTAAAAAATACATTTTTCGGGTGGCGCGCGCGCTGGTGATCTGCGGTTTGGCTTTTCGACTTTTCGATATGGTCATGGACGGCGAGCCCATGACCTTCATGGGATTTTTGTACGGATTTGCCGAGATTTTTACCGGGCAGGGTTGGTCGCATTTATGGTATCTCTATCTGTTGATCGGCCTGTATTTGCTCCTGCCTTTTTATAAAAAAGTGACGGCGAACAGCAGTGACCGCGAGATGATTTATCTGCTGGCCGTCGGCGGCATCTTTACCGCTCTGTTGCCGATGCTCGAAGCTTTTCACGTCAGCTGCGCTTTTTATATTCATGTCGCGACGATTTATCCTTTCTATCTGCTGATGGGCTATGCTTTGCGAAAGGGCATTGTCAAGGTGACGAAATGGCAGGCTTTGGGATTGATTGTCCTTTCGTTGGCGGCCATTATCGGCATGACTGTCTATCGGTGGCAAAACGGAAGCGAGGCTTTTGAAGCGCTTTTGGGATACAATTCATTGTTTGTGGCGGCGCTTGCTGTCGGCGTTTTTTCACTGGTGAGCAGCGTGCGTTTGACGTTGCCGAAAGCGCTGGAACGATTCATCAAATCCATCGATTACTGCTCTTTCGGCATTTATCTCATCCATATGGTGTTTGTGCGATTAGTCCTGCGTTATTGGCGTTTTAATCCCTTTACCCACGGCGGGGTCATCGCCTTTGCGGGGATTGTCATCGGCGTGTTTATCGTATCTTTTGTGTTGGTATGGCTTGGAAAGAAAGGCATTTTGTTATTAAAGGCTTTACGATTTACTTCAAAGACAGATGGGAATTAAGGGGTTTTCTTTTGAACAAACGTATTTTAAGCGGCCATGGAGGTGACGGTAATCTGTTGGTTTGAACTGTCATTAACAAAGTTTTTATTTAAAATACGTTAAAAAGTCTGTCGGGTGAAAAGACTAAATTATACATGTTGTACTTGAAAGCCTGCAGTAGGATTTTATGTAAAAAAGTAAAATATGTATGCTTCAAGATGAGGAGAGAATCATGGCAAATTTTTGCGGAAAATGCGGCGCGCCTTTGGAAGACGGAGATCGGTTTTGCATGAATTGCGGCGAACCGGTTAAAACGCTTGATGAGGAATTGACGGTTCCTTTAAAATCTTCCGACGAAAAGGAAATTCCTAAAGAGCCGAAGGGTTCAGAGAACGCGTCGGAAAAGAAAATCGGTTTGGCAGCTCGGGCTGTGCGTCAATCGGATAACAGTCATGAAATATCGCAGGATATTTCAAAAGAAGAAAAAGGAAATGCGGGAGAAAGCGCAGACGCAGATGATGTTCTAGAACAAAAAGTAACGGAAAATCGGCGTAATGATCATTCAACAAAAGATGAAGCGTCTCAACGAAAATCACCTGAAAAAACGCCGGGTATACCGAAAGCAGCGCCGCCAAAGAAGAACAACAAGACCATTTTCATCATCGTTGGCATTGTTGTCGGCATTATCGCGATCGGCGCGCTCATCTATTGTTTTGCTACCGGTATTTTGCCGCCGAAAACGACGGTGCCGATTGCTTTCAAGATTAATATTGATAATGGTTTTAACAATGAGTCAACGCCGATTGTGGCTAAAATCACGGATAAATCAAACAAAGATAATGTGACCTATGCCGCATTCACATCAGACGGCGGGAGCAATACGGAAGTGAATGTGCCGCAGGGAGAATATGATATTACGCTTATCAGTCCAATTAATGCCGATGGCTCAATTTATGACATGGGTAAAACCGTGACGGTCAACACAGAGTCGGAGAACGAACGAAACGTGAGCACAAGCTGCAAACGCGTCCCCGCGGACAATGTGACATCCGCACAGCTTCAAGATATTGTGGATGCGCTGAACGCGGCCAATCAAAGTGCTAAATTGCCGGATGGTTCTTTGGACAATGCCAACAAGCGCTTGGATTCAAAAAAAGAAGCAGAAGAAAAACAAAAATTAGAGCAAGAGGCATATGATTCTATCATCGAACAATATAATCATGCCATTTCGGCAAATTATACCATAAGCCAACTTGATAATGAAAAATTAAGTGATAAGTTTTATCAATCTTACTACAGTGGTTCATCGGGAACATCGAGAAGTTTCGGCTATGCATTGATGGATATAGACGGCGACGGTACACGCGAACTGCTCATCGGAGAAGTCGGAGAGCCCAAAATTTATGATATGTATACCATCAAAAACGGTCAGGCAGAAAGATTGTTTTATTCTCGCGGACGTTCATATTACAATTATGCCGGAGGAAATAAAATATTGCATGATGGGAGTAATGGCGCTTCTTCACATGTCTGGGAACTCTATGAATATAATCAGGATCTTGTTAAAATTGACGGTGCCGAAAGTAAAGGAACATATAGTAATTCCAAAGAAATCGTAGATTATTATGTTTTTGATAACGGCGATATGAGGCAGACTGACCAATCGGAATACACGAGCAAGTATCAATCATTAGAGGCAATGAAAGAAACCTATGAAATGACCCTGTTTCCGACTTTACAGCAAGGGCCATGATGCGATGCATTAGAATATAAAAAGATTAAAAATAGATACACAAAATCAACGGTGACAAAAACGAGGAGATCATCATGTCAAAATATTGCGGAAAATGCGGCGCGCCATTAGAAACCGGAGATCGTTTTTGCATGAACTGCGGTGAGCCGGTCAAAACGGTTGACGAAGATTTAACGGTTCCTTTAAAACCTTCCGTTGAAAAGGATATTTCTAAAGAAACGAACGGTTCAGAGAACGCGCCGGAAAAAAAAACAGGCTTGGCCGCGCGGGCGGTTCGCGGGTCGGATGTTAACCCTAAAGGGATGAACGGAAATGCGGATGACGCGGATGATGTGCTAAAGCAGATGAAAGCGGATAATCGGCAAAATGCACAATCGTTCAATCAAGAGAAGCCTCACATTAATGAACCGAAAAAAGATGAGGACAAACTAAAATCAGTCCCGTTCAAGGAAAACGGCACTGATAAAGCGAAAACAGTACCGTCAAAGAAAAATAACAAAACCATTTTCATCATCGTTGGCGTTGTTGTTGGCGTCATCGCGATTGGCTCGCTCATCTATTGTTTTGCCACCGGTATTTTACCGCCGAAATCTACGGTTCCGATTTCGTTTAGGATTAATATTGACGATGGATTCACCAAAGATTCCACACCCATTGTCGCCAAAATCACCGACCAATCCGACAAAAGCAAAGTGACGTATACCACGTTCACGCCGGAAGACAAAAACGGCAAAGAAATTGAGATGCCAAAAGGGCAATACGAGATTGAAATGATCAGCCCTGTCAATGCGGACGGCTCGATTTATGATATGGGCAAAACTATGTCGGTTGATACAGCAACGGAAGAAGAAAGAAACATTAACACAAATTGCAAACGCATTGCCGCGGAGAATGTCACATCCGCTCAGATTCAAGGCATCGCGGACGCGTTAAAAGAAGCATCCGCTAACGAATCTGTTGAAATTTCGGAAAGCGAAATAACCAAAGCCAATGAGCGCGTAAAAGCGAAACAGATCCAAGAAGAAAAACAGAGGAAAGCCGCGGAAAAACAGGCGGCTATTGATAACGCGATTGCGCAAGGGTATGATCAAATCGTGACCGGCAAAGTGCTGATGCTAGACGATCAAGCTAGTGTGGATGATTATTTTCCGGATAATCTAAAATATGCGGGTCAAATGAGTAAGAGTTATAAAACGCCTTACGCATTGCTGTGTTTTGATTCAGCACAAGATATTAGTGCTTTGGGATATGGCAGTCCCGCTCGTGTGAAACAGGTGACGGAGATTAATCTTCAAACCGATCCGGAGATTTGGCGTGCCTATAACGGTCAAACTGTGACGGCCGCGATTAACACAAATGACGGCCATTGGCCATCGGGTCTTAATCCCTTGCAGGGAACAGCATCTTTTAAAAATGCTATGTTTGTTTGGAAGGATTAAGACAAGCAACATAAACGATGGAACTGTCAAGAAAAGCATTTTTGTTTTTGAAAAAACTTGATCGTGTCATGATTTTCTCATTTTATGTTTTGCCCCCTTTCGAGGCAGGCGTAATTATGGTAGTATAAAAATGATCCACGGATGTCTTACTGTTTGAGTTGTTTGTGGTCATTCATAAGATATGTGGATTCACTTCGGATTGCTTTTCGATCGTTATTCGGTTTGATTGCTATCATTGATTTGATAAAAATCTTTCGATGATCAAGCATGTCGAAAAGAATCATTTTGCCAAAACCCACCCTCGGCCGGTCAATAGCCGGCCATGATGATCATTTTAAACGAAAAGAGAAAAACAATGAACGTATACGACTTCGATCAAACCATTTATCAAAACGACAGTTCCGTGGATTTTTACAAATATTGTTTATCGTGCTATCCGGAGATCGCGAGACTCTGGCCGAAGCAGATCAAAGCTTTTGTTAGGTATCAATCCGGCGAGCACAACAACATCCGCAAGACGGAAATGAAATCCGTGTTTTTTTCCTATGTGGCGAGAATTGACGATATCCCCGAGATGGTGCGCACCTTTTGGAATATTCACGAAAACGGCATCAAACAATGGTATGTTGGTCAGCAAAAAGAAGATGATCTGATCATCTCGGCGTCACCGGAATTTTTGCTCAAAGACATTTGCGGGCGCCTCGGCATTAAGCATTTGATCGCCTCCGATGTCAATCCCGATACCGGACAATTTTTAAGACCCAATTGCCACGATTACGAAAAGGTTAGGCTCATCAAAAAAGTTGCTGACCTCAGTCAAATCGACGCCTTTTATTCCGATTCCTATTCCGACTCGCCCCTTGCTGTTTTTGCCAAAAAGGCCTATATCGTCAAAGGAAACGAGATATCGCCCTGGGATGAGCAAAAGGCCGTGGCGTATTTTAAAAAGCATCCGGTGCCGAATTTTAAGGAGGACAAATAAATGGAGAATACCGTGATTTTGGCCTGCTCATCCTTCGCGCGTTACATCCGGGCCGCTCAGGAAAAAGCGGGCACACAGATTCCCGTCATTTGGTTAAATCAAATCTATCATCGCGATCCCAAAGAAATGCGCGAACAGGTGACGAAAGCCCTCGCAGGACTCAAACCCGATGTCAAAACCGTTTTGGTGTGCATGGGTTATTGCGGCGGTTCGTGGCGGGAGGTGAAGACGCCGGTGCGGACGGTCTTTCCCCGGGTGGACGACTGCGTGAGCTGCGCCCTGACCCGGCCGGGCGTCCGAGGTTATGCCCTAAAACAATCTGGACATTTATACGTCAAAAATCCTAATCCTCGAAACGAATCCTTCAAAGGGATATTTGAGCGGCTGACCGCGGGGGAGAGCCCCGAAAAAATCGAGGAACAGCATAAACTTTGGTGTTCGATGTTTGAATCGATCGATATTGTCGATACCGGCGTGTTTGATATTCGGGATCCGGAATATATCAAACCGGTGTGTGAAGACGCGGTGTTTTTGGATGCCGAGGTGGATGTGGTGCCCGGCAGCAATCTCGTGGTCGAGAAACTCATTTTAGGGGACTGGGATGAACATTTTGTCATTTTCGGCCCGGGAGAGACGATTACCGAGGAAAGACTGAGGAATAATCAATAATTTTGGAAAAACTCGAAAAATCCGAGTTTTCACCAGAATGATGAATGATAAATCGCTTCCGTAAAGGATTGAAAATTATTGAAAAAACCCTTGTGATTATGTAAATTATGATGTAAAATATTCATGTTACAGCCAATGTATCGGGGAAACTCCCCGATTTTTTATTGAAATCTCTAAATTGAAGGCAGGCAAATGAAAGAAGAACAACCGATTATCAATATTGCTGTCATCGCCCACGTCGATGCCGGCAAATCCACGTTGGTCGACGCGTTTTTGGCCCAGAGCGGGGTTTTCCGCGAAAATCAGCAAGTCGTTGACTGCATCATGGACAGTAACGATTTGGAACGGGAACGGGGGATCACCATCTATTCCAAAAACTGTTCGGTCATGCACGACAACATTAAAATCAACATTGTGGACACCCCGGGCCACGCCGATTTCTCATCGGAGGTTGAACGGATTTTAAGAACCGTGGACACGGTCATTCTGTTGGTGGATTCCAGCGAGGGACCGATGCCCCAGACCCGTTTCGTGCTCAAAAAATCCCTCGAGCAGGGACTTCGCCCGATTTTGTTCATCAACAAAATCGACAAAAAAGATCAGCGGGCCGAAGAAGTCGTCGATGAGGTCTTTGACCTCTTTGTGGAGCTTAACGCCAATGATGAACAGCTTGATTTTCCCATTCTCTACGGCGTGGCCAAAGAAGGCGTGGCCAAATATGAACTGGATGACGACAGCACCGATCTGACGCCATTGTTCGACACCATCATCAAACACGTCGGCACCCCCGAGGACAAGAGTCTTGAACCGCTCAAAATGCAGATTTCCTCGCTGGCCTACGACGATTATATCGGACGTCTCGGCATCGGCCGCATTTCCGAAGGCACCATCCGTGGCGGCGACAAGCTGGAAGTGGCCAAACGCGACGGCTCCTTTGAAAAGGTCAAAATCGGACAGGTCTTTGTCTATCGCGGCCTTTCCCGGGTGGAAGTGGCGGAAGCCAAAGCCGGCGATATCGCCGTGATTTCGGGCATTGCCGATATTTCCATTGGGGAGACCATCGGCGAAATCGATCAGGTTCAGCCGATGCCGATGATTCCCATCGAAGAACCCACGTTGTCCATGAATTTCCTCGTCAACACCTCGCCCTTCGCCGGAAAGGTGGGCAAATTCGTGACGACCCGCCACATTAAAGCCCGTCTCGAAAAAGAATTGGAAGTTAATGTGGGGATGACCGTCGAGCCTCTGCCCGACACCACCGAAGGCTACAAGGTCTCCGGACGGGGTGAACTTCACCTGTCCATCCTCATTGAAAACATGCGGCGAGAAGGCTATGAACTGGCGGTCTCCAAACCTCAGGTCATTTTCCGCACCGACAAAACCGGCCACAAAGTGGAGCCGGTGGAGGAAGTGATCATCAACGTTCCGGATCAATATTCGGGAACCGTCATTGCCAAGCTCAACCTGCGCAAGGGCATGATGACGTCGATGAACACGGCGGACGGTTGGACCGATATGGCCTTTCGCGTGCCGACCCGCGGCCTTTTGGGCTATCAAAGCGAATTCATCAACGACACTCACGGAGAAGGCACCCTCGTGCGCCGCTTTGATTCCTTCGAACGCTATATGGGCGACATTCCCGGCCGGACCAACGGCGTGCTGATTTCCGGCGTCACCGGCGAGACCATGGCTTATTCGCTGTTTAACCTCTCCGACCGCGGCACCTTAATGGTGGATCCCGGCACACCGGTTTACGAAGGCATGATCATTGGGATCAATAACCGCAGCGATGACATGGTCGTCAATCCCATCAAAAACAAAAAGCTGACCAACACCCGCGCGTCCGGCTCCGACGAAGCCTTAAAGCTCGTCACGCCGAAGGTGTTTTCCCTGGAAGAAGCCCTTGAATTTATCGAAGACGACGAGCTGGTCGAGGTCACACCGACGGATATTCGCATCCGCAAAAAAATTCTGACCGATCTCGATCGCAGAAGAGAAAGACGCCATTAATTCACAGAGAGTCCGGCAAAAGCCGGGCTTTCTTTTTTGAGAAAGCTGTACTATAATAAAGTCATGAAAATCATATGCGCACGTCATACCGAAACCGAAGGAAATGTCCGGGGGTATTACAACGGCGTCTCCGAATCGCCCTACACCCAAAAAGGACTTAAGCAAAAGGCCGCCCTGGAAAATGAACTCACCCGCCTAGGTAAGGGCGAGAGCGTCGCTCGGGTCTACGCGAGTCCCATTTTAAGGGCCGCTTGCATCGGCGAGACCGTGGCGGACCGTCTCTCGGTTCCCTTTGAGACGGCTTGCGCCTTGCGGGAATTTCATTTCGGCATTTTTGAAGGGATGACCTACCGGGAGGCCGAGGCAAAACATCCGAAAGAGTGGCAGGCATGGATGGCCGATTATGATGGCTACGCCATTCCCGGGGGAGACAGCTTTCACGACTATCATCGTCGGGTGGCGGACTTTATCGAAGAAATCAAAACAATACATGCCGATGACACAATTGTGATGGTGGCCCATGGCGGCACGGTGTTAAGCGTTTTGGTGACGCTTTTGGGTTTGCCTGTGGAGGCGCGCTGGCATTTTAAAATTGAGCTCGGATCCATCGCGATTGTGGATTGCCCCGAGGGATACGGCATCTTAAACACACTCTATGTGCCGGCGTATCCGGACAATACAGCGGCCGATTAACATCCCGGCATTTTCTTAAAAAACATGATCCCCTCATGATTGTCCGGTAAGCTGGTCGAAAGACCGCTCTGGATGATATTGATATTCGAAAAAATTCGGTTCGTAAGAAAGGTTCTGCTTATTTGAAAAACACGACGACAACTATCAAGGACATCTCGGCGGAGACCGTAAAAAAAGTCTTCGGTCCTTATGATGAAAATATAAAACTTTTGGAATCGCGTTTTGACTGCGACATCGGTCATCGCGATGAAGGCATCCGCGTCTATGGTGGCGAAGAGAAGGCCCACGCCGCGAAGCGCGTGTTGTCCGCGATGATCGCTCACGCCGCCAAGCAAGGGAGCATTGATATCGAGACGACGCGCTATCTCATCACCTTGGAGGAAAAAGGAATGGCGGATTCCTTTGAGTCGATTCAGGACGACATCATCTGTTTTACCACCCGGGGAAAACCCGTCAAAGCCAAAACCGTCGGGCAGCATCGTTATATCGAAGCCATTCGCCAAAACGACATGGTCTTCGGCGTCGGACCCGCTGGAACGGGAAAAACCTATCTCGCCATGGCCATGGCCATCACCGCCTTTAAAAACGGTGAAGTGGATCGGTTGATTCTCACGCGGCCGGCGGTGGAAGCCGGGGAGAAACTCGGTTTTTTGCCCGGTGATTTGCAGGACAAAGTCGATCCCTATTTGCGTCCGCTCTATGACGCTTTGTTTGACATTATGGGGCCTGAAGCCTTTGAGCGCAACATGGAAAAGGGCCTTATTGAAGTGGCGCCTTTGGCCTATATGCGCGGCAGAACCCTGGAGAATGCCTATATCATCCTCGACGAAGCCCAAAACACAACCCCGGAGCAGATGAAAATGTTTCTCACCCGCTTCGGTTCGGGCTCCAAGGTCATTGTCACCGGGGATATTACCCAGATTGATTTGCCCGACGGCAAACGTTCGGGCCTCAAGGAAGCCGCGCGGATTTTACGAAAAATCAAAGGCATTGCCTTTATCACCTTTGACAAGCACGATGTGGTCAGACACCGCCTCGTACAAATGATTATCGAGGCCTACGATCAAGACGCCAAACGCCAAAAACCCAAGGAGAAAGCCCATGCTAAACGTGAATCCAAGCAATGAGACCGACCGGGTGCTCACCGACGAATTGCTCGCAAAGATACAAACGGCTATCGAGCGGACACTAACCTTCGAGAATATTGATGTTGACAACCGTGATGTGGAAATCGACTATTCGTGGGTGACCCCCGAAACCATCCGCACATTAAACCGTGACTATCGGGACAATGACAATGAAACTGACGTGTTGTCCTTTCCCCAGTTTAACCTGCCGGATGAGTCAGATCTCGTGTTCGCCCCTTCCGATATGCCGCTGCTTTTGGGGGACATCATTGTCAATCCCGCCCGGGCGGAAGAGCAGGCAGAGACTTACGGCACGGGATTTGAGCGGGAGATTTGCTATCTCGCGGTCCATTCGGTGCTGCATCTTCTCGGGTATGATCACATTGATCCCGAAGATAAAAAAATCATGCGAAGCCGTGAAAAACGGATTATGGGAGATGATTGACAGCCCCAAACCCATCGGCTCTACCGGGGCTTTCTATCAGTTTTCTTCTATTATTAAAAATTATCTTACAACACAACAGAACCCAAAACATGGATGACGCGCGGCGCGTCCGTGACTAAGAGAGGTAACCATGGCACAAACAAGCTATCGTTCCGGCTTTGTGGCCTTGATCGGCCGCCCCAATGTAGGCAAATCAACGCTGATCAATCAAATCATGGAGGAAAAGATTGTCATCACATCGGCCAAGCCTCAGACAACGCGAAACAGCATTCGTTGTATCCGTTCCGATGACAATTCCCAAATGGTTTTTATCGACACGCCGGGGGTTCACAAACCGAAGAATAAACTCGGCGAATACATGAAGCGCACCATTCGCACCACCCTGGAGGATGTGGATGCTGTGCTCTATCTGGTGGAGCCGGAAGCTGAAATCGGCGCCGGCGATGCCTACATCTTAAAGGTGCTTGCCAAGGTCACAACGCCGGTGATTTTACTGATTAACAAGACCGACACCATCGAAAAAACAGCGCTTTTGGAAGTGATGGCCACCTACGGAGAATATGATTTCATCAAAGCCATTGTTCCGATTTCGGCCAAGACCGGCGACGGTGTGGATGAACTTTTAGATCTCATCAAAGACAACCTGCCCGAGGGGCCGCAATATTTCCCCGATGACATGATTGTCGATCAATCCGAGCGATTCATCGTGGCGGAACTCATTCGCGAAAAAGCTCTGGATCACTTGCGCGACGAAGTCCCCCACGGCATTGCCGTTGAAGTAAATGCCATGAAAACCAGAGCCGCCAAGGATTTGGTGGATATCGAGGCGACAATCTTTTGCGAGCGGGAATCTCACAAAGGCATTGTCATCGGGAAAAAAGGCGCGATGCTCAAACGCATCGGCTCCGATGCCAGAGCCGATATTGAGTTTTTCCTAAAACAGCCCGTCAATTTGCAATTATGGGTCAAAGTGCGCGCGGGCTGGCGGGAAAAAGTGTACGATTTAAAAGATTTGGGGTACGACGCTTAAATGGCACTGGTCAAAACGAAAGCGCTGGTCATTCGCGAACAGCCTTATCAGGATCATGACAAACTGCTGACGCTGTTTACGGAAAAAGAAGGCAAACAGCGGGCCATCGCCAAAGGCGCCAGACGGCGGAAAAGCGGCATGGCCTCGGCGGTGCAGCTCTTTGCTTTTTCGGAGATGGTCTATTACCCCGGGAAAAATTTCGCGTCGATCAATGAGGCAAGGCTCATCGAGTCCTTTTATCCCTTACGAAATCATATCGGGCGGATGACGCTAGCCTCTTATATCACGGAGCTCCTCGACGTGTTTTACGATTTTTATCAAGGCTCTGACATCATCTTAAAAGGCGTGACCCACATTTTGTATTATCTGTCTGAGAATAAAGCCAAATGCGACGAAGCCCTCGCTTTGGCGCTGCAGCTTAAGCTTTGCAAATTAAACGGCATCGGTCCGGTGCTGGACCGTTGCGTGAACTGCGGACAGGCCGAAGACCTTACTGGTTTTTCGGTGGGCGGCGGCGGGACGGTGTGCGCCCGTTGCAAAAGTCCCGGAGGACAAAAACTCAATGCCGCAGAGCTTGACACTTTGCGCTTTTGCATGCGCTCGCCCTTCAAGCTCGTGCGCGACACAGACTTTGATGAGAATATGGTTCGAAGACTGTTTACCATGATGAACTTCTATATTTCAAAGCAACTTGACCGAAAAATGAAGAGCTTTGAATTTTATACCTCGGTTTTATCCGGTTTTTAGAAAGGAGAATGGTTTATGCCCGGTTGTAAAATGATTCATGTGATGATTCGTGTGTTTGATCTTGACAAATCCATCGCGTTTTATCAAGACGCCCTGAACATGCACGAAACGCGAAGAAAGGTCAAAGCCGATAAAAATTTCACATTGGTTTATCTCGGCGATGACCACAGTGATTTTGAATTGGAACTGACGTACAATTACGATCCCGAAAAGCCCTATGATTTGGGAACGGGTTACGGTCATATTGCCGTGGAGGTGGATGATCTGCTTGCCAGCTATGAAGAACACAAGGCCAAGGGTTACGAAGTCGGTCCCCTCAAAGGTCTCGGCGATACCAAGGATTATTATTTCCTGACGGACCCCGACGGCTATAAGATTGAAGTGATGCGAAAAAAGTGAGGGGCCCCGTGATTGAACTGGTGCTCGGAGACATTACCAAAAATCATGGGGTTGACGCCATTGTCAACGCGGCCAACATTTCGCTTCTCGGCGGAGGCGGCGTGGACGGCGCCATTCACAGAGCGGCGGGTCCGAATTTGCTCAAAGAATGCCGGACTTTAGGCGGCTGTGAAACCGGCAAGGCCAAAATCACCGGTGCTTACAACCTGCCGTGCCGGTATGTCATTCACACCCCGGGGCCCATTTGGAACGGAGGCGGTCACGATGAGGATAGACTCTTAGCGTCTTGCTATCTCAACTGTTTGGATGTCGCGATGAATCACGGCGTCAAAGCCATTGCCTTTCCGTCGATTTCGACGGGGGTCTATCATTTTCCCCTTGAGCGCGCCGCCGGCATTGCCGTCAAAACCGTCGAAAGTTTTTTGTCCGCTCATCCGGACGCTTTTGACCGCGTGGTTTTCGTGCTCTTTGACCGAACGACTTACGCGGCGTATGAAGGCGCGGTGCGTGGGCTGAAGGGTTGAGTCTGAAGAAAATGTTGACGAAGAAAATTAGCAATCATCTCAAATAACACATTAATCAAACCCCCGTCGTAAAAGGCGGGGGATTTGCTTTAAAAAGAAAAAAACTATAAAATTAACATAAACTTAAAAAAGACTTGACAAATTTCAGAACGAGCCTATATCATTAAACTAAGTACAATTATTGTTGAAAAGAATGGCATTTTTGATTAAGCAAAGGATAAAACAATGAAAGCAAAAAAAGTATCGTTATTATTAATTGTATTGATGATTTGTTTTATGATGTTGGGAGGTAATACATTTGCTCAAGAAAAGACAAAAGACTCCATCATTCTCAATCAAGGTAGCCAAGTGGGCGAAGTTGATATTGTAGAGGGAACCGAAACATTAACACCGGAAGAAAGAGCAGCAGATAGCGATGTTAATTTAAACGACCTAAAAGATAGTAGCGTTAAAACCATGAACTTCAACGAACCGATTGTCGAAGGCGATTGGGAATATGTTATTGATGATAGCAAATATCAAGAAGCGTGGATGACCCCTTGTGTCAGACCAAGAAATTGCGCGGTTATCACAAATTACCTTGGAAACGCGAAAGAAGTAACGATCCCGTCAGAACTCGGTGGAAAACCGGTTGTAATGATTGATAATGGTTTTTGGGGAAATAAAACCGTAGAAAAAGTTATTGTCTCTGAAGGTATAATTGACATTGCCGCTTGTGTTTTTGTTGATTGTACGAATTTAAAAGAAGTATCTTTGCCAAGTACACTTAAATACATTGGAAAAAATGCGTTTTTTAACTGTACTTCATTAAGAAACATTACAATCCCGGAATCTGTGTGTATCATTTACGAAGCAGCATTTTCTGTTAATGATGGAACCGCATCAGATTATACTCCACTTCCAAATTTAAATATTACCCTTGAAGCTCCCATGATTCGCTATGGGAAAAACGCAAACGCCGCATATATCAAAGACAACCACGTAGATGTCAAAATGGCCGTTGATTATGATGCTTCCAAGCGTGTCGCTGAAATGATTAATGAAGATCGTGCTGATTGCCCATCGGAAAGGAAACCCCTTAAAATCAGTAAAGAATTAACAGAACATGCTATGATTCGAGCTGTGGAATGTATGTTGTATTTTGACCATCAAAGCCCAACCGGATTAGATTTAAATACAAGTAATATCAATTATCCTGCATTGGAAAACATCGCAATCGGCGGTTATGGAGAAACAAATGTTGAAATAGCCGAAAGCTTGCAAGGTGTTCTCCTTAACTCTTGGGGACATCATATGGCAATGAGATCAAAAGACAATGTTACAATGGGTGTTGGCTTTACAACATTCGGAGATGACAGTGTCGTGGTTCAAGAATTCGGTCAACAAATCCCGGAACCGGAAGCAGATGATGAACTCCCCAGTGGTTCTGTAGATAAAGTCACAACAGTTTATTACTCACCGACATTTTTCGATATGCGCAGTGAATTCCATGACGCGTCTGTTAATGATACTCTAGCATACGCGAATGATGGTTATTACGCAATTGATAATTTAACGTTAAATCCGGGAAATACTAAAAATATGGAATTGGCGGTTTATACAACAACCGGAAGAGAATCAATGGAATCTCATGGTGGTATGCGCCGCGTTAATCGCCGTGTTAATGCCAAAGCAACATGGGTAAGTTCCAATCCGGATGTTGTTGAAGTAGATGATAATGGAAAAATAATCGCTAAAAAAGAAGGAACTGCTCAGATTACCGCCACTACAGGAACCGTTTCCAATACACTTCCCGTCACTGTTACAAGCACAAAGCAAAGTGAACAGAAGTCACAAGAAGATTCTAAACCGACAACAACTCCTTCTACAGAAAAAGAACAAAAGGTGGCTTATCGAACCCATGTTCAAAACGTCGGCTGGCAACCTTATGTTACTAACGGTTTGATGGCAGGAACAAGCGGACGTTCTCTTCGTTTGGAAGGTATGAATATTAAACTTGTTGATCAGAAATATGAAGGTGATATTGAATACCGTACTCATATCCAAAACATTGGTTGGGAAAACGGCTTTAAAAGGAATGATGCTATGTCCGGGACAGAAGGACGATCACTTCGATTAGAAGCCATGGAAGTCAAATTAACCGGCGAAATGGCAAAACATTATGATATTTATTACCGTGTTCACGCTCAAAATATTGGTTGGATGGCTTGGGCTAAAAACGGAGAAAGCGCAGGCACTGCCGGACACTCCTATCGCCTTGAAGGAATGCAGATTGTCCTTGTTGAAAAAGGGCAATCACCGCCAAACATGGACCCACCGGCAAATTACGATCAAGCGTTCAAGCAAAAATGACAATTTATAATTCTTCTCTCAAAGAGTCTCAATTTTGAGGCTCTTTTTTATATAATAGGAACGATGCTATCACACAGATAAAATAATGAGAACTCACAATTAAAGCATATATTGAAAATCACTTAAACCTTGCATTTGAGATTTGGATTTTTGCCTTCAACATGATATAATAATTTGAAATGAATGATTTCGCGAGCGGATTAACCGCCAAATAAGCGATTGTTGGTTATCCGGCAATGCTGATCATTTTAATCGCATTTAGAAAGTGTGGATCATACTAAAAATCGCAAAATGTATGATCATGATGAAGGTATTTTAGAATGAAAGAGTATTTATCTTCTCCGGGCAGTGTGCCGCAATGGATTGAAGCGACGCAAATTGCCATGAAAAGCGGGGATTTTTCCCGAATTAAATATCATAAACGGGATCAAATCATCACGGCAAAATATGGTTCGGACACCATCTCAGTGCTCATCGAGCCCAAAGACAGCGTCCATGTCAATTTGATCATCGAAGCTTCCGACAAGCAGGTGCTCGATTGGTTTAAGCATTGCGTGGCCGATGTGATGCTCCATCCCGAGCGGTATGAGGACGGCGCGCACAAAACGACTCGCAGGGAAGCTTTGGCCGCTGAGCGGGCCAATCGAAAAAAAGAACGGGAAAAACGAGAAGCCCTCGCGGAGCAAAATGATGTCGAAGAAGTTGAGACCGACGATATTTATCCGGATGAAGAAACGGAACTGCTCGAAACCGGCGGTTTTTGGGTTCGCTTCAAAATCATCAAAGAGCGAATGGAGCAAAAAAAATGGTTTCTCATTTTGATGCTCTTTGTTTTGCCGCCCTACGGCATTTATATCATGCATCATCAAAAGCGGTTCGGTTTTTTGATGCGCTGGGTGATGACGTTGCTTTTCGTGTGTTATTTTCTGTTTGTCTGGCTTGGCTTTTTCGGGGTCAACACCGGACTCAATAAAGCGCGTATCGACAGCTGGACGGCGGGCATCAGGCAGACGATGAGCGACACGGTTTATCACATCAAAGACCGAACGTCACCGACACCGACGCCGACGCCGACCCCGACCCCCGAAGGGCAGATTCCCGCCGGGCAATAAGCCGAATGAGAGACACGCATCATTTAAACTAAACAAAAGACCTGGGAAGTTTGTTTCCGCAGGTCTTTTTGATTTTGTGTTTATCTTATCGTTTTATTATTCTGCCAGGGCAGCCAGAGTCGCGATGACGAGCTGCCAGACCCGCTCCGTGGAGGAGATGGAGAGTCTTTCCGCCGGAGTGTGAACATCCAAAATATTCGGACCGATGGAGATGATGTCCATGTCGGGACATTTTTTCGCGAACAGCGCGCATTCCAAGCCGCCGTGGGTGACGTCTTTGACCAGGGGAGTTCCGAAAAGTTTTTCGTTTTCTTCGTTCATCACGGTGTAGAGCGGGGAGTCGGATTTTGGCGTCCAGGCGGGATAGACGCCGGTCACAACGGCGGTACCGCCCAGATATTTGGTGAAGGCTTCAATTTTGTCGCCCAATAAATCGCGGTCGTTGTCCACATTGCTTCTGAGATGGGTGATGAGTTCGAAGGTGGTTTCGGTGGTTTTCATGATGCCGAGATTAAGGGAGGTGTCCACGCGGCCGGCAAGGACGCGGCCCATGCTTTGGACGCCGTCGGGCATGATGTTGAGGGCCATCAAGCAGCGTTTTTCCGATTCAGGATCCATGACGTCATAGGTGCCCTGATCGCCGAATCGGGCGGAAATGAAGAGGTTTTTGTCGCCCTGTTCAGCGCTTTGCCTTAAGTTTTCCTGCAGGCGGGACAGGATCAGGCCGAGTTTTTCTCTGTCTTCGGGATTGATGACGATGTGGGCTTTGGCGCTTTGGGGGATGGCGTTGACTTTGTTGCCGCCGGTGAGGTCGGCGATTTTGAAGGTGATATCTTTTCCGAGGGAGAAGAGGATGTTGCCGAGGAGAATATCGGCGTTGTAGCCGAAGCGGTGGATGCTCATGCCGGAATGGCCTCCCTGGAGAGCGCCGACGGCAAGGCTGACGATCAAGCCGGTTTCGTCGGTGCGGGTGACGGGAAATTTGAGACCCATTTCGGAGCCGCCAGCACAGCCGATGGTCGCGATGCCTTCTTCTTCGGAATCGATGTTGATCAGGCGTTTCGCGCCGTCAAACACAACAGGGTCAAGGGCGTAGGCGCCGTCCATGCCGACTTCCTCTTCGACGGTCAGGACGATGATGGTTTTAGGATGGACCATTTGATCTTTTTCCGCCATCAAGGCGAGGCACATGGCCACGGCAATGCCGTCGTCGCCGCCTAAGGTTGTGCCCTCAGCGGTGAGATAGTCGCCATCGATGGTGAGGGCGAGGGGGTCTTTTTCAAAATTGTGGGCATGGCCTTCTTCTTTCTCACAGACCATATCGAGATGACCTTGCAGCACAACGGGCGGAGCCCCTTCGCGGCCGGGGGAGGCTTCTAGGGTCGCGATGACGTTGCCGGCGCCGTCTTTGACGGCGGGCACGCCGCATTGCTTGGCGACGCCTAAGCAATAATCGGCGATGGCTTCGGTGTTGTAGGAACCGTGGGGAATTTTTGCGATTTCATTGAAATAGTGAAAGACTTTTTCGGGCTTTAATGTTTGAATTTCAGTTGTCATTTTTTCCTTCCTTAAATATAATCCATTGATATGTTGATTGATTTGGTTGGGGTCAAACCCTTTTCAAAAGGCGGGATCAGCGGACGATCTGCCCAACATATGCCGGGCGGCTTTATCAGATTTCGCTCAGAAAGCCGCGGAGCCTACATTTGCGACGATCTCTCTTGATTAACCTACCGATATATTATAGAATATGATAACACAAAATTTTCAAAAAGAGGTAAAATCTGTGAGAATCGT
This sequence comes from Eubacteriaceae bacterium, assembly GCA_017405085.1. GTDB lineage: Bacteria > Bacillota > Clostridia > Eubacteriales > Eubacteriaceae > RUG12931. Next base: position 54,960 of record JAFRBB010000008.1, read on the forward strand.
TGTAGGAATGTCCGGCGGCGTCGATTCGTCCGTGGCGGCCTATTTGCTCAAGCAGCAGGGCCACACCGTCATCGGCGTTTTTATGCGCAACTGGGAAGAGAAGGATGAAAACGGGGTTTGTACGGCCACCGAGGATTTTAAGGATGTGGAGAAGGTGTGCGATGCCATCGGCATTCCGTATTACACCGTCAATTTTGCCAAGGATTATTATGACCGGGTTTTTTCTTATTTTTTGGATGAGTACAGCAAGGGGCGTACGCCGAACCCCGATGTGCTCTGCAACCGCGAAATTAAGTTTGACGTGTTTATGGATTACGCGTTAAAAGCGGTGGGGGCGGACTGCCTGGCAACGGGGCATTACGCGGGCATTGGTCGTGACGGTGACGCTTACACCTTGACCCGGGCGAAGGATCTCGGTAAGGACCAGACTTATTTTCTCTGTCAGCTCGGGCAAAAGCAATTGTCCAAGGCGATGTTTCCCCTCTCGGATTTAAATAAGAAAGACGTGCGTCAAATTGCCCTGGACGCGGGGCTTCCCACGGCGTCGAAAAAAGATTCGACGGGCATTTGCTTTATCGGAGAGCGCAATTTCACGAAGTTTTTAAGCGGCTATCTCCCGGCCAAGCCCGGGCTCATCAAAGATCTCTCCGGCAATGTGAAGGGTAAACACAACGGGCTTATGTATTACACCCTGGGGCAGCGTCGGGGCCTCGGGATCGGCGGTCAGGGCACCGGTGAGCCGTGGTTTGTGGTGAAAAAGGATCTCTCGGACAATGTGCTTTATGTCGTTCAGGGGGACGGTCATCCGGCGCTGTACAGCACATCCCTTGAGGCGTCGGAAATGAATTGGGTGGCGGGCCGCGCTCCCGATGAAACGCGTTTTGACTGCACCGCTAAATTTCGTTATCGCCAGCCGGATCAGGCTGTCACGGTGACGGTTTTGGACGGCGGGAATATTCACGTAGATTTTGAAAAGCCCCAGCGGGCCATCACGCCCGGTCAGGCGGTGGTGCTGTACTCGGGGGATGTTTGTCTTGGCGGCGCGACGATTGATTCGGCGGAGCCGGTGGAAGCGTAGGATGGCTGACGGGTTCGCCCGCGCGGGAAGTTTTGCTGTCGGCGGCTTTTCGTACGCATCGATTAATAATGAATAATGAATGATTAATGATGAATAATTCTGGATGAAACTCGGCTTTGCCGAGTTTTTGATTTTAGAATAAGTTGCTGAGTACACAGCCTTCCCTAGATTAGGAATACCCTAGGGCACCTTCTCTGTTGCCCCGCCCATCAGGCGGCGTGGCAACATTCACCTTGAGGTGGCATCTCGCTTTTGGCGAGATGACGGAAGGGTTCTTTGGCGTGAGCTTTTCGCTATCCTTTTTTGGGCAGTTTTCTCGCTTTGCTCGAAAACATCCGTTTGGGACAGCGATCCCTCACTTAAGTGGGCATCCAAATTTTAATTTGGCCTATGCGAACTTATCGAGCGAAGCGGGTGGACAAGCGCCCCTCGTCACGCTCGGGCTTACCCCTCAGTCGCCTTCGGCGCCCCTACCATCAGTCATGCTTGCGCATGACAGCTCCCTCCCCGGAGGGGAAGAAGCCTTTTTGAGGCAGGTTTTTGGGTCAATGCGCTCAGCAAGTTTATTTTCAATTTGAAATTCGGCTCGGTCGGATTTCTACATGAATCATTAATCGGGGAAGGAATTTTTTTGTCACGATGCAGTTTTTTTTGAGAGAGGGGAAGAAGTCTTTTTTTGTTTGGCTTAGTTGGTTTCGCCGCATCCGATGAGATGGGTGATGAATTGTTCGGCGGTGCGGCCCGAACGGTTTAGGTGTCTGAGTTCCCAGGTAATGGCTTCCCGGGTGAGGTCGTCGTCACGCATGGTGATGCCGGCGGTTTTGGCCATTTCCCGGACAATGGTCAGGTATTCTTTTTGATTTGGCGCGGTGAAGCTTAAGACGAGTCCGAAACGGCTGCTCAGGGACAGTTTTTCTTCCATGACATCTTTGGCGTGAACGGCGTCGGTGCGTTCACTCATGCTTTCGGAAACGAGATGGCGTTTGTTGGAGGTGGCATAGATGCGCACGTTGGGGGTGTTGTCCTCCAGGGAACCTTCCAAGACGTTTTTGAAGCGTTTAAAGTCGTTTTCTTTGTCATCGAAGGACAGGTCGTCCACAAAAATGATGAAGGCATAGGGGCGGTCTTTAATGGAGGAGATGATGGTCGGCAGAGCGCCGATTCGTTCTTTGGTGATTTCGATCATGCGCAGATCGGTGTCCGCAAAGGTATCGAGCAGGGCTTTGACCATGGTGGATTTGCCGGTGCCCATGTCGCCTTTGAGCAGGGCGTTTAAGCCGGCGCGGTGCTCGACAAAGGCCCGGGTGTTGTCCGTCAATTGGTTTTTTTGAAGGTCATAGCCGATGAGGGAGGTCATCGGTTTGTATTGTCTTCGGGGAATGGGCACGAGGGCACCGGTGGCGTCGTCGATTTTGAAACATTGATGGGATTCGAAGATGCCGAGGCCGTGGCGCAGCACATAGGCGTTTAAGGCGGTGAAGGCCGCGGTTTCGTCATCTTGGTCGAAGGCTTTATGAAGGGCTTCGTCTTTGATATGGTCAAATATGTTTAATTCGAAGATATTTTGAGTATCCAGCGGGTTTTCGTCTAAAAAAGTCTGCCAGTCAAAATGATAGACCGACAGCAGCACACGCAGGTCACCGAGCATGCTCGGGTAAAAGGGGTGGGTTGGCAAGAGCTGTTCTTTTTCGAAAAGGCGGGTTAAGGGGTTGTCATCGGCCAGGATTCGGGAGAGGACAAAATCGTGCCACAGCGCCTTAGCGTAGCGGTCGTCGTCGGGGCGGGACAGGGCGTAGGCGCTGACATCGGCTTTCAGGGTGAAATAGGCGGTTTTTAGATCTTGATAAGACGCGCTTTGGCCGTTTTCGCCCAAAAGGCATTCGAAGGCTTTGAAGGTCGGGTGATCGGCAAAGTCTCTGAAAAAGGTGAAATCGGGATATCGGGGATGGTCGGGCATTTGGTGTTTCAATAGATTCTCCTTTGGCTGTGATGGTGGTATGAGTATACCATAATTTAAATGGATGCGTGCCGGTTTTCCCGATTGTTCTGGTGAAAACCGTAAATTGTCGGTTACGAAGCCTTGTCGCGGCATGTACGTTGTGATAAAATAGTTATGAAATCATTTCCAAGCGATATACGCGGGGAGGTTATATGGCCAAACGAACGCAGCTTTCGCCTTTTGATATGGCGCTGAATTATCTGTCTTATCGCGACCGGACGGAAAAGGAAATGCGTGATTATCTCGCGGGGCATCACATTCGCGAGACGGCGATTGACGCGGTGATCGATAAGTTGAAGGATTATGATTATATCAACGATGAGCGTCTTTTTCGCAGGCTGTGTGAGCAGAACGCAGAGGGCAAACGTTTCGGAAAACGGCGACTGAGGCACGATTTGAAGCAAATGGGATTTGCCGATTCGCTCATCGCCCGGATGGACACGCTCATTGATGACCAAACCGAACAGGCTTGTTTGGCTTTTCATTTCGCGAAGGCCGAGAAGCGCTACGCGGGGGACGCGCTCGCGGGGCGGCGGCGCAAGATATCCGCATATCTTATGCGCCGGGGATTTGGCTATGAAGCCCTCGTTCCGTTTTTTGACAGCATGGCGGACAGCGGCAACGCGGCGTCTGACGGGTCGGATGCGGATGATGACAAGCTTTTGTATTATTATGAAAAATATATGCGGATGCAATCCAGGAAAGGTTACACCGGTCGGGAGCTTAAGCTCCGGGTTCGCCGCAATTTGGCGCAGCGGGGCTTTAGACGTGAAGCCATTGACTGGGTTATGTCGGGGCATGCGCCTCGGATTAATGATTAATAATGAATAATGAATAATTTAGGATGAAACTCAATCGAGCTGAGTTTCGGATTGGATTTTTGGGGATGGGCTTTGTAAGTCGTTTGTAACGTGGCTGAGTACATGGCCTCCCCTCCACCCGCTTCGCTCGATAAGTTCGCATGGTCCAAATCAAATATTTGGATGCTCACTTATAAATTAGGGGAGGTGGCGCCCGAAGGGCGTCGGAAGGGTTCTTCCTCGAACAGCTAACGAGAATTGACGTGTTTCAAAGGCTTTTTACGAGAGAACCCTTCAGTCCGGCATAGCCGAACAGCTTCCCTTATCAAGGGAAGGCTTTTTGCCGCGTTGCATTTAGGCTTTGACAAAGTCGACTGACTTGTGTGTTCAGTAAGCTTTTCAAATTTGAAATCCTGCTTGCCGGATTTCCACATGAATCATTAATCATTCATCATTCACCAGGGGGTAATTTAAATTGAAAATCGTCATTATGGAACCTCTCGGGATCACCGAGGATACGCTTAAAACGCTCACGATGCTGCTTAAAGCCGACGGTCATGAGATTGTCGCATACCCAGACAGAGCGCGGACCGACGATGAATTGGTTTCCCGCATTGCCGATGCCGAGGTGTTGATTCTAGCCAATCAGCCGCTTCGGGAGCCTGTAATTTCACGTTGCGATCGGTTAAAGCTCGTCGACATCGCCTTCACCGGAGTGGATCATGTGGACATCGCGCCCCTCAAGGCACGGGGGGTGACGATTTGCAATGCCGCCGGCTATGCCACCAACGCTGTGGCGGAGCTGGTGTTCGGCCTCATCATTGATTTATACCGGGATATCACGCCCTATGACGCGGCCACCCGTAACGCCGGCGCGCGCAGCGGGGTTGGCCGTGAAATCGCGGGGAAGACTTTCGGCATTATCGGGACGGGCGCGATCGGTCTGCATACGGCGTCGATTGCCAAGGCTTGCGGCTGCCGTGTTTTGGCTTACAGCCGGACGGAACGGAAAGCCGGCATCCAAGCCGGCATCGACTATGTGGATTTGGACACTTTGCTTCGCACGTCGGACATTGTCTCGCTCCACGTGCCTTTGACCGACGAGACGGCAGGGCTGATCGGCAGGCGGGAACTGGCGCTGATGAAAAAAAGCGCGGTGCTCATCAACACGTCTCGGGGGCCTGTGGTGGACAGTGACGCCTTGGCGGCAGCGCTTGAAACCGGCGGGATCGCCGGCGCCGGCATTGACGTGTATGAGATGGAGCCGCCCATTCCGGCCGATCATCCTTTGGTCGGAGCACCCCACACGATTTTGACGCCGCATCTTGCCTTTGCCACGGAGGAATCCCTCTATCAGCGGGCGGTCATTGTGTTTGACAATGTGCGCAAATGGCTGGAAGGCCATCCGCAGAATATCGTTTAATCCATCCATCCGGAGGTGATGTTTATGTTGAATGAAAAAATCACGGATAAAACACCGATGATCAAAATTTTGCAGGCGGTGGATCCGGCGATTATGCCGGATTTCGGCGGCGGTGATCGGGATATGACACGTATGGCCCAGACCCTGATGCAGGATTTGTTCGCCATGCAGACCATCTATCGTGCGGCAATTAAGGAGATCAGCACGAAGCTTGAAATTTTAAACGATGAATTTCAAAGCACCCATCAGCGCAACCCGATTCACAATATGTCTTCTCGGGTGAAATCCCCGAAGAGCATTGTAGAAAAGCTCTCCCGCAAGGGATTTCCGGTGACGGCCGAGGCCGCCCGGACCTATCTGGACGACATTGCCGGGGTTCGGATTATCTGCCCGTACATTGAAGATATTTATACGGTCAAGGCGATGATCGAGGCCCGGGACGACATCGAGGTCACGCGGATTACGGATTATATCGAACATCCCAAGGACAACGGCTATCGCTCGCTGCATCTGATTGTGCGGCTGCCGGTTTTTTTCTCGGATCACAAGGTGCTGGTGCGCATCGAGATTCAAATCCGCACCATTGCCATGGATTTTTGGGCGAGCCTGGAGCATCAGCTGCGCTATAAAGCCATCGAACCCGGGCGCATTCCCGAGGAGGTGTCGGCGGAACTTAAAGAGTGCGCCGATACCATTGCCGAGACGGACCGACGAATGCAGGATATTCACAACACCTATGTGAAGGATTAAGGTCAAAAATCCGCCGCCGGCGGGTTTTTTGCTTAGAGCGGTGCTTGATTGGAGGATGGGGATGGAACAGAAACTTTTTACAGAATTTCGCGCGCTTTATGGCACAAGTCGGAAGTATCCAAACGTAATCAGAATCAGAATTCGTATGGACGTGCCAATCGATCCGGACGCCTTTCGCGCAGCTGTGGATTTGACGATGAGACGCTATCCTTATTTTTGCGTTGAATTGCGAAAACGCGATGGGCAATATGTGTTCGCGGACAATCACAGACCTGTGGTGATTGCCGATTCGCTTCGGGGAGTTGAGTTAAATTCGGAAGCGTCCAATTATCATATGATTGCTTTTTCAAGAACCGATGACGTGATGATGATGGACGTGTTTCACGGGCTCACGGACGGCATCGGGGCTTACGCGGTTTTGGAGACGCTGTTGTATTATTACCGGTTGGCGCGGGATGGACAGACCCCGGGCAAGGCAGTGGTCCCTCCGGCCGGGGAGACCGCGACTCCGGAAGAATGGGCGGATCCAGTGATCGGGCGAACCGATCTCAAGGCGTCCGGACGGCAGGCGCTCTCAAAGGCATTGAATCTGGCGGAATGCGCCGGGCTTCAGCATGACCCGATGGGAACGGTCCACTGTGTGACGCTGTCGGAAAAGGATTTTATGCGGTTTGTGAAAGGGCATCACGGCAGTCCGGCTACGATGATCTCGCTGCTTTTTTGCCGCGCGGTCGCGAAACTTTATCCCGACGAAAAGGATGTAATCCGGATTGTCATGTGCGTGAATCAGAGAAAGGCGCTTCACGCGCCGCATGCGCGTCACAATTTGGTTGGCGGTGCGATGTTGGATTTTGATGAAACCCTGCGGGATTTGCCCTTTGACCGGCAGATCAAGGCCATGCGCGATATGGTTTTCGCGGACACCCGGGAAGAAAAGGTGCTTGAGGGGGTTGCGGCTCAACGGGACATGACCCGCGCGATGCTTGCCAAAGCATCGGATCGGGAAAGGGTGGATTTTTTCACTACCGCGGAACGCGCCGCCAAAAGGGTGATCACGGCCACCTTCAGCTATGCGGGAAAAGCCGATTTTCATGAAGCTGAAAAGATGATTTCCGAATTCAGATCGTGGACCAGCCCGCCGGAAAGCGGGATGTGCATTCAGATGTCCGCCGTCAATGGGCGGTTTACGATTGAGTTTTTACAGCGTTATGCAAACCCCGTTTTTGTGAAGGCTTTTTTAAAAGAACTGGCGCGTTTCGGCATCGCTTATGAGGATCGGGGCACTGAGCCGCTGGAACTGGCCAATATCCGATTGCCGTGGTCGGGTTAAGGGGTCCCACGATGATTCACGGTTCAACATCGGTCAACAAAACGTCTGATCGGGCCGCCGCTTGATTTTCACGCTCACACGGCGATTAATTTATTGCGATGATTTTCAACTCGCGTCAAGTCGGTTATAATAGAGAAAAAACAAAGGCGAATCCATCGGCCGGGATCATCCCGCGGCTTTTGGGTTTCGCCCGTGACGACCGAAGACAGTCGGTCATTGAAGGAGGTATGATGATGAAATTAACGGTTCTCGGCAACAGAGGTGCTTATCCCAAAGCGGGCACGGCTTGCTCGGGCTATTTACTTGAAACCCAAAAGGCGAAAATTGTGCTTGATCTCGGCGCCGGCACCTTAGCGAATCTTTTGTCGGTCTGCCGGCTTGAAGATGTTTCGGCGATTGTCATTACCCATCTGCATTGGGATCATTTTTCCGATATGATGGTGTTGCAATACGCGTTGGATGAAAAAAATTTAACTATCCCCGTGTATTGCCCGGCAGAGCCCGAAGCCCATTTCAATCTTTTGATGGGTTCATCGCATTTTGAATTGCATCCGATATCGGAAGGAGAGAGCGTCACCATCGGCGACGCGGCATTGGATTTTTCCGAATTGTCGCATCCGGTGAAGAATTTCGGCGTTCGCGTGACGGAAGGCCGCTTTGTCTTCGGCTATACCGGGGATACCGCCAAATGCGACGCGCTGGATAAATTTTTGGAACCGGTTCAAACCCTGCTTTGCGACACCACCTTTTTCGATGATGTGGAATCCGACAAGCATATGAGTGTGATGCAAGCCCTTGATGTCGCGGGGAAGAATGGTGTGCGCCGGCTGATTATGACGCATTTTCCCGCCGATGCCAGACCTCAAGCCTATTTAGACAAGGCCCGGGATCGTTTTAACGGGCGCATTTCCATGACGGATATGATGCAGGTGATACAACTTTAAACATAATCATGATGTCATGCCGGCCGAAGGACAATGACGAACCGGGCAGCGCTCGTTTGATGATGCTTATTTAGCGAGCGCCGCTTGTTTTATGTCATGATCGATAGAGCCGGTGACATTATCGGACGTCAAACTCGAAGATCAGATAGATTTTATCTAATCGGACAACATGAAAGCATGGAACAAAACGGAGGAAAGGGTGAAAAGACCGGCACTATGGGCACTGGGGTGCGTTGTTCTCGCGATTCTTTTGACTTATTATGAAGCACCTTTTTGGCTTTACGCTTTTCCTGTGATGCTCTTGCTGGTGCTGCCTTTTGCCGTTGATGGGCTTGATTTCAGACGAACGGCAGTGTTTGGCTTAGTCTATCTGTTGACTGTTTTTGTGTCTTTATCGGCTTTTTCCATCGGAAATGTCATTGCGCCGTGGGACGGCAGTATTGTCACGGTTTCGGGCGTTGTTGACTCCGTCCCGGGAGAAAGCGAGAAAAAAGATAGCTTTCTGGTGGCGGTCAGACAAATTGAAGGGCAGAATACCGCAACCCGCATTGCCGTGAGTGATTATACCGATAACGCGGAGCGAAAAGCGGTGAATCCCGGTGACGTTGTGCGAATCAAAGGCAGGCTTCGTCTTCCCGATGCCGGCCGCAATCCCGGCGGCTTCAATTACAGGCTTTATCTCCTCGGTCAGCGTGTCGCGGGGGTGATGTCGGTTTCGGACGCGGAGAATATGACGGTTCTCGGAAGCGCGCCCTCTGTCATCCACCGTATCGAAGGTTTACGAATTCGCTTGAGTGAGTCTGTCGACCGGGCCTTCTCGCCGGAAGAAGCCGCATTGATCCGGGGTATTCTTTTTGGGGATAAGACGATTTCCGATCGGGTTCAGACACTGTTTTCCGACGCCGGACTCTCCCATGTTCTGGCGGTGTCGGGTCTTCATGTCGGATTTTTATTCGCCGCGGTTGCCTGGCTTTTGTCACGCATTAAACTAAAAGAAAAATACTATTTTCCGGTTTTACTACCACTATTGGTCTTTTATATTGTGCTCACGGGCATGTCGGCATCGGTGGTTCGCGCGTCTCTCATGCTCACGGCGGTGGTTCTCGGCCGGGTGGTCAAACGCCATTATGATATGCTCTCGGGCATTGCCGTCGCCGCGATCATCATTCTCATCGCTTCGCCGGCACAGCTTTTCGCGGCGGGTTTTCAAATGAGCTTCGGTGCTGTGATCGGCATCTGTTTCTTTTTTAAACCTCTTTGTCATTTGATAGAAAAGCATGTTAAAAAACCAGGTTCTCTGCTCTCCGCCCTTGTCTTAACCCTGTGCGCGACGGCGGGGACATTGCCGGCAACGCTATATCATTTTCAAACGGTCAACTTAATCGGGTTTTTAACGAATCCCGTGGTTGTTCCTATTGTCGGTGTCCTTTTGACCCTTTGTTTTGTGGCGGTGCCTTTGATGACATTGCTGCCGCCCCTTGCTCCGGTTTTGGCTTTTGTTCCGTCAGTCATCGCGAAAATCATCATAGCGCTCACGGGCTTTTTCGCGTCCTTCGATTTTCTTCGATTTCACCGCGGCGCTCTCAATGTCTGGGAATTTGCCATGATAGCGCTGCTCATGTTTTTGATTGCCGGCTATTTCAACGTCAAACGAATGAAGCCGACGATTGCCGCGAGCGCTCTCGTTTCCGTCTGCGTCATCGGCATCGTTGTGACGTCAATATGGCCGAAGCCTTTTACGGTGACTTATCTCGATGTGGGACAGGGAGACGCTGCCCTTGTCGAAACGCCTTCCGGCGGCGCCTATCTGATCGACGGCGGAGGCTATGAAGATGCCGTTAACACGTCGCAATCCCGGGTGCCGATTTCGGAAAAAGTGCTTTTACCCGCCTTATACAGTAAAAACATTACTCGGCTTGACGGCGTGTTCATCAGCCATAACCATAAAGATCATGCCCAGGGAATTGAGGAGATTTTGACGAAAATCCCCGTTGAGACGATCTATCTCACGCCGAAATACAACGGGGAAGGGCTGGCGCTTCAAAGCAAAATACCCGTTACAATTATCGCCGAGGGCTCTCATCTCGAAACCAAGGACGGGCTGTCCGTCGATGTTTTTTGGCCTGACGCTCATCCGGAGGCATTGCCCGACGATAAACAAAACGAAGCGTCCTGCGTGATGGCGCTAACCTACGGCAAACGGCGTTTTCTTTTTACGGGAGACGCGGGATTTGAGACGGAGAGCAAATTAAAGCCTGCATTGATCGATTGCGATGTGTTAAAAGTCGGCCACCACGGCAGCAAATATTCAACCGATGCGGCTTTTCTCTCCGGCGCAACTCCTGCGATTGCCGTCATTTCCGTCGGTAAAAACAACACGTATGGTCATCCTGCACCGGAGACGCTAAAACGATTGACCGCCATCGGCGCGAAGACCGTCCGAACCGATCAAAGCGGAGCGGTTGAAATCAAGACCGACGGTGATGGGTTAAGCATGCATTGCTTTAGTCCCTGAATCATCGGCGGACATCATCATTGCATGTTTTGTGAAACGGTTGAATAGAATCTCTTAACCGAAGAGGATAATCAATGATTCAATTGACCTATGGACACACCAATACATTTTTAATCGAGGGGAGCATTGGTTATTTGCTCGTCGATACCGATTATGCGGGAAAGCTATCCGCGTTCTATCAAGCCATCAAACAACATCGCATCAAGGTGAAAGACATCGCTTTTGTGATGGCAACCCATTATCATCCGGATCATATGGGGCTGATCAGTGAGTTGATGAAACAGGGGGTCAAGCTGCTTTTGATCGATGTGCAAAAAAGCGCTGTTCATTTTTCAGATATTATCTTTGATCGCGACGGGATTGCGGCGGATCCCATTGATGAAACGCAGGCGACCATCATTTCCTGTGAGGAAAGCCGATCCTTTCTCAGGAATATCGGTATAGGCGGTCAGATCGTTCACACGCCCAGTCACAGTGAAGATAGTGTTTCGTTGATTTTGGATGACGGCCGCTTTTTTGTGGGTGATCTTGAGCCCTTTGAATTTATCGAGAGTTATACGGACAATGACAGACTGCGAAAAGACTGGGAGACATTGTTTTCTTTTAAACCCCATAAGATTCATTACGCCCACAGACCCGAAAGAGAGCTATAATGACAAATATCGGGTATGCTGTTTTGGCTGCACAAAGTAATCATCAAAGGAGTACGCATTGAAACCATTCATCGGAACACCGACGGATTATTCAGAGAAAAAACACTGGTTAGCCAAACCGGAGAATCCGGACAAGCCGGTGGATGTCATTTATCTATACCCTTCATGCTGCCTTGATAAAAAAGCAGGCGTGATCTGCCCGGTGGACAACAAACGGATGGTCAGAGGAGCCAGGCGTAATTTCGCGCAGCAGGCCTTGGTGTTTAAACCTATGGCCAATATATTCGCGCCGTTTTGGCGGCAGGTCAACGCGGGAAAACTGCCGGACATGCGTTTTGATGAGATTGACCGAGCCGAATGGGCAGAGCCGAGAACGGATGTCTACGCGGCATTGGACTATTATTTTAAATATTTAAATCAGGGCCGGCCGTTTTTTCTGGCCGGACATTCTCAGGGTTCACGGCTTTGTTACATGGTTCTGTCGGAATATATGAAAGCGCATCCGGAGAATTACGCCAACATGATTGCCGCCTACTGCCTGGGAGACGCCTTGACGAAGACGTATCTTGAAGAAAATCCCCATGTCAAAGCCGCTCAGGCCGAGGATGATGTGGGCGTGGTGATTTCCTGGAATACAGAAGGACCGGCAAATCAAGGCAAACCGTCCTTGGTTGTCGCGCCGGGAGCGGTCGCCATCAATCCCCTTAACTGGAAAACAGACGACACACCCGCGGCTGCCGGGCAGAATCTGGGATCGTATAAACCGTTTATCTTAATACCGAGATTAAGAAAACTGCCGGTTAACGCGGATGCGGTCATCGATCCCCAACGGGGAACCGTGATCGTGAACGAACCGAGACTGAGACGCTGCGCGATTACCAAAATGCCCGGGTTTAAAAAGATGGAATCAGTCTTCGGGCCGGCGAGTTATCACACCTGCGACTATTCATTTTTTTATCTGAATATCCGGGAGAATGCCCGAAGGAGGATCGACGCGTGGTTTGCGATGAGGGATAAGCGAAATGGATAAAAAAGCAAGGATAGAAGATACCCGAAAAGCCTTTGAAGCGAGCTTTGCCGAGGGAGCATTTTACAATCGGCAGACACAGGACGCCGGGCATTTGGAAAAATTGTTAAAGGCCGTTCGGGTCAGCGACGGCATGAGGATACTCGATCTGGGATGCGGAAGCGGTTATCTCACGTTCCCTTTGGCCAAACGTCATCCGACGTGTGACGTCATCGGCTTAGATATCGTCAGTGACGCATTGCGTGACAATCGCTGCAGAGCAAAAGCGGAAGCCATCACCAATCTGACATTTATCACGTATGACGGGGTGGACTTTCCGGTTGAATCCGGCACATTGGGTTGGGTGGTCACGCGATACGCGCTGCATCATTTCCCGGACATCGAACACAGCATTCAAGACATACATAGATGTCTAAAGCGCGGCGGGAGACTGTTGATCGCCGATCCATGCCCCAACCCATGCGATACCGGCCGCTTTGTGGACGATTATATGCGTCTGAAAAAAGATGGCCATGTCCGATTCTACACAAAGGATGAATGGATGGACATTTGCGGCAGGCACGGCCTTCGGTTCGCCGAGGGCTTTGAAACGACCATTCGATTTCCAAAGCAAAAAGAGACCGCCATCGGTTGGGAGAATGTGCTCAAAAAACATGACAAGCGCGTGATCGAAAGTTATCATCCGGTTGAGACGGAGACAGCGCTTTATCTCACAGAGCGTGTCAATAATCTGATCTTTGAGAAAGAATAACTGAAGGGAAAACAGCCTGTTGACCGGCGTCATCCCGGTGAAGCCAATGGACGGAAGGGTGAAAACCGCAGGTCGTTGGCCTTAAGGGAAAAAATGATGGATGGACAGCGTGGTCAAACAGCATTGATCGAGGAAGCGATGAAATATCAGGAATTAAACAGACAAATCAAAGCCGGGGAATTTGCCCGCATCTATCTCTTTTGCGGCAAAGAGACCCATATCGCGGGCATGATGGAAAAAAGACTCATCGGGGCGGCGGTGGCGCCGGGGATGGAACAACTGAACATGGAGGTGTTTTCCGACCGGGAGATCACCGCGGCGGATATCATAGACAGCGCGAGACAACTCCCGATGATGAGCCCCTACCGGGTGGTCATCGTCCGGGAACAGACCGGGATCCTCACCCGCGGGGACAAAGAAACCGAAGAGATCCTCGGCGCCTATATCAAAAGGCCCGAACCCCAGACCATCCTCATTTTTCACGCGGAGGCCGTTGACAAACGCCGAAAACTGGGCAAGACCTTGTCTGCCGCGGCGGCGGTGGTGAGCTTCGATAAACTCACCGAGGAGGAACTGACCAAATGGATCGTCCGCCGGGTGGAACAGGGGGGTAAAACCATCACCAGGCGGGGTGTCACGGCCATCATCGAGCGCACCATGTATCTGACCAGCGACGACGTGGGCACTGCCATGATCGACACCGAAATCGGCAAGCTCATCGATTATGCGGGAGCGTCCGGGCGCATCACCCCGGAGAGTGTGGAGCGGGTGCTCACCGAAGCGGTGGATGATAACGTCTATCACATGATCGACGCCGCCGTCGCGGGCAGGACCGGCGATGCCCTGATGATGCTCAAAAACTTTTATCTCCGGGGAGAATCACCCCTCAGGCTTTTCGGCCTCATCGTGTCCCAGTGCCGGCTTATGACGCAAATCGCGGAACTCGCGAAAAAGGGCCAAGGGAACGCGGCCATCGCCAAGGCGGTGCGCCGTCCGGGGTTTGTCATTCGAAAGATGATGCCGGTGGTCAAAAGGCTCGGCGCCGACGCGCTGGAAGAGATGATGATTGCCCTGGCCAAATGGGATGTTGAGATGAAGACAGGAGCCGTCGATCCGGCCCTGGCCGTGGAGCTTTGGCTAACCCGCCTGTCCGGGTAAAAATCGTATCAAAAAAAATACAATTAAGAAAAAGAATTTACATCGATTTCATTTTCTTTTGGCCGGCAACTGTGGTAAAATTTAAAAATACTTAAGGAGCGCTTAAATAGCGTTTACCGCAGGAAAAGCCGAAAAAATAAACGGCATGTTGATGCAGGATGGTTTATGATTGATATCAAACGGGAAAGGAGAAAAACGATGAAAAAACAACGGTGGATTGCTGTTTTGGCGATGGTCCTGTGCCTCGTCGGGGTTCCTTTTGTCGCCTTCGCGGCGGAGGGACAGACCGAAGGCAACGATGGCGAATACGCCCAGGGCGAGGCCATATTCTGCATACGAAAAAGCGCCATTTCCGCCCAGAGCGCCGATCCCTTAATCAGCGGGTCCGAGTCCTTGATGGTGCTGTCCGATTCTTCGCCGGCAGGGGAGGACGTCTCCACCCAAAGCGACGACGTCATCACCGAGCTGCGCTTCGTCAAATCCAACAATCAGTCCACCGATGAATTAATCGCGGCGCTCAAGTCCAAACCCGGCGTACTCTTCGCCGAGCCCAATTATATATATCACGGCACACCGCTTTCGGATGACAATGACAAAATCGTCAGTGACGCCATGGACGTCGGCATCACCACCCAGGCAAGCGAATCCAAAGCCAAATACCTCCAGCCGGATTTAACAGGGGTTCAATACGCCTACAATCAAGACAACGGCATCAACGTGCCCGATTGGAACAATAAAGACAACGTCAACGCCAAAGACGTCATCATCGCGGTGCTGGACTCCGGCATCGATACCGAACATGACGATCTCAAAAACATCCTGTGGGATAAAGGCCTTGATGTTCCCGCCCTCAAAGAATTGGGCGGCGGCAAATACGGCATCAACGTCGCGGGCAAAAACACCAAGGGCGAGCCCTACGACACCACGGACGTCAATGACGACTTTTTGCACGGCACCCATGTCAGCGGCATCATCGGCGCCGAATGGAATAACATTGGCGTTAGCGGCGCCGCCAACGGCGTCAAAATCCTGACGGTCAAAGGGCTCAACGACGCCAACGCCATGAGCTCCGATAACATCATCAAAGCCTTCAACTATATAGTGACGGCCAAAAAAGCCGGTGTCAATATCCGAGCCATCAACAATTCATGGGGCGGCAGAATAGAAAGCGCCACCATGGCGGCGCTGTACGATGAAGTAGCCCAAAACAACATGTTGATGACCTTCTCGGCGGGAAACGAATCCGCCGATTGCGACACCACCTGGAAATACCCCTCCATGCTGCGCAATAACAGCGTGGTCGTTGTCGATTCCTCCGACGCCAACCTCGGCGTCAGCACATTCAGCAACTTCGGAAAAGTCACAACCGATGTGTTCGCGCCGGGCACCGAAATCATGTCAACCTATCCCCGGTTCAAAGCCGAACCGGACGCGGACCGCAGCACACCGACCGGCGGTGTCGACAAAGATCGCTATGAGACCGACAAACCGCGCACCATCGACTTCACGCCGGCACCGATCGATTTGACAGTCGACAGCTACGAGTTCAAATTCACGGCGGCCGACGGCAAAGCGGCCATCGGCGCGGGCAGAGGCTACAATCAAGAAAACGGCATGGTGCTGATCTCCCTGGGCGAAAAAGGCTCCGCCTACGCCTGCAAAGTCAACGCCGATGTCAAGGATAAGCCTTTATACCTCACCACCCGGGTCTACAGCCCGGTGGCAGGTCCGATCTTCCTCTTTGTGTCGGATAAGGGAGAAGGTGATTACAATTATACGGGCACGGAACTCAAAGCGGGATGGAACGTGATTTCCGCCAATATTGAACAGATGAATTTGGAAAAATGCTACTACACCGTCTATTATCCCCAGGCCGTCGCGCAGGATCAACGGGAAGTGGTGCTCAGCGATCTCTTCTTTACCAACGATTTGATGCCCTACAAAAACCTTGACGGCACATCCATGGCCTGCCCGGCGGTCACCGGCGAAGCGGCCATTCTCGCGGCCAAATACCAAGGCGCCACATCCGAAGAACTGGCGGCCATGATCAACGGATCCGTCCGCAAAATCGAGGCCTTCGGCCCCAAAAGCCAATACGGCGGCATCGCCGACACGGTCCTGGCGCTGGGTGATATCCACGCGCCGGTTTTAAATGATTTAACGGTCAACAATGACGGCACCTTCACCTTAAAAGGATACTATTTCGGGCAAGACCAAGGCGGCAGCCAAATCGCCGTGGGCGACACCATCACGCCGGCCGTGGTCAAATGGAGCGACAACGAAATCACCTTCCGCATGCCGGAAGGCGCCGACCCGGGCAAACAAAACGTCACCGTCACCACAGCCAACGGCAGCAATACCCAGTTTTATGAGCTCGGCCTGTCCAAACAGAGCTACGAAAGACTGCCCGTGCCCGATAACGACAATTTCATCAAAAAAAGCTCCAATACGCTGTTCGGCCTCGACCATCAAATCTACGCCATCCGCACCGACTTTGCCACGATCAAAAGCGCGTTATGGCGGTATTCACCGGACACCAAGCAGTGGAAAGAACTCGGAGGCGATCTGGCCTTTCAAACCTTCAACGGCCGTTGCTGCACATGGAATCACCAGGTGATTTTCGGCGCGATTGTCGACGAGGGCAGCGCGGCTCAGGAATATCCCAATGGTGCCGTCGCCATTTTGGATCCCACCGAAGGCGCGATGAGCGTGACCTATATTCCGCTGCTCCAAGGCATGGACCTCAAAACATTGTCCTTTGTCAATTCCGGCGAACACGTGCTGATGATCGCCACAAAGACAGAAAACAACGCGAAGAAAACGTTCGTCTATGAGATCGACCCGCGAAATCACAGCTATGTGAAAATCGCCGATTATCCCTCCGTTTGCATGAATCCCCTCATCACGGCCGACGCCTCGGGCAAAATTTTCGTCATCGGCGGAAATACCCTTGATGACAATGGCTCAACGGTACCCTACAAAAACATCGATGAAATTGTCTACGAAGGGCCCGGCAAAGCCGCGGTCAAACGCGTTAAATCCGATTGGTTCCCGGCCGAATGGTACGCCAAGCAGGATTTCGATATCTACGGCGGAGCGATCAAAGACAGAATCCTCATCACCGGCCCCGTCATCACCGACGCGAAAGGCGTGGTCCAAGACGATACTTACCTGATGACCATCACGCCCAAAGCCGCCAATGGCGAGGCGCAGACCGAGGCCGAAACCGACGCCTATGACGTCAGCATCACGCCGACAGATAAGTATTTCAGCCAAAGCAAAGTATTCTATGAAAACGCGGTCCCCTATGACAATCATTTTTACGTCATCGGCTCCACCGACAACGAATCCAGAAACGTCATCTTTGCCGACGGCGCCGTCGAAACCATCGCCAGTCCCGGCGATTCATCCATTCCGGTGGTGAAAATCCGCGTCCACGGTCAAAATTACGGCTGGAGCCAAGGCTGGATGGAAGACACCCAAATGGAAGGCACCACAGGCAAAGCGCTGCAGCTCGAAGCCCTGGAAGCGAAAATTGAAACTGACGAAAAGCCAACCGAAGGCCTCGGCATTGACTACCGCGTCCATATGGCTGACATTGGCTGGGGCGAATGGGCAAAAGATGGTGCCACTGCCGGTACAACGGGTCAGGCCCGCCGCATCGAAGCCGTTGAAATGAATTTGACCGGTGAAAAAGCAGCCAATTACGATATCTATTATCGCGTTCACATGGCTTATAAAGGATGGGGCGAATGGGTGACCGGAGGCAAAATGGCCGGAACCACCGGACAATGCCGCCGCATCGAAGCCATCGAAATTCAGCTTGTGCCCAAGGGATGCGTGGCGCCGGATCAAGACTGATCTGACAGATTAGGATTTACGCCTTTAAAATTATCACTTAACCAAAAAAGACTTTGCTAAACCCCTCGGGTTCGGCAAAGTCTCTTTGGTTTTATATTGGCGAGAGCAGTGTTAAAAATCTTTAATGAGCAGGATTCGGCCCGCATCGACCTCAACCGACGCGGTTTTGCCGGGGAGCACCTCGTTGCTGACCCCGTATTGATAATCGCAAGGGATATCGGCGTGATCAAGGGTGTATTTTGCATTTTTGATCGTCACGCCCTTTGGGGAGCCGTCAAGATTGATTAACGAAAAAAAAGCGTAGCTGTCATCAATTTCCGCGGCATTCCGGGAGACCATCGTCATTTCGCTGTAATCATCAAGAATGACCGCCGAATGACCCAAAGCGTCAAGTTTCAAGAGAATCGATAAATTCCCAAGGGTATGATCGAGCCTTCCGCCAACGACACCGATCAAAAGAAAATCCTCAAACCCTCGCTTGAGCGCCTCTTTGACGGCGAACACCGTGTCCGTATCGTCCTTTACCGTTGGAAGAGTGATGGTTTCAACAGGCAACTTCGGATCGTCATAGGAGTCAAAATCCCCGACGATCAGCGACGGCGCTTTTCCGAGGGAATCCATGTGTTTTAGACCGCTGTCGCAATAGATGAAATAATCATCGGCGTTTAAACATTGGTTGATTTGCTTATAATTGTGGATATCGGCACCGCCGACAATAACGCATCGTTTCATCATTCCTCCCAAAAGAAAATAAATTGATTTCTCTATGAACTTATCGAGCGAAGCGGGTGGATCGTTCGCGGGCTGCGCAGCATATTCGGAAGTCTGCTCATGACGCCACAACAAACTACCAAATTCTAACGGTGCCCAAATCACGTGATAAGCCCGAATTGCTTCGCTACGCTCCCGCAATTCAGCGTTCATTCGCACTCGCGCTTAAGTGAGCATCCAAATCTTTGATTTGGTCCATGCGAACTTATCGAGCGAAGCGGGTGGAACCGCGCTATGTGCTCATGTCCGTTGCCTTGTCAAATGTCCGTATGGCCTGAAAATCGTAAGTCACGTGATAAACCCGAACCCTCCATGCTGTGTACTCTATTTTGGTCAGTTCAGTCTAAGAAAAAGCCACGCAGCAACTCATGCCCTTCGGGCATTTCGTTCGCGGGCTGCGCCCCATATCCGGCAGTCTGCTCATGCCGCTTAGCTCGCGTAAACGCGGCAAATCGGTATGACATCCTCCCGGATGCGTGGCTTTATTTATCGCGCAAAAAAACGCACCGATTAAAGTGCGTTTTCATCATCATTGAGACACGAGATGATTTGGGGCCATCAAACGAGAAAGATTAAGCATTGAGGGCATTTAATTTTTGGGCAAGTTTCGCTTTTTTGCGGTTGGCGGCATTCTTGTGAATGACGTTTTTCGCCGCGGCTTGATCATAGCGCTTGCACGCGTAGTTGAAAGCGTCCTGAGCAGCTTTGGCGTCACCGGTTGCGAGAGCCGCGTCAAATTTTTTGACCGACGTCTTCAAATGGGTGCGCACCGCCTTGTTGCGTAAACGTGCCTT
This sequence comes from Eubacteriaceae bacterium, assembly GCA_017405085.1. Lineage (GTDB taxonomy): Bacteria > Bacillota > Clostridia > Eubacteriales > Eubacteriaceae > RUG12931. The sequence goes on from JAFRBB010000008.1 coordinate 74,814, forward strand.
TTCGTTGGTTCCCGCTCTTTTAATCGCGGATTTAATGTTTGCCATTGCTTACCTCCTCAAATGTTGATAACAGAGTGATTATACCACAGCCTTTTACCGGAGACAAGAAATTATTGAAAAATTTTCATAAAAATCCAAGGAAGACGATGGATGATAAACCGGCTTTTTCACAACTCCCATGGGGTGTGGGGGACGAGTGTGCTATCGGCGGATCATGGGTAAAGCGCAAAATTCATCTCCGGGATAGTGTAAAATAGTTGTGGAGTTTTTGAAAATAGAAAAGACCAGCCCAACGTGTTAGAATAAATAAAAAACCAAAATCAAACTAATGCGGAGGGTTGGCCTTATGGAAGAAATTATAACACGACTTACGACAGAAATG
>JAFRBB010000047.1 GCA_017405085.1 Eubacteriaceae bacterium
CGTAAAAGTAAGCCGTGCAGACTTTCGGTGGTTTAGGGCGAACCGCCATGCTTGCATGAGCGGGGCGACGTGAACCGGCGAAAGGCTATAGGGCGCACGCCCCGACCGAAATGCCAGAAGGGCATGAGGTGCACGGCTTACTCATGCGAACTTATCGAGCGAAGCGGGTGGACAAGCGCCCCTTGTCATGCTTGGGGCTTACCCTCAGTCACGCCAAAGCATGACAGCTCCCCTTATTTAATGGGGAACCTTTAATTTCGCTTCGTAGTACATGCCTCTCCTTGATAAGGAGAGGTGGCGCCCGTAGGGCGTCGGAGAGGTTCTAACGCGAAAGGCTGACGAATTGAGATTTTGGGATTGAACTTTGAGGTCTAAGCGCCTTCGGCGCGCCCACCTTCAGTCGTCTCACGGCGACATCTCCCTCTCCCAAGGAGGGAACCTTTTTGTGCTCAGCGAGGTTTTTGGGGTCAATATGCTCCACGGCGTTATTTAGGCTCCCCTTGATTAGGGGAACTGTCCGGCAAAGCCGGATTGAGGGATTCTTTTACGGGAAGCCCTCGCTCGGCGTCCACGGCTTCTCTCACAATTTCTTCCACCTGAGCCGGCAGCGCCCGCCAGGCCTTGCGGTCAAAGTCGCTGGTTTCGATGGCGGGAAGAATCGTCATCGTCACCGGCGCCTTTCCGACCTTGAGGGAGCCGGAGGCGTTTAAGACCTGGGTGTTCCACAGGGCGATGGGCACCACCGGCACCTTTGTTTTCTGGGCGACGCGAAAAGCTCCGGATTTAAATTCATGGACGTTATAATCCTTGCTTCGGGTGCCCTCGGGAAAAATGATAAAGCTATAGCCCTGTTTAATCCATTCCTCGGCTTGTTGCAGCGCGCGCATGGCTTCTCTTGGATTGTCGCGGTCGATATTGACGCAGTGAAATTCTTCCATCCACTTGCGCATGATGGGTACCTTTTGCACAGTGTCTTTGGCCAAAAGCGAATAAGCGTGATCACTGATATTTCCCAGTATAACCGGCACGTCAAAATAGCTTAAGTGATTGGCGATATAAACCGCCGGCTCATCCGGAAGATTTTCCATGCCCTTGACCGTCACTATCGACCCGGTAGAGCCCACAACTTTTTTTCCCCAGTCCGCGGCAAATTCACGGCAAAGTCTGTCATGCTCGGCGATATCGCCCGCTTCGCGAAGGCGTTTGACCTTCCAGAGCATCGGCAATTTGGCAATTAAATAAAAAGCGAAATAAATCACAACAAATAACGTGCGCATAATCTCTCCTTTCCACCTGCTTCGCGGAAATTAAAATTGAATAGCTAATGATGAATAATTCCGATGAAATCCGGAAGAGCCGGATTTCTATTTGGGTTTTTGTGTCCATCTCTGTGGGTCATGTTCGCGAGAAGCCGAGCTATACATCCCAATTAGAAACGCGTTCAATCGCGTTTCTTCCACAATCATTCATCATTCATTATTCATCATTCATTTAGATGCTCACTTATCCACCCGCTTCACTTAGGTAAGTTCATTATACCACAGATAAAAGATTTTCACGAAAGCATATGAAAACTTCGCGACCCGACAAGAAAACCCGTGCTTATCCCTGTGGTCTCATCACAATTCTATCCGCAAACCTCCGAATGCCGCAAATCCGATTATAGGTGCTGAGCCTTTTTTCTCCGCAGAGCGGGTCAAAAACAATCACATCTTCTGTCACAGTGAAAAGCGGAACAATAAAATGCCTTTCGGCATTTGAACCGGGAACGGTAACGAGACACGGAAAATCCCATTCCATGAGATGAACCAGTTCTTCTCGTGAATACGAAAATTCTCCCAAATACTCAACTGGATACAAACGATTGACAAAGGATAACTCTAGATCGGCATCGGAAGTAAAAGCCCCGCAGTCAATAAGTCTTTGATTTAAGACCCACGGATTAAATAGGCTTTGACCTTCTTCTTTTTCTATACCGCAATGTCTGAGCATCACTGCCAGCGCGCACACCAGACAGCCGCAATCTCGAAAATACCGGTACTTTGCGTTGGGAAACAATCGAGCCGGCCACGCCTCCTTAAGATTAAACTGAGAGGCAGTCTGCCGCCAGCTTTCATTAGTAAGTATCATCTTTTAGTCCTCCAACTCAAGATGCTGCTTTTTCCGGCGGGATCAGATCCAAGATGCCACTGTTTAGCCCTAACACTCTGTCATAATTCACGTTTGCCTTCAACCCCATAATATCCACGGTCGAAGACGTTTCAGATTCTTTGTGGCTGTCTTTCGTGATTTCAATGAGGGGGTTATAGGCTTCTCCATCGTCGATGAGTATAATCTGCAGATGCCGTTCATGACGTCTCATCTGAATATCACCGCGGATGTTCGATGCCGGATTTGTCTTCGCTATAAAATTCAAACCAAGTTCAATGATTTCCGAGATGTCACGGCAAAAATCCTCCGGAAATTCGAAGGCTCGCAGATTCTTAGCAGCGTCGACACTCAATTCAGAGATCTTCGCCGGCTCCAGCGGAAGAGAATAAGCCTTAATCATTTCCGGATTGCGTTTCGGTAAGAACCAGTGGCGGTCGCGCAACAATAAAAACAGCATAAACAGCGCGGCAATCCAGAGGGCAATCACATAAAGTCCGTAAAAATTCACCATGCCAACGCTATAACCGATTCCCGCGGCGATGATAGTCAGACCTTTTTGAAGGATAATCTGCAGATTCGTCAGTCCCATTCGGTTCACAGCGGGCAAATATGCGCCCAGGACTGTCAAAAATCCGAAGGACGTGAAAACAAGGCTCCCAATCTGCAAACACTGGACGCAAAGCGGACGGAGTTCAGGCGCAATATGATAAAGCTCCGCAATACCTCCGGCAAAGAAATGAACAATGAACATTATCCCGAGGGACGCTGTCACGGCAATTCCGACGCCAATCTCGACGGAGAATCGTGCGCCGTCATAATCCTCCATTCCGTTCAGCCATCCGGCATGAATGGCGACGCTTGCCGAAACTCCGTTTCCCAGAGAAAGGACAATTCCCCGCAAAGATTTAAACACGGCCCAGATTGCCAGGCCGCCCGGACCGCCCAAAACACCAATCGCCGAAGTTTGGAGACTTAGCGCCAAAGCGTCCATGACTTCATCCAATGTCGCGCACTCTCCCAAATGAATATCGCGTTTTAAGTAGTCTAGCATCTCTTTCTTCGATTTGAGCACAGAAAAATCCGGCGAAACCGTTCGCTGGGAACTGAAAAAATGGCTGAGCGTAATCAAAAAACCAAGGGTGGTGCTGATCACCGAAGACCATGCAAGCCCAGATAGATTCAGATTCAAAACCGACACCATCAGAATATCTAACAAAATGTTCGCAATGTTGGTGATGATGCTGCGCAGGGTGAAAAACTGAACTCGCCCGTCAACGCGAAAGGCCCGCTCAATACACAAAAACACTTCAAAAATCGGTGCGGTAATGAACAAAGGCTGCGTATAGCGAATCACCAAGTCAACAAGCGGTTGATCTCCCATGATGAACTGTATCAACGGACGTTCAAAAATCAGCAACGGGATGTAAACAGACATATACACAAGGGCAACCGTAATCAAAATCGCTCCGAAAATTCGATCCGCTTCTTTCCGGTTTCCCTTGCCGATTTCTTGAATCATCAGCTTGTCGATGCCAAAGCCTAATATGCAGTGGAGAATCTGCTCAATGGCCAGCAGGGGACCGGCCGCTGCAATGGCTGCCAGAGCTTCTGGACCGATGCTGATGCCGGCAACCAGAGAATCAACCAATATGACGGCCTGTGCGCATAACGTGCTGCCGATATAGGTCAGCGCCATCTTTTTTGTCCTGTCCGCAATTAAGACGGAATTGCGGACAAGTCTATCATTCTTCTTGCTTTTTCGCTTTTTCATATCATCCTCGATTTTAAACATGTTTTACAGGAGAACAATTCCCGACAAAGTCTGCCGAAACGGTTCCGTGAATCCATTTCTGCGATAGGAAGCATAGGTATCCGATTCATAAGAACAAACCTTTGTATCGCAAATTTCTTCCGGACGAATCCCTGCACGGCAAAGGTCGAATTTAATCGCCATTCTGAGATCCAACAAATATTTTTCGTTTGGTTGTGGAAGGAAGAGGTCCTCAATCTCATCCGGGGAAAACCGTCCGGAAAACGCCTCATATAGGTCTTTACTGACCACATAACAATTCCCACAGATGCCGGGTCCGAAGCCGGCGATGATATGTTCAGGGTCAGATCCAAAACATTCAGCCATCGCACGAATCGTGTTGGGAACAATTCCGCCGAGGATTCCTCGCCAACCGCAATGCGCAACAGACGCAACGTGTTTTACGGTATCATAAAGAAATAAAGGTAAGCAGTCCGCGGTCCAGATGCAAAGCAGAATCCCGGAAACGTCCGTTACCAGTGCGTCATATTCACCGAAAGGAACTTTAACACAGATTTCCCCACTGGCCGCCGGGTTTTTAACGGTTTTGGACGAAACAGTAAAAACACTGCTCGAGTGTGTCTCTTGAGCATAGATCACCTGCTTTAAGGGCATGTTCAGATAGTCCCGCAACGCAGCATTCCGTCGGTCAGCATCTTGCCAACCCTTGTAGCCCTGCCAGGCTTTGTCATCGGTATAAAGTGTTTTAATTGGATAATGTCCTTCAAAGCATGACAGCGAATGCATTACAATCTCCCTTCTAAGGCTATATTCAACAGATTTGTACAATTTTTTCCTGAATCAATTTCCACAGATTGTCGTCCAGAATCCGGTTCAGTTCTTTCGGATATGTATGTTTTCCCCGCTCTAATCGGAGACAGAGCGAAATTCAGCGCAGACGATTCGATTTTCAACGAAAAGAAAAGCCCTCCTTCTCCCGGATGATGGACAAACAAGGATGCAATTTTAGTTTTCGAAGCGCTGAAACTAATTTGTCCATAACTTTTAATCCGTTTGGTTATTTGATTCTTCCGGAATCGAAAACTTTTTGTGAAACCAGAAAGCGGATTTTTCATATCCATGCTTGTTCAACATAGCCTGTGAGCCCGCGCGGTTCAAACTTGTCGCGGCGCCGATGGAATTCACGCCTCTGTGACGCGCATCCTGTTCTGCGGATTATGTCAGTTGCTGCCCAATTCCACGGCGCCGGTAATCCGGCAAAACAGCAATCCCGTTCGTTTTGATATAGCCATCCGGGTCATCGAAAGACAAGACCTCGACACACGTGATAAATCCGACAACAATTCCGTCCTCCTCGGCCACATAAGTGAAGTAACGGCTGTCCTCGCGCATTTTCTCAAAGGTGCGGCGCACACTTTCGTCCGTCGCGATGGGAACATCCAGATCATTTCGCCACAACCAAGCGACTGTCGGACAATCTTTATTTTGCATTGGTCTAATCAGCATAAACTCCGTTTTTCATGATATTGCGCAGCCATTCGAGGCTTATTAAATCAAAATGACTGCGCTCTGTCTTGATCTTCCGCTTCACGGGAACAAACAATAAACGGTTAATCATTAGCTAAAGCAATTTTCTCTTTCACTAATCTTTTGTGCGCGTACATGGCTTCATCAGCCTCTTCAATCACAGGCGCCAGAGAATGATGCCGTTCGCGGTTGTACTCAGCCATCCCCGCCGCGATGATCTCCCCGATTTTAATCTTTGAAGGATCTTCCGGAAGGGAAGTCACCTGTTGCATCAGTTGATTTCGTTTAACATAATCCTCTCCGAAAAGCCAAACCAAGAATTCATCACCGCCCATTCGAAAGACAGGGCTATGATTGAAAATCCGGCATATCTTTTGACAAGCCTTTTGAATGCAGGCATCGCCTTCTTTGTGTCCGTACAAATCATTGATGGCTTTCAGATCATTCACATCGCAAAAGACCGCCGCGAAAGGCGCCTGACTGCCTTTCTGAATCTCATGATTGATTTTTTCTTCCCATTGTGAAAAGGCATGTTTGTTTTTGACGCCCGTCAGAGAATCAATCGTCGCCATTTTCCGCGCGACTGACAGATTATGAGCATATTCCCGTTCTTGACGAATCTGCGCGTCTTCATCCAGCAAACCGATAATCAGAATGGATTTTCCTTCTTCGTTCATCGTTACGGCTTTTAATCGCACATAGGCGGTCTTGCCTCCTATCATCAGACGATAGTCCAGCAAAAACAAGCCATCCCGGTTGATGGTAGAAAGAATATTTTCTTTTGTGACCTGTGAATGAACCATCTCCAAATCGTCGGGATGAATGGTATCAAAACTTTTTTCATAATATGATTCGGAAGAAATCCGTTCCCTGTCTTGCTCTGCCGAGATGCTCGTATCCTTGAGGAGACGTGAACTCGGTATATGCTTCGGTTTCGGGATCAATATAATAAAGTTCAATCAGGTTTCCGCTCAACGCGCTGAGGCGAAGATAGGCCTTTCTTTCTTCTTCGACACGCGCGCTTTCTTTTTTAAACTTCTCCATCTCGGTAATATCCATACTCATGCCGAGAAGGATCCAATCGCCATCCGAATCGAGATATTTCACCTCTGTCGTTTGAAACTGGCGCGGATTGCCCTGCGCGTCAAGGACATCGGTATAGGAGACAAGCGGCGTATCCATTGACAGCGTTTTTTATCATTTTCAACAAGACGGTTCGCTGTCTTTGCGTCAAAAATATCAAAATCGGTCAATCCGATGGTCTCCGACGGCAAAGGTTTGTTCGAATACGACGCGAAGCGTTGGTTGCAATATAAATAAGTACCGATTTTCGCGTCTTTGGAAAAACTGAGGGCCGGCATATTATCGAGTATCGCGCTCAGCAGTTCTATCTACGATTCCGCCTGTTTGGTCAGCACTTCAACCTCTTGAAACGCTTTGATTTCCGATGATTTCAACCAGCATACCAAAATCATATCAGCCGCTATGCCAATGAGGGAAACCCAGACCTTTTGCAGATTTTGCGGTGTGAACCGGATGAAGCTGTAATCAGTGGAAAAGAAAAACAGCGTATACCCCAGCATAATGACAGCAGCGACGATCCCGCCGCCATACCCAAACAAAGCCGAACACAGCACCAGACCCACAATCAAAATGATATTCGGGTTGGGAACATGAAAATAATAGACAAATAGAATTAACGCGAACATCATCACCGCGCTGATGATGATTTTTTTCGGCAAGCTGACCTGCAATTGCATCAACGGATTCTTTCATAATTTGTCGTTCAACCAATGTCACCTTACTTTCTCGTTGTTGATATTATTTAAATCACATATTTTGCGCGTCGCCGTATCAGCGTATTTTAACATAAGTGAGCATCCAAATCTATGATTTGGCTCATGCGAACTTACCCCGCGAAGCGGGTGGATAAGTGAGCATCCAAATCTTTGAGAAGGTGAATGTTGCCGATAGGCAAGAAAGAAGCCGGCCTGGGCCGTTTGGCTCATGCGAACTTACCCCGCGAAGCGGGTGGAGATATGATCATCTTACCTATAATCCGATGCATCCATTTCCTCGATCATGAGGACTTTTTCAAAATCAGAAACTGGCATGGGCTTGTAAAAAAGGTATCCCTGCATGGAGCGGCAGCCTTTGCTTCGCAAAAAGTCGGCCTGTTTAACGGTCTCCACACCCTCAGCGATCATATCCATCCCAAGTTGACGAATCATTTGAATGATACAGCTGACAATTGTGCGGCCTTTCTCCAGATCGCCCGACGCCGTCAGAAAGTGAAGGTCCATTTTGATACGGTCAACGGGAACCTCTTTGAGCATATGCAGGGAAGAATAACCGCTTCCGAAATCATCCATCTCAACATAAAAGCCCAACGCGCGCAGTCTTTGTGTCGTTTTAATCAGAAAATCGGCGTTTTCAGCATAAGCCGTTTCAGTGATCTCGATATGAAGTTGATCCGGCGCCAAATCATACTGTTGAAGTAAATTCTGAAAATGTGCCGCTATATCCCGATCCTCGCGAATGTCATCACGTGATACATTGACGGAAACAGATCTGCGCTGGCCTTTCTCGTTCCACCGGTGAAGATCCTGACAAACCCTTTCCCAGACAAAGCAATCAAGCTCAAAGATCAGTCCGGCTTCCTCTAAAATCGGGACAAAATCGATAGGCGGCAACCATCCGCCCCCGGTATGATGCCAGCGGCAAAGGGCTTCCGCGCCGACAATTTTTCCCGTCTCGGCATCCACCTGCGGTTGATACCAAACCCGGATATCTCCCGATTGGATGGCGGTCGGAAGCAGATTGATGATTTCCGCGTTATGTTTACTCTTTTGCCATTGCTCCGGGTTGTACAACGCGAAAGCGTTTTTTTGGTTGATGCGCACTCTTTTTTCCGTCATTCGCGCCAAATCGATTATATGATCGACATCAATCGTTTGAAAATCCTGAGGTGTGAGGACATAGATACCGGCGCAAATATGAATTTTTGTTTCTTTATCATGATCAATAAAAAAGTTCTCAACCGGAACAAAAATTTTTTTCGCTTCGGTTGTCATGTTCTTTTCACTCGTAATGAGACGAAGCGCGACAAAATGATCTGTGTCAATCCGGCCGATTGCCTCATATTCTTCCGAAATGTTTTCCAAAAAAACCTTTGCCCAGAATTTCAATAGTGCATCACCGGCTTCTCTGCCAAAGCTGTCATTGATAAATTTGAAATTTCTGATGTTGTTATACGACAAAAAATAGTGTTTATCCGGATTCGCGCGGAGAAGTTCTTCCACCCTTTCGCGGAAGCCGCTTGTGTTGAGCAGGCCGGTTAAAGGATCATGTCCCATCATTTGATGGATCTGTTCATCGTGTTTTTTTCGGAGATATTTTATCTTTTGTGACGCGATGACGCATAAAGCGATAATCAAAAGCACGCTCAATAAAACGACCAATCCATATTGATACAAATAATCCGAAAAATCATAGCGATAAAGTTTTCGGGTTGTGTGATCCAATATGATGGCTTGGCGCTGGGTGTCGCTGATGGCGGCGATGCCGTTATTAAGTCGAGCGATCAGCTTCTGCCCCTTGGGATTATTTGGTGTTCCCACGCGAAAATCCATCGAAAACATCGCGGAAGGCTGCACAACAAGATCCCCATAGGACGGTTTTTGAAGCACATAGCTCCAAACGTATGAGTTATGCAGAAGCGCGTCCACCTCACCTGATCGGAGAGCTTTGACACACTCAGGCATGGTGTCATACATACTGATTTCCATATCGGGAAACAGTTGTTTGACTGTCTCGCTGACGGCAGCCAATGATTTTAACATGCCGACATGCAGCTTGTTCTTTGGCGGCAAGTTTTTTCTTCCCTGCGTTACAAGGGTAAACGGCGTTTGAATGAGGTTTTCGGTAACGATGCTTTCGTTTCCCGAAGCGCTGTCAATCGCGCTGCCGAACGGCATCACCACATCATAAGATGAATTATCCAATGCGTCTTTCAGCGATTTTTCGGTTATCGGAATAAATGTCGCGTGATAACCGGCTTTTTCCGCGGCTAAGCGCATCAAATCCACGCCAATGCCTGTGATTTCATCGTTATCGGGGTTTTTGTAAAAAACAGGACAGCGATCGCTAGGTACCCCTACGGTTAATGGCTCGTTTGCTGTCTTTTCCACCGCCGCGAAACACGGTGCCGCCGCGTAGAAGAGGACAAAGAAAACACAGGTAATGATTTTCATGATTCGTCGCGGAGCATGATTTTTTAACATTTCGGCATACCATCCCTTCATTGTTTACCCGCTCAATGCTGTCATCTTCGCTCATGTTTCTGAATGCGCTTTAGACTTTCCTGTCAGGCGAGCCCTTTATTTGATGAAAAATATCAATCACCACAGTTATATAATACTTAATCTGTAAAGATTATTATAACATATTATTGCCATTTAGGTAGTGCCCGTATGACTGTATGGTGAAAATGATGAAAGGTAGACTATACGCTTTCAAAACTCGGATTAAAAAGGCTTCTTCCCACGGGAGGATGTTTCGCGAACAATCAGCAGCACATACGAACTTATCGAGCGAAACAGAAAGAAAGGTGAGTTGGAGCGTGTAACGACTCCTAAGGGTTCTCGTGCGAAAACACGAGATTTAAGAAGATCCGCCTCTCGGCGGATCTCATTAGAAACTTTATTGTTATATCATTACGAATCGGCCTTCTCCGCCGTCATAATGAAAATGGGGTTTTGAGCCTTGAGCATGGTCAGGCCGGCAATGTTTTCCCCGCGGGTGATGGCCGCCTGAATCATCTCTACCTTAACAAACAGCCGGTCAAGGCAAGCCTTGGCTCTGGCCGCGTTCTCCAAGGTGACAAAATTGGTCACCAGTCTGCCGCCGGGCACCAAGGCCTCATGGCACCAGCCGAAGATGGCTTCCATATCACCGCCGGTGCCGCCGATAATTGCCTTATTGATCGGGGTCGGTACCTCGGATAAAACCGCCGGCGCCTTGCCGAAAATGAGTTTGACATTGCGGGCGCCGAAAGCTTCGGCGTTGGCGGTAATGAGTTTCCCGGCCGCTTCCTTGTGCTCCACGGCGTAGACCCTGCCGCGGTAGGCCGCGTGGGCCGCCTCCATGGTCAGCCCGCCGGTGCCGGCGCCGATATCCACCACCGTGTCATCGGGATCAATGCCCAAAAGCGCAATGGTCAGGACCCGCACCTCTCGTTTGGTGATCGGCGCTTTGCCGCGGATATAATCTTCGTCTCGGTATGCTTTAATTTCACTCATCGCTTACAATCATCACCGACATGCCGCGTTCGGCAAAGGTCAGTGCCTCCTTTGGGGTTAGTCTCGTGATGCGCTCTTCGGGATAGGACAGATCTTCGCCGACGGTGATGACCTTGTTTGCGTAACCGTAGTCAAGCAAAAGCCGGCCGAGCCATGCCGCGTTGTGCGCGTCGTCGGTGAGCATGCCGACGACGGGGTTTCGCGAAAGGGCTCCGAGCAAATCCTGTTCTCTGCCGTGAAGGCTTAAGAGCGCCGCGTCTTGGTAAGGCATCGCGAGTTTGGCGAAAAGATATTGCAGGGAGGAAATCCCCGGCAGCGCCGTCACCCTTTCCGGCGGAAATTTGGTTTTTAAATAGCGGAGCAGGCTGTAAAAACCGCAGTCGCCGGAGACCACCACCGCCGTTTTTTTCGTTTCATAGACGGCCTTTAAGGCGTCCACGACTTCGGAAAGTTTCATGCCTTCCGAACCGATGATGTAGGTTTCTTTTCCCGCCGCGTCAAAACTTTCCAAATGCCTCGCGCCGCAGGCGATGACCTCGGCCTCGGCAATGGCGTTAAGGGCAACGGGGAGAATATATTCCGGGGCGCCGGGCCCCAGACTGATGACTTGAATTGTTCCTGGCATCCTGTTCCTCCTACTTTGCCGAATCCGTCGGCGCGGCGGGTTTTAACGATTCGGCCAGGGCCATCGCGCCGTCACTGGCACCGAGCAAACCGTATTCTTTAGAGAATATAATAATCTCCACGGTAATATTGCCGAAAACTTTATCCTCGCAGCGCATCTTAGCTCGTTCGGCCAAATGATCAAAATAGCCGGGAATGTCGGCGGCGAGAATCGATTTGACGGCGTCATCGGTGGTGGTTGCCCCCATGATGGCGTCGACGAGTTGCCGAGAGCCGCCGAGCCATGCCGCGTTGGCCGCCAGAATTTCCATGCGGCCGTCGCACACATGGGAATGGGTGTTAAACAGTCCGCCGGCCACCTTCACCATTTTTCCAAGATGACCGATGAAAAGAATGCGGCGAAACATCAAGCGTTCCGCTTCCTCAAACATGAAGCCGACGTAATTGCTGATCTTGATCATCCGCTCCCGGTCGAGGGAAAGGGAATCGGCAAAATCCCGGCCGTAATTGCCGGGGACGAAAATGATGTCGTCAAAGCCTTTGTTTTTGAGGACCTCCAGTTCCAGCTTCATCGAGGCCATCAAAGCGGCCTCACTCATGGGCTCCACAATGCCCGACGTGCCGACCACGGAAAGGCCGCCCATAATGCCAAGCTTGGGATTAAAGGTGCGCTTGGCGATCTCCACCCCTTGGGGAATGGCGATGGTCACGCGGAAGCCGCCGGCGTAATCATAAGCCCGGGCGACTTCGTCCAATTCTTTCCGCATCATTTGTCTAGGGACGGGATTGATGGCCGGCTCCCCGACGGGAACGGCCAAACCGGGCAGGGTCACCGTTCCAACACCGATGCCGCCTTCAAAGGTCACACCGGGTTCGGCAGTGAGATGAACCGTGGCAAAGACCCGCACGCCGTGGGTGACGTCGGGATCATCTCCCGCGTCTTTAATCACCGAGCAGGTCGCCCCGACGCTGTCAAATTCGCGGTCGAAAAGCGGCAGCGTGAGCCGCCAGCCCTTGGGCGTGTCGATGGCCGCCTCGGGCACATCTTCTCCGCCGAGGAGCATCATGGCCGCGCCCTTGGCCGCCGCCGTAGCGCAGGAGCCCGTCGTGTAGCCGTAGCGCAGCTTTTTCCCGTCCTTTTCGATAAAACGGTCTAGAGCCATTGATAATCCTTTTTGATCAGCATCGTGGATAAATAGGGCACCTTCCCCTTCAAGTCCTCAATGTCCCGGGTCACGCGCTGGGTATCCATCCCGATGTTGGAGACGAGGACAAAGGCGTTTTCCAGACCGCGTTTTTCAAGCTCTTCCGCCAAAAACGCGCTGCCCGCGGACACCTTCATGATGACGATGTTTTTGTGCACATCCAAAATGGCGCGGACTTCTTCCTCGCTCTGGGTCATGGCCACAACGCCCAGGGATTCCTCGCCCTGGGTTAAGGGGATGCCGATTTGCGCTGCCAGATTGCAGAAAGACGGCACCCCGGAGAGGGTCTCGGTCGGAAGGCCTCGTTTCTGCAAGAAGCGAAGCACGTAGGAATAAGTGGAAAAAACCATTGGATCGCCGAGGGTCAAAAACACCACGTCCTTGCCTTCGGCCAGCATGGCTTCAATGGCGTCGGCGTTGGCTTCCCACTGCGCTTCCAGTTTTTCCCGCTCGGCCGACAGGGAAATCATCGGAAAGTCCATGTCGATCACCGGCTTGCCTTCGGGAATGTGACTTTCCACGATGCGGTAGGCGATGCTGGATTTTCCCATTTTCTTGGTCGGCGTCACAATCACATCGGCCTCCTGAATGAGACGATAGGTTTTCAGCGTGATCAGTTCAGGATCCCCCGGACCCACACCGACACCGTAAAAGGTTCCGTATTGTTTCATGATTACCACTCCCTTCCGAGTTTGTATAACATGGCGTTTAAAATGGCCGCGGCCACGGGACTGCCGCCTTTGCGGCCGTTGATGCGGATATAGGGCACATCGTAGGCGTCCAGGGCATCCAAGGCCGCTTTGGACTCGGCGGCGCCGACAAAACCGATGGGCGCGCCGATGATCAGATCAGGTTTGGTTTTACCGGCCTCGATAAACTCGATGAGGCGATAGAGGGCCGTCGGGGCATTGCCCACGGCAAAGATAGAGACGTCGGCGCTGTCCAGCGCTTTTTCCATGGCAACCGTCGAGCGGGTCACGCCCCGGGTTTTGGCTTCGGCTCGGACGTCTTCGTCGTGAACAAAATTGACAATTTCAACCCCTTGCAGGGCCATGGCGCGGCTGTTGACCGCCACCTTAATCATGTTGGTGTCGGCGTAGATCTTCTTGCCTTCGGAAAGGGCCTTGAGCCCCCGATCGACGGCATCGTTTTTAAACTCAATGAGATCGGCGTATTCAAAATCCGCCGTCGTGTGGATGACACGCTTGACAATTGAAGCGTAAGGCTCGTCGAAATGTTTATCACCAAGCTCTTCGGTGATAATTTCAAAGCTTCGTTTTTCGATGGCTTTCGGATCGTTGATGTATTGATTCATGAATACCCCCTTTGATTCAAAATAGAGATTACCGTATTGTAGCAAACAAACGCTAAAATGCAAATCATTTGGACCGGATTCGTAAAATTTTTTGCAGATGGCGGATAAAATCGGAAAACCCAAACCTGATGAAATCCGAAATTGTTTTATATATTATATCATAAGGACAAAATACTTCATGGGTTGGATGATAATTTAAGATGAATAAACGAAAATTTTTCATATTTGTTAAGCGTTACATTTTATCATTGAAAACCAATCATTTTCAAAAATATGATTTTTACAAAATTAAATATAAATTTCTGATTTTTCCTGAAAAAATTGAAATTTGTGTAATTTTTTTGTATTTTATGAATTTTTGTAAATAAGATGACGATTTTACGTTGACAGCACGAGATCATTTCCATAAAATAAATGCATCGCATTTAAAAATGTAATTGATTCGGAGGCCCTCATGAAAAAAGTGATTGATGACGAGCGGCTCATGATCAAAATTTGTGATATGTATTACAATCAAGACATGAGTCAAAAGCTGATTGCCGATCAGCTGGGTCTTTCCCGTCCAACCATTTCCCGAATGATTGCCGGCGCCAAAGAACAAGGCATCGTCAGCATTTCCATTAAAAATCTTGAAGACACCGATTATGTTGATCTAGAACGCACCATCGAGACCATTTACGGCCTGCAAGAGGTCATCGTCGTGGCTCACACGGCCGATGCCGAAAAGCAAAAGCAGCTCCTTGGAAAAGCGGCGGCCGCCTATTTAAAACGCATGATTAAAGACAATCACGTCGTCGGCGTCTCCATGGGCACCACCCTGCGTCATGTCGTGTCGCAAATCGATGGCGTCTCAGCCAAAAACGTGCTCTTTGTACCGTTAATCGGCGGCATGGGTCATTTGCGCAGCGAGCTGCACTCCAACAGCCTCGTTGAAGTGCTCGCCAACAAATACGGCGGTGAATACATTCCGATGTACGCGCCGGCCCGGGTGTCCAACCGCATGATCCGCACCGAATTTCAAAACGAAAAAAGCATTGCTCGGGTCATCAAAATGTGCAACAAGCTCGATCTGGCGTTGGTCGGCATCGGTTATCCCAGCAAGTCGTCGTCCATCATGGCCACCGGCTACTACGCCAAAGACGAAATGCGCCTGATGAAAGCCAAGCAGGTCACCGGTGACATCTGCATGCAGTTTTACGATGAGAACGGCAATACCGATCCTTATAAAAAAGAAAACACCGTCATCGGCATCGAGATCAAAAAACTACGCAAGGTGACCCACAGCATCGGCGTCGCCGCCGGAGCGGAAAAACTGCCGGCCATCCGCGGCGCCATTCGCGGAAAATACATCAACACGCTCATTACGGATGTCGAGTGCGCCGAGCGCCTCGCGGAAAATATATAAATTTTTAAAAGGAGTTTTGATTTATGAACGAAATTTTAAACCTGTCCATCAATGAAATGGCCCAAACCGAATTCGATTGCTCCTGCGGAAAGCACCACAATTTCTCCATTCACGACGTCATTATCGGAAGCGGCGTCATCGATCAGCTTCCCCAAGTCGCGGCGCCTTTTAAAGACGGCAAAATTTTGATGGTCTCCGACAACAACACCCACCGCGTGGCCGGCGAAAAAGCAGCGGCGCTTTTGAAAGAAGCGGGCTTTGACGTCAAAGAACTCATCTTCGACCGCGGTGACGACATCCTCATTCCCGACGAATCCGTCGTCGGCCGCATCCTTCAGGAACAGGATCTCGACGTCAAAGTCATCATCGCCGTCGGCTCCGGCTCCCTCAACGACTCGGTCAAATACGTTACCTCCCGCACGGGACTTCCCTATATCATCTGCGGCACGGCGCCTTCCATGGACGGCTATGTCTCCGACGGCGCGCCGCTGATGGCCGACGGCTTCAAAATTTCCTATCCCGCCCATCTGGCCTATGGCGTCATCGGGGATACCGACATCATGAAAGACGCCCCCGCCGATCTCATCGCCGCCGGTTTCGGGGATGTCGTGGGAAAAATCACAGCTCTGGCCGATTGGGATCTGGCCGTGAACGTCAAAGACGTCTACCGCTGCGACACCACCGTCGAACTGGTCAACCGCGCCTTGGACAAATGCTTCGCCAAATCCGATCTGCTCCCCGAACGCGATGAGGAAGCCATCCAATATCTCATCGAAGCCCTGACCTTAACCGGCGTCGCCATGGCCCTGGTGAACATTTCCCGTCCGGCCTCCGGCGCCGAACACATGCTCTCTCACTATTGGGAAATGGATTATGTCTCCCGGGGCGTCAACCCCATTCATCACGGCATCCAGGTTGGCGTGGCCACCCCGGTCATCGCCCGTTTCTTCGAAGAAATGAAAGACATCATCCCCGAATCGTCGATGGCCCTTTGCCCGCCTCACGAAGAAATTGAAGATCTGCTTCGCCGCGGCGGCGCCCCAGTCTCTCCCAAAGAAATCGGCATCAGCCGCGAGCTCTTCTTAAACTCGCTTCTGGAAGGCTACACCGTCCGTCCGCGCTACAGCGTCATGGAATACGCCAAAGAAAACGGCCGTCTGGAAGCCATCGCCCAGAAAATCACCGCGGAACTCTACGATTAATCCCCCTTTGACAAAGCCTAACGACAACGCAACAAAAGGCTCCCCTTGATAAGGGAAGGCAATGTGCTGCGAAGCGATATTTATGGCTCCCCTAAATTAGGGGAGCTGTCACGCCTTGGCGTGACTGAGGGGTTCTTCGGCGTAAAGCTTTTGACTTGCTTTTTAGGACAGATTACTCGCTACGCTCACAATCATCCGCTCAGGACAGCGGTCCTTCGCTCAAGCGCCGCTCGTCACACTCGCGGCTTACCCCAATACCCAATCAGAAACTCAGGCCCCGCCTGGGTTTCTTCCAGAATTATTAATTATTCATCATTAATCAATACAAGGAGCTCCGATGCAAAGCAAAGAAACCGCATTAAAAAACGTGAAACTATTTGTCCTCGACATGGACGGCACCGTCTATCTGGGCAACAACCTCATCGACGGCTCACTGGATTTCATCCGGGATGTCGACGCCGACCCCAACCGCGACTTCATCTTCTTTACCAACAACGCCTCTCGGGTGCCAAAGGTCTATGTCGATAAACTCGCCGGCATGGGGCTGACCGTCACCGAAGACAAAATCGTCACCGCCGGCGACGTCTGCGCCGAATTTTTAGAACAAAATTATCCCGGCGCCAAAATCTACTTAAACGGCACCCCGCTTCTGGAAGACAACTGGCGTGCCCGGGGATTAAACCTAGTCGACGATGACCCCGATGTGGCCGTGCAGAGTTTTGACACAACCCTCACCTACGACAAGCTCGACAAAATCTGCCGCTACGTCAGAAACGGCGTCCCCTTCATCGCCACCCACATGGACACCAATTGTCCCACGGAAGACGGATATATGCCCGATTGCGGCGCCATGTGCGCCCTCATCACCGACTCCACCGGCGTCAAGCCCCGTTTCCTGGGCAAGCCCTGGAAAGAAACCGTCGACATGATTACGGCCATCACCGGCTACGCGGCGGATCAAATGGCCTTTGTGGGGGATCGTCTCTACACTGATGTGGCCACCGGCGTCAACAACGGCGCCATGGGCTTTTTGGTACTCACCGGCGAAGCCGACATGCAAACCGTCGCCGAGTCCGACGTGGAACCGACCTGCATTTACGACTCCCTAAAAGAAATGCGTCAATATCTCTGATGCGGTGTAACTTTTGGCAGCACAACGTTCATCTTATTTCACTTCATAGCAGAACTTAAATAATTAAAGGAGAAACTTAAAATGGCAAAATATACGATTGGCATTGATTTCGGCACCTTATCCGCCCGCGCGATTTTAGTGGACGTCAAAACCGGAAAAGAATGTCCCGAAAGCGGCGTCTTTGACTATCCCCACGCCGTCATGGAAACCGAACTGCCTTCAGGAAAAAAACTCCCTTATGACTATGCCCTGCAGCATCCTCAGGACTATCTTGACGCCATCAGCTTTGTGGTGCCTGAAGTCCTCAAAGCCAATAATGTCAGCCCTGATGATGTCATCGGCCTCGGTATTGACTTCACGGCCTGTACGGTTTTCCCCATTGACGCCGACGGCACCCCGCTGTGCCTGACGGAAAAATACAGCGATAATCCCTTGGCCTATGTTCAGCTTTGGAAACATCACGGCGCCCAGGAAGAAGCCAATCAGCTCACCGCCACCGCGGTGATTCGCGGCGAAACCTTCCTCGCCCGTTACGGCGGCAAAGCCTCGTCGGAAACCTTGTTCCCCAGACTGTGGAAAATCGCCAAAGACGATCCCGAGCTTTACGCCGACATGGATCAATACGTGGAAGCCGGCGACTGGATTGTCGGTCAGATCACCGGCAGCTATGTGCGAAACTCCTGCGCCGCCGGTTACAAAGCCCTCTATCACGAAAGAGAAGGCTATCCCTCCAAAGAATTTTTCAAAGCCCTCGATCCCGCGCTGGAAAATGTCATTGAAGAGAAAATCGCGAAATCTCCGGTGCGCCCCATCGGCACTAAAGCCGGTGAAATCAACGCCGCCGGCAGCAAACTCACGGGCCTCAACGAAGGCACCGCCGTTGCCGTCGCGATGATCGACGCCCACGCCGGTGTCCCCGGCACCCTCAAGGAAGCCGCCGAAAACCAAATGGTGCTCATCATGGGCACCTCGGGCTGCCAGATGTCCATCTGCAAGGACGAACACATTGTTCCCGGCTGCTTCGGCGTGGTCAAAGACGGAATGCTTCCCGGATTCTACGGTTATGAATGCGGACAAAGCGGCTTCGGCGATCATTACGCCTGGTTTGTGGAAAACTGCGTACCGGAAAAATACGCCGTCGCCGCCAGAGAACAGGGCAAAGATTTACATCAATATCTGACCGAACTCGCGGACAAACTTGTCCCCGGTGAAAGCGGCCTGCTGGCCCTGGACTGGTGGAACGGCAACCGCTCCATCCTCGTCGACAACGATTTGACCGGTTTGATGATGGGCCTTCGTCTGACGACCCGTCCCGAAGAAATTTACCGCGCCCTCATTGAAGCCACAGCCTTCGGCACCCGCGTCATCATCGACAACCTCGACCGCTCCGGCTGCCCCACCGAAGCCATTTTCGCCACCGGCGGCATCGCGCTGAAAAATCCGATGCTCATGCAGATTTTCGCCGACATCACCGGCCGTCCCTTCAAAATTGCCGGCTCCAAATACGGCGCGTCCTTAGGCTCTGCCGTCATGGGCGCCTTGGCAGCGGGCACCGAACGCGGCGGCTATGACAATATTTTCGACGCGACAGCCGTCATGGCCAATCTGACGGATATCGAATATCAGCCGATCCCCGAACACGTCGCCGTCTACGACAAACTCTACGAACAATTCTTGAAACTTCACGACTATTTCGGCCGAGACGGCAGCGATGCCATGAAGGTCTTAAAACAGATTCAGCTTGACGCCATTGCCGCCAAAGGTGAATAATAACAAGATTAAAGCGATCGTGCCCCGCATGATCGCTTTTTGTTGGTATTATGCATTTATTTGCCTTCTGAATTTCGATGCGAATACAATATGATACTTACAATTCCATGTTGTGTGTGATAAACTGTTTTTGTCCACTTGGACATACCTCCTTGATATATGTGATGCGATTGGCAAATCTACATTAACATATTTCTCGGAGGTCTTTTACTTTTATCTAAAGAATTATGGTTCCCCCGGCATAGCCGGGGGTTTATTGGTTAATACCAATAAAAACGGGACCGGACGATGATCCGATCCCGTTTTTTATTTGAAAGATGACGCTGTTCATCTATCGTTTTGACGCGCCTTCGTTAATCCCTGTGATCAGGACCGGCAACGTCATCATCATCTCTGCGCTTCCAAATCGCATAGATGACCGCCGCCACAATGAGCAGCACCGCCACCAGGGCAAAGGAGCCTGTGCGGCTGATGCCTCCAGTCCTCGCGTTATTCTTTTGCGCCGAGGGTGAGGGCGACGGCTCCGGTGAGGCGATGGTTGTCCTTGGCGCGGCCGACACCGTGGGCGCCAGCGAAGACGTAATCGTCGGGGTGGCAGGCGGAGTAACGGTTTGGCTCGCAGGCTGATCCTTTTGTGTCTGCACCGAAACGTCCTCTTTCGGCGTCGGAGTCGGCTTGACTTCCGCCGTCGGGGCGGCCTTGTCATCTCTGGTTGATGATGCGCTGTCCTTCGCCGGTTCGGTTGTTTCGTGATGGTTTTGGGCCGGGGTTGCCTCCGGCGCGTCAGCCGCGTTTGATGCATCGGCGGAATTTGCCGCGCCTGATGCCGCGCCGCCCGCAAGCCGTTTATTGTCGATGACCAGGCTTATGGTGCCGGTTTCGGCATTGCCCGCGCTGTCTCCCGATTGGCCGATTAACTTAAACATCGCGGTTCCGTCACTTAAAAAGCTGCTTTGAATCTCAAAAGCTTCGGGGCCTTTGATGCCGTCATAGCCTTCCGGCGCTTGTGTTTCTTCCAGAAAGTATTTGCCATTTCCGAGACCCGGTGCCGTGAAATGTCCGGACTCATCGGACGTTATGATCAAGGCTTTGGCTTCATCGGCCGCAAACCCGCCGTCTGAGCTTAGATACTCCCGGGGTTCCCATCCGAAAAGGGCCAGAATCCCCGAAAAAAAGCCATCGTTTGCCTGGCGGTAAAGACGAAATCCGGCTCCGCCGAGGCCTGCTTTTGTCTCGCTGTCCGCCACGGTTCCATCCAGGGCGAAGGTATAGACTGCTGTCTGTGAAGCCTCGCTCACCATCGGTTCTTCGCCGGCAATCGCCGTCACAATGGTGATATTTCCTCCGCTGCCAATGACCGCATTGTGATTTAGCGCGCCATCCATCGTGACGCTGACCCGCGCGCCATTTTGCGCGCCGGTTGCTTTGACGTTGTCCCAGGCGATGGTGATACTGCCGTCTTCTTCCCAGGTAACGCGCTGCCCCGTCGCGGGACTGCCATCGATCTCAGCCGCAACGCTCTCCGCGTTAAGGGTGATCCCTTCTCCGGGTAAACAATTGATGGCGTACCCATAGGTGCCGTAAGCGTCCAAATGATCAGAAAGCTTGCCTTCAATGGTGTAGGTTAACCCTTCGCCGATGCCGGCCGAGACGGCCTGTCCGCCGGCATTGTCGCAACTCACCGTTTGGTTTATTATCACCTTTTCGGTTTCAACCGCGGTTTCTTTCCCTGCGTTTTCTTGGGATTGGGTTGTGCCGGCGTCTTGCTTTTCATCGAAAAGGTCAATCACCTGAGATCCCATCAATAGTTTAACTCTGAAATCATCAACCCGGGTCATGTCGCAAACCACATAAATCCCCGAGGTCAAGCCGGTAAACCGGACCTCATCGGTTGCTGTCTCTTGGGCGGTGGGCGTTCCGATGGCGGCTTTTAACGTGGCGATGATGGTTTCCTGATCGGAGCCGGACAGTTGCTTGGCCGCCTCCGACGGATTGCCGAGCATTTCCTTTCCCGCCTCGGAGATGCCGTCCCCCCAGGTATAGCCATTTTTGATATCTCCGGAAACAATTTGATAGACACCATAGGTGTCCCCGTTTGCCGTGCCTTTCACCGTCAGTGTGCCCCCGGCAGCGAAGGCCGGTGCCGTCATCACCAGACAAAGGATAAACACCGCCAAAGCGGCGGTCATTCTTTTCATTTTCATCGGTTTTCCTTTACCTTTCCTCAATGGTTTTTCCATGATGTTTGTCAGTCTTTCGCGGACGATCATCCGTGACAGCCGACCCGGAAATCTGATCATTTTCAAGGCCATTGTCGCAGGGAAAAATAAGAAAATGATTAAGAACAATCTTTGTTTAAGGTTGTTTTTTTATGCAACTTGAACGATTTGACCAAAAAGCGAGAATGCCCGGCAAGCCCTCTCCAGCAGAAACAAGATTTTCTCCCTAAAAAACGAAAAATCCGCCGAAACGGATTTTTGCGTATGGTATTTTTTTGATTGAATCGGCCTGATCATTGTCTCTTATCGGCTTCGGCGACGTCTCCACAGGCTGTAGATAACCGCCGCGGCCATGAGCAGCACGCCGACTGCCGCAAAGCCTGTCATATTGCCGTCTCTTCCCGTCTTCGGGCCGATGGTGGCGGCCTTCGGGGTCTGCTGCGTCGTCGGTGCCGGTGCCGTCACGGACGGTGCCGGCGTGGTTGTTGTCGTTGAAGGCGTCGGTGTGGTTGTCGGCGCAGTGCCGGTCGGCGTTGGTTCATCGGGGGTCGGCGTCGACTGATCTTGTTGCGTCATTGTATTTTCCACGTTGATGGCCACCGTTCCCGTGTCGGTGTCGCCCAGGACACGCATACCGCCGGCTTCCACCGCCAAAGCGGTGAGCATCTTTTTGCCGTCGCTCAGATAATTGTCGACATCTGCCATTTGCGCGTCGATTTTGACGCACTCCGGCCGTTCAAGACCCTGGTGACCCTCCGGCGCTTTCACTTCCTCGATATAATAATTGCCCTGTCCGAGACCGGTGATTTCAAACCGGCCATTTTCATCAGAGGTAAACACCGTGCCATTGTCCCGGATGTCAGTCCAGCCTTTAAAGACGTTGCCCTCCGCCGTCGCGTATTCCCGTTCATCCCGGCCGATGATGCCGAGGGCATTGGTGAGCAGTCCTTCTTTTTTTTGACGATAGACGCGGAATTGAGCGCCGGCAAGGGGCTTATGGGTGTCGCTGTCGGTTTTGACACCGGAAATTTTATAGGTGAACACCACGGTGGGGTCCTCCGGCGTTGTGCCCCGTCCCCCGGTTTCGGGATTGTCGCTATAGGTGAGCACCACAGTGTTGTTGTTGCCTTCACTGCCGATGACGGCGTCTTTGTTGAGAATGCCGTCATAGGTTACGGTGACGGTGTCGTCGGCGCGGACGCCTTTTCCGCCGTTCGTTTTTAAAGCTTTGATATTGTTAAAGGCCAGAGAAAATCCGTGACCGTCCTCAGCCATGGTCAGGGTGTAGCCTTCGGTGACGTCGGTCTCCCCGACGCGCACGGCAATGGATTTGGGATCGATGTCGATGCCGGCGCTTGCCTTGTCCTTAATTTCATAATAATAGGCGGCATATCGATTCAAATCCGACGGCAATGTGCCGACCACTCGAAAGGGAATATGTTCGCCGATGTAATGATCGCTGGCATCGTGAAAACCCGAATTGGTGTGAACCCCGTCATCTTTAACCCATACTTTTTTGGCCACTGATGGCGCTTCGTATTTATTGCCGACGGTGATGCTGCCCGTCACACTCATGAGATGAATGTCGCTTCCGCGGGTGACATCGTAAATGAGATAATACCCTTCGGGTAGATCGCTCAGGGTCGCTTTTTCCGATGTCACCTTGGTCTCCGCTGTCGGCGCGGCCTGATAAGGTTTGATTTTTTGATAAAGGGCTTCGCCGCTTCCGGAAATCTCCGCGGCCAGCGCCTCCGGTTGACCCAGGGCCTTTTGACCTTCGGCGGTGATGCCGCTTCCCCAGGCGATGCTGCCGGCTTTGATATCACCGGTGAAAATCTGATAGGCCGCGTAACGGTCGTCATTGACGGCTTTTTCGATGACAACGGTGTGCCCGCCCGAGGCGAGGACCGGAAAGGTCAGGCACAACAGCGTCAGCGCCGCGGCCAGGACGCCGATTATTTTTTTATTCGTCATGGGATATCCCCTTTCGCGATATTCGCGCCGCGCGTACGGCGCGCCTCATCGATTCATAATGAATGATTAACAATAAATAATTTTGGTGGAAACTCGACAATACCGAGTTTTTATTTTGGTTTTTGTTTGCTGTTTTAAGCTTTTGGTGATGCTCCCGTTATTGACGCGGGTCGTGCTGCTTTGACGCTGTTTTTACTCTTTCCCTGTCTTTTTGAGTTGCCTTCTTCTTCGGACAAGATGATGCGCCAGCACCAAAATCAAAAGAATCGACAGGATATAGGGCGCCATGGCGACAGCATCCCAGGGCCACACGAAGGTCATGCCCAGGCCTTGGACGTCATAGCTGTTGGGCACGCGTCTGCCGCGAACCAACAATCTGGTGGCATTGAGGTTATACGGCGTGCAGGTGATGAGGGTGCTCAAATCCTGTCCGGGTTCGATTTTCACCGCGCCGGTTTCATCGGGATAGACGGTTTTGATGTCGTCCACCTGATAGGTGACCTTGCGGTCAAGGCACACATAGGAAAAGATGTCGCCCTTTTGCAGTTTGTGCAGATCGGTGAACATGCGGGCGCTGGGCAGCCCCGTGTGGGCCGTCACCACCGAATGGGTGCCCGGTCCGCCGACGGGCAGTGAGCTGGGCTCGAAATGACCGGCGCCGACTTGCAGCACGCCGATATCCGTGCCGTGATAGACCGGCAGACGCACCCCGATTTTGCGGATGGACAGCACCCCCATGATCGGCATGATGCCGAGTTTGAGCTGCTTGTCGTAGGTTGCCTTCCAAGCGGGGTCATGCACGTTGACGCCGCGCTGCGCGATGTCCATGTTGTAGGCGTCCGCCGCCGCCAGCATTTGGGCTTTGACGGCTTCATCGGTGTTTGCGCTTTGGTTGGTGTATTCGGAGACGGCCTCCCCCATGCGCACACCGTTGACGAGATTGGCGAACATGGGATAAAAGCAAATGCAAAACCCCGCGAGGAAAATGAGCCCTGCGATGATATTTTTGGGATTTCTTTTTTTGCCTTCGATGTTTTCCGAAGGCGTTGGTTGCTTTTGCTTTTTCATGATGTTGTTCTTTCCGGATTTTAACCGCAAAACACGGCGCGCCGAATCGGTGCGCTCTGTTTTACCGTCAAAATCAGGGGCGGGCATGCCGCCCCGTTTTGAATGATTGTTCGTCAGATGTTCTCAAGAGAACCCCTCTGACCTGCTTCGCAGGCCATCTCCCTTTATCAAGGGGAGACTTGTGAGTATTCTCTTTCTCTATCCTTTAGCATTGAATTTCAAGTGTTTTCAATGAGTTAATTTTGTGAATCACGCGTCAGGCTTTCTTTCTGTTTTTGAGGAGATAAATCCCCGCGCCGGCCATCAAGCAAATCCCGACACCGATCATGATAAACATACCCATGGATCCGGTGGAGGGGAGGGAGCCTGATCGGGAGTTTTCAATCACCAATTTGACTTGGCCAGTTGATGTATTTGCGTTATCTGCAGAATTATTAATTTTCAGATTTGAGATAGCGTCAGCTGCTGTTGCGCTGGTTGCGTCAAGAGTTTCAGTAAGATTGGCTGTGATTGTAAATTTTGTTTCGCGGTTTGAAGGCATCAAAAATCCGGTCGGTTCTTTTGTTTCTTTTAAAGTATATTCTCCGGCATCGAGGCCTTTAACAGTAAAGGTACCTGTACTTCCTGTATCTAATTTTGTCGCATTTTGTTCATCTGACCAACCGGAAATGTTACCGTTCGTCACCTGCGCCCATTTATTTTTACTTTTACTGTAAAGAATAAACTCCGCGTTTTGACCTTTATCATGGTAGTGGCAGTATAATGGTGTAAAATTGAAGACTAAAAAACGAGCCAAAAGCTCCGCCTTTAGGTATAATGTTAAATGAGCAAAAAACAACATGGTACCTAGGAGGTAAAACAAATGGCTCAGATCAATATTACACTAAA
>JAFRBB010000048.1 GCA_017405085.1 Eubacteriaceae bacterium
CCTGGGGACTTTCTGCCCTTTTTTCGGAGCGGTTTGCTCTTTTTTAGGGATTGTTATTCTTTTTCAAAGATTGAGCTGAGTGTTAGAATGTATTTTTGATGGTTTTGATAAAACATGTCTTTTTTAGACGTAATATTTTTCAGTTTTTGTTTCCCATGAATAATTTGGGATTATTAATCATTCACCTTCGCCTGTCCGATAAGCTTGCCTTCCCCGCACAGCGCGGCAATCTGACGATAGCATCCCACCGCCGAGTCAAAAACCTCAATGGTTTTGCCGGCAGCGTCGGTGAGCTTGCCCTGCCACTCGCTGCGGTGACGGGTGATCATCGTCAGGTCCACCGTCGCGAGACGGCCGAACCGCCCGGCAATGTCCTCCGAGGTGTGAAAACGCTCCGGCGCGCCGACATAACTCGTCCAATCCTCGCTGGATTCGTCAAAGCTCCGGGGCACCTGTCCCGACTGGGGCTTGCCGATGAGATCAAAAGCCTTATCCACCTTCACAATAAAATCCACATTATTGCCAAAGGGAATCTCCCCCGAAAGGGCAATGCCGCAAATGCGGCCTTCAAAGCGCTCGCCCTCACACACATCAATGAGCAGCCGAACGCAATTATCCACAAATTTCAATCCATTCACCGGTTGTTTCATGGGTTCGTATCCTTTTCTTCCACTTCGCAAAAACTAAAAATGAGTTTGGTATTCAACTTGCGGGAGGTGTCATAAAACCGCTTTTCGATACGCTTGATGACCCGCTTGGTCGTTTCATATTGACAGGTGGGAAGCAGTACAATGTATTGCGCGCCGCTGTATTGACTGACCACGTCCCCGGAGCGCAGACTGTGATAGAGCACATCTTGAAGTCTGGTCATGCTCTCGCTGACAATGTCGAGATACGCCTTGCTGCTCACCGCCACCGCCGCCGTGGGCTCCACCGTCACCAGCAGCAAAAACACCGAGATGCCGAGACGCCCGGTGCGCCGGCTTTCCAGATGATAGATTTTTTTGAACACGCCGTATTCGCAAATGAAAGCGCCGTGTTCCTCATCCTTAGAGAGATCCTTGACGATGGCGCCGATGTCCATCTCCTGGGTGTTGGTTTCCTCCAAAAGCTTAAGGTAAATGTTGCGAAGCTCCTCCGATGGGGACACGCCCAGGTTCTCATACAGCAGGCTTTTGGCTTCCTGATAGTGATCGAGGGCCAATTTGGTTTTATTCTGCGCCACCAGCACGCGGATCATCGCCGTGTGAAGCTCCTCATCCAAAGGCTCAATGTGCAGTGCCGCGCTGCACCAATCGGCCATGTCGTCATAGCGCTTGTCTGCCTCCAGCATCGCAATGAGTTTTTTGACAGAGCTTAGAAACGTGCTTTGATAATAGGTGCCCAAGGTGACCACCCAATATTCGCTTTCGAGCATCGGCAAAAAATCGCCGCGGTATAACGAGAGGCCCTGTTGATAGAGCAGAATTTTCTCTTCCCGACTGTGAGAAAGGGCGGCGCGCTTGAGATGCTCGTCAAAAACCTCGGCGTCAATCACCAGCTTGATGTTTTGATTCCAATTGTACGCGCCGTGTCCGGTGATGATGAAATCGTCGGCGCCCCACACTTTTTTAAACAGCGTGCGCAGACGGTACATCAAATTTTTAAGCGCCCCGGCCGGATTGTTGCTGCTGTCATCGGGCCACAGGGCTTCGGACAATTCCAAAACCGTCATTTCCTGCCGGTGATGCATGATGATATAAGAAAAAAGCTTGGTCAGCATCCGGGAACGAATCTGCTCCTCTTTGAGGGTCTGACCCATCCCCTCGATGGAAAGGGTCCCGAAGGTTTTAACCTTCAATGTTCTTTGATTGGGTTCCGGCGAAAAATCCGTAATTGCCATGATACTATCCTCTTTAACAAACTGTGGTAATCATTACAAACTATTATACACAATCCCAATTGGTAATACAAGGTCATACGGAGCGAAAATCAAAGGAAAAAACGTGACCGATGGCATCAGTTGTTCAAATTTCATGCAAATCATGCCATCATTGGCAACCAAAAAGCGGAGACAACCAAAGCAATATCAAAAATCGCAGCCAAAAAAAATCCAAAAACGGATGACTGCGCCGAGCGCGATCCGGTCATGACGATCAACACCCAACCCCGCGCGGCATCGCGCGCCAATCGCAAGGCATCGATTTTTAGGGAACAAACTTCTCGTATTTCATGAAAAAAATTCCCTAAAAATAATGAGACAACCTTTTGTCAAATCAAGCTCACCTGATCTTTATATTGCGATTTAGGGAACAAAACGTTATAATTTTGTTATAAAAGTTCCCTAAGGAGAATCCTATGGAAAATCATTTCGAACAAATACAACAATTACTCAGAGATAAAGCTGATTTTCAAGCAAGGTTAAAACTCATCGCTTATGACGGCACACCGGAAATCAAAGAGATCAGCGGTCAAAAATACCTTTATGTCAGAAAACGAGTCGGCAGCAGATTAACATCAACTTACGTCGATATTTATTCCGATGAACTCTATCAGTTTCTGCTTCGCAGCAACAGAGAAGCGAAAACTTTGCGAAAAAACATTCGACAGACGGACAAACGTCTTGCCGAACTCGGGTTTTCATCGGGAGAACTGCCCGAACGCGTGGTTCTCAATCTTGATTTTGCCAGAGCGAATATGAAAGCCAATATTTATTCGCAAGCTGTATTGGAAGGCGTCGCGACATCCTTCCCGCAAACCGAGGAAATTATAGAAAACGGAAAAGTAAACGGTGTGACCGCTTCCGACGTACAAAAAATACTCAACCTCAAACATGCCTGGGAATTTATACTCGATCCCGATGTCATTCAAAGCGAAAGCAACTATCATATTCTTTGCCATATCGCGAAACTCGTTAACGAAGGATTTTTCAGTGATGGCGGCAGAATACGAGGGATCCCCATGACAATCGGCGGTTCAAGTTATGTTCCTCCATTGCCGATTGAAACAGTTGTTATGGAAAACATCGATAACATGGTCAAAAAAAACATTTCCCCCATCGATAATGCCATCGCCTTATGTCTTTATACGATGAAAACACAGGTTTTTACCGACGGGAACAAGCGGTCAGCGGTCATCTTCGCCAATCATTATCTCATATCAAAAGGAGAAGGCTTTATTGCCATTCCCGAAGATGATGTGCCGGAATTTAAAAAGCTGCTGGTTGCCTATTATGAGAATAGAGATCAAGGCGAGATTGAAACATTCATGAAATCAAAGTGTTGGAAAAACTTCTGATTTTCCCCAATAAAAAATCCGGCTCACGCCGGATTTTTAAAATCTGTGATGATCATTATTCTTTTCTGCGTTTCTTGGAGATGATCAGATAAATCACCGAGCCGAGGATAAGCAGCACACCGATGGCCGCCATCGGTAAAAACCATGTCGGCAGCGCCTGCTGATTGTTGTTCTTCGGGAGCTGCTGGTTGGCCAAAGGCACATCATTGTCGTCAACGGTGGTGGTTTCACCGGCCTGGTTGACCGCGCCCGCATCGGCGCCGGGGGTTCCCGCCGTCAAAGCGCCGTCGGCATTCGCCGCTGTCCCCGCCGTCGCGCCGCCGGTGGTGGTGACGGTTGTGCCGCCGGGCACCACAACGGTCTGGATTTGATCGACAATCGTCGGTTCCGCGGTGGAGGTGTAGACAAAGGTGATTTCCGTGCTCTTTTCGCCTTCTTTGGGCTTGACCACGGTGACGGTCTTGGACGGTTGATCGACGGCATAGCCCGCGATTTCCGGCGCGTATTCCGTCACGCTGACACCGGACTGGGTGAGCTTGACGCTTTGGGTGGCCAGTTCATTGCCGAAGTTGTCCACATAGTGCACGTGATAGACCGCTTCGTTGATGATGCGTTTGTATTGAGCCACATAGGTGGCGCGTTCGGTGACGGGATTTTCCACTTCCGGCGACCAACCGGTGCAGTACCAGCCCGATTCGCAATTGACGCGGATTTGGGAGGTGTCCAGGTTGGTGTCGTAGGGCACGTCGACTTCATAGCTGACACCCTGATCGACATTGCCGTAACTGATGGTGCCGTGGGAGCCGCCTTTGAAGGAAATCTGATAGGTATCCGCCGCGAAAGCCGAACCCGAAAACAAAGCGACTGCGGTAAGGATCACGGCCAGAAGAACAGAGGTTTTAAAAACTTGTTTTATTTTCATGATTGGTCTCCTTCATTGCGTTTTCTGCGAACGACGACAGCGGCAATCAGCACGATGGCAACCACGACGAGCAGCAGAGCGACCATGAGCATCGCGCCTCCGTTCACACCGGTATCCGGCGATGACGCGCTGCCCCGGGTGACGGTTTTGACGATGCGGTTGATGAGGGTGCCGCCGTCATTGGACACCGGCGCGCCGGCGCTGAAGACGAATTGCACTTTCCCTTCCTTATCTTGATAGGTGTCGTCGGTGGAGTCACC
Source organism: Eubacteriaceae bacterium (assembly GCA_017405085.1). GTDB lineage: Bacteria > Bacillota > Clostridia > Eubacteriales > Eubacteriaceae > RUG12931. Next base: position 4,459 of record JAFRBB010000048.1, read on the forward strand.
GTCGAGTTTGAGGCTGATGGAAACCGTATCGGTCTGCCCCGGCACCATGGTGTCGAGGAGAATGTTGTTGTCTTCGGTGAGGTATTCGGCGCCGATGGAAATGTTTTGCTTGTCCGGGCTGCTGCCGCCGATGACGGATTTGAAGAACACCTGGCCGTTTTTGCTGATATTAAAATCGTAAACGGCGTTTTTGTCACCCTGTTCGGCGATATTGTTCAAGATTTCGGAACTCATGAAGAAATCGACGTTTTGTTTATCGTTGTTGGTGAGGGTGAGGGTTAAGTCACGGGCTTCGCCGGGAACCATCCCCGTGAATCCGCCGGTGGCCGAACCCGATACATCGGTGACGAATTTTTGGGTGTCACCTTGAAAAACAAGATTTTCCGCCGCGAAAGCCGGCGTACACACAAAGGCGAGCAGCGCGATGAGCACTGCGCCGATGAAACATTGCTTTTTCATATTTGGCTCCTCCCTTAATCATGCTGTTCGACAGGCATTGACGTCATCACGCCGTTGCCGTCGAAATCGGCAACCACGCCCCATTCGGACAGCATTGCCCGTTTGTCGCCAATGGACTGCACGCCGTAAGCTTTAAATTTGATCTCGGTGGAGAGACCCGCGTACTTGTTGCTGTTTTCGTTGACTTTGTCCGCCAGAATCGTGAAAGCGTTCATCACGTTGGACGTTTGGGCGCCGGACTGAAGCGGACGCTTGTAGTAGCAGATGACTTGTTCACCGTTGGGATCGCTGGTTTCATCGACAAACCAATCGCTGCCCGAGGTGTCGGTGATAATGCCGATCTCTCTGGGGTCAACATCCGAGGTTTTTTTGCCGTCGCGGTACCAGCTGCGGTTGATGATGACGCGGACATAAGCATCTTGGCCGCCGTCGTTGCGGACAGCCACCCGTTCGTCAACTTGAGCGCCGGGCATGCCGTTGTAGGCAATGCCGCCGGAGTTTTTGCCGTCTCCCGGAATGACTTGGCCGTTGGCGCCGCCTTCCTGCACAAGGGCGATATCCAGATTGTCCGTCGACACATCTTCCTGGGTGCTCGCCGAGGTGTAGAACGACGCAAAGGTCACCGCCATCACAAGCAAAAGCACACCGATCAAAACGGGAATCAGAATTTTTTTAACTTCCTGCTTCATTTTTCGCTCCCTTTCCGAAATGATTGATTGAATAATATGGTTGGAATCATTTGGTTTTTGATAAAAACATACCGGCAAAAGCGCCGCGCGCCGAGAAACGCGCAGTTTTTCCGATATTTTGCAATTAGTATACCCCGTCTTTGTCACACCAAAGTCACACGGCATTTTTTTTTCGGGGATTGCGTTATTACCGATTTAACCTTATAATATTTTATAACGATAACGTATAGGATTTCAAGCAAAATCTTGGATTCCGCCGAAATTTAAAAAGGTGGGTAGCAAATGAGAACGCATTTGAAAACCGGATATGCTTTAACAAGTCTCATATTGATCGTGCTCGCCTTTGTGCTCACCGGCTGCGGCGGCGGATCATCGGGCGGCAATCGGGACAACACGCCCAAAGTCCTGACGCCGACCCCCGACGGCACGGTGGCCTTTGCCGGCCCCTCCACCAACATCGACGCCTCCCACACCGATCAGGGCTATGTGATGGTGCAGTACACCGGCGCTTCCGACAAGCCCAAACTTCAAATCGCCATGCCGAACGGCAACACCTACACCTATGACATCAACGGCGAATGGAACGCTTTCCCCTTGACCGGCGGCGACGGCACCTACACCCTGACGGTCCTCGAGCACGCCTACGCCGATCAATACACCACAGCCTTCACCCAGCCCATCGACGTGGCCCTCTCCAACACCTACGGGCCCTATCTCTATCCCAACATCTACGTCAAGTTTTCGCCGGACTCGGCCTGCGTGTCCAAGGCGGCGGAACTGGCAAACGGCTGCGGCAACGACATCGACGTCATCACCAAAGTGTATGACTACGTCATCAACAACATCACCTACGACACCGCCAAAGCCCAAACCGTCGACACCGGCTATGTGCCCAACGTGGACGAGGTGATGGCGTCGGGCACCGGCATCTGTTTTGACTATACGGCCCTCATGTCCGCCATGCTGCGCTCCCAGGGCATTCCCACCCGGCTGGAAGTCGGCTATGCCGGCACCGCCTACCACGCCTGGCTTTCGGTCTACACCGAAGAGACCGGCTGGATTGACAACGCCGTCGAAATCAAAGGCTCCGACTGGACACTGATGGATCCCACCCTGGCCGCCAGCAACGACAACTCCTCGGTGGCCGAATTCATCGGCGACGGCAGCAGCTATCAGCCGCGGTTCGTCTATTGACGAGAAACGAGGTGAGCCGTCATCAAAATCAAAACCGTTCATTTCAGGATAAGTCCACATCTTAGATTCCCCGACAATTTTAAATCGGTGGAAAACACGACGCCGTTTTTATTTGAAAGCAATCATCATCTTTAATGCGACAAACACGACAGACAACGACGTGCCGTATAAAACCACAATACAATCGGAATGAAATAAACCATAAAAAGCAAATCAACACTTTTGTCTAAAGGAGAGTAATATGAAATTCGGTCGAAAACGTCAAGAACCCAAACCGGCCACCGAACCGAAAACTGATGTGAGCGCTGCCGCGGAAACGGCAGTCGACGACAATCAGTACATCGAGGGCTACTACGGCGACGAAAAAGCCATGGCCGCCAAAAAGAAAAAAATCAATCAGGCCAAGCTCAACAACACCGAAGTCGCCACCTTCTGCAGCCAGATGGCCATGGTCGTCAAATCCGGGATTCCCACCGTGGAGGGCATCCACATCATGATGGGCGACGCGGGCAAGCTCGGCAATCACGGCAGAGCCATCCTGGAGGTCATCGAAGATGCCTTGGACGGCGGTCTGGCCTTCTCCGACGCCCTGGAGGAAACCACCGTCTTCCCCGACTATGTCACCGAGATGATCCGCCTCGGGGAAAGCGCCGGGAAACTCGACGAAGTCCTCGATTCCCTCACCGTTTACTACAGCCGCGAAGAAGCCATCGCCAAAGGCGTCAAAGCCGCCGTCACCTATCCGATGATCATGATCGGGATGATGATGGTCATCGTCCTGGTGCTGATGGTCAAGGTCATGCCGATGTTCAACGAGGTCTTCTCGATGCTCGGCGCCGAAATGACCGGCTTCTCCCTGGCCATCTTAAACGCCGGCAACATCATCAGCCGCTACGCCGTGGTCTTTGTCGTGCTCCTTGCCGTCATCCTGGCCATCGTGCTCTATCTGGCCAAAACCGAAAACGGCCGCAAAAAATTCTCGGAGTTCGCGTCCAAATTTGTCCTCACCAGAGGCATCAACTTAAAAATCGCCCTCGGCCGCTTCGCCAACGGGCTGTCCATGACCCTCACCTCGGGGCTCGACCCCACCCAGTGTCTGGAGCTTGTCGACGCCCTGACCGAACACCCTGTCGTCAAAGAAAAAATCAAAGAGGTCCAGGCCGACATGGAAAAAGGCGTCCCCTTCTCCGAAGCCTTGATCAACACCCAGCTCTTCGGCGGCGTCTCCAACAGCATTCTCTCCATCGGCGACAAATCCGGCGCCATGGACGCGGCGATGAACGACATCGCCATTCAATACAGCAACGAAGTGGACGAATCCATCGAGCGCATGCTCTCCATTCTGGAGCCGACCCTCGTGGCCATTATTTCTGTCATCGTTGGGCTGATTTTGCTTTCGGTCATGTTCCCGCTCATCGGCATCATGTCCAACATCGGCTGACAGGAGGAACACTATGAAAAATCGATTCGGCGAAAAAGAAAAAGGACAGGGCGGCTTGGTCATTTCCGTCGTGATTTTCGTCTTGATTCTCGCCGTGTTTATCTACGGCATCAACGACGTCTCCGCCAAATCCGAATCGGAAAGCATCAAACAGCTCAACACGGCGGTGCGCCACGCGGTGGTGCATTGCTATGCCGAGGAAGGCCAGTATCCGCCGAACATCGCCTACCTCGAGCAGCATTACGGACTGCAATACGATCACAGCAAATACATCATTGACTACCAGTCCTTCGCGACCAACGTCATGCCCGAAATCAGCGTGATCCGAATAGGAGGCTCCTAATGAATTTTAAAGGCTCTCAGAATCATCTGACCGATTTCATTTTCGTTCTGGGGCTCTTCGTCGTGTTCGCGGGCTCCATCTTTGCCTCCGTCATCATCGGCATCACCGTCTATCAGGAGACCATCGACAACCTCAACGGTCAATACACCAGTCGGACAGCCACGACCTATGTGGTTCAAAAAATCCGACAAAACAACCGGGACGGCAGCGTGACCCTCGGCCAGATCGGCGGACAGCCCGCCATCGTCATCAAAGGCGAATCCGAAGGCATCGGCACCACCACCTATCTCTACGGCTATGAAAAGAAGCTCATCGAGCTCTATGTCAAAGACGGAGCCTACGCCATGCCGGGTCAGGGCCAAACCATCACCGATATCCAATCCTTTGAACCCGCCGACAGCGGCGGCGGCCTCATCGAACTCAACATCACAGACAGCAAAGGACACAAAGAGGTGACTTATCTGCATCTCTGCCCGAAAGCGGAAGGGGGGAGTTCATGAAAGCACCCAAGCACAAGCATTCCCGATACAGCCTCATCCTGATGGAGCTGATGGCGGCCATTCTGTTTTTCTCTCTGGCCTCCGCCGTCTGCATCCAGCTCTTCGCCAAGGCGCATATCATGAGCCGTGACGCCAGCATGGAATCCTCGGCGGTCATCCACGTGCAAACCGTGGCCGAGCTCATGCTTGCCGACGGGGCTCACATTTCGGATAACCTCAAAGCTCATTATCCCCAAATGAGCGTCAAAGACAACACCAGATCCATCTATTTTAACAAAGACTGGGATGAATGCGCCGAAAAGGACGCCGCCTACCGCCTCGATATCGCCGAGAGCGACAAAAGCGGCATCAAAAAAGAAGCGATGAGCATGAACTATATCGCCGGAAATGCCGAACTATACAAACTCGACGTGGACATTCACGTTCCCAACCGGAGGTAGCCCATGGAAAGAAACGCCAGCAATTTTACCTTCATCAGCAGCGGACCGTCATTTCTTCTGACCATTTTCGGCGTCCTGGCCCTGGTGACCTTCGCCGCGCTGTCTTTGGTATCCGCCAACACCAACACCAGACTGGTGGAAACCTCCAAGACCAACACCACGGCCTACTACACCGCCTGCAACACCGCCGCCGAACGCATCGCGGCGCTGGACAATGCCTTGACGGCCTCCGGCGGCAATTTGGCCGCCGCTGCCCTGCCTGCCGATTGGACGGTGTCCGGCGGCAAAGCCACCACCAAAATTCCCATTAACGAATACGAAGAGCTGCAAGTGGACGCGGCGCCCCGCACCGGCGGCGACAGCTATTACACCATCACCAGATGGCAGACCGTCATCACCCGTCAATGGCAAAACGACAGCAGCTTTACCCTTTTCAACCCCAAAACCAAATAACCAAAAGGAGCGATAAATCGTCTATGGATATCAAACAACTACTCACCCACGCAACGGATGCCGGCGCATCGGATGTCTTCCTGTGCACGGGTCTTCCGCTCACCTACAAAATCAACGGCCAACTGGTGCCCGCCTCCAAAAAACCCTTAAAACCCGCGGACGCCGAACACTTTGTGCGTGAGATCTACGGTCTGTGCAAAGACCGTACCTACGAAGAATATGCCGAACGCGGCGACGATGATTTCTCCTTTGCCATTCCCGGTGTCTCCCGCTATCGTGCCTGCACCTACAAGCAGCGCGGCACCGACGCCGCCGTCATCCGCCTGATCTCCTTCGGTCTGCCCGATCCCAAAGAGATGGGCATTCCCGATACCATTCTCAATCTCGCCAATCTGCACAAGGGCATGATTCTGGTCACCGGCCCCGCCGGCAGCGGAAAATCCACCACCATGGCCTGCATGATCGACCGCATCAACGAAACCCGCAACAGCCACATCATCACCCTAGAAGATCCGCTGGAACAACTGCATCATCACAAAAAAAGCATCGTGAGCCAGCGTGAAGTCGGCACCGACACCAAAGACTACGTCACGGCGCTGCGGGCGGCCCTTCGTCAAAGCCCCGACGTCATTCTCCTCGGGGAAATGCGCGACTACGAAACCATCAGCGTGGCCATGACCGCCGCCGAAACCGGTCATCTCATCTTCTCCACCATGCACTCCATGACCGCCGCCGATACCATCGACCGCGTCATCGACGCCTTCCCGCCGGCGCAGCAAAAGCAAATTGCCGTGCAGCTGTCCATGTGTCTCGGCGCCATCATCTCCCAACAGCTTTTGCCCGCCGCCGACGGCACCCATCAGGTTCCGGCCTTCGAACTGCTCACCGTTAATCCGGCGCTTCGCAACATGATCCGCGAAAACAAAACCCACCAGATCAGCGGTCAGGTCTACTCCTCCAACCGTCCGGATCTGTTCTCCATGGACACCTATCTGTTCAACCTTGTCAAAGACGGCATCATTACCGTCAAGACGGGCTACAACCACGCGACCAATCAGGTCATGTTCCAAAAGAAACTGGCCAACGCCGGCATCAAAATCTGACACTTACCAATCGGTCAAATATCCGCAGGGTCCGCGCTCGGGCCCTGTTTTGCTATACAGCTTTCGCGGCTAAACGGCTATTTTAAAAATTGACCATTCAAACACAAGCCCCTCACGGATGAAAGGACGAAAAATGCCTGAAAAAATTTCAATTCGGTTTTTCGATGATCGTGAAGTCCGCGCGGTCTGGGATGATGAAAACAGCAGATGGTTGTTTTCTGTCATCGATATCGTCGCTGTGCTTCGAAATGAAGATGATTATCAAAAAGCAAGAAACTACTGGAAATACCTCAAAGCAAAGCTAAAAAAAGAAGGCAACCAACTGGGTAGTGACACTACCCAGTTGAAGCTGCTCGCGCCGGACGGAAAAAGGCGCTTAACGAATGTCATGAGCTATGATCAAATTATCGCTCTCGCCAAAGAATTTCCGTCAAAACAAGCCAATCGTTTTATTGAATGGTTCACCTATAGTGATGAAACCATTGATGGGAAAAGCAAAACAAAAGCTTACGAACTGTGGGAAAGCTCTTTTATGGACAGCATAGAAGTTGGGACAGTCAAAGGATTAAAACAAATTCACGGTTATCTTTTCGGCGGATTATACGATTTTGCGGGACAAATACGAACAAAGAATATTGCCAAAGGCGGGTTTCAATTCGCAATGGCACAATATTTGGATCGTTCCCTTACCATCATTGAAAAAATGCCGGAGAACAGTTTTGAACAAATCGTAGACAAATATATTGAAATGAATGTCGCCCATCCTTTTATGGAAGGTAACGGCCGCTCTACACGCATTTGGCTGAATATGATGTTAAAAAAACGTCTTGGCCTTTGTGTCGATTGGAGCAAGATCAATAAAAGGGACTATCTTGACAGCATGAAAAAAAGCGTTGCCGACGGCACGAATATCAAAAATCTGCTCAAAGGCGCGTTGACAGATAAGATAGATGATCGGGAAATATTTATGAAAGGAATTGACTATTCATATTATTATGAAGAAAATTGACCTGTTTCAGACAACATGCAATAAAAAAGACGGCAGATCAAACATCCGCCGCCAAAGAGAGTAAATGGCATGTATCTAAGAAAGCGAGAAAATGACCATTTAGAGCAAAGGCCAAAAAATGAAAAAAATGCCCTTGCCTAAAATGATTATACAAGCTTATGCGATAGATGACAAGTATTTTTATTAGTATTGATAAGTAATTACAACGTCGTTACAATATATGTGTTCGGATGTGATAGCATGGAAAAATCATCAACTTTAAATTTAAAAATTAATCCAACATTAAAACATGACGCTGAATCCGTATTAAAACGTTTAGGCCTTCCCATGTCTACGACTGTCGATATGTTTCTCCATCAAATTGTTTTAGTGGGCGGCATTCCCTTTTCAGTAACACTGCCCAACGCTCCCGAAAGCATCGACACCACCAAAATGACCGATGAGTAGCTTCACGCTAAAATTCAAAAAGGATATGAATCATATCAGGCAGGCAGAACCCAAAATGCGGCGGCCGCCTTTGAAACATTCAGAGGAAGTCACAACTGATGGAAAAATACACCGTGAAGATTACCGATGAGGCCCTTGCCGATATGGGATTATCCATCCATGAGTGCTGCTTTTACAATTTTTGCTAAAAAAGTTGCCCGTGAAAGACGAATACCTTTTGAGGTTTCGGCTGATCCCTTTTATTCGGACAGCAACATTCGTTACCTGGAAGAGATCGCAAAAGATATCAGAGAAGGCAAGGCTCACTTTGCAGAACACGAGCTTATCGAAGACGAGACATGAAAACTTTATGGGAAGATCGTGCTTGGGATGATTATACCAACCTGCAAACCCAAGACAGGAAAACCCTCAAGCGGATTAATGCGCTTATCAAAGATATAAAACGAAGTCCTTTTAAAGGAATCAGCAAACCGGAACCACTCAAGGGATCCTTAAGCGGAATGTGGAGTCGCAGAATCAACAAAGAAAACCGCATTGTCGCATTGTATATTATATAGAAAAAGACATGCTGTATATTGTTGCATGTCGCGGTCATTATGATATTTAAATGACTGACCGAAAACAAACCCCTTCGATGGAATTCATCAACATCGGAGGGGTTTTTGATTGGCAAAGGGCATCTGCTCATCAGATGAAGGTGTAGCCCGCCGCTTTATACATGCGATTGTTGAGGGCCATCGTCGCGTCGCTCATCGCGATTTCCTCGGCAAAAATATGGGTGACGCCCATGGCGTCAAATTCCCTGAGTCTCGCGAAAAGGTTGTGACTCATGCTCTCGGGATCATCCCGGCTTCCCAAAGACACAATCAGCCCGCGCCGGTAAAGTCCCATCGTCTCATCGGTAGCCAAAATGGCGGGTCTGGCATCGGGCGGAAGGCCTTTGATGGCCGAGGTGATTTTGGCGGCTTTTTCGTTATCGCTTCCCCGAGCAATGACCATAGCGCCTTTGGGCGCGTAGTGTTTGTACTTCATCCCCGGGGATTTGGCTTTTTCGGGAATCACGTTTTGGGTGATATTCGGAGAGAGATTGATTTTTCCGATGACCGCTTCGATTTGACCCGCGGTAATGCCGCCGGGACGAAGCATCGTCGGCGGTTCGCTCGTCATATCCATCACCGTGGACTCGAGACCGACCTCGGTGTCGGCATCGATGAGAATCGCGTCGACTTTTCCAATCATATCCTCCAGAACATGGGTGCTTTTGGTCGGACTGGGCCTGCCCGAAATGTTGGCCGAAGGCGCGGCAATGGGGGTGCCCGCCGCGTCGATGAGCGCCCGCGCCGCCGGATGCGACGGATAGCGCACGGCAACGGTTGAAAGTCCTGCCGTCACGCGGTCGGGGACCCGGTCCGAACGCGCCATAATGAGGGTGAGCGGCCCCGGCCAAAAAGCTTCGGCGAGTCTTTTGGCCTTTTCGGGAACCGCCTTAACCAACGTTTCAACCTGAGCGAGATCCGACACGTGCACGATGAGGGGATTGTCGCCGGGGCGTCCCTTCGCCTCAAAAATTTTCGCGACGGCGCCTTCGTCCATGGCGTCGGCGCCGAGGCCGTAAACCGTCTCCGTCGGAAAAACCACAATGCCTCCCCGGGCAATCACCTTTCCCGCCTCGGCAATGCTCGCTTCAAAGGGATCCGTTTCCAAGTCGTACAATTTCGTTTCGATCATTTGCATCTCCTTAGCTATATCCTAACACGTGATGAATCATTTTTCTCAACAGGCTCCCAATGGAAAGCGGAAATCCGGCAAACCGGATTTCCGCTTATTTCATCGATTCATTTCTCAGTCGTAAAACTATTTTTATGACTGTTTGACACCGGCATCATCTAATAATTGATACTTGATATCCCATAATTTTTGAGAAAGGTCCACGTGATAGACATGGGGGTTGACCATTCGCTTGAACGTCGGCCAAAGTTTGGCTTTTTCTTCAATGAGATGCTTTTGCATGTCGGTGATGGCCGGGGATTCATAGACCTGTTTGCCGCCGCGGAAAATGGGGACCAACATTTCTTTGATGTAATAATCTTTAATCACGCGGCGTTTCCAGGTGTGCATCGGATGGAAAATTTCCAGCGGTTTGTCAGTGTCGATGACTTCATCCTCCAGACAGAGCAAATCCGCCAGGGCCATATCGTTGCTTTTGCCGTAGATGCGGACGATTTTTTTGCAGCCGGGATTGGTGATTTTCCAAGGATCGTTGGATATTTTGATCCGCGGTTTGCCGTCAATCTCCGCGAGTTTATAGACACCGCCGAGAGACGGACTGTCATATGCGGTGATCAGTTTGGTCCCGATGCCCCAGGAGTTGATTTGGGCGCCCTGGACAAGCAAATCTTTAATGAGGTATTCGTCAAGATCCGATGACGCGACGATGGAGGCCGTCTCGAAGCCGGCATCGTCAAGCATTTTGCGCGCTTCCGCCGTCAAATAGGCAAGGTCCCCGGAGTCGATGCGGATGCCGTAATTGCCTTTCAGTCTGCCGGCAGCCTTTTCTTCGTTAAAGACTTTGATGGCGTTGGGCACCCCTTGTTCCAAGGTGTTGTAGGTATCGACGAGCAACACAGCGTTGTTGGGATTGTAGCGGGTAAACTGTCTGAAGGCTTCGATCTCCGAGTCGTAGCTGAGGACAAAGCTGTGGGACATGGTGCCCATGGACGGACGGCAAAGCATGTCTTCGGTCTCCACAACCGACGTGCCGGCGCAGCCGCCGATCACCGCTGCCCGGGCGCCGAAATAGCCCGCTTCGGTCCCATGGGCCCGACGCAAGCCAAATTCCATCACCGGGCGTCCCTTGGCTTCCTCGACAATCCGAGACGCCTTTGTCGCGATGAGGGTTTGATGATTCATGATGGCCAAAATCGTCGTTTCGACCAGCTGAGCCTGCACCAAGGGCGCGCGCACGCGGATAAAGGGCTCAAAGGGAAAAAACACCGTCCCCTCGGGCAGAGCGTCAATATCGCCGGTAAATTTGAAATGGCGCATATAGTCCAGATAGTCATCGGTAAATTCGGGATGATTGGCCTTCAGCATCGCGATGTCGTCATCATCAAAGCGCAGACCGTTAATATAGTCAATCACCTGTTCCAAACCGGCCGAAACGGTGTAGCCGCCGCCGAAGGGGTTTCGTCGGATAAATCCGTCGAACACGGCGATTTCATTTTGTTTGCCGTCATTGACATAAACATTGCCCATGCTCATTTGATAGAGGTCGGTGGCCAGTTGTAGTTTTCTCGGAAATTGCATAATAACTCCTAATTGATTATAAAAAAATTTTTGTCTGAATTTGGGAAAGAATGTCCGTTGCCTTGTCATATGTCCGCATGGACTGATGCGCAAGCTCATCGCGGATCTCGCGGGTTTCGCCACGATAAGTCCGAACCCTCCGTGCTTCGCACTCCCGGCTTCGGCGGCCATTCGTACTCCATGCTTTCGCATTCCGTACTCATGTCCGTTGCCTTGTCATATGTCTGTGTGCCCTGATGAGCAAGCTCATCGCGGATCTCGCAGGTTTCGCCGCGATAAGCCCGAACCCTCCGTGCTTCGCACTCCCGGCTTCGGCGGCCATTCGTACTCCATGCTTTCGCATTCCGTACTCATGTCCGTTGCCTTGTCAAATGTCTGTGTGCTTTGACGAACAAGTTCGTCAAGCACACAGCCACTTGACAAGAGCTTATCGCTCAAAGTATACCACTTTGTTTTTGCCTGTCCGTTTTGCTTGATAGAGGGCATCGTCCACCCGCGAACACATGATATCCGCGTCTTCTCCTTCGGCGTAGCCCGTCACACCGGCACTTAAGGTTTTGTGGCCGATTTCGCCAAAGCCAATGCTCTCAAAACCGCCCCGAATCGATTCGGCAAGGTCGAGGGCTTCCTCGGTAGTGGCCTTCGTAATCATAACCATGAATTCCTCACCACCCCATCTGCCGACGACGGCGCAGCTGTTTTTTTGATACGTGTATAAAAAATTCGACAGGCGAATGAGCACGCGGTCCCCGGCTTCGTGGCCGTAGGTATCGTTGACCTGTTTAAAATCGTCAACGTCGAGCATAATCAAAAAGGTGCCGGATTCGTGTTTGTCGTCCACCGTTTCGATAATGCGCCTTTGAATTTCCGCGCGATTGTAAAGCCCCGTCAGCCCGTCGGTGATGGCCATGGCTTCCAGGCGTTTGTTGGCCTCGGTGAGTTCCTCCGTCGTCGCGTTGATAAAAGAAGCCAGACGGCCGATCATCGACACTTTGCCGTCCTCGTTTTCCTTCCATTCGGACAGATGGGAGATGGTTTTCGGCGCTTCGCCTTCCCGCATCGCCGCAATGACCAGGGAGACATTGTGCTGGTTGACATAACCGTTGGTGCGCACAAACTCACCGGAGGTATAAAAGCCCGATGTCGGCGCGATGCGCTGTAAGGGCAGTGTTTCTTTCCCAATGTTTTGGTTTCCCCAAAAGGTTCGCCTGCCGGCGCAGGAAAAGACAAAAATCGCTTCCGGTGCGAATTGTCTGATGGTCTCGGAGCTTTTGCGGACAGATTCCAAAATGGTCCAGGGATCACCATAGGCAATGCGCGCTTTCACGTCGACTTCCATATCGGCCGTCATGGTCAGCGACCCGTCGGGATTGCTGGCGATGGGCGCCCTTAAAATCTCGATGCCGTGCGTCTGATAGATAAAGGGAAACTCCAAGGTATTGTTGAAGAAATCTTTATCATTGCGAATGTGCAAATAGCGGTAATAGGTCTCATAGGCCGGACGATAGTCAAGCTCCTTGAGAATCGGGCCTTCGGCCTTGGTCACCTCCAGAACTTTGCCCAGGGGTTTCCATCCGGTGATAAATTGGGTGTGAATATGAAATACGTCGCCGCCAAAAAGCACAAACACGATGCTTTTTTCCGCGTAGCCTCCGGCCTTGGAATAGACACAGGCCGTGTCCTCGTTGATATCGTCACTGAAAGCCCCGCCGCCGAAAATCGCCACATCCTCCCGAACCTCTTTGAGATAATCACAAAGTCCGGTCATCGACATGCCGCGGATGGTGACAAACATTTCCACCGCTTTCACCCAGGGTCTTCGATTGACTTCGTCAATCAGTCGATCGGCCACAAATCTCTGCGTCTTTCCGGACAGAGGATATTGCAAAACTTCGATTTGGGTCGTGGGATGTTCAAAAACCGTGCAGACCACCGCGATGGAGTCCTCGGAAAAATCCCCGCCCACAATATTGCCGTTGGATGAACAGCCGACGTACTCAGCATCGGGCATTTCTTTAGCGATGGTTTGAAAAATGGCTTCAAACCGATCCCGGTCCAACATCTCGGTATAAACCTGAAACAGGACGCCGGAGGCCTTATTTTCTTGACACCATTGTCGAATTTTTTTAATTTCCCCCGATAAATTCGATTGGTCGTTCACAGTAAACTGGAATTGTCTCATGTTCCACCTCTTGTTTTTTTTCGCCAACCTGTCCAACAGATCGGCATTGAGAGCAATAGACAGCAAATACTGAAAAAGACGGTCTTTAAGCGAAAAACACGTTAGCCAAGCATCTATGACTTTAAGTCCTCAATGTAAATTGGGCCTGAAGACATATTGAAGCGATGCTTAAAAACCCATTATTTTTCATATCGTTTAATTATAACACAAAACAAAAGAAAAACTGTAAAAAAGCTTTTGTTCAGACAAAGAAATACTTCTTTTTTTCTGGTGACGCAAAATCGGATAGGTTAAAACCGCGTCCGGTTCATAACCAGTATCATTTATCCGGGCCAATGCCGACGCGTCACTTCCTCAAAAGCGCCGGATCGATCTCATATCGAATGCCGAATATCTCCCAAAGCGCGCGGTTAAATTCATCCGCCGTCTTCAATTTTCTTTTTTCTTTCCTTTTCCCCGATGTCATAGTCAGGACATAACCGACAATCTGAGCCGTTCCGTCCTCGGTGAAGATGGTGACGATGATGCCCCGGCGCACGGGACTGATGTCCGCCGTGGCGCCGTAGTAATTCAAGGGAATAAAATCCACCAATTCCACCGGCACGGGAACAAAGCTGACCATGGTCATTCGGTCGTTGGCTTTGTTTCCTTCAAAAACAATGACATGCCCTTGCCGATGGGGTTTGTACGCGTAATAGTTCGGGAAAATTGCCGACGGCTGCCAATGCTGTTCGTCGTCGAGGGCCACGGGAACCACCGGAGAAGAATTGCCCAACCCCACATCCGCGTAATAGCGCGCGCCGTCAATGGTGACAATGGCGGCGCAGTGGGTGGGAACGACGGGGTCAGCAGAGCCAAATAAACATTTGACAATCACAGGATAAAACGTATAGCCGAAGGATTTTAGAAGCCCGAAAAACAACAAATTCATCTCAAAGCATCCCCCGCAACCGTGACGGACGATGATTTTGTCAAAAATATCAGGTATCGCCAAAGAAGGACATTTGGGCTCCGGGTAAAAATCCAGATTGCCGTAGGGAATATGCGTCAAATGTTGATGCATGAGCGCTTTTAAATTGTCTAAGGTCGGCGCGCGTATACCCTGATATTCAATTCTATTCAAATATAAGTCCACATCGGGAATGGGCAGGTATAATTCCGAAAACAAAAACGCCACTGTGGTTCACCCTTTCTAAATCTTTAAACAAAACGCCGCGTATTAACCGATTCGTCTTCCTACAAACATTTGATATAATCTAAGAAGCTTTAGTCCTCACCCGAAAAGCAAAACACTGTATGCCTGAGTCAAAAAGCCGCCGAAGACATAGGCCGCCACCGTGCCGAAAGCCAGATACGGCACAAAGGCCATGCGCTCACTAGCTTTTCCCAAAAGGCGCATCATCACGGCGGCCATCCCGGCTGCCATCACCGCGAAGAAAAACGCGACGAGGGTTTTGGGCCATCCGAGAAAAAAGCCGATCAACGCGCAAAGTTTCACGTCCCCCATCCCAAAGGCCCCAAAGCGCAGAGCGAGGGCGAGCATCGGCAACGCGACAATAACCGCGCCAATCA
The DNA here is from genome assembly GCA_017405085.1 of Eubacteriaceae bacterium. Classification (GTDB taxonomy): domain Bacteria; phylum Bacillota; class Clostridia; order Eubacteriales; family Eubacteriaceae; genus RUG12931. The sequence continues at coordinate 19,597 of JAFRBB010000048.1, forward strand.
GTCTGTCGGTGAGATGAAGGCCGGGGATCAACATCGCCGATAATACCGCCGCCCCAAGCAAAAGCCAATTCAGCCCTCGGTAGACGGTCATCGTTGCCGCGTCGATGGCCGCTTGTATGGCAAGCACCGCCAGAAAAACGCCGTCGATGACAGCTTCCGCAGACGCGCCCTTTAACACAAAAGGCAAAACAAAAACCGCGGCAGCGATGACGGCCGTCATAATTTTTTGCGTTGTGGATAATGATTTGTCTTCCATAGGCATATGGCTTATTTAAAGCGTGATTGAATCTCTCAGCGGGAATGCGCCGCATAACGTCATTGCCCGCCGCTATGTCGTGCCGCGAAACGGCCAACCGCCGAAAACGCGTCTCTTTCCATCAAAACGATCAAGGTTCTTGGCGCCGGCGGGATCGCCAAAGGGCTTGTGGATTGCCGTCATCGCGTCTTCGCTTAACTGACAAAGCATGGTCATATTATAACAAAAAATCGGCGATAAGGCCGATTTTTAAATTCAGTGATATGGGTTATTCCGTCTTGCCCTCCCCTTCGGGATTGACATGAATCATGCAGTGTTTAATTTTCGGAAAGCGTCTTTCCAGACCGGCATGCACCGCTTCCGCCGCTTCGTGGGATTCCCTCAGGGTCAAATCGCCGTCCATCGCGATTTCCAAATCCAGATAATAACCGTTTCCGAAACGGCGCGTTTTCAAATCGTCAACGCCTTTGACCTTGGGATATTCCATGACGGCTTTGCGCAGCTTTTCCTCGATTTCGTCAGGGGCTGAGGTATCGAGTATGTTGTCGATGGACTCTTTGGCCACATCAAACGCCACCTTAATAATGAGCAGTGAAATAATCCCCGCCGCCAGAGGATCCATGAAGGCAAAACCCAGACGCGCGCCGACAATCCCGATGAGGGAACCAACGGAGGACAGCGCGTCGCTTCTGTGATGCCAAGCGTCTCCTTTCATCGCTGCCGAATCGATTTTTTTGGCCGCTGCCCGGGTGTACCAATACATGGCTTCCTTCACCACGATGGACACAATGGCAGCAACCACCGCGAGCATCCCCGGCGTCTCGATGGCCTCGCCGCTGATGAGTTGATTGATCGCGTTATAGCCGATCATCGCGCCGGTAAAAAAGAGAATCCCCGCCAGAATAATCGCCGCAACGCTCTCGATGCGATCGTGGCCGTAGGGATGCTCGGCGTCGGAATCCTTGCCGGACAGATTGATGCCAACCATCACCACCAGGGTTGCCAGCACATCCGACGAGGAATGAATGGCGTCGGAAACCATCGCCCCGGAACGTCCCACAATTCCGGCGATGAGTTTAAATACTGTCAGCAAGATATTGACGACAATTCCGATGATGGACACGCGGTTGGCAATTTGAAGCTTTTCCTCTGTGCTGACGTGCATTTCGTTATCCATGATTAAAACTCCTTGGTGAATTCTCGAAGAATGGTAATTTCTTCGGCGTAATCTTTAAAATTCTTTTGCGGTGTCTCCAGAAAAAACGGTTTGTCGCGAAGCGCCGGATGGGTGACGATGCTTTTGAAAGCATCCATCCCGATGCTCCCCTCGCCCAACCGTTCATGTCTGTCTTTATTGGAATGAAACGGCGTCTTGCTGTCGTTGAGATGCAAAGCCTTCAAACGTTCAAGACCGACCACGCGGTCAAATTCTTCCAAAACCGCGTCCAATTGATCTTTGATATCATACCCCGCGGAAAAAATGTGGCAGGTATCGAGACACACGCCGATGTGCTCGGTGTATGTGATCCCATCGATGATGGCCCGAAGCTCAGAAAAATCCCGGCCGATTTCACTGCCCTTGCCGCTCATGGCCTCCAGGAGCACCGTCGTCGTCTGATCTTCCCACATGACTTCGTTTAAGATGTCTGTGATAAAAGCAATACCCGCTTCGGCGCCCTGGCCGACATGAGAGCCGGGATGGAAATTATAGAGCGAGCAGGGCAAAATCTCCAGCCGCTTTAAATCCTCATGAAAAGCCCTGCGGGCAAAATCCCTGACGTCTGCCTTGGCAGATGCCATATTGAGAGTGTAGGGCGCGTGGGCAAGCAGCGAGACCAGTTCGCCCGATTCCACCTTCTCCCGAAGCGCTTCGACATCCTTGGGATCCAAGGCCCGCGCCGAACCGCCTCTAGGATTTCTGGTAAAAAACTGAAAGGTATTGGCCCCGACAGACAACGCGTCTTTCGCCGCCCGGGCATAGCCTCCGGCGATGGAGACGTGGGGCCCGATGATGAGTGTCATGCTTTTCTCCGTGATCAAAAAATTTGTTGGTTTTAAAGCGCTTGCGCTTTGGGCCTTCATCGACCGCCACGGCGTCGATCCTTCTCCCTCTACGGATGCTGGTGAGAAAAATTGACATCGCCCGCGTCAAAGCGCCGCCATGAAAAAACGATCGCATCATGACGATCGTTTGAGAAATTATGTATTATTTAAACATATGATTTGATTGTTAGTCAACATGGAACTTTGAAAATATTCCAAAAAAATATTGTTAGGTTTATCGGATTTCCCGCGTTTTAAAGCCATTTGTTTGAAGGCTCTGACTTTGGTTGCCCAGGTGTCAAGTCTCACTTCTTTTGTCCGGTCGACAGAACATTTGTAAAATATTTTAACTTTTATCAGTCTATCCGAACAAAAGCTGTCCTCGCAATCATCCCTATGCTTCATCGTTGAGTTTTTCGTAAGCCTCGGCGATATTACGATACCAATCCTCGCCGTCTTTGACGGGTTCGATGAACGTCATCACACCAATGGGAACATCCAATGCCATGTCGCCGATGGCGGCGTCGATATGCTTTTTCATGCGCCGAACAACTTTGGCCGCGTCCCCTTCTTTTTGAATATGTCTGAGCATAAGGATAAAGGCCGATCCGGAATAACGGCCGACCAAATCCTCTCCGCGAATCCGCGAGGAAATCACCCGGCCGATGGTTCTGATGACCGCGTTGCTTTTTTCCATGCCGTAAGCTTCATCAACGGCATCCAAACCTTCGATGTTAAAGAGCACCAGCACCATGTCCTCAAGATCGGCCTCCCGATCGTCCATCATCATTTCCATGCCCTGTTCAAAAGTGCCGCGGTCAATGACGCCGGAGACTTTATCGATGCGGTATTCGTTGGTGACGCGCACATCCCGAAGCTCCAAATGCCCGACGACATGAATTTCGCCATCGACATCAACGTTTCGAAAATAAGCGCGATTCCAATAATAGAGGTCATCCAACGGATTTTTGATCAATACCTCCGTTTCAAAATCATTGCTTCGCCCTGAGAGAGCCCAGCGAAAAGTGCGCTCGGAGCTGGGATGCACAAAGTCAATTTTACTTTGCCTGCCCAGATAATTGTCATACAGACGTTCGACGGGTTCAAGATTTTCGTGATGGTACACATAAAACATTTCATCCCGATTCACATTGTAGTCAAAAGAAATGTGATTGGCGTTTTTGGCAATGGTCTGATAATGTCTTCCGGCCCGCATATCCGCCGTCAAAGCGCTGTGCTCATCATCCATTGCCGTTAAAATCGTCATGGCCGTCTGTTGGCCGTCGACCGCAAACGGAAAGGCTTTGATGAGCGCGCCGATGGTTTTGTTCTTCAGTCTGACGCGAACCCAGGCCATGCCTTCGTTTCCGCGGTAGGCTTCAATGATGAGCTTTCGGACTTTCGGTCTGTCCGATTCCGAATACCATCCGAAAAAATTGTCTTTAAACTCGGCCTCAAGCATATTGTCATAGCCGAAAAACGTATAGTACCATTGATTGCGAAAGATCGTTTTGACAAAATCGTCCTTTACTTCAAAAACGGCAATCCCGACGGGAACATCGGTATAACCCTGCAGTCTCTGCTCAATATCTATAAATCGATTTTTCGTCTCGTTTTTGTTTAAATGATCATTGTGCATATATGCCCCCTCATGCGCTTCTGAAATCAGTTACATAATTTTAACATAATATTTAATAAATCACAAGATTTAACACATCAACTTTAACTGTTTTTTTAAGATGTCAACTACTATGTTTTAAAAGCGAAGCAAAACTCATTAAATTGAAACCCAATATTCCTTTTGAATCACGGATTAACCGGTCGCGCCAAAAGGTTAATGAGAATTTAATATTTTGTGGTATAATGTATGTTATCAAAGTACGCAGCGTTAAAATAAGGAGGACTTTAAATGAAAAAAATTCTGAAATACACGCTCCCGGCCATTGTCTTGGGTCTGTTGGTTCTGACGCTTTCAGGCTGCGGCGGCAAAGCGCCCGCGCCTACCCCTTCATTAAAACCCTATACCGGTTCGAACACCATTACCACATCTTTTGATTTTAAAAAACTCAATACGTCTGAAATGTACGGCATCGGCACCAACGCCGACAACAAACCGATCACCGGAACCGTTACCGTCTCCAGCGGCAGCGCCGATTTAAAAATCTATGATTCCTCAAACAAAGTCGTCTACGAACAAGCCGGCATCACCGGCTCCGCCAATGTGGAATACGTCGCTCCCAAAAAAGGCGGCTACATGATCGAAATCACCGGTCATGACGCCACGGGCAGCGGAAGCTTTACAGCAGACAGATAAATCTGTGTCATGCAAGACCTTCACCCGATTGGGTGAAGGTCTTTGTTATTGATTGACATGCCAAACCGCTTGTTATCCTGTGTTTTGAAAGTTAGGATCGTTTTCACATCAATAAAACATCTGACTAAAACTATTTCCACACAACAAACCAAAGGCCTCACCTCCGCGCGAAGCCGCGAAAAAAGCCGACGTGAAACACATCGGCTTTTTATATTTGATTAAATTTTCTCGCGTTATGATCATCAATTAAACGCGGGTAACGGTCAAGGCTGCCTCATGGCCGTTTAAATCCACGGTGTTTTCACCCTCTCCGACCGTCAAGCTGTCGGCCAGAGTTTCTGCGCAAATCATGTCAGCGTTGTCCGCAATGGCCGCGGCAGCCACGCCATCGGTGGCATAGACCACATTGACGTGATCCGTGACATCAAACCCTTGACGCTTGCGCATGTTTTGAATGTGGGAGACACATTCCCGGGCAATGCCTTCAGCGGTGAGATCATCATCAAGGGCGGTATCCAAAATGGTAAAGCTGCTGCCGTCGGTGGCGACGTCATAGCCTTCCCGGGCGGCGATGCGGACATCGACCATTTCCGGTGTCACATCAATGGTTTCATCCCCGACGGAAACGGGATAGACTTTGCCCGCCGAGGAAGCCGCGACAAGCGCCGGCGCGTCAACGTTCGCCATGGCTTTGCCGAGAAGTTTGACCTTTTTGCCGAGAATCGGACCCGCCACCTTAAAGTTGGGTTTGACGGTGTAATTCAGATAGGCGCTCAGATCATCCTGGAAATCCACGGTTTTGACATTGAGTTCCTCCGCGATCAAATCCGTGAGGTCAGAAAGCACATCCCGATTGGCGGCGTCGATGATGACCCGGGATAAGGGCTGGCGCACTTTGATGCTGGCATCCTCTCTGGCGGAACGGCCAAGGCTGACCAGATCCCGCACGAGATCCATCGGTTTCTCAACAGCATCATCAATGAGCGCTGTGTCGGCCTTGGGATAATCGGCCAGATGCACGGATTCGGCACCAGTGAGATTCCTGTAAATCTCTTCGGTCATATAGGGGGCGAAGGGCGCGCAGAGGCGGCAAAGTCCTTCGAGCACTTCCCAGGTGGTTCGATAGACAGCTTTTTTGTCGGCATCCATTTCACCGCGCCAGAAACGGCGGCGGTTACGACGGATATACCAATTGGATAAATCGTCGGCCACAAAATTTTGAATTTTGTGAACGGCCTTGTTCATGTCATAGACGGCCATGTCCTCGGTCACTTCCGCCACCAAGCGATGATATTTGGAGAGCAGCCAACGGTCAATGACCGGACGTTCATCGGCCGGGATATCATAGGTCGCGGGATCGGCGCCGTCGGTGTTGGCATAAAGGGCGAAAAAGGCGTAGGTGTTCTTGAACGTGTTGAAGAACTTGCTGACCACTTCTTTGAGCCCGCTTTCGTCAAAACGGGTGGGCGTCCACGCCGGCGAGACATAAAGCAGATACCAGCGAAGGGCGTCGGCGCCATAATCGTCAAAAAGACGGAAGGGATCCACGGTGTTCCCTTTGGATTTGGACATTTTTTGTCCGTCGGCATCCAGAACAAGGTCATTGACCAGGACGTTTTTATACGGTGCTTTGCCCGTGACAAAGGTGGAAATGGCCAACAGCGAATAGAACCATCCGCGGGTCTGGTCAATGCCCTCGCAGATGAAATCCGCCGGGAATTGATCTTCAAATTGTTCCTTGTTTTCAAAGGGAAAATGCTGTTGAGCGAAGGGCATCGATCCGGAATCAAACCAGCAGTCAATGACATCGGGAACCCGGGTCATGCGGCCGCCGCATTTGGGACAGGTCAGGTGCACGTCATCCACATAGGGGCGATGAAGCTCGATGTCTTCGGAAATATCTTCAATTGCCCGTTCCGCCAGCTCCGCCCGGGATCCGACAGAAGCCAGACCGTCGCAGGCTTCATCATCACAACGCCAAATGGGAAGGGGCGTTCCCCAATAACGGCTTCGGGAGATGGCCCAGTCGTTGAGGTTTTCCAGCCAGTTGCCAAAGCGTTTTTCGCCGACATAGGGCGGATACCAGTTGACGCCGTTGTTATTGTCGATGAGCTTGTCTTTGAGCTTGGTGATTTCGATATACCAGCTGGGTTTGGCATAATAGACAAGGGGAGTTTTGCAGCGCCAGCAATGGGGATAGTTGTGAAGCACTTTTTCTTTTTTGAAAAGCACATCCTGATCCTTGAGCCATTTGATGATTTCAATGTCAAGGCCGTCTTCCATGACAAACCGGCCCTTCCAGGGTGTATCGGTATAGGCGCCGTCTTCACCGACGGGTTTTAACACCGGCAGGTTGTAGCGGCGGCCGACCTGATAGTCATCCTCCCCGAAAGCGGGGGCGATATGGACAATGCCCGTGCCGTCGTCGGTGGTGACATAATCGGCGCAGGTCACGAAGAACGCTTTTTCATGAGCTTTGGGCTTCACAAAGGGCATGAGCTGATCGTATTCGATATATTCCAGTTCTTTTCCCTTCATCTCGGCGATGATTTCGTAATCTTCCCCGAGAAGCTTATCCGCAAGCACCTTGGCGCAGATGAAAACATTGCCGTGGCTTTTGGCCTTGATATAGTCGGCGTCGGGGCTCACGCAAAGCGCCACGTTGGCCGCCAAGGTCCATGGCGTCGTGGTCCAGACGAGGAAATACTCATCGGCATCTTTGCGCTTAAAGGCCACGGTCACGGTGTTGGTTTTGATTTCCTGATAGCCTTGAGCCACCTCATGGGAGGCTAACCCCGTTCCGCAGCGGGGGCAATAAGGCAAAATCTTATGACCTTCGTAAATATACCCCTCGTTGAAGAAGCGGTTTAAAATGTGCCAGACCGATTCGATATAGTCGTTGTCCAGAGTGATATAGGGATGATCCAGATCGATGAAATAACCCATGCGCTTGGTCATTTCCCGCCACATGGCTTCATAGCTGAACACCGACTCTTTGCATTTTTGATTGAATTTATCGATGCCGTAGGCTTCAATTTCAGGCTTGTTGTGGATGCCGAGCTGCTTTTCCACCTCGATTTCCACCGGCAGGCCGTGGGTGTCCCATCCCGCCTTTCGAAGCACCCGGTGCCCAGTCATGGTACGGTGTTTACACACCGAATCTTTTAAGGTGCGGGCGAGCACATGATGAATGCCGGGCTTGCCGTTGGCCGTCGGCGGCCCTTCGAAAAACACAAAATTATCGCAACCTTCCCGGTTCTCGATGGTTTTGTTTAAAATGTCCATCGCTTCCCAGCGGGCGGCAATGGCCTGTTCCGTCTCTTTGACAGATCCCTTTGACAATTCCGAAAATTTAGTTGTCACTGCTTACCTCCGTAATGATTGTAAAACAACGGCCGCTTTTTCACGGCGCCGCCGTAACCCGTAAAAACATCATGCCAACCGGTGATGTCCGATGCATCTTTTGAGATCGGTTTTCTTCAAAATAAGACATCATCCTTTTCTGCCGGTTACCAACAAAAAAATCCCTTATCACATTGACAAGGGACGATAAATGCAAATTTACCGCGGTACCACCCGCATTGAGCACGCATCGCGCGCTCCGCTTCATTGATTGATAACGGAGGGTCTCTCCGGAGGGGCCTAGGTATTTGTCTAAAAACACATTCGACCCTTCTGCTCAAAGGTGATCCGCGCGACCGACGATAACGGAAATCTTTCACCAAACCGATTTCCTCTCTGGGAACGTCCGCTTCGCGCCGTCCTCGTCGACGCCTTTTTGGTCGTATTCAAAATAACACCCACCTATTGTAACAGATAAATGATGAAAATCAAGCACTTTTAAACAAAGGGAAACATCCTTTGTTTTTTAGCTTAAAGATGTTGATCAAACGCTTGATTTTTTATTCGTATACCGGCTCTGCCGCCGGTTGCTCGGGAGTCTGCTGCTCTGCCGGCACCTGCTGCTCCGCGGGCACCTGTCCGGCCGCGTTGGGATCGGCCGCGGCAGTGGGCTGAGGCTGACCTTCGGGTTGATGCTCGGGTTTTCCCTCTTGGTCGAGACGTTGATGCTGCGCCTCGGGTGATTTAAAGCTGCCGCCGTTGTGCGCCGACACCGTGACATAAAAAGCGCCCACGACCAGCAGCATGAGCAGTGCCGTCGCCAAAAGGGAAATACCCCAGCGCTTTCCCCGGCTCATGACGGCTTGACTTTGGGGCTTTTGTTCGTTCATGGGATTCTCCTTCGTGTCAAACCGATAGAATTTATGATAATTTGTCAAAGCGGTAGGTGCGAAGTCCGACGGTGATCATATCCCCGGGGACGATGGGCACCGGCTTGTGCGGCGCCAGATATTTTCCGTTGACCAAAACGCCGTTGGTCGAACCCATATCCTCGATGACAAAGTTTCTGCCTTTTCGATCGATTTTAAAATGTTTTCGGCTGATGCCGCGGTCCAGCATTTGATAATCGACGCCGATGTCGCTTTTGCCGACGACAAAAGGCGTTTTTGTCACCATGCATAAATCCTTTTTGCCGATCGGGGGATTTTGCCATTCGAGGGTCATCACCTCAAAACCTGACTCATTCGCCATGCCGATATCCGGCACGACGCCGGTGATCTGCAGATCGTCCTCATCGTCCAAAGCGGCTTTGGCCTCGTCGCTGACGATGTCGGGCGCCGCCGGTTCGTCGTGATCGGTTTGATCATAGACAAGGCTGTCCGACACATCGAACACCGCGTTGTTCTCTTCGCCTTCAGGGAGCACTTCTGCTTCATCAAAAGGCGCCGAAGGAGCGCTCTCTTCAAAGCCATCGTCCTCTTCAGCCGGCACGTCCGCCGCCTCCGGCTGCGCAGCGGGTTGTTGTCCGCGTTCACCACCGAAAAGGGTGTCCAACACGGCGCCGTCCGCGCGATCGTCGCAGATTTTGATTTTATCCCATAACAGCTCGGCGGTTTTCGTCATGTTGCCGGCTTCAAAGGCCGTCATCATCGCCGCCTGTTCCGACTCGGAAAACAGACAAAGATGCCGGAAGGTGAAGCTGAGATCGCCGATATCCAGAGTATCGCCGTCCTTCATCAGGAAAAACACGTCTTCCGTCAATAAATTGTGGTTTAAATGAACCCTTTTGCCGCCGGGATAAACCCGGATTTCCCAATGGTCATCCACCAATTTTAATTCGGCGTTAAGGGCGGATAGTCCGGCGTCCCGGGCGCTGAAATCGCAAAGTCTGGCTTCGCTGCCAATGAAAAAAGGTGATTTTAAGAGCTGTACGCGCTCGCCTTCGGGCATCAGCGTCAGGGATGCCGATTGAAATGTGTTCATATTTCTCTCCTTACGAAAAATAATGAATCAATCGAAAAGCTCCGAATTGATTAATGGTTATCTTAATGTTATAGATATAGTTTGACGCAAAAACCGACCAGCGTCAAGCTTGGAGCATTGGCATTAAAGAAATCAAAAAGGCTTTCGCTGTGTTTTTCTATCACACAATACGTCTGTTGACACATCATCTATCCTTCAACGCCAAATCACCCCCAGCCAAAACGTCCAAGCCGTTCGGTCAATCTGAAAACGCTAAAAATCACGCGTCGATATCTCGGATGATTTTAAAGGTGTGATCGGGAAATGCTTCTTTGACATCTTTGACCACCTCTTCAAAAATCTGCTGTCTGTCTTTGCGGTCAAAATCGACGACCACGTCAAAACGAATAACATGGGTTTCGGGATCATGATAAAACCCGTGGCATTGAAGCACCCCATCGTGAGCGTAGGCCCTTTGATACACGCGCTCTCTTAAAGAGGCGATGCCCGCTTCGGTATTTTGGGAGTAGATGCCGACAGCAGTCAGGATGACGTTATGTTCATCGTAGACCTTTTGCTGAATCCTTCTCGTCAAGGCGTCGATCTCAGTCGCGATCATCGTGTCGTCCACCTCCACATGGACGGATGCCAACGTCGTTGTCGGACCGTAACTGTGCATAATCAAGTCATAGGCCCCGTGCACCTCCGGCTCCTCACACACGGTCTTTTTGACCGCCAGCGTCTCTTCTTCATCAACGCGCTTGCCGAGGATGTCATTGAGATTATCCCGGATCATCTCAATCCCGGATTTGATGATAAAAACAGAAATCAAAACGCCGACATAAGCTTCCAGGCTGATGCCCGTGGTGACAAAAATCAGCGCCGAGGCCAAAACGGAAGCCGACAAAATCGCGTCGAACAACGCGTCGGATCCCGAAGCTTTGAGTGAGGCGCTTTTGACTTCGTCTCCCTTGCGTCTGACATAGATGCCGAGCAGGATTTTGACGGCCACCGCCGCCGCGATGATGATGAGCGACACGGTGTCATAGCTCACCTCTCCCGGTTCAATGATGGCTCTAACAGACTCAGTGAGGGACGTGATGCCGGCGTAAAGGACGATGGCTGACACGATCATCGCGCTTAAATATTCCACCCGGCCATACCCGAGAGGATGCTTTTTGTCGGCGCGTCGGGCAGCAAGCTTGGTGCCGATAATAGTGATCACCGACGACATGGCGTCGGAGAAGTTGTTGACGGCGTCCATGATGACCGCCACGGAACCCGTCGCGGCACCCACCGCCATTTTAAAAGCCACCAGAAACACGTTGGCCAAGATGCCGATGACGCTGGTTCGAACGATGACCTTGTTTCGCGCCTCGGCCGTCAAAAGGGGATTTTGATTTGCTTTTTTTGTCATTTGCTTCACTCCATCTTTTTATCTTTTGAATGTCGCAGGTCGATAGAAATCCGATCGCTTGTCCGGTCGACAGTCCGGCCGTTTATTCCGTCATGTCGCCCAAAAGTTGATACAATATCCGATAGAGGGTCTTTGCGTCCTCCGGTGAAAGCCGCACGCAGCTTTTCATATGCTCCGGCACCGCGAGGGCGCGATCCCGAAGGGCAAGGCCGTCATCCGTCAGGCTGATGATGACCGAACGCTCATCATCGGCGGAGCGCGTCCGGGTCAGATACCCTTTGGCCTCGAGTTTTTTAAGCAGGGGCGTCAAGGTACCGGAATCCAAATACAGGCGTTTGCCGAGGGCCTTAACGCTCAAATTGTCCTCCTCCCAAAGCACCATCATCGTGACGTACTGGGTATAGGTTAAATCTATTTCATCCAAATAGGGTTTATACTGCCTGACGATCTCTTTGGCGCAGGCATATAAAGGAAAGCACAACTGATTGTCGAGCTTTAAGCTGTCGTAATCGGCCATTTTATCCTCCTTATTCGTGTTATTTAATTGCGTCAAATTCTTATTGTATGCTATTTAATTATGACGCAAGACCACACTTCCGTCAATCTTTTTTTGAATGAGTCTTAAAACAACGGGCACTTTTCTTAAATTCGGAACTTTTCTTTGACCTCGGCCCAAAATTGTATTAAAATTGTAAAGGAAAATATTGAAAATAATGAAGGAGACTGTATTTATGCGAATCTCTGCTTTTAAAAAAACTGGGATCATGCTGTTGGTGGCGCTTCTGTTATTTCCGATGACCCAAATCTTCGCCGTCACCCAAGATGATCTGAAAGCAACCCAAAAGGAGCTTGACGCCGCGAACCAAAAACTCGCGGACATCAACGCACAAATCAAAGAAAACGAATCCCAGATTCAACTCAACGCCGCCCTGCTCCCCCAAAAGCAAGCGGAATATGACGACGCCGTCGCTCAGGTGGCCTCCCGCTCCAAAGCGCTTTATATGACCGATTCCGCCGATGTGCTCACCTACATCTTCACGTCCAAGGATTTGGGCGAACTGCTCAATCATCTGGAAAGTCTCAACACCATCGGCGCCAGCGATATGGCGATGCTCAAACGCGTCGACGCGGCGAAAAACTCCCTGCAATTGTCCAGCGATCAAATCGCTGCTTCCAAGCAGGCTCTCGAAGAACAAAAGAAGGAAGCCGAAGCCCTTAAACAAAAATACGGCGATCAGCTCAAAGAACAACAAACCGCTTTGGGTGTTACCGGCACCACCGGTACCGCCTCCTTGGGCAGCTCACCGGCTTACATCAAAGACATCGCGGCGTCATCGAGTCCTCGCCGTCAAAAACTGGTGGACATCATGGTGGCCCTGTGCAACGACAACAGCAACGGTTATCAATTCGCCGGTAAAAATCCGCCGGATATGGATTGCTCCGGCTCCATCATTTATTCCCTTCGCACCGCCGGCTTTGAAACGGGCGGCGCCGCCGCGGCAGACAGTCTGCAGGCCGTCTGCAACTATGGCTGGATCAAGGTGCCCGTCAGCGAGCTTGCTGCCGGCGACATCCTGATTAACGAATCTTCCCACGCCGCGCTCTATATCGGCGGCGGCCAGGTAGCGGAATTCAGTTCCGACTATGACGGCGTCTCCGGTGATTCTAGCGGACAGGAAGCCTGGGTCCATGCCTACTACAGCTTCCCTTGGGACTACGCGCTGCGCTATCCGGGAAATGACTAATTAAAATACATCAATGCAAGAAATCAATCGTTGCGGTTGATTTCTTTTTTTTTGGTATTAACCAATAAATCCCCGGCTATGCCGGGGGTTTATATGGTTAATACCAACTAAGCGCACCCCCGAGCCTTTGACTCGGGGTGCGCTCATCATGTCTCACGTTTTTTCCAAATTATAAAAAAACGGCAGCGTAACCAAAACAGTCGCTACCGAATAATGACTTTAAAAATTTAATGTTTGTTAATCATCATAAATGGTATATTCTCCATCTTCGTGGAAAATGACCTTAAACTATATGGGAAATCACTGATCGATCGTCAAATCAATCAATCCCCATTTCCATCATTTCTTCAAATAGCCCAATTCTCCAGCTTGAGATTCTCAATTCTCGCAAATTCTCTCGTATTGTTTGTCACAACGGTATAATTCAAGGATAAAGCATGTCCCGCGATCATCATATCCAACGGTCCTATCGGCATGCCTTTTTTCTCAAGGGTTGCTCTAATTTTTCCATAGCAATTTGCGGCATTGACATCAAAATCAAGGATCTCGATTCGAGAGAGCATAAGCGACAGAGCCAATCTGTTCTTTTCAACTGATGCGCTTTTTTCGACGCCGTGAACGAGCTCCGCGTAAGTCACTGAAGAAATACATAATTCAGACGGCTTATGTTTTTGTAATTCACGAAATACTTTTTCCGGCTTATGCTTTATCGCATAAATACAAATATTTGTATCGAGCATATATCTCATAATGTTTCACGATTTTGACTCAAATCTTCTGCTCTGCCATCTCTCATAAAATCATCCGTAAACATATCGATGGCTTCCATGAACGTATCCCAATTATCGTTTTTGGGAAGAAGCATGACAATATCTCCTATTTTGTTGACCATAACTTCATCCGATGAAAATCGACAAGCTTTTGGTAATCTGACCGCCTGACTTCTACCATTTTCAAACACTTTCGCTGTCATCATCATAATCACCATCCTTTCGAAAATAGTATATATCGTAATATATATCTTGTCAATCATTTGCCGATATGACAACTAAAAAAACACCTATCCATTTAAGATAGGTGCCTGTATTTCTACTAATCATCATAAACGGTATATTCGCCGTCTTCAGGGAAAATTCCGTTAAGGGCGTCCAAATACGCCTTCATATATTGGGGCAGATCCGGCGGACGGCGGGCGGAGACAATGTTGCCGCTGACGATGGCCGCGTGATCCATCCACACGGCGCCGGCGTTGGTCATATCATCGCGGATGCCCGGGGTGCTGGTGACGTGGCGGCCGCCGAGAATGCCGGCGGAAATGAGCACCCATCCCGCGTGGCAAATTTCTCCGATGGGTTTGCCCGCGTCGTTAAAATCCCGCACCATTCCCGTCACCTCGGGAAAGCGTCTGAGCTTATCCGGCGCCCATCCACCGGGCACCAAAATACCGGCATAATCATCGGGATTGACGTCGGCGAAAACCATATCCGACTCGCAGGGAACGCCGTATTTGCCATGATAGACATGATGAGCTTTTTCACCGACCACGTCCACATGATAGCCGGCTTCCCGCAGACGCTGAACGGGATACCAAAGTTCCAAATCTTCAAAATCTTCCGAAATGAGGGCCACGATTTTTTCTTTTGCCATAATCGTTCTCCTTATTCAATGTGATTGCGTGACAATTTTTTAAACATAACGCGACTGAGGTCAATCGAGCCGTTTGCCGCGGCGGGTTTGCTTGATAAACACTTTTACAAAATACCGCGCACATCGTCGATGTGATCCAGATTCTCCCTCTCGCAATAGGCTTCCAGGCCGTCGATGATCTTCAACGCCGCCATGGGATCCACCAGTCCTGCCGTCCCCACCTGCACGCAGGCCGCGCCGATCATGATAAATTCCAGAGCGTCCTCCCAAGTCATGATGCCGCCCAAAGCCATCACGGGAATGTCCACGGCGTGAATGACCTGATGGGTCATGCGCAGGGCAATGGGTTTCACCGCGGGGCCGGAGAGACCGGCATAGGTCCGGTCGAAGACAATGCGTTTTCGCTTCACGTCCACAGCCATGGCCGACACGGTGTTGATCAGGCTGAGCGCCGCCGCGCCGCCGGCTTCGCAAGCCTGGGCCACCGCCGCCACGTCTCCGGCGTTGGGGGTGAGCTTGACCATCACGGGATGCTCGGAAATTGCCGTGACTTTTTGGGTGATATCATGCGCCAAATCGGGATCGACGCCCAGGGCCATTCCCCCCGCCGCCACATTGGGACATGAGATATTGAGTTCGATCAGGGCAACGGGATAGGGATTTAACTTCTCCACCGCCTTTAGATAGTCGGCTTCGCTGTGACCGCCGACGTTGACAACGGTCACCGTGTCGAGGGCCGAGAGATGGGGCCATTCATCGCGAAGGAAAGCGTCGATGCCGGGATTTTCGAGGCCGATGGAATTCATCAGGCCCGCCGGCGTCTCCCAAAGCCGGATGCCGCCGTTGCCCGTGTGGGGATTTAACGTCAATCCTTTGGTACACAGGCCGCCGAGTTTTTCAAGGGGATAAAACCGTTCGTATTCTCTGCCGAAGCCGAAAGTTCCCGATGCCGTGACGACGGGATTTTTAAAATCGATGCCGGCAAAGGTTGTGTGAAGTCTTGTGCTCATAAGCCCAGCTCCTCTCTCCGAAATACCGGACCATCTTTGCAAACCTTGCGGTTGCCCTCCGGCGTCTCGATGTTGCAGCCGAGGCACACGCCAAGTCCGCAGGCCATGCGCGCTTCCAATGAAAGATACAAGGGATTTTCCTTGGGGACGACTTGACTGAGCGCCCGAAGCATGACGTCGGGGCCGCAGGCAAGCACCGTGTCGCGGGCTTTCACCTCAACCTTATCGGTGATGAAGCCGCCGATGTCGACAATCACGTCGTCGGCGAGTTCGGAGAACCGCTCATCACCGTAGCTTTCATCGGAAAAGCCGAGATAAACGCGGACATGACTATCGGGATATTTGGCCTTGTGGCCGCGCAGCAGATAATAAAGCGGGGCCGTGCCGATGCCGCCGCCGACCAGCACAATATCCCCCGGGACATCGGGAAAGCCGTTTCCCAAAGGTCCGACGAGGCTCACGTCATCCCCGGCTTCAAGCTCCGATAAAATCCGGGTGCCTTTACCGACGACCTGATAGAGAAAAGAAACGGCACCATCATGATAATCGTGGACGGAAATGGGACGGGGCAACAAGGGATCGACGTCCCAAGCGCGAAGCATAAAAAATTGCCCGGGAAATATTTTGCCGTCGTAAGAGACGTCCATCAGAAAAATATTTTTGGCGATTTGTTTATTTTGTTTGATCAAAGCCACTGGGTCAGATCCTCCTTCATGTCCACTGCTGCCTTGCGGATATAGTCGATATAGTCCTCGCCTTCGGTCTTGCCCTTGTGGGCGCAAATGATCCCTCGGGAGGAATTGACCACCGCGCAGCGCGAACGCTTCAAAATGTCGGCGATATCACGTCCCGTGCCGCCTTGAGCGCCGTATCCCGGCACCAAGTAAAACATATGAGGATGCGCCTGCTGCAGTGCTTCAAAGGCTTCGGGATAGGTTAGGCCCACAACGGCACCGATGGCCGAAAAGCCCGATTCGCCAATGTAGGGCTTGCCCCATTCGTCGATGAGATCCGCCATTTTTTCGTAAACCATGCGGCCGTCGGCCATGTTGTCTTCCTGGAGATCAACCGCCGACGGATTGGAGGTGTGCAGCAGCACAAACAAGCCTTTTTCGTTGTTTTCGATGTAGGGGAAATAAGGCGAGACGGCATCAAGGCCCATATAGGCGTTGACCGTTAAAATATCCACCTCAAAATCGCCTTCAAAATGACCTTTGGCATACTGCGCCGCCGTGGAGGAAATGTCGCCGCGTTTACAGTCTCCGATGACAATTTTCCCTTGGGTTCTGGCATAGGCCACCGTGTCGGCATAGGCTTTTAAGCCATCGAGCCCCAAAGCCTCGTAACAGGCAATCTGCACCTTGTAGCAGCCGGCGAGATCCGCCGTCGCGTCGACAATCGCCCGGTTAAACGCCGTGATTTTTTCTCCTGGGGACAAATCCTTTTCCGCCAGACAAGCCGGCAAAAAATCAATCTTGGTATCGAGCCCCACACAAACGGGACTGGCTTTGGCCGATTCATACAAACGATCAGCGATCATAGATGATGTTTCCTCCCTTCATGGTCCAGATGATGTCTCCGGTGAGCAAATCACCGTCAAAAGGTGTGTTGCGGCTTTTGGACACAAATTGTTTGACGTCAACGCGCCATTTTCGCGCGGTATCAACCAGAATCAAATCCGCGGGACAGCCTTCTTTGATGAGCCCGGTTTTAAGCCCCAGACGCTTCGCGGGATTTTCGCTCATCATCGCGCTGAGCCGCGTGAGGGGAATGCCCGCCCGGTCAAAGACCGTGTGGTACATGGCAAAGGCCGTCTCGAAATTGACTAGTCCCGGCGCGCCGGCCTGTTTGTCTGCCGCCGAGTGGGGCGCGTGGTCGGTCCCGCAAATGTCGATGCTGCCGTCCTTCGCCCCTTCGATGAGGGCGTTTTTATCCCTTAAGCTTCGGAAAGGCGGATGCACCCTAAAGTCCAGCCCGGAGCCGTACAGGTGATGGGGCGTGACCTCACAGGTGAGATCGAGTCCCGCGTCCTTGGCGGCTCTGACCAGATTCAGCGTGGCCTCGGTGCTGATATGACACAGGTGCAGCCTGGCGCCGGGGATATCCCGCATCATCTCGATATCCCGGCGAATCGTCTCCACCTCGGGCTCGTTGTGCGTCGCGATTAAAATGCCGGTCTCGGCGGAAATTTCCAGCGCCCGTCGCATGGTGTCCGCGTTGTCGATGTTGTGCCCGTCATTGGAAAAATAGGGCACGCTGTCACGCAGCGCGTCAAAATCGACAAAATCAGCGTCGGAAAAATCTTTGGTCACCGCCGCCACCTGCAAAAGCTCGGCTTTGCCGATGGTCTTGGCCTTGTCGAGATTGGTTTTGACCATCTCAATCTTGTCCATCACGGGTTTGGTGTTGGCCATGGCGCAAACGGTGGTAAATCCGCCGCGGGCCGCGGCTGTGAGTCCCGATGTCAAATCCTCCTTGTGGGTGAGCCCGGGATCTCTTAAGTGACAATGCATGTCGATGAGCCCCGGCATCAGCTTTTTGCCGCCGCCGTCAATCACCCGTTCAAAATGGGTCTGAACCCGCCCGGTCGGTTTGTAGACCTTGCGGATTTTGCCGTTTTCAATCATCACCTGGCCGTCGCGCGCGCCGTCGGCGTCGACGATGGTGATGTTTTTGATCAGTGTTCTCAATTCCTCTCTCCTCGTGTCGTGATTGGCCGGTTTGATTATGTTTTACACAGATAGCGGCCCGGGGCTTATCTGCTTTCGTTGAAGGTGGTGTAGGCGTCGCAATACTCGCAACGGTAAATCCGCTTTTCTTCGTTGACCAGATAGAAATGAATGTCGTCAACCTGTTCCGTTTGGGTGATGCAGCGGGGATTGACGCAGCGCATGATGCCCACAACTTCCCGGGGAAGGGTGAGTTTCTGTTTTTTCGTGACCGCGCCGTCACGCACATAGTTGATGCTGACCCCCGGATCGATCAGTCCCAAAACATCCATGTCGATGGGAACATCCGTTTCGATTTTGAGCATGTCCTTTTTGCCCATTTTGTCACTGGGCACATTGGTCAAGAGCACGACGGGATCCGAAATCTGATCCAGATGCAGCTCTTTATAAATGCGAAAGCCGTGGCCTGCCTCGATATGGTCGATGACAATGCCTTTTTTGATTTGCGAGACGTTAATCATGTGGTTGCCTCCGATTAAATTGATAAAATCCGCTTGTTTGATTGATAGTCCGATGATTTTTGATGAGTCGCAATCCTGTAGTCTACGCCATGCCCAACAGCTTGGCAATCAGCGCCATGCGCACATACATGCCGTAGCGCGCCTGTTTAAAATACAGCGCCCGGGGATCGTCATCCACCTCAACGGCGATTTCATTGACCCGGGGAAGCGGATGCAGCACGATCATATCATCGCGGGCGTGGGCCATTTTTTTCTTGTCGAGGACATAGACATCCTTCAAGCGAAGATATTCCTCCTCATTGACAAAACGTTCCCGCTGCACACGGCTCATATACAGCAAATCCACGTCTCCGATGACCGCGTCCAGACTGTCCGTTTCGATATAGGAGCCCTCGGGCAGCATCGACAGAAAATAAGCGGGCATTTTCAACTCTTTCGGCGAAATAAAAACAAACTTGTTGTCCGGATAACGGTTCAACGTTTTGACCAGAGAATGAATGGTTCTGCCGAAAAGCAAGTCGCCGCAAACGCCGATGGTGTGACCGCTGAGACTGCCGAGCTCATGTCGGATGGTTAACAAATCCGTCAGAGTCTGAGTGGGATGCTCGTGGCCGCCGTCGCCGGCATTGATGATGGGCGTGCCCGGAACCGCCCGTCCCGCCAGCCTGGCCGTGCCTTCCTTGGGATGGCGAATCACAATGATGTCCGTATAACCCGAGATGACCCGCATGGTGTCCGATAAACTCTCTCCTTTTGAAACCGACGAATTGTCCGGATTATCAAAGCCGATAACCCGGCCGCCGAGGCGCATCATCGCCGACTCAAAACTGAAACGGGTCCGCGTCGACGGCTCATAAAAAAGGCTGGCCAATAACTTTCCCTTGCAAAGATCAATATAGTCCGATTGATTTGCAATGATCCGATCAGCCAGCTCAAATATTTCTTCTAATTCTTCAATTGTAAAATCGCCGGGTTCGATTAAGTGTCTTCCTTTTAGCATGGAGACCTCCTTTTTGCCTATTAATCCGCCGTTTCTGTTCATTTCATTTTAAATAAAAAGGCCGGAAGCGTCAACACTTTTTGCGTCTTTCCTGGGGTCATTCCTTCAAAAGGACAAAAGAAAAATGAGATGCCTGAAAAAATCTTTATTTTTTTATTCAACAAATTTAACAAAGGTGTTTAATATTCGACATTTTCCAAAAAAATGCATTGTTATATGGCCTGGATTTTTCGAAAAACGCCTTAAGATAAAAGCTTATTTAAAGGTTTGTCCTTTAGGATAATGGCGAGAGAGTTATCTCCCCTTTTTCTTTTCATTCCTAATTATACCAAAGGCATCCTCCCCGGATGCCTTTGGTATTTTTTGTTTTCTCTGTCTCAAATTAATTCTCACCAAAAGCTCTTTTGACAAACAAAATCCCGGGATTAAATCCTTTTCGCCCTTTTGGCACAAAAATATAAAAAAAGGTTAAATTATAGACTTTTGTTTACGGGTAAAACGTGTTAAGATAATTTTGTTTGTAAAAGAAAATGACAACAATCGCAAAGTGATAAACGGGAGGAATACGATGCCTTACGGAAAACAACGGGACTTCGCGGGTCCCACCCTAAATGATTTTGAAACCAAAGCAACCCCCGAGGAAAAACGCCTGTGGGAGGATTTCTTAAAAGACTATCCGGAACATTTTCAACGCAGCGCCATGGCTGATGTCGATCACTTCTTGTTTGTGTGTCCCTCCGCCAATCTGGCCGTCGATCTTGAAAAATTCCGCAAATTCTCCGATACCGCCGGCGGCGTCTCCGGGAAAAAAGGCGACGCCCTCCGGGAAATGGGCTTGTCTCTCAAATCCTTCACCAATCGGGAACTCAACACAGACTTTGACGCGGTTTGTGCCGCCATCGACCGCGCTGTCAAACGCGGCTTAGACAACAAAAGCCTGGTTGAAATCAAACGCGCCCCCCGCCTGCCTCTGGAAGACGACGAAGGCGTCACCATCGGCAAGGGCTGGAAAATGACCGTCTCCGGCGAATACAAAAACGACGAACCCGTCGGTTATTCCCCCGCCCGGGAAAGCGTTCAAAGCTACGGCGGCAATTCCGGCGTCGTCAATCCTTTGGATGACAACGCCGACGAAGGATACAGCTACACACGTTTCAACAAACGCTTTGTTGACAGCGATCTGCCCAACGGCAACTGGCAGCGCCAAAGTCAGGGAAGTGAGGCCGACGTCGAAAAAAAAAAGATGACTGACGCCCCCGCTGATGACGTCTCCGCTAACGACAAAGACGGCGTGCCATTTTCCGGCGGCAGCATCCCCGACATTCCGGCGCCGGAGCTCGCTCCCCGCGAAAGCTACATGGCTGCCGGTGAAACCTACGATCCCAAATCGGCGGCGGAAATCATGGCCGAAGCCGAAGCGAAAGCCGCGGTTAATGCTGCGGATGACGCTCCCGTTCCAACCGGAGAGCCGGCTGAAACATCAGAGGCCGAAAACATCTGCGGCCAATCCACCGAAGCCAAACCCAAAATCAATCCCGCGGTGTTAGCCGCCGAAGAGCCCCTCAATCATCCCGAACGGGTGCCGAAGGGCAGCTTCGCCAACACAACGGAAGGCAAACATTTATTCATTGCCGATAGTGCCGATATCGTCGGAGATGTCCATTTGGGAGACGATGTGAGCGTCTGGTACCAGGCCGTTGTCAGAGCCGATCAAGCGCCCATTTGCATCGGCGACGGCTCCAACGTCCAGGACGGCACCATCATGCACGTCAGCGAGGGTTATCCCACCATCATCGGCAATCACGTCACCATCGGCCACAACTGCACCATTCACGGCTGCACCATCGACGATGATGTCTTAATCGGCATGGGCACCGTCGTGTTAAACGGCGCCCATATCCCGAACAATTGCATTATCGGCGCCAAATCTTTGGTCACCCAAAATAAAACCTTCCCCGAAGGCAAACTCATCATGGGATCCCCGGCCAAGGTTGTGCGGGATCTGACTCCCGAAGAAATCGCCGGCATCCGGGAAAACGCCGACGAATACGTGCGCCTCATGGACAACAACCCGGGAAAAGGCTTTTTCGAAACCGATGACGGCGTCATTATCGTCAGAGACAAATAACATTCAATGAACATCGGACGATGATATCAATCCTTTAACCCAAACAGGAGGTTTGACAAAGCCTCCTGTTTTTTATGAAACAACCATTCGAACCGCGGTCCGCAGCATCGTCCCGGACCAAATAGAATCATACGCCGGAGAGCCCATGCATTTAAGACCCAAACCCTGGATGAAACCCGAACTTGACAAAAGCCCTGTTTATTTGAGAGATCCTTTTCGTTTTCGCGGCCGTTGGCACGACCAATTTGAAGATCCTGCCCGACCTTTTTATATTGAACTCGGATGCGGAAAAGGGGATTTTATCTCCGCCTCGGCCGAAGCGCATCCCGACGCCAATTTCCTCGGCGTCGACATGATCGACACCGTTCTCGCCCACGCCAACCGCAAAGTGCTGCGGGACAACCGCGCCAAAACCCACGTGCGCCTCACCGCTTATGACATCACCCGCTTCACCGATGTTTTCTCCCCCGAAGACATTGCCGACGGACTTTTTATCAACTTCGCCAATCCCTGGCCCAAAAGGCAGCATCACAAACGACGCCTGACCCATCCGAGACAGCTCGAAAACTACAAAAGCGTCTTAAAACCCGGAGGTTTTATCCGATTTAAAACCGATGATGACGCCTTTTTTGAGGATTCCCTTGACTATTTCGACTCCTGCGGCTTTGAAACAGTCCGCCTTAGCCGCGACGCGCGAAACGAAGGCCTCGACATCGGCCCCGAAACTGAACATGAGCGCATGTTTTTCGCCCGAGGAATTCCCATCAAATATGTCGAGGTGACAAAAAAATAATCAAAAAGCCGCTCAGTCCATCAGACCGAACGGTTTTTAAACAATTGACAAAACGCCGGAGCATTCGCTCCGGCATTTGTTTTATGATTGAAGACTAGCTCCGGGTTAAATTATTTATCTTGTTGTTGTGGGTTGGCTTTCTTTTTTTTAATGATGACGGCGATGATAATTCCCAATACAATCACGCCGCACACCCCTCCGATGATGAGATAAATCGTCGTATTGTCGGCAAACAGGGGTTCCAATTCCGACGCGTTTTCCTCAAAAGCTTCCAAAACATATTTGTCCCAATGCCTTGCGTCTTTTGTCGCGCTGCCGAATACGTAATCCTCTTGCCCATAATCGATCACATCAAATCCTGGAATGGCTTTGCTTGCGCCTTCAACGCGGTAGGCTGCCGCGTTTGCCAAGCCAAAAGAGACCTTGCCATTGGTATATTTGACCCATGAACTGATATCTTTACCGCTCGCGGAGCTTTCGGTTCCGTTTTTCGTCTGCTTCGTCGGGCCCGCTTTCGTGATTGCTTTTGCGCCGTTGACATATTTGCCATACATCTGGTCGACATACAAGCTAAAAGAATCGCCCAAAATTTCCGACGGCACATGTCCGCCGTTCCATTGCCAGTCAATGATCGCGTCCGTTCCGTTGGCCAGCCATTTGGCCTGCATATTTAACGACGAAAACATCGACATATCCCCTTCGGAAGCGCCCATTAAAATTCTTGTCCAGGTTGGCGCTTTTGTCGTTTTCGCGCCGATGTATTGGAGCGGATCATATAAACCGACGATATTTTTTCCGTATTGATCCCCCGCGTATATTTCATCAATATCTTCTTTATAGGCCTGAACCATTGCTTTAAAGGTTCGATAATTTGATGAATTTTTGGAACCGGATGCGGATTGGGTTGTGCCTTGATCCGGAGTTCCGACTTTTTCCGATCCATTCCCGTTTGTGCCGTCGGATTTGGATTCTCCGGAGCCGCCTTGGCCATCTTTCATATCACTCGGTGGATTTCCGCTGGGCTTTTCACCGGCATTTGAATCACTCGAACCACCCGGGCCGCCTTGGCCATTTTGCATATCGCTTGGCGGATTTCCGCTGGGTTTTTCGCCTGAACCGGAATCACTCGAGCCTCCGGGACCGCCTTGTGCATCTCCCGATGGTGCTCCGCCCATGGTGCCTTTTTTTGCGGATGTCGCGTATCTTCCTTCGATAAAGGCTTTGGCTTTATCTGATTGGCTCATATTGGCCACATCACTGTCTGACAAAGCGTTTCCGTTCGCGTCAAACCATGTGAAATTATCGCCGTAATCTAAATTATCAATGTACCATTGCAAATCAGACACAAATTCCGCCAAATAGAAGTCCAAATAGGTTCCGCCATACCCATTTGTGTCCGGGTATTTGTTTTGATCGTATTCGATGCTGAGTTTGATGGTGTCGGTTTTGTTGCCGTTGCCGTTGATATCCAAATCGACATCCGACTCTTTGACAGATAAATTTTGGTCATTAATATAAGTCATATATTTTTGGGCCAATTTTTCCGCCAATTTCTTTTGAAAATCCGTGTTAAAAGAATAATCTTTGTCCAAATAATATTCAAAGGCCATTGCCATATCCGCTGAGTACAGCGGCGTGATCGCGCTATAGGCCATACATCCCCATACACCGTCATCGATCTCACGGTTTGTTCCGTTAATCGTGACCATTGTCGAGTAGGATCCGTCCGTGTTTTGATAAACGCCAACCGCTCCGGCTTCAATTTCATAATCATAAAAATCCTGATGATTGGATGTGGCCGCGAGCATCGCCGCATGGGCACCGCCGCCGGAGCCGCCGGTTGACACAAAATAATCAACGCTGCCGAGAATGTTTCCCAATAATATATTATATTTGACGAATCTTACCGCGTTCTTTTGATCAACCAAACAGCAAGGCGCATCTCCTGTGTAATAGGTGTTGCCGTCAGCGTCTTTCGCTGTATCCTGTTTCCCTCTATTGCCGCACGCGACATTGATATATCCCTCTTTCGCGTAAGTCGTCGATGCAGTAGAATTGCTTGAATTGCCGTATCCCGCCGCACCGGTGTTGATGATAACGGGACAGGATGCCGCCGTGTAGACTTGGCCGTTTGTGCTTGTAACGAACCCTGATGGATTGGCAATCATATTGCCGTTGACCGCTTGACTGAAATTCGCTGCTGTCACATCCGCTGTTCCATCTCTGTTTGTATCAATGCCCGCGACATAAGCTCCGGGAACACATACCGAAACGCCTTGTTCGTCTTCTATGACCGGTTTGACAACCGATGTCACAATCGACATAACCCATGCGTCAGAGTTCGAATCATACGACCACGTAAATTTATTATTATTTGCTAGGTTCAAACTTTTTTCAATATTGGCTTTTGTTTCCGCCGAAGTAGCATCGCTTTTCGCGTACACCGGATTGTTCACCAACAAAAGACTTAACAGCAATGTAAAAATAATCGCTGATACAGTTAGTTTTTGTTTCATTGGTCATTCTCCTTTCAAGATGCATATGAACGCTTGTGATAATAAGCCAAAACAAATTTTTAACTCATAGCAAAATTCAAGATGCCAAAATCAACCCGCCATGATGAGCAGAAGCCTGCAAATACCGATCATAACTGATGAAGTTGCTTGATGAATTTTTTAAATGTTTTGTATCTCTTCCGTTTACAACAATATCGGTTTTCGAAAAATATTTTTAGATATTCCTTTTATGTTTGCATACATTTTGTTTAGTTTTTCCTCCATATCTTGAATCTCTTCTTTTGTAAAACCATTTAACAATATTTCCTCAACATCGTATCGCCTCCCGCTTAATCTGTTGTATAAGTCTCTTCCTTTTGAACTGATATTGATTATTTTCGACTGTTTATTTTTTGTTCTTGTAATCAACCCCTTTTCCTCTAAGCGTTTGATAATGCCTACAACCGTTGTATGTTTAATCTCCAATAATTCACAAATGTCCTTTTGAATGATGCTTTCCCCTTCGTTTTCAAACAGATATTCCAAGACGATAAACTGTGTCGCTGTCAAATTGTATTTTCTTAATTTATTGTCGAGCTGTGTTTTCATATACAACGTTAGTTTTTTGACCTGTTCGCAAATCATACTTTTCTCCTTATGTAGTATGCTACATTATATTACCACGATTTATAACATTTTGAAACCGTTTCTTATAAATAAAATTGTGAGGATTATCTTTCTTTAGGTTTGCAGCTTCTTATTTTCTCGATTATCAAATCTTTTGAGAATTCGACGCGATATGTCAAATGACATCAAAAAAACTTCTTTCAACGACTTGTCGAAAGAAGTTTTTGTTTTCATAAACCGCCATGGCGCATCCAATAAAATGGCATGATTGTCACACATTAATAATTACCGAAAAACCCGTCATTTAGGATTTCCGCTTCCAGATGCTTTTGTCCCATGAAATTGTAAATGCGAGGAACGCGCTTGTTGACCATGCAGACAATCTCATAATTGATGGTGCCGAGTTTATCGGCAATTTCATCGGCGGTGATGTGCTCTCCGAAAAGCTCCACCTCGGTGCCGATTTCAACTCCCGGCACATCGGTGACATCCACGGTGCATTGATCCATGCAGATGTTGCCCACCACCGGCGCGCGCTGTCCGTTGATCCACACCTCGGTATTCTTTCCCGAAAGCATACGGGTATAACCATCGGCATACCCCACAGGCAGCGTGGCAATTACCCGCGGCGCCTCGGCGATGTAAGCCCTGCCGTATCCGAGCGAATCCCCGGGCTGAATTGTTTTTAAATAAGAAACTGTCGTCTTAAAGCGCATGACAGGCGTCAGAGGCAGATTTTCTTTTTTGACTTCATCCGACGGATACAATCCGTAGAGAATGATGCCGGGCCGTACCGCGTTGTAGACGCTTTTATCAAAATCGATGATGGCCGCGGAATTTTCCACGTGTTTATAGGGAATATCAATCCCTCGATTTTTTAATTCGGATACAATATCCTTAAAGCGCCGCATTTGAAGATCGGTAAAGGCTTTGTTCGCTTGATCGGCTGTCGCGAAATGGGTGAACAATCCATAGAGTCGAATTCCCGGAAGGCCGGCGAGCTTTTCGATTTCCTCCGCGGCACTCTCCCACCGATAACCGATGCGCCCCATACCGGTGTCGACCTTGACGTGAACGCGGACGCTGTCCCCCGTTTCGGCGCAATAATCCGACAATGCCTTGGCAAACTCATAGGTGTAAACCGCCGGCTCAATATCCCATTCGACAATTTCGGGAATGGCATCCACCGGAGAATAACCGAGGAGCATGATGTCGGTGCGGTCGATGCCCCGCTGGCGCAGCGCGATGGCTTCATCGAGAAAGGCGACGGCCAACATATCCACTTCCTCATTTTGGAGCATTTCCGGTATGTCCACACCGTGTCCGTAAGCGTCGGCTTTCACCACGCCGATGATTTTGACCCCGGGCCCCACATGTTTTTTGATGGCGGCGTAATTGTGATAAAAGGCGTCTAAGTCAATCTCGGCCCAGGTCGGTCGATGGGCCGGAAGGGTTGTCTGAAAAAAATCGTCGTGCTCAGGCATTAGCGTCACATCCCGTGTCATCATTGATTAAGCTGACCATCGCGACGGCAAAGAGGGCGGTGCGCTCCACCGCCGACTGAAAATGCCCGGCGTAGGTTTCCGTTAAATCCTCATCGGCCAAATCGGAAATACCGCGGATAATGATGACTGGCACTCCGTTGACCTCGGCCACCTGCGCCACGGCAGCCCCTTCCATTTCGGCGCATATTCCTTCAAAATGGGCGTGAATCGCGTCCTTTAACTGTTTGTTCGCGACCACTCTGTCCGCCGTCAAAACCCGGCCGAAATGCGTGGGCAGACCGGTTTTATCTTTCACGGAGCGGGCGAGGTCGATGAGTTTTTCATCGCTGCCGTAGGCCACGCGGTCCATTAACGGCACTTCACCAAGGGCGAATTCGGATGCCGTGGCGTCCACATCATATTGGACAGCATCGGTGGCGACGACAATATCCCCCATCGACAAAAATGATGCCAACGCGCCGGCAACCCCGACATTGATCACCTGCGATACCCCATAGCAGTCAATCATCGCCTGGGTCGCCGCGGCGGCGTTGACCTTGCCGACCCCAGATATCGCCACGCACACATCATTGTCACCGATTTTTCCAGAGATAAATCGCATCATGCCTTTTTCGTAAACAGTCTGATCGGTTGTCCATTTTAAAATGGCATCCGCTTCTTCCTGCATTGCTGTCATAATTCCTATCATTTTAACATCAGGCACGCCACCGCCTGAGCAGCAATGCCTTCCTCCCTTCCGGTAAATCCCAATCGTTCTTCCGTTGTGGCTTTCACGCCGACCTGCGAGACGTCAATGCCCAATGTATCCGCGATGTTTTGCCGCATTTCATCGATATACGGCGCGCATTTGGGCACCTGCGCGATGATGACCGAGTCGATATTGCCGACGACGTAGCCTTCGGCGGCAACCTTTTCAGCGACCGTTGCCAAAAGATTCATGCTGTCCGCGCCCAAATAAGCATCATCGGTGTCCGGGAAAAATTTTCCGATATCACCCAGAGCGAGGGCTCCCAAAAGCGCGTCCATAATTGCGTGGGTCAGGCAGTCGGCATCGGAATGACCGAGCAGCCCTCGATCGAAGGGAATGTCAACGCCTCCCAAAATCATTTTTCTGTTTTCCACAAGACAATGCACATCATAGCCTGTGCCGATTCGTATCGGTTGCTTCATGTCATCCTCCTTATCATCGGCTTTCGTCCCAACAAGACCTGCCGATCATATCTATCTTTTTATTATCCGTCTTTTTGGCAAAAAAAACAAGCCCCGCAGGCTTGCTCTTTTATCTGGATAATCTGCTTATTCTATTGAGAAAGGCCAACATTTTTCGATTCCGAAATCAAGTATTTTGTCGGATAACACGGATTGCGTCAAATGTTGCCGGAAGTTTAGTCTTTAATCTGCCGATATCAATCGTTTTTGTTGTGTTCGTTAATTTCTCTGTAAATCCGGTAGGGCTTGGTGATGATGCGATACGGCAAAATGCGCATAAAAGCGTTGAGATCGGCCTGCATCTCTTTGGTCAGGCGAGCGGGTTTGGTGAAAACGCGTTTTACAAAATCCTGGGTGAAATTGTCGTCAATGTAGTCCTGATCCATTTGAACGGACATCCCGCAGCGGGTACAGGTGATGCTGTGAATGCGCTCTCCGCGATAAGTGACTTTGTGATCGGTCTCTTCGTCGCAATTTACGCAAAAAAGCGTGGCGTCAATTTGATTGTTTCCCATAATTTTTTATCCTCCGAATGTCAAAATTATCGTATTAACCGTTCGATATTTTGTTCCAATCGATATAAAAAGAGCTATTTGTCATTTAATATCTAGATGAAATAATTTCTTTTATTATAACATAAATTAGCATGAATCCTATGCGGATTTTAAAGCGGTCAGACATTTTAAAGAATTCTACCTTTTATTTGACAATTGATAATTTTACTAACCGTATCCTTACGCCGACCATCACAAAACACGGACTTACCGTCTATTTCGACATTTTCCTTGATTTCAATCCGTTATCATGCGAGGCCACAAGGTAGTGGCAGTATAATGGTGTAAAATTGAAAACCAAAAAACGAGCCAAGTGCTCCGCCTTTAGGTATAATGTAAATAAGCAAAAAACACATTACCAAGGAGGCAAAACACATGGCTCAACTCAATATTACATTAAATC
>JAFRBB010000049.1 GCA_017405085.1 Eubacteriaceae bacterium
ATACACAACATTTGGATTTGTTCCCGCTTCTTATCCGAATTCTGTGTCATCATTTGAGAAATACCGCCTTTATTTTGATATCCTCATTATACCATTTTTTGTGATTCTTTTCTTTAATAACAAAAGCCCAGAGCTTTTGCCATGGACTTTGTCTACACTCTGACCCGGCAATGCCGGGCTTTGATGGTTTGCGTTAAAATAAACCGTGCAGACTGTCGATGGTTCAGGGCGAGGCGCCTTGCTCCGTTAGGTTTTGACATGTTTTTTTGGTCAGATCGCTCGCGGCTTACCATTTAGCAGCAGTGGGAATGATGTGATCACATTTCACGATGAATCCCGAGGCATTGGTCATGGCGCCTTTTTTGATGGAAACACTCAGGTTTGTCGGCATGGCCATGATGAGATCAGCGTAGTCGTCGATGGATAAGGTCCGGGTTGCTTTTGTCGATGCCGTGTCTGATTTGGCGTTGTCGGATTTGGCGCTGTTCGATGTGTCGGCTTTTTTGGGTTCCGTGGTTGCCTGGTCCTTCGCGGCTTCTTGTTTGCTTGCGGCTTCATCGGTTTGTTTGGGTTCGGTTGTTTGGACAGCGCTGCCGTCTGTGGCGGACGCTTCTGTGCTTGCTTCTGAATTTGCGTTCACTTGCGTGTCCCCTTGGGTTTTGGCCGTAGTGTCCGGCTCAGCCTTATTGGTGTCTTCGGTCTCTGTTGAAGCTTTGGACTCTGCGGTGTCGGCCTGGGTTTTTGTGGGTTCCGCCTGAGCAGAGGCACCGGGTTGCGTTTCGTTAGCGGGAAGGGCAACGACGGTGGATAGGGTCACGTCAAAGCTGTCACTCGTCACATTTGTGGGAGCCGAGACGGTGATATCGCCATCGGTCGACGCGACGGAAAGAGCATCCGGTGTCAAGTCGATATCCGAATCGCCGCCGACGTTTACGTTTTCTTGATAGACTGCCGTGATGGTCGCGGTGCCGTCGCCATTATCGGTGATGGTCGGTTTGCCGACGATGTTAGAAGTCAGGCTTGCAGTGTAGACGGGAAGGGCAAAATTCATCGACAGGGCGTCACAGTTGATGCTTGCGCCGTCAATGGTCAGGTTGCCTGCCGCCATTTCATCGATGACCTCCGAAGACGATTTGCCGGGAATGGTCATGATGACATTGGCTTTGTTCAGATCCGTGACGTCCACTCTCGTGCAAACGGCGTCTTTGATGAGGCCGCTGCCGGTGAAGTCAGCGTTATTGATCGAATCCGTAAACTGGGCGCTGTCGATATTAACTGGTAAGGAAAGCTCAGTGGACTCACCGTCTCCGGCTTTAGAGATCACAATGTGATCGACGTCGATAAAGGGTTTCGGTTTTTTTACCTGGCAGGTCATTTGCTCGTCGATCGCCACATTGCGGATGGATCCGGCTTCAAAATCGGCGGTGATGGTTTTAGCGCCGGATTTTACTTTGCCGGAGACCGAAAGGGTGAGGGCATTGCTCCCGGATAAGGCAGTGCTCGTGATCGTGTGGCCTTCGGCGCCGCCGCCGAGAGAAATATGAGACGCCGCGTAGGAGGCATCTGCCATTTTATCATTGAAGGCGCCGCCTTCGAGTTGGCATTCGATTTTGTAATTTTCGGCGCCGCTGGCTATGGCTTGTCCCGTGATGGGGAAGCCGACTTCTCCGATTTGACCGACATGGGCTTTGACGGTGATGGTTTGTTTTTTGCCGCCCACGGTCATCGGGAGCTCAATTTTGTAATCCTGGGCCGGTTTTTTGTCGTCCCCACCTTCATCGGCCTTGGCCTCGGTCGTCACTTTTTTGTTTTCGGCGGCGTTCGCTTTGGTCGGGAAAAAGACGAGGAAATTGCCGCAGAGGGAGACCACCAGAATGAGGGCGAGGGTTTTGGACGCCTTATATTTCTTCCTCAAGAAAAGGATGAGGGCGGCCGCGCCGATCAGAAAACCGACGAGGGCAAAGGCGCCGGTTTCGGGGCTGCCGGTTTTGGGATTGCTCGTTTGTCTGATGACGGGTGCTACGGCTTTTGATTTTTCTTTGTCCTCCGAATCCTTTTCCTTTTTGTCTTTATCTTCGTCATCGTCTTTGTCAGTATCTTTATCTTTATCGCCGTCATCTTTGGTATCGGCCTCGACTTTAAAGCTGTAGCTTTTGCTTTCACCGATGCCGATGGTGTCTTCGTGATGGTCGAGGGAACCTTCGGCGATTTCCAAATCACTGGGAAGGGTCGCTTCGAAGTTTGTGTAGTTTAAGACGTAATCCGAGTCATTGGCCATGGTGACGGTCACGGTGGCGTAATCATCATTTTTCAGATCGGTTTTATCCGCTGTGACTTTAAGCTTGACATCGTCTCCGGTTTTAACTTCGGCCGCGGTGCGAATTCCGGCATCACCGACAGAGGAGAGGTTGAATTTCAGCTTGAGGGCGCCGCAGTTGATGCTCTTTCCGCCGATTTTCAGATAACCACCGTTTAATTTGCCGGCGATTTGCGCGGGCGTCTTGCCGGGCATGGACACATAGACCTTGGCTTTGCCTTCCGATGTCAGGTCCACTTTGGTGACAACGGCGCCTTTGATGGCTTTGGACTGAGCGTTTAAGACGGTGAAGTCGGCGTTGTTGATTTTATCGGTAAACTGGGCACTGTCCAGATCAACCGGCAGACAGAGTTCTGCGCTCTCGGATTTGCTTTTTCCGTCGTTGGCTTCTTTGGTGTCTATGGTCATGGCCGCGGTTTCAATAAAGGGTTTCGGCTTGGTCACCGAGCAGGTCATCTTTTTATCAAGGGCAACATTTGTAATGGCGCCTTCTTTAAAGTCGGCGGTGACGGCTTTGGCGCCGGATCCTACTTTACCGCTTACGACAATGGTCAGTGTCTTTTTATCTTCCGAGAGGAAAACATCGGTAATTTTGTGTCCTTTGGCGCCTTCGGAAAGGATGATATGCGCTTTGGCAAAGGCAAGATCGGCCATTTGATCAACAAAGGTGCTGCCCTGAAGCGGACAGACGATTTTGTAACTGTCGGCATTTGTGACGATGTTGTCGCCTTTTTCGGGGAAGTCCACGGGTTGAAAAGCGCCGATGTGGGCATTGACGACAATGGACGTTTTGATGCCGGCGACGGTCATCGGCAGTTCCGCTTTGTAATCATGGGCGGGTTCTTCGCCTTTGTCATCCGTCTTTGTTTTTTCGGATCCCGAAGAGGCGGTATCTTGCGCCACTGGGATGACGGAGATGTTTTGTTTTAATAAATTATTGATTTGATCTGTTTGCTGCGTTTGATTGCTTTGTCCGATTGATTTGACGGATTCAGCGTCTGCCCGCAAAGGGAATCTCGCGAATAAGCCGCCGCAGAGGGCAAAGACCAGAATGAGGGCCAACGCCTTAGAAGCCTTGTATTTTTTCCGCAAGAAAAGGATAAGGGCGGCCAGGGCGACCAGAAAAACGGCAGCGGCCATCGCCCCGGTTGCGGGGCTTCCGGTTTTGGGATTGCCCGAATCGCGTCTGACGACTTTGGCGACAACTTCTTTTTTGTCTTTGTCTTTGTCATCATCCTTGTCGCTGTCTTTGTCTTCTTTTTTGTCTCGATCATCGTCATGACCGTCGGCATCGGCTTCCACCGTGAAGCTGTAGCTCTTGCTTTCGCTGACGCCGATGGTTTCCTCATAATGGGAAAGACTGCCTTCATGCAGTTCAAAATAGTCGGGAAGCACAGCACTCAAAGAATTGTATTTGAGGATATCGTCCGACTCGTTGTCCAGCGTAACAGTCACCTTGGTGAGTTCGTCGTCTTTCAAGTCGGTTTTATCGGCTTTGACCGTGACTTTGACCTTGTCTTCGGGCTTCACCTCCTGAGCGAGGGCGGCTCCCGGGGATAAGATCAAACAGATTAACAGCATGACCAGAAGCATGAGGCTTACCGGACCTTTAAAATGAGAGTGATAACCTGCTTTCATTTGATTGAATTCCTTTCCATATTTTAATTTTAGCAACATTATAGCACGCGAAAGGTCACAAAAGAAACACATTCAATGGATTCTTAAAGGGTTTTTCGAGAAAATAAGCCGTGCAGTCTTTCGATGGTTCAGGGCGGCCGCCATGCTTGCATGAGCGAAAAAACTGCTCGATTCACTTGATATTTCAAATCACTAAGTCGGTTCGGATTGTACGTTAAAAAAAACATTTGTTTTCGTAAATATTATCAATAAACGTAAAAAAAGCGCCTTTATTGAGGAAAACGGCATGATATAATGATAATATTCACAAAAGAAAACGGCTAATGGCATTTGAGATGGATGGTGAATAATTAATAATCCCAAATTATTCATGGGAAACAAAAACTGAAAAATATTACGTCTAAAAAAGACATGTTTTATCAAAACCATCAAAAATACATTCTAACACTCAGCTCAATCTTTGAAAAAGAATAACAATCCCTAA
>JAFRBB010000050.1 GCA_017405085.1 Eubacteriaceae bacterium
ATCGCAGATGAACAACGTCGGTTACTGGCAGCCTGACATAGTTTATGCATATACTGCTTTATCCGATGTACCTTGACACAATACATTTTCTACCTAAAGATAACAACATTTTCAAATTTACACCAAATTTAGGACTTGACTGGCCACAATCTGTTTTCAGTGTTTTTTAATTGACGAAAATCATTTTGCTATTTATACTGTAGAGAGCATTTATCCTATGCTTTGTTTTATTTGGCTAAACATAGTCGTTACCCTTAGGCAAGCATAGCTTTTGGATAATCCATGTTCAATGAAAGAAAACACCAAAGCCTATGCTATTTATAATTTTTGACGAAGGTTTCGATTTTGTCATAACCATGTCACTTACAATGTCATTATACATTTTTAAGACATGCCTTTTGCCCATCATATACCATTTAAGTCACGAGATCATCGTGATGCCTGTCGAAAGGAAAAAGCCCGATGACTTTCACTCACCCTTTTAAACATGAGGCCACTGATGTCGGCTCCGCCAAATGGCAAACGGCCGCATCGAGAATCGATCCATTATATCAACGCGAAAGTGAAATTCGCTCACCCTTTGCCAGAGACTATACCCGCATTCTTCATTCGACGGCCTACCGCCGTCTCAAATACAAAACCCAGGTTTTTTTCGAGCCAGAAAACGATCATATCTGCACCCGAATCGATCACGTCCATTATGTGGAAAGCCTGAGCCGGCTCATCGCCGAATACTTAGGCTTAAATCCCATGCTGGCCACGGCCATTGCCTTAGGCCATGATCTCGGACACCCGCCTTTGGGCCATGAGGGCGAACGAATTTTAAATGCCATCATGAAAGAAGAAGGATTAGATTTTACAAACGCCCCCGCCTTTTGGCACGCCCGTTCGGGCCTTCACTATGTGGATGATTTGGAAATTCTTTCCGGTTACGACGGGCGCAAACACAACCTCAATCTGACTTATGCCGTCCGCGACGGCATCATTGCCCACAGCGGATCGGTCTCAAAGCCCATTCGTCCGAGAGAACAAGCCATTGATCTTAAGGATTTTAATCATCCCGGCGAATATGAACCCTACACCTGGGAGGGCTGCATTGTCAAAATTGCCGACAACATTTCATATCTCGGCAGGGATATCGACGACGCTTATACTTTGGACATTATCGGTGACGATGAAATGCATGCCTACAACGCCATCATACGAACCTACGCCAAAGGCCGGGGCGGCGATATTGAAAACACCAACAATTCCAACGTCATTCATCTTTTGGTGTCAGACCTTTGCGCTTTTTCAACCCCGAAACGAGGCATCGGCTTTTCAGAAGAAGGCCAGGCGGCCATGAGTGCTGTCCTTTCCCTAAACCGACAGTTCATTTATCACAACGACATACTGACCGGTTATTACAAAAAAAACGGTGAGCATATGCTTAGAGCCGTCTATGGCGCATTAAAAATCATCGCCAAAAATCCGTCTGATAAGGCCGTTCAGGCGCGTTTTCCGGTGACATCCAAAGCATTTTTCGATTGGCTCGCCAATTACACCGACGCCATCTCCCCTCGAAAAAAAGAGTTGGCCAATCGCGTGATCTATCACGCCGCGGATTGGGAGCGGGAGTATCCATTGGCGGTCATTGACTATCTTGCCGGTATGACCGACAGACTCTTGACCCGTGTATATCGGGAAATCACCACTTAAAATTAATCATATTTTGATTGATTATTTAAACGGCCTAGCGAAATATACTAGACTGTTATGTCTCCGACTTCTTTGTTTACCCTTAAAATTATGATAAAATCACCCGGGAATCATTCAAAAAAGTCTACCCGAAAATGTTGGCTATTTCATTTTTTATCTTTATCAATCAAAATAGTCTTTGACATTTTAATTTAATAAGTCTACAATGGTTTTATCACAAAAAGGAAACCAGTCTCATGAAAAGCAGTATGTACGCACAAAAACAATACGGTTACTTTTTTACCGGCTTTTATTACGCCGGCTATTTTGCGTGCTTCGAAACAAGCCAAAGTCAACCGTCCACTTGTGATCATAACGCTTGATCTTAGATACGGTTCACAAACGCCTTGTTTCGACAATACGAAACAAGGCGTTTTTCTTTTTCTGCTTGTTCACATTCGCTGATCGGGCAATGCTTTATCATCATCAATTTATTCTGATAGAGAGAAACAAATTCGCCCGGATTCTAATCACAATTTAAACCATAAGGAGAAATTTAAAATGATTGTCGTCTTAAAACCCAACACACCGGAAGAAGCCATTGAAGCGCTAAAAAAAGAAATTACGTCGGAAAACAACGTTGAGATTAACCATAGTCAAGGGACCGAAACCACCATTTTGGGCCTCATCGGTGAAACCCAGCATGTGGATATTCACAAGCTGCGTTCTAAAGGTATTGTTGAAAAAGTTCTTCGGGTACAGGAACCTTACAAAAAAGCCAGTCGCTCATTCCATCCCAAGGACACTATCATCGATGTGAACGGCGCTAAAATCGGTGAAGGATTCTTCGCTGTGATGGCCGGACCCTGCTCGGTGGAATCTGAGGAACAACTCACCGGCATTGCCGAAGCCGTCAAAGCCTCCGGCGCTACATTTTTAAGA
Organism: Eubacteriaceae bacterium; assembly: GCA_017405085.1. Lineage (GTDB taxonomy): Bacteria > Bacillota > Clostridia > Eubacteriales > Eubacteriaceae > RUG12931. The sequence goes on from JAFRBB010000050.1 coordinate 2,620, forward strand.
GGCGGCGCTTTCAAACCCAGAACATCTCCCTACGCTTTTCAGGGTCTTGGACCTGCGGGTCTTGAGCTTCTCGTGAAAGCAAAAAAAGCTACGGGCCTGCCCATTGTGACCGAAGTCATGGACATTTCACAACTGGCTGCCTTCGATGATGTTGACGTCATTCAAGTCGGCGCCCGCAATATGCAAAACTTTACCCTTCTCAAAGAGCTCGGACATGTGGGCAAACCCATTTTATTAAAGCGCGGTATGTCCGCTACCATGCGGGATCTGTTGATGGCCGCCGAATATATCATGGCCGGCGGAAATGACGACGTCATCCTTTGTGAACGGGGCATCCGAACCTTTGAAACAGCAACCCGAAACACACTGGATTTGAGCATCATTCCCGTTTTAAAACGCCACACCCATCTGCCGATCATCATTGATCCTAGTCACGCAACGGGACTGTCTTGGGCTGTTGAGTCCATGGCCAAAGCTGCCCTTGCCGCCGGTGCCGACGGTTTAATGGTTGAAGTGCACAATGATCCCCAAAAAGCCCTTTGCGACGGCGATCAAGCCTTGACTCCGGAAATGTTTGATCATATCATGAGCCAGTTAAAACGCTATGCCCAAATCGAGGAAAAAGCCATCTAATCACGCTTTCAACTCCCAGATATCTTATTGCAGGAAATCAAGCTTCGACTATTTATGAACAGCGTTGACAATCAGTTGTTCGATTGTTTTTCGGGATGATGGATCAATCAGATTACTGATCTATCACATTTATCAATCGATTGAACTATCGCCGATTTCCTGCTTTTTGTTTTGATTAATTAGGTAGGAGACACTTACGCAAAATTGGCAATACAGTCACTCAGCTTATTGTATATATGATTAATTATATCTTGGCTGTCGTTATTTTTATTTTGCCGGAAAACAAGTTTATACAAAAATTTAAAGCTTAACCATATCATCAAAGCATAGATTGACCTCCTATCTTTTAGAATCTGATATGTAACAAACATTAGCGAGATAAAAATGCGTTTAGCTGATAATTCCATCACGCTTACACTATACACAGTTAACTTTTATGGTTTATCCGAGCGAATAGTAAAATTGTCCTGTTGTTTGCTCGGTTTGCCTTTTCAACGCCCATTATTCTCTCGATAAATTATATATGCCGTTAATGTTATACTTTTTAAGTCGATTTGATTAAGGGGGTGTTCTGTAAATTAAGTCTCGGAGAAAGTTTACTTTTTAGAGATGTCCTATTAAAATAGATATTATTTTGTATGTTTTAAGCAATTTTATGCTATGGTATATTTGGTAAATTATTATTTTGATTTAAGGAGTTTTATTATATGATTATAGTCCTTCCCGTCTACAAAGCAAAATGACGTCGAATTATTATCTAGGGAAATCGTGTCAAAATACGACGTTAAAATCAATCCCATTGTCGGAACCGAGACAACAGTCCTCGGCCTCGTCGGTGAAACCCAGTCAGTCGATATCCATAAGCTGCGATCAATGGATATTGTGGAAAAAGTCATTCGCGTCCAAGAACCCTACAAAAAAGCAAATCGCGCTTTTCATCCTCAAGACACCATCGTCGAAGTTCAAAACAGAAAAATCGGAGAAGGTCATTTTTCTGTCATGGCCGGTCCCTGCTCAGTCGAAAGCGAAGAACAACTCACCGGCATTGCGAAAGCTGTTCAAGCCTCCGGCGCGGCTTTCCTTCGCGGCGGCGCCTTCAAACCCAGAACATCTCCCTATGCTTTTCAAGGTCTCGGTCCTGCCGGCTTAGAGCTTTTGATCAAAGCAAAAATAGAAACCGGCCTTCCCATTGTGACGGAAGTGATGGATTTATCACAATTGTCTGCATTTGACGATGTCGACATTATTCAAGTCGGCGCCCGTAATATGCAAAATTTCACACTCCTTAAAGAACTCGGCCGTCTGCGCAAACCGATTCTACTCAAACGCGGCATGTCGGCCACCATGCGTGAGTTGTTAATGGCCGCCGAATACATCATGGCCGGAGGAAATGAGCAAATCATTTTATGTGAGCGCGGCATTCGCACCTTTGAACCCGCAACCCGAAACACTCTTGATATCAGCGCTATTCCCGTTCTTAAACGGCAAACCCATTTACCGATTATTGTCGATCCAAGCCACGCTGCGGGTCTTTCATGGGCTGTGGAAGCTTTATCGAAAGCAGCGCTGGCTGTCGGTGCCGATGGTCTGATGGTTGAAGTGCACAACGATCCGCAAAAAGCACTCTGTGACGGCGATCAGGCATTAACCCCTGAAGCCTTTGATCATATGATGTCTGAGTTAAAGCGCTACGCCAAATTGGAGAACAAAAACATCTAGAAAAACCTAATGTATTTCCCAGGAAATATTCTTCAGAATCTTATCATAAAAATGGTGCTGATTAATATAAGGATATTTCCCGGGAAATGTAAAATAATAACAATCAACAAATCAGGTGGCCCCACTAAATTTTATTGAGTCATACAGTCAGCTGCTTAGGATAAAATAACGTTGATTATATACGTGGAATTAGTTTGAATAAATGGATTTTTTGCAAAATATCGAATTGAACGCTTTGCTAAATAAAGCTCATATCTTTTTAAATGTATTAAATAGAATGATTTGAGTACAGCGTTTCGTCCATCAATACGCTAAGCTTGTGATTAATCTAATATCATATAATATATGGATTGATTATCTCAATATTATCGCGTGTGATTTATTATATGACATCGCACTGCTCGATTTATTCTGCTTTTGACGAGAAAATGTAAAATAACTGCATAATATCAAATTGAAGGAAAATACCATCATGAATTTATTAAAAAACAAAAAGGTTTGTATCATTGGTTTGGGTTTAATGGGCGGTGCTTATGCTACAGGGCTGCGCAAGCTTTCGCCGGAGGCGATATTCGCCTATGATCACAATCCGGAAACGATTGAATCCGCTTTGATCGACGGTACCATAGACCGCGGCGAAAGCAATGAATCCTTTGTGGGAGAATTGCTCAAAGACAGCTATCTAATCATTTCCTGTCTTTATCCCCAGCTCACGGTCGATTTTTTCAAACGCCATATGAATGAATTAATGCCCGGTGCCATTATTACCGATATCACCGGGGTAAAAGGAATCATCGTTCGGGAATTGCTGCCGTATTTGCGGGAAGATTTGGATTTTATTATGGGACATCCCATGGCAGGCAGTGAAAAAGAAGGCTACGGCAACGCCACAGACAGCATTTTTAAAGGCCGAAACTATATCTTAATCCCCACATCGAAAAACAAGCCGGAAAATGTCGATTTCATCAAATCCATTGTCGATGCATTGGGTTTTATCAACATTGTAGAAACAACACCGGAGAATCACGATCAAAAAATCGCCTTTACTTCTCAACTCTGCCATGTCATCGCCTGCGCGCTAATCGATTGTGAAGATGACTTAAAAATTTCTGATTATGAAGGCGGGAGTTTTTCCGATCTCACGCGAATCGCCATGATCAACACCGCTTTATGGCCGGAGTTGTTTATTGCCAATCAAGAAAAATTAATTGAGCAAATCGACAAATTTGAATCCAGCATGCAAGCCATGCGGAAAATGATTTTAGACTCTGATGATGAGGCTTTGAAAGCAACGCTTACCGGTGTTCGTCAAAAACGAGTTGTCATGGAAATTGACCGTCAAAACAAAGCAAAAAAATATGAAGTGACACACCGCAACAAGAACTAACGATATAGATTGAATTACAATACCTGATTTCATCAAAATGATCTCCGGTTTATCCGCAAAATGATTCAAATCGGTTTTATTTGATCTTTTCACTAAGCATTAATGTAATAATTTAATAAAGCCGATCATATTAAATCATGAAATCAATATTGATATAGCCTGAAAAACGAATGAAAATATGAAAATATCATCATGATAACATTTTCAGTGAAATAAATTTAATTTTCATCAATTTTCACTCTTGACGTTTTTTTCAAAACAGGTTATACTATAAGCACATCAAAGGAACGTTCTACCGTTTTTTGATGAATGATCTATTGAATATGATCTGTTCAATACACATCATAATATTACCCCCCTCTATCAACCTCAGGCCATTTTCCACCTTTTCGGCTTGGGGTTATTTTTATGGTCCTCTTTCCAATCAATGAGATAAGCATTGTCATTTTATCTGGAAATCCCAAAAGAAATGATTGAAAAATCTCATGAAATTATATAAGATACTATCATAAACTTTGCAGGTCTCACAAAACAACGCAACACTTCATACGACAACCTGTCCAATGAGAAAGGATGCGCTTTTCGCGCAAAACACTGCCATGCCCATTAATATTCCAGATAATTTACCGGCTTTCGATATTCTGGCAAGCGAAAACATTTTTGTCATGTCTTCAAGCCGCGCGACAACCCAGGATATCCGTCCCCTTAAACTGGCTATCTTAAATTTAATGCCGACAAAAATCACCACGGAAACCCAAATTTTGCGTATGATCGGCAATACACCCATTCAAATCGATATTACCCTTCTCCAAACCGCGACCCACGAGAGCACCCATATCGATCATCGCCATATGGACGCTTTTTACCGCACCTGGAAGGACATCCGCAATCAATTCTATGATGGGCTGATTATTACCGGCGCGCCGGTTGAAAATATGAGTTTTGAAGAAGTCGACTATTGGGAAGAGCTGGAAGCCATTATGGATTGGAGCCTTTCCCATGTTTATTCGACTTTTCATATATGCTGGGGCGCTCAAGCGGCGCTTTATCATCATTATGGCATTCCCAAATATCCGCTGTCTGAAAAATGCTTTGGCATCTTTCCTCATCGGGTTGAAAATGCCGCTTTGTTTGATCCTCTTGTCCGCGGCTTTGACGATGTCTTTTATGTACCCCATTCCCGCCATTCGGAAGTCCGCGCCGAAGATATCGAAAAGGTGCCTGCCTTAAATATCATCGCCCAGTCACCCCAAGCCGGCGTCTATTTGGTGACCGCGATGGGCGGCCGACAGGTCTTTGTTACCGGACACAGCGAATACGATGCCGATACCCTCAAACGGGAATACGACCGTGATATTTCTCAGGGACTTGCCATTGATGTTCCATTCAATTACTTTGAAGATGATGATCCGACAAAGGCTCCCGTCGTCACCTGGCGTTCCCATGCCAATCTGCTTTATTTCAACTGGCTCAACTATTACGTCTATCAAGGCACACCCTTTGATGTGGATCAAGGCAACTTTTAATCCCTTATTCGAGAATGCTAAAAAACGAAATAATTTTACTGGTTGATTATTCGATTAGTGTGTCGACTAATGTCCGGTTTAAAAAATCCATTTATCAAAACGCAAAAAGCACCGCGAATCACCGCGGTGCTTTTTGCGTATTATTTTATGAAAAAGAAAGTAAATCTAAAGTATTTTAAGTTATCCTATTTAACAAAGCTTTACTTCGGATTGACACTGCTCATGGTTAACACTGTGTCATTCACACCTTTATAAAGTTGCTCGTATTCTGTGCTGGGTTGACCGTTTTTGACATAAGCCTGAACATCCGATGGTGTGGTGATATAATAAGTATTATCATCAAAAGACCCGATCAGTCTGACATTATCAATCGGAATGTCTTTGGCTTTTGTCGTCATACCGATTCGAAACAAAAGACCGCCTTCTGTTCCTTCTTGCTGATAGGCTTCATAATCCGCTGTAGCGTAAAAGGAAAGACCGCTGTCGTTTTGCGCAACGGAAATCTTTCCGTTCCAGTTTTGCGGTAAATATACAGACGCTTCTTTAAACTTAACTTGAATTTCGTTCTTTCCGTCGTTTTTTACAGTATATGCCCAGACGCCTTCACCACCCGTCGCGCCGTTGGACAAATCCATGGCATGAACGGTTGTCTTTGCTGTCTGCCCTTGCCCGTTCTGATTAACATCCATTCGAGCCGAACAGCCTGCCGTAAACGTAATGGTGCCCAGCATCAACATAGCCGAGGCAATCAAAACGCCTTTTTTACCACCGTAAATACCCACAAAAATTGATGAAACAATCAGAGCGGCGGCAATGATCATGAGTACAATCGATACATCCGTCATCATTTCTTTTTCCCCTTTATGATTGATAACGGCATTGTAATACGCTTTTCTTAAATGAAAACCAAATTTGACGCTATGTTAAGATAGTCTAAAGCCACCGACATAATTTCTGTGAATGCTGATTAAACCGCTAAACAATATCGTTAAGCGAGAAAAAACTGAAATAATATAAAACATGAACAAAAAATTAAATTGAAAGAAACATTTGCGCCGGATAGTTACGACAACACGTAAGCCATCCAATTGTTAGAAAAAACAACACAGAATCTATTGTTTTTTCATCAATCGATCAACTGTCAAAAACCATCGCAAAGTTGTCCAAATATGACGGCGTGATCGTTCAATCGACTGTCAGGCTTTCAAGGCACAAAAAAGACGTGTCAATCTATAGTTGAACAATATCATTAGCAATCAATCCCGCATTTTTTGAGATCAATGTTTATAAAATGTTATTGATAACATCAAAAATTAGGGCTATAATAAAATATATCATTTTATAATTCTAAGGGAGGTCAATATTATGTTAGTCTCTGCAAAAGATATGTTAGTCAAGGCGAAAGCCGGCCATTACGGCATCGGCCATTTCAACATCAACAATCTGGAATGGACAAAGGCAATTCTGCTTACCGCTCAAGAAAACAACTCACCCGCAATCCTTGGTGTATCCGAAGGCGCCGGCAAATATATGTGTGGTTTTAAAACCGTTGCCGACATGGTCAAAGCAATGGTTGATTCCCTTGAAATCACCGTTCCCATTGCCCTTCACTTGGATCATGGTTCCTATGACGGCGCCAAAGCCTGCATCGCCGCTGGATTCTCCTCGGTTATGTTTGATGGCTCCAGTCTGCCCATCGACGAAAACATCGAAAAAACGAAAGAACTCGTCGACATCTGCCACAGCAAAGGCATTTCCATCGAAGCCGAAGTCGGCGCCATCGGCGGCGAAGAAGACGGCGTTGTCGGAATGGGCGAATGCGCGGATCCCGATGAATGCAAAAAAATCGCGGATCTCGGCGTTGATATGTTAGCTGCCGGCATCGGCAACATTCACGGTGTGTATCCCGAAAACTGGCAAGGCCTCAATTTTGAAGTTTTAGACGCCATTCAACAACAAACCGGCGATATGCCTCTGGTTCTTCACGGCGGCACCGGTATTCCGGAAGACATGGTTAAAAAAGCCATCGATCTCGGCGTCTCCAAAATCAACGTCAACACTGAATGCCAGCTGGTCTTCGCTGCGGCAACCCGCGAATACATCGAAGCCGGAAAAGATCGTCAAGGTAAAGGGTTTGACCCGCGTAAACTCCTGCTCCCCGGCACCGAAGCCATCAAAGTCAAAGTCAAAGAAAAAATGGAACTGTTCGGCTCCATCGACAAAGCATGAATTTAAAATGCACAAAAGCTCCCCTAATCGGGAGCTTTTTTTATGCCATATCCGGCATAAATGTTATAGCCTTATCTCATGTTTCTTTCACGGTCGAAATGATTAGTTAGGCAATGTGAGGCAATTTAGGCCGATTCGATCTAGAAATCTGATATGTTCTGTTTTTATCTTTAAATCCCTAAATTGATCAAACCGTTTTTTTCTTATCCGCCGATCACCGTTTTAACATTCAAAATTCAATTGCAGAAATATTATGTGCTGATGTTTTTACCATCTAAGATCATCAAAAAAACCCGTTTTGCTTTCACAAAACGAGCTTTTTTATTTAGAGAAATTAACGAGCAATGGCCATTGCCGCTTTGGTAATACCGGTAATTCGGTCAATGAGGTCATCTGTATCGGCAATGTTTTCGCGATTCATGATGAGATGTTCGGCGATCATCATCAAAATGTTGCAGGCTTCCGTTCGTTCACCGCGGTCTTCGATGGTGTCGATATCAGGCAGCGGCACCAAATGGCCCACACGCATCATGATACCGGTTCCGATGAAGCCGCACATTTCACTAAACCAAGTTTCAAGGAGATAGTCCAGATATTCGGTACGGCCTTGATAGGTAAACCGCGCGTCTTTTTCGAAACAATCCGTAAAAATCGTGCGATAACCATGGATAAATGCTTTGATGGATGAGAGCATGTACGCGCGCATTTCAGCGCATTTTGCCTGATCAAAATCGTGAATGAAAAACCAACGCACATATTGATAAATATAATTGCATAGGAAATAACCGCTGTCCGCCGAAAACGGCCCCATATAGGTATATTCCATATCGATGATTTTGGCGTCATTTTCATCGGCCATCACATTGGATGTGTGCAAATCGCCGTGAACCAGACACTCGGGTTTTGCCATGTGAATATGGCGAAGTTTTAACATTTCCGTACGAAAAGCTCGGCTTTCCCAAGGTTTTTCCGCAAAAGCGGCTCTTTCGGAATCGTTATCCTGTTCCTTTCCGCCGCCTTCATCGACAACCCACGACTCATCATGGAGGAAAAGGCCACATTGAAACACCTTTCGCATTTCAGGATCAATATAGCGCGCTTCAAGGCGTTGATGCACATCAGGCTCTAAATAAAGCTCCGACGTATAGAAATTATTCTTGGCGAGAAAATCCGCGACCTGAATGGGCATCTTGGGAAAAATCTTACCCTTGTTAAACTCAAAGCGGGATATGCCGAGATGACCGCAGTCTTCACAGATGAATGTGTGGTTGATGGGATCGCAATCATAGAGCACAGGAATATATTCGGGGGTAATGCTCGCGCGCAAACGCATGAGGGAAGCTTCCATTTCGTTGCGTTCTCGGACAAAGTTGGTTTGTTTTTCGCTAAAATACTTGGCGTGGGATTTGGCTTGTTTGACAATAACGGAACGGTCGGTTTTATTGTCCCAAACACGGTAAATGAAATTGATAAAACCATCGCCGTCTTCCGAGCCTTCGCCGGATTCGCCGATTTCGTAGACAGATAAAATCGCGTCTTGATCAAAGAAATCAATCCGTGATTTGACATATGATGCGATGTTTTCTTTGTTTAAATCAATCACTGTCATGGTCATTCCCCCAAAAGCGCATAATATAACACTTTTATTATACCCTAATTTTTTCCTTTGAAAAGGAAATATTTATTCCTTCGCGTGAATTAATTTGATATCAGATTAAGCGAGCAAATGATTGTCGATTATCATCCCCAAATTCTTAATGACAAATTCATCGACTTTTTAGCATTTGCACTTTTGGTTTATTTTCGCTATAATGAACGCTATAATATAAATAATGAAATGATTGAGGACGATTATGCAAAATAAAAGATATATCATTGCCGGCGTTTTTGTCGCTTTCGTTGTGATTCTGTTCGCCGTTTTAGCCTTTATAACCATAAACGATATTCAAACCGAAACCGCTGCCTTCAATACCCTTGTCTCCGAATGGAGCGACAACAGCAGCAACGCCGTGACCATGCGTTTTACCGATTCAGGTGAGGTGAACATTGCCGGCGCTTCGGCCGGAACCTTTTCAATCGATCCGAAAAACCAGCAAATCACCATCTTCTACAATAAATTAAACGGTAATAAAGCCCAAACCTATCGCTACAATATCAATGGCGACACCTTAACCATGACGGACAATGATTCAGGTGAGTCCGTGACATACACCAAAAAAACAAATTAATTAACACGATTATCTATTGTTCAGCACTTATGATTTTCATGATCCGTTGCCAACTCAATCAAAATCCCTTTGTCACACAACATGACAAAGGGATTTTTTTACGATCTTTTACCCGATCCTTATCCAAATCGTTTTTGTTATTTTTTAAATACACTTAACAGCAGATATGGCAGGTCGTTTCGATTTAGGCTTCGTCTTCTTCAAATAAGGCGTCAAAGGCTTTGCTGACCTTGGATTGGGCCGACATATCCTGTTTTTCCAGCGGCGTTGTCGCTTTGGGATCCAAATTGGGAAGCGGCGCTGTCCGGCTGCCGGGGGTGATGGTTTCCGTTTCGAAAAGAGCATCATCATCGACGGTTTGGCCGGGAACGATTTTTTCTGTCACAGTTTTGACCTTTGGTTCGGCTTTTTCGGGAACGGTCTCAACACTGAACAGATCATCTAAGGAATTGAGCTGATCGATGTTAACCTTCTGGGTCGACTGCACTTTGGGAGCGCTCAAATCGACAGCTTCGATTTTATCCGCGTCATCATCGGTCAGGATTTCGGACGGGGTTCTGGTGTCTCCTGCACCGTTATCCACAACGCGATTGACTGTCAAGTTGTCTAAATCGACCATTTCAAGTTCAACATCATCATCAGAGACATCTGTTTTCGGTTTTTCAATCGGCTTCGACATTTCTTTTTTTTCGGATGCCGGAGCGGTTTGTTTATTGTCAACGGGCGTCGGGTCTGCGATATGATCATCCAGATCAAACAATTCGTCCAGCATCGGAACCGTCGGTTTTTCAGCCGCAGGCGATTCCGTTGCTTGCGATTCTACCTCAGCCACAGGTTTTTCTGCCGCTTTGGAAGCTTCCGTTTTTAAATCATCCGGTTTTTCGTCAACAATTTCTTCTGTGAACAAATCGTCCTGTTTGTCAGAAGCAGAATCTTCGTCAAACAAAGCGCTTACTTTGTCGGCAATGGGTTTGGTATCGAAACGATCCGTATCGTCGACTGACGGTTTATCGGCAATCGCTTCTTCCTCAAACAAATCGTCAAAGGATTCAGCAGGCGCCGCAGCGGACGCGGTGGCTTCTCCCGCTTTCGCTTCATCGGACACGATGTCTTCTTTTTCAAAGACACTATCCGCTGGTTTTGTTTCTTCCCGAGAAGTTGTCTGATCATCCGGTGTGTCAATGGATTCCGTTTCAAACAAATCGTCGTTGGACTCGGGGAGATCTTTCATTTCGGTAAAAAGTGTTTCCTCGAAGCGTTCATCCGATTTAATCGCCGTCGATTCGACTGCCGGTTTTGTTGACGCATCGTTTACTGTTTCGGTTTCAAACAAGTCGTCATCTTTAAAATCATCCTTTGCCGGTGATTTTTCGACCATCTCTTCGGTTTCAAACAGCGTGTTCGCGGAAACGGCATCGGCATTTAATGTTTCGCTGCTGACCAGCTCTTCTTTCAAATCATCTTTTGTGTCAATTTCATCATCAATTTCGAAAAGCTCGTCTACCTTGTTTTCAAGTTTGCCTTGATCGGCGCTATCGGACGCTGACTCTTGGGGTTCTGCGGTTTCGTCTTTGGTATCAGCGACAGATTCTTCTTCAAAAACTTCTTCGCCTTTTGCCTCATATTCGTCGAGTAATGATAAAACGTCGCGTTCTTCGCGTTCGCTTCGGCTTTCCGCTTTGATGGGCGCCTGGACGGCGGGTGATTCCTCTGGTTTTGCGACTTCTTCGACTACCTGAGGCTCGGGAGTGATTTCCTGGGTTTCTTCCGGAACGGTGTTCTCCTGGACATTTCCGGGAATAACCCATGGAATGTTTGTCGTTTTGACCGGTTCATGATGTTTGCGGCGGGTTCTGAAAGCCGCGTGATCATATTTGAGTTCGGTGGCCGCTTCGGATTTCGTCATGGTGTCGATGGCAAAACCGAAATCATCGGGTTCGGTTTCGTCGGCTTGATCGGCCGAATCGGCATCATCAGCATAAATGGTGTCATCGTCGCTCTGTTCCATTTCCTGTTCTTCGAAAATCGGCGTTTCTTCTTCAAAAACGGTTTCTTCTTCAAACTCGACGACATCTTCTTCCTCAAAAACAGGCTTTTCTTCGTCGAAAACGGGCGCGGACTCTTCAAAAACAGGTTTTTCTTCTTCGAAAACAGGCGTCGATTCTTGGGGCACAGGCGGCACATCTTCGTCAAAAACCGGTTTTTCTTCATCTAATGCAACAGATTCATCGTCATGAACCGGTTCGAGCGATGTGTTGTCAAGATCATAGACATCTTCATCGGGCACTTCGGTTTCAATTTGATCGTCGGACGATTTTATTTCCGCGGATTCTTCCTCCGGATTATCAAAAATGTCGTCCACCGCTTCAAAGCTTTCACTTTCGTCATCGGTTTGATCGACAATGTCAGGCGTTTTTTCGGCTTCCATTGCCTCTTCCCGGGCTTTGCGTGCAGCTTCTTCAGCTTCTTCTCTTGCGATACGCGCCGCTTCCTCGGCTTGACGTTTCGCTTCTTCTTCGGCTTCGGCGCGAACACGGGCCAGTTCTTCCTCCCTTGCCGCCGCGTCGGCCGCCGCCTGGGCTTTGAGCCTTTCGATTTCTTCGGCCTGGGCTTTCGCTTCCGCTTCGGCTTGACGTTTGAGCGCTTCCATCGCCATTGCTTCTTCTTTGGCCTTGGCTTCGGCGGCAAGGCGGGCTTCTTCTTTGGCCTTGGCCTCCGCTTCGGCCACCAGCGCCGCGCGATATTCGTCGGCAGTCATGCGTGAGCGCGTTACCGCTTTTTCAAAAATAGCGTGAGTTTTCCGCTCACCTCTTTTTTTTCGGATCGGAGGCAGATGCCCGCCGCCCGTCGCGGAGCTTTCCGCGTTTTGCATGACCATTTCTTTCAAAGCGTTTGCCTTTTCGCGAATAGCATCCGATTCATTACCATGATTTAAATTATCCATTGGTATCACCAACTTTCCTAAGTCTCATTGACACAAAATGACGCCTGTGCTTTGCTTTATCATTCTTTAAACAATTTGAAGGTTTAAAAGAATTTTTCAATATGATTCATTATTATATCAAATTAAAGGCCAATAAAAAAGGTCATTTTCTTAATTTTATTGATTTTCAACCGCTTTTATACCGCATTATGTTAAAATATTGATAATTTTATGCCCTCGGCCGATTCATCTTTGTATTGTTCGGACTTGTGCCCCTGCCAGGGCATGCGATCTTTTCGTCATCTTGATGCTTTCTCCGCAGCACATCGACAAGCAAAACACCAATCATGACTCAAACGAAAACGCCGATTCCCATCGTTCGAAGACAACAAATGCTCATCCTGCGGACACCCGATAACAGAGGAGCTTGCCGCGGTATCTCAAAGGTTAGGGCATTGAATGGCCATATTTTAATTCGTTACCGCCGAATATCATTACCGCTCATTGTATCGGCGCCGCATGAAACAATATGCGATTTTCGGTCAAAAATAATATAGCAAAAATTTATCAGCTATAAAATTGATTTTCGATAAAAAACTCATCGGATTGACCTTTTTATCGTATGATAAGATCACGCGGCGAATCATTGCCGGATTCAAACCCGGTCCGCTGCCTTGGCAAAATCATATCAAACGTCCTGTGTGCATGATGGCCTTGACATAAATACTTGTTCTGCCAACAGATTACAATGCCGAATTGCAGACTAATCACTATATCATTTCAAAGGCATCGGATCATTGTCCGCGTTATATTTTGCCTTATCTCAGCATTTTTAAAAAAGCTCAATACACCGATACCTCAAAGCATTACACTTGTACCAAAGATTACACGATAGGAGTTCGACCATGAATCCGACGCCCAATCACTCCCCATATCAAAAACCCGGAGAACGCCTGGAGGCTTTGGGCCTTGGCGATCTCGTGATTTTACAAGATCCAACGTCTTTTTGTTTTAGCATCGACGCCGTATTGCTCGCCTGGTTTGCTTCGCAGAAAATCAACAAAAAAGACCATTTGATTGATCTTGGCACCGGGACCGGAATCCTCTCATTACTCATTTACGGACGAACGGGCGTCGCGCACATCAAGGCCATCGAGTTACAACCCAAAATGGCCAACATGGCCCGACGGTCTGTTTTGACCAACAAGCTTGAAGACCGCATCGACATCATTTGCGGTGATTTGAGAAATCCGGGCGACTATTTTCACTCTTCTTCTTATGATGTCATTGTCTGTAATCCGCCCTACATGCCGGTCAAACGCGGCATGGCCAATCCTAAGGATACCTTGGCTATCGCCCGCCATGAAATCGCCTGTACATTGGAAGATGTGGCCCGCTTTGCCAAAATGACCCTCAAAGACCGCGGACGTATTTTTCTCATTCATCGGGCGGACCGCATCGTCGATATCACCGTCTCTCTCAGAGCTGAGGGAATCGAACCGAAACGGATTTTACCAGTTCATCCTTATATGGGAAAACCCGCAAACCTTATTCTGGTTGAAGCCATGAAAAAAGGCAGACCCCAATGCAAGATGGAATCACCCTTATTTGTCTATGACCAAAACGGTCAATATACCGACACCATTAACGCGATATACACAGAATCAAAGTAAGACAAAACAACGGAAGCAAAAGCATTTTACGCCAAAAGCACCCCATAACACAAAGAATGTGTTATGGGGTGCTTTTTACGAATGTAAAACATAATTGAATCGATGCGAAAATCATAATATCTTTAACAAACGGCATCTAAATCCTATCACATTTACCGGAGCAGCCACCATTTTGGTTATAATCTCCCAAAATTCAACTTGTTATCGGATCATCAAACCAGTTTGTCCTAAGATAAGTTTAATAAAAAGCATGTCCCATCATGGAGTATTTTAAGGTAAATGATGGCTGCCGACTCATAATCCCCGCAATGCAGCGAACGCCCTTTCGGCATTTACTGCATCGCCTCTTTCAAAGCCAGGGTCAATTGATCAGCACAGGATGTGGCGCGATTGCCGCAGGTATTGCCGGCCAATTTATCGATGATTTCATCGGGGGTCATCCCGTCAATCAATGTTCCGATCGCCTTCAAATTTCCGTTGCATCCGCCGAGAAACCGAACATTTTTGACCACGCCGTCTTCCAAGTCAAAATCAATTTTTCTCGCGCATACCCCTGCGGGCTGATAAGTATAATGCATTATATCCTCCTCTAATTATAAATCTATCTATATTATATACCATTCATTCAGCCAATTATCAATTCTATATTTTTAGGCTCCATTTTAAAAAAACAGACCGCTTCATAATCACTATTTAAAATAAAACTGTATTTGAGTTAAAACAAAAAAGCCAAACAGATTAAGGCCATCACGCCGAATTTACCCATATACCGCAAACAGCAATTTGTCCTTATAGACAAAAACGAATAATGGCTTTTATCTTTTAAAATCTGATGCGTTGTCAGCTATCTCTTAAAACATAAGTCCATCTTCTAGGATTATAGAGTGCTGATTTTGTAATATTATATTTAGGCTTTTTAAAAAATAGATTATTTCATCATTTTTCAAATATATCCATTTTTTTGGCTTTATGTTTTTTGAAATTCTGACAGTATTGTTGTCTCGATTTTACAGCCGATCCCACCATGTCTTATTATAATACTATTTCAGTCTCATCAGAATATCATCATCTCATCTATCATCATGAGGATTTAGTCAATAAAGCCAAAAGCCATTTCACCGAGTCCTCGATTACAATTATGTGCTTCATTCATCATTCATCCTTTTTATGCTTTGCGGCGAAAGCTGATATCTTCGGGAAGTCAAATTCTTGATTCAACGTTGGATTCGATTGAAATATATCCAATTATCCAATTTATATGGTTTTAATAATATTGCTTATTTTCTTATATTTTTTATTAATATCCAATAAAATGGCTTTATTTATTAATATATTTATTCTTTCAAAATTCAAAGCCTTTTTCTGCTTGCGCCCTCGTTTTCTCTGGATTCAAATCAAAAAAAAGAGGTTTCCCTCTTTTTTAAATCACTTTGATATTCGAAGCCCCCGATAATTTTCGGGAAGTTCATATTTTTGATATTTAGCTTCGGAAAGTCCGATTTCAGCCCACTGCCTGAGTCGGTCTGCCGGCTCGTTAAGATAGGCCACGCAACGCGCCAATCGAACTTCCTGACGAATATGAGTCGGCACTTTATAGGTTCTGAATCTTCCGTCACCGTTCATTTTAAATTCAAACATAGTCTCATCTTCCTGTCCCATGAGATCCGTAAACTGCTTTGAGAAGTCCTTTTGCTTATAGGGCTTTTCTCCGGGTTTTCCGGACATTTTAATAAAACCTTTATACGCTCCGTAAAGCAAGGTGAAAGGAATAAACCGAAAATAAAACGGTGTCGAATAGTCATTTCTGTTATCTATTTCCTGAATGCTTTTAGCCCATACTTTAAATGCTGCGTAGAATTCTCTGACAGACGCATTCTCCTCATTCATAAGTCTTTCGTTTGCGCGATCGGTCAATTTGATTGCCGGCAACGCGTCGTAGTTTGGCATGCGCAGCATGACCAGATTGACAATGTATTTTAACACATCATCTCTTTCAAGGTACGCATACAACGCCGGGTTATCCTCGTCACTTGTCGGCGCGCATCCAATGGGAAGCAACTCTCCTTTTTTGACAGCGTCAGAATCAATACCATCGGGCTTTCGATTGAAGCATTGAATGGCCAATGGATCAGGATTTACATATGTTCTGTAATATTGAGGGTCGGTTTCCAACGTTTTGTCGGTCTCGGTTTTGGCAAATCTCCCTTTTTTCGAACGGTTACGATGGTCGATTTGCTCTGTATGTATATCGGGCAATAGGATAAATCGTTCTTTTTTAAGACATTGCATATGACGTGTCAGACCATATACATTATTGATGAGTCGACAGATTGCATGGGCTGTCCGGTTTTCTCCTTCTTCAGGATACAAGAGCACGGTCTTGCGCCACGGAACAAAAGGCCTCATTGACGCGCCGATTAATTTTAAGATGATTTTGCCGCTTTCGGGATTGTGTTTAAAAGCGCTCATAAACCAGGTATCGAAAGTCCAATCCCCACCTGTTCCATCTTCTTTTTGAATAACGGGCGATTTGGCATAGGGATCAAAATCGACACTGAGTTTTTGGGTTAAGACAAATACCGGCGAAAACAAATAAAACTTTTTGGTTTTATAATTCAACACTCCGTTACGAAAGGGAATGATATCGGGATCTCTGTTGATTTCGACCGTTTTGGATTGGGCGTCAATTCTGTTGTAAATTTCCTCATAATCTAACGTGTCGCATTTCGCGGTGACACGCATTAAAAGCGATTTGAATGTCTGGGGGTTCGGATCGAAAAGACCGTATTTCTCCGATTTAGGATCGTCGACGTAGACCGCTAAAACCGCGTGGCCTTTATCACCGGGTTCGGAAATTCTGCGGAAGGTTTTTAATGCGCAAAAAACCGTCGCGATGATAATCGGAATCGGTTCGTCCAAAAGTTCAATAAATCTATCCTCACCTTGGTCTGCAATTTTTTTATTTTCCTCAGTGATGGCATCATTGATGCGGTCAAGCAGGTATTTGATCGCCGTTTGAAAAGAACTAATCGGCACCCCTTTTTGATGGTTTTTCAAAGCTTCTTTCCATTTTGGCAAAGCATGATTGAACCGTTTGATTTCCGACAAAATAAAATCATATTGATATTGTTTTTCTCCATAAATTTGATCAGACATCTTGCAAATTGTTACCCTTTCTTTATGGCACACAGTCATTCTTTTGAATGCCTAAATCTATCGCTAGCGCCGTCAATTCGTTACGAAACGTTTGTCGGTAAGCAGTCTTGATGTGCTCAGCCGTTAATATAACGCCGCCAAGGTTCTATTCATATTATATAAATAACCGTTATTATTTTACAAAATATGACTGGTTTGTCAACTTTTACATCGGCGGTTTTTTACGCTGCGAATTTTAAAGGACTTAGAAGTCCGATTTTTTGGCTTACTTTATATTTCATGAATTCGCATTTGGTTTCATTATTTTGATATGTATTATTTATGACGTATTGAATCACGATTTCTATACAAATTTCTTTTGTGGCACTCGATATTCGCATTTTTTCAGTATCAAATGAATCTCTGGACTTCTGTCGGATAATAGCGTCTAAATTAATATACATCTATAATACACAGTGTTTGATAGTGGCAGTATAATGGTGTAAAATTGAAGACTAAAAAACGAGCCAAAAGCTCCGCCTTTAGGTATAATGTTAAATGAGCAAAAAACAACATGGTACCTAGGAGGTAAAACTAATGGCTCAGATCAATATTACACTAAATCAAGACGAAATTCTACAATTACTTTCAAAAGATAAGGATGCCGCCTTCGCAAAGCTCCTTCAGGATAGTCTTAACTGCATCCTGAAAGCCGAATCTACAGAGCAGCTCAAAGCTGAACCTTATGAACGTACCGAGGAACGTACGGGTATGCGCAACGGCTTTAGGGATCGCCCATTTATTACACGCGTAGGAACATTAACGTTAAGGGTTCCCAAGCATCGTG
>JAFRBB010000051.1 GCA_017405085.1 Eubacteriaceae bacterium
ATTATGAAGAAAAAGGGATTGATTCCAAACAGCAGTTCTTTTATTTTTTGCATTCAAAGCTTTTTTATGTCGAAAATCGTTCCAAATAGAAAAGCCGTGCTTAACTCAGTTGTTTAAACACGACTTTGTCTTTGGTCTGAAGCGAACGATTGACGTTCGCTTATTTCGTATCGTTCTGTTGAAATGAAATCACAGGCCGCGAAAATCAGCCGTCGATGGAACTCGGTCTCGCGAAAATCATGCGGCCCGCCGCGGTTTGCAGCACCGTTGTCACGTCCACGTCAATGTCCTGACCGATCAGCTTTCTGCCGTTTTCCACGACAATCATGGTGCCATCTTCAAGGAAGGCCACCGCCTGGCCGGCTTCCTTGCCGTTTTTCACAGGCTGAACGTGCATCACCTCACCGGGCAGCACCACAGGCTTGACCGCATTGGCCAGTTCATTGATATTGAGCACCGATATCCCGCGCACACCGGCAACCTTGTTAAGGTTGTAATCATTGGTAACAATCGTCGCCTTGATCTGTTTGGCCATGTGCAAAAGCTTTTCGTCCACACCGCTCAAATCGTCATAGTCCTCTTCGCGGATTTCCACGCGATCTTCAAATTCCGTTTGCAAATCTGCGATAATGTCCAGTCCTCTTCGGCCTCTGGCGCGTTTGAGATCATCGCCGTGATCCGCCAGAAGCTGAAGCTCCCCGACGACAAACACAGGAATGATCATCTGCCCTTCAATAAAACCGGTACGCAAAATATCCCCGATTCGCCCGTCGATAATCACGCTGGTATCGAGAAGTTTCGGCTTCGCGACGGCTTTTTTTCGCGAGATGCGCAATTTGCCGGCTACGCCTTCAAGGCGTTTTTCCCGTTCTTTGTCGCTGTCTTTTTCCTTTTTCTCTTTGTCGCGGTCACGATCAAAACGCTCCTGAAGCTGCAGAAAATAAGATTGAAATTCGTCGCGCCGCTGCAAAGGAATCGTCACGCCGAGATAAGCGGCCAGCACATAGACCAGCGCCGTCAAAAGCAATGACAGCCATCTGATCGGAATGAGCGCCAAAGCGCTGCTGATGAGCATGGCAATCAAAAGCCCGATAATGAGTCCGACAATCCCCAGGACCACATCCATCATGCGGACACCACGCAAGCTTTCTTCGACAGCTTTTGAGATTTTTTTGATGAGCCCCGCAACAACGGGAAATAAAATATAAAAAATAATTCCAAAAATAAGAACAAATCCGCCGTAAATACCTATCTGATAAGCAACCTGGTCACGCAGCATCGATTCATTGATAAAAGATAAAAACCCGCTGCGGATTAAAGGCCCTGCCAACAGATAACCGGTAATGGCACCGAGAAGCGCGAAAGCCCATCGTAAAATTTTTTGCAACATCCTCCTCACCTCCTTTCCTGAACATTTTATCAGGTTCATTGAGTAAACCCATTTTATTATACCATGTTTTCTTAAACTGACATAAACAAAATTAAATAAAATGATGAAAATTTGTTTTTCAAATATGAAATTTTGTTTGGTGTTTTTATTTTACAGACCATGAAGACACTTTCTCATCAAAAAAACGGACAACTCTTGTCCGTTCCCGATGTTTTGTTAATTCCGAATTGCCGAATCAATCGTTTTTTCCGCTTCTTCTTTTGTTTTATTGTCAACAGCCATAATTTCACTGATTAAAAAACCTTTGGCCGAATGGAGCATCTTTTTTTCACCGCCGGAAAGCCCCTTTCCCCGGTCGAGAATCGTGAGATTTTTGACCACTTTTGCCGTGTTGACGCTATCCCCGCTTTTCAGAAGACTGAGATTATCCTGATAGCGTTTGGACCAATTGTTTTCCATGGGGTCCAAATCGCCGCCGAGAGCAGTGATAATGGCCTCCACGTCATCGTGTCCGCCGATGGGCCGCATGCCGATGGATTCCGCCTTGTCGACAGGGATTAAGATTTCCAATTGATTGCCGATGATGGTGACGGAATAATAATCCTTGCGTTCTCCGAGAATCTTTTTTTCTTCCACCGATTGGATGACGCCGGCACCATGCATGGGATAAATAATTTTGTCTCCGACACTAAACATTTTCTAAACTCCTCCGGCTTTCTAAAACTTGATGTCAACGTACGGATTGACAACGCTTTTTTGACAAAGACGCGACCCCCGAGCAAAATTTTCGGCGGTAAATAATGGCGCGCACCGATGCTAAAACCAAATTGCGACATGATCTGTTATTATTTTAACCTTTTGTCGGATTTTTTGCAAATAAAAATTTTTAATTATAATGGAATTATCTATCTTTGTCAATTACTTTATCGCTATAATTTATTTAAATACATACATCTTCAAAAAAAGTAAATTATTTTAACATCTGCTATAGAATGTCTTTTTTTCTTAAATCATGGATAAAGAAAATCCGCCGACAAATCCATTTTGTTTCATTCCCAAAGGAACAATTCAATTGGATAATCTTCGTCAAAAACAAAAATTTTGCAGATCATATTTTTTGCAGCAGTCCATCGCGCATTGGGCATTGAACGCCGAAAGCGCCGGCATGAAACCGGCGCTTAGAAGAAGTTGTTCGCAAAATTATTTCATTGTCAGGCTGATGCGCTCGCGCTTTTTGTCAACGGAGAGCACCCGCACATCCACAATATCCCCGACGGCAAGGACCTCGGAGGGATGCTTGATATAGCGCGTCGTAATTTCGGAAATGTGAACAAGGCCGTCTTCATGCACGCCGATGTCCACAAAGGCGCCGAAATCAATGACATTGCGCACGGTACCGCGAAGGCTCATCCCCGGTTCCAAATCGTCGATGGTCATGACATCGCTTTTCAAAACCGGCGCAGGCGCCTCATCTCTGGGATCCCGTCCGGGTTTTTTAAGCTCCGCGATGATATCCCGCAAAGTCGGCTCACCAATGCCGAGTTCTTTAGCTTTCTCCTTCACATTCACCTTGTCCAGGACATCGGCCGTGGCTTTCAATCGCTCACCGACCAAATCCTCTTCGGTCAGACCGAGTTTTTGCAAAAGCGCCTTTGCCGCGTCATAGGATTCCGGATGGACACCGGTGTTGTCCAACACCGACACGCCCTCGGGAATGCGCAAAAACCCCGCGCATTGTTCATAAGCTTTGTTGCCGAGGCCTTTGACTTTAAGCAGCTGTTTTCTCTCCGTGAAAGGGCCGTTTTCCTCACGGTAGGCGATAATATTTTTGGCGATGCTTTGGGACACGCCGGAAACGTGCTTTAACAGCGATACCGATGCCCGGTTGACATTGACCCCGACGTTGTTGACGGCGTCCTCCACCGTCGCGTCAAGGACCGTCTCCAAAGCCTTTTGATTGACGTCGTGCTGATATTGGCCAACGCCAAGATGCTTGGGATCAATTTTGACGAGCTCTGCCAAAGGATCCTGAAGTCTTCCGCCGATGGAAATCGCCCCGCGCAGCGACACGTTTAAGTCCGGGTATTCCTCGGTCCCCAAATCCGACGCCGAATACACCGACGCCCCCGCTTCGTTGACAATGACATAATCCACGTGATGCTTCGTTTTTTTGAGCATGTCGGCGACAAATTGCTCGCTTTCCCGGGAAGCGGTTCCGTTGCCAATGGCAATGAGTTCCACGTTGAGCCTTTCGATCATGTCGAGCAGAATACGCTCGGACTTTTCCACTTGATGGTGAGGCATTGTCGGATAAACCGTCGTCGTCTCAAGGACTTTTCCCATGCCGTCCAAGACGGCAATTTTACATCCGGTGCGGTAAGCCGGGTCAAATCCCATGGTCACCTTATCTTTGAAGGGTCTCGTCATCAAAAGCTTTTTTAAGTTGATGCCGAAATTTCGGATGGCCGACGCCTCTGCCCGCTCTTTAAGCCCAGCGCGCAGTTCCCGCTCCACCGATGGAAAAATAAGTCTTTTATAGCTGTCGGCAATGGCGTCGCCAAGATAATGGCTGCAGCCCTTCGGCGCGTAATGTTTCACGAGGCCCTTTGTCATGGCATCGGGAAATCCTTCGAGCTTGACCGTCAGCACTTTCTTTTTCTCACCGCGGTTGACTGCCAGAATCCGGTGATCGGCCATTTTGGCAATGGGTTCGGTATAATCATAATAATTTTGAAATTCCGTTTCGGTATCGGCAAAATCCGGTGTGACATGGGCTTGCAAAAGCGAACGCTCAGCCAAGAAATTCCGAACGGCCTTTCTGGCCGCCGCGTCGTCGCTGACATCCTCAGCCACGATATCCATGGCGCCGTCAAGGGCTTCCTTGGCGCTTGACACCTCTTTTTCCGGATCGACAAATTGAACGGCCCGTTCCTCGAGCACCGCGTCCTGAGCCCGTTTTTTAAACATGAGCTCCGCCAAGGGCTCCAGGCCCTTTTCTCTGGCGATAGTGGCTCTTGTGCGTTTCTTTTGCTTGTAGGGCAAATAGAGATCTTCCACCTCGGTCAGGGTTTTGGCCGCGCCGATCGCCTTGGCGAGCTCCGGCGTCATTTTGCCCCGCTCGGTAATGGCCGCGATGACCTCCTCGCGCCGCTTATCCAGCTTTCTTAAATAAGCCAGCCTTGTATTGAGTTCGCGCAGCACGGCATCATCCAAGTTGCCGGTTTTTTCTTTGCGGTAACGGGCAATAAAAGGAATGGTATTGCCCTCATCAATCAGATCAATCGCGGCCTGAGCTTGTTCCGGTTGAATGGAAAACTCCTTGGCCAACACTTCGGTTATATTCACGTTTCCTCCTTGTGCGCGTCAAATGAAAGTCATCGACTCTCTACGAAATTGCCTGTTGATAACGCGCGTTCATCGTTGATTGTCATTCTCAAAAAAATGCCGAAATATAGTCTAACACAAAGCGCCATTTTGCGCCAATTTAAAATAATAAAAACCCTTAGATAAAGATGTTTCATTTTCTCCTGAAAAGACTTTCTTGACGCGGCAAATTTTTCTTAGGAAACCTTTGAACGAATGATGACAGGCGCGGCATATGCTGTTAAAGGTTAAAAGCTTCGCCGGCAAAATCGTCAAAAAACGCAAAAGCGGATAGTGATGAGCTATCCGCTTTTGCGTAAAATAAGGAAAAGAAATGAAAATTTTATAGTATCGCCGTACCCGACGAGTTCTTAGCCTTTTGATGTTTCTATTATAGCAAATTTTGTTTCTATTTTGTATCTTTTTTTTAATATTAAGAATTGCTTAAGTTTTCTTCGGCGATCACGGACAAAATCACGTCTTTTTCATAATAAGGTCTGACGCCTTTCCGGCTGGTTTCGGTTTTTTCATGGCCCTTACCGGCAAAAATGACCACATCCCCGGGCATGGCCATGCTCAAGGCCTTGACCGTCGCTTCACGCCTGTCGGTTACGCGGGTGTATTGATCGGTGACGGGTTTAACCGCCGCTTCTATCTCGTCAATGATAATTTCGGGATCCTCAGTTCGGGAGTTATCCGAGGTGATGACGGTAAAATCCGCGCCTTTGGCGGATATTTCTCCCATGATCGGCCGTTTCCCTTTATCTCTGTCGCCGCCGCATCCAAAGACGCAGATAATGCGCTTCGGTCCGAGTTCCCGCACGGTTTTGAGCAGATTTTCAAGGGCGTCCGGCGAATGAGCATAGTCCACGACGATATCAAAGGGCAGCTCGGCTTTGATGCGCTCCATTCGGCCTTCCACCACCGGTGCGTCAGCCAGGGCCTTGGTGATCATTTCCCAGGAAATACCGGCTTCGTGAGCGATGAGCGCCGCCACTGTCGCGTTGTCCACCATAAACCGGCCGATCACATCCAGAAAGATCGTATGGCTCCCGCCTTCGTATTCAATCGTAAATCGGCTGCCGGAAGTGGAGAGATCCACATCGGTGATGCGGCAATCCGCTTCGGCACCGGTTCCGTAGGTGATGATTTTTAAATCGGGATGTTTTTCCCGGACAATCTCAATGAGCTTTCTCCCCCAGGGATCGTCGGCGTTGATCACCGCCGCCTTTGAGGTCTGATCGAAAAGCCGCGTCTTGGCTTCAAAATAATTTTGAAAATTCTTGTGATAGTCCAGATGGTCCTGGGTTAAATTGGTAAAAGCCGCGTAATCAAAATCCACATCGACCAGACGTTCCAAATCGAGAGCCTGAGATGACGCTTCCATCACCAACGCGTCGGCCCCTTCCCGCACCGCCCGGTCAGCAAAAGCCTGAAGATCCCGGGATTCCGAGGTGGTGCGTCCTTTGTTGTCGATAATGGTGTCGCCGATTTGATCGTCAATGGTGCCCATCCGGGCAATTTTTTTGCCCGCCGTCCGCAGAACATGGCTGAGAAAATAGGTGGTGCTGGTTTTGCCGTTGGTGCCCGTGATGCCGCATACGGTGAGCTTTTCGGTGGGATGATCGAAAAATCGGGCAGCGATTCGTCCCAACATAAACCGGCAGTCCGTCACTTTAATGTACACCACATCGTCATGGTACTCCTCAAGTTCCGCCTGATGCACGATGACCTTGGCGCCGCGTTTGACGGCGTCTTCAACAAAGCGGTGTCCGTCGGTGGCAAACCCGAAAATCGCCACAAACAACGCGCCGGGCACAGCGGTTCTCGAATCGTAAACCACATCGCTGATCTGAACATCGATACCGCCGTTTTTAATTTCGATTATTTCCGTCTCTTTGATTAAATCTCGATAATGCATAGTCTTCCTCTCTCATCATTGCTATAGATTGATAATGCACCCTTTTTAACACATCACCAACCAATCCGCTTCCAAGATTGATTACGTCGTCGGCTGTGGCGCTGCCGTCGGTTCCGGCGCCGCTGTGGGTGTGGGCTCGGGCGCCGTCGTGGGAGCCGGAGCCGCCGTCGGCTGAGGCGTCTGCGCGGCAGCGGGTGTTGGCGTCGGCGTTGCCGTGTTTTCTGTATAATATCCATAGTCATAATCGCTGTAGCCGGAGTCGCCGGCCACGGGATTTTTGACAAATTCGGTGATGCCGTCAATGGCGATCACTTTTTTCATGAGTTCATTGCCCTTAGCGTTTACCGTGGCGGCATCCGAGGGCGTCCATTTATTTTTTGAATAAATCACATAGGGATTATTGGGATATTTGGTGCTGTTTTGCTCGGCGCCGTCCACAATGCTTTGCTTTTCGTCCGCTTTGCATAAATGCCAGTAAGGCTCGCTGGTTGTCTCATCGGTGCCGACACCCAAAATTTGATTATCGCTGCACATATACCATTTTACATTGGTCCCGGCGCTGACAAGTCGCGCGGGAAATCCGTTTCGAACGGTATACAAATCAAAAATCATGCCTTTATAGGACGATGCTTTGGTGTCTGTGCCAATGATGAGTTCCTTCACGCCGTCGTCGTTTAAATCCGCAAGTTTATAGCCGAATTTGCTGTTGTCGAGTCCCAACACATCGTAGATGCTTGAATTGAGGCCCATGGAGCTGATGGACTCGTTGCTGTCTCCCGAAAGCGCTTTTTTGTAGCGGTCGATGATTTTGGCATAAACTTTGTTTTCATCAACGTTGGATGAGGGCGAGCTGACCCCCATTCCGGCGGATGTGCTGGGCGACGGTTCCGCTTTTTTACCGCACCCGCTCAAAGCAATCATCAACATCGCCGCAAGGCAGAGCGCCATGAAAAAAGCGATGTGTTTTTTATCAAGTCTCATTTGATTGATGACCTCCCTGGTATGAAATTCACATTTTCGATTCTCTTTTCCGTGGCCGTGAAAACGGCTTTTCCGCGTTGATCTTTTTTATATTAGTAATAATGAAGTTTTTTGATTGCTCCGCTGATATACCGGATTATCTTAGCAATTATATCACCTTTTCTCAATGAATCATAGCGTATTTATTTGTCAACGCAAAAAATCTCCCGCGGCATACGGAAGATTTTTGACATGTTTTTGATGATTTAAAATGATTTGTATTGCTAAAAATGATCCAAAGTCCAGCATCTTTTCCAATTGTTTGGAAAGCGATGTGAGATAGACGCATTTTTAGAATCGCGATTTGACGGGCATGTCGTTAAAAAACACTTCATACCACAATAAAAATGTATAGACCGACCACAGTTTGAGGTATCCGTTAAATCGGCCCTGCCGGTAGGCGTCTAGCATGCTGTCGAGAGCTTTGGTATCAAAGAGCGTCTCGCCGATGTCCGAATGATACATGGCTTTGATTTGACTGGCGTAACGCTCTTCTTTCATCCAGAATTTGAGGGGCACGGGAAAGCCGAGTTTTTTCTTTTGGGCCGTCACCTCCGGCAGATGACGGGCCGCCGCGGCGCGAAGGGCAATTTTTGTGCGGCGGTCCTTGACGCGCATTGCTTCAGGCAGGCGTTTTGCCGTCTGATACAACGTTTTGTCGAGGAAGGGCACGCGCACCTCCAGGGAATTGGCCATGCTCATCTTGTCGCCTTTTAAGAGAATATCCGAAGCCAGCCACATGTGCATGTCAATGTATTGCATTTTGATAATGTCGTTTTCGCTGGCGACATCGGCATAAAAAGGCGCGACCAGATCGACCCGGTCCGGGGCGCCTGTTTTGACCCGCAGCAGACGCTTGCGTTCTTTTTCGTCAAACCCCGAGTTGGGATTGCCGGCAAACCAGTCTTCCACCGTGCCGCGATGACGAATGATAAACTCGCGGCCTTTAAAATGCGGCAGCGCACCCGCCAGCCCGGCTGCGCCTTCGCGAAGCGGTCTTGGAATTTTGCGGTAGCCCGCCCCGCGCTGGGTCTCCTCATAGGTGTTGTAGCCGCCGAAAATTTCATCCGCACCTTCTCCCGACAGGCAGACTTTGACATCTTTTGAAGCCTCTTTGGCCACAAAATAGAGCGCGATGCAAGCCGGATCTCCCAGTGGCTCGTCCAAATGATAAATAAGTTTGGGAAGCACATCCCAATATTCTTCTTCGGTGATGATTTTGCCGCGGTTTTTCAGACCGACGGCATCGGCGCAGGCTTTGGCATAACCGAGCTCGTCATACTGATCCCCTTTGAAACCCACGGTATAGGTTTTGTCCACCCGGGCCTGAGCCGCGATATAGCTGGAATCAATGCCGCTGGAGAGAAACGATCCCACCTCCACGTCGGCAATTTTGTGAGCTTCCACCGATTCGGCAAAAGCCGCTTCGATGTCATCCGCCCAGTTCTCAAGACTTTTGGTGTCGTCCACATCAAAATCGGGCTTCCAATAGCAGGCCGTTTGCAACCTGCCCGCCTCATAGAGAAAGAAATGGGCGGGCTTTAGCTTATACACGTTTTTCATCAGCGTATCTGCCAGAGGTGAATATTGAAAGGACAAATAATTTTCCAGGGTGTCGGTGTTGAGCTCCCGTTTAAAATCGGGATGAGCCAAAAATGCTTTCATCTCCGACGCGTACATGAGCGCGCCGTTCATCTCGGCGTAATACAGCGGTTTGATGCCGAAATAATCCCGGGCGCCGAAAAGCCGCTTTCTTTTTTTGTCCCAAATCACAAAGGCGAACATGCCGCGAAGCTTTTCCGGCAGCGCCGTGCCGTATTCCTCATAACCGTGAACGAGCACCTCCGAGTCGGAGCGGGTTTTAAACACATGTCCTTTGGCAATCAAAGTTTCTCTGAGTTCACGATAATTGTAAATCTCACCGTTAAACGTTAAAACCATGCTTCCGTCTTCGTTATATATGGGCTGATCCCCTCCGGCAAGGTCGATAATGCTCAAGCGGCGAAACCCCATGGCAATATCTTCATCAATATAACTCCCTTCGGAATCTGGACCGCGATGACGAATCCGCTCCTTCATCTCATCCAGCACTTTTTCTTTTCTTTCAATATGCCCCGTAAAGCCGACGATTCCGCACATAAAAACCTCCCTGTCATCCGCGATTCGGATGAACAATCCCGCGTTTTCATCCAACTGTGTTGCCAAAACGCGCTCTTATCTTCCATGAATTGGTTTATGCCAAATAAATGTTATAGGCCAAACAGCTATCCCTTGAGCGCTAGCCCGATAGCCCTTTGACCGATTCACGCATCCGGAAAGCCATAGATGACAGTCAAAAGCACGCCATCCATGGGTTTCCGGAATTTAATTGCCGATATTGAATATTTTCAATAATGAGTAAATTATAGTATAGCAGGGGCTATTTGACCATAGGTTATCGTGTGCTTTATCAAAAACAATCCGGCAAAACGCCAATGCAAAATTCACAAGGCGTGAAAAACATGCTATAATGAAAGCAACACATTGCAAATCATTTTACAGGAGGAAACCATGAAAGAGTTTTTCAAGGACTTTAAAGATTTTATCGCCAAGGGCGATGTCATGTCGATGGCCGTCGGGATCATTGTCGGTTCCGCCTTCACCGCCATTGTCACCGCATTGGTGGATAACATTATCACTCCGATTTTAGGGATCATTTTAGGCGGTTTGAATTTTTCCGAGCTCGCCATTACCGTCGGCAACGCTCATATTCAATACGGGGCTTTTATTCAGGCCGTCATCAACTTCCTGATTGTCGCCTTCGTCCTGTTCTGCGCCATGCGCGGCTTAAACCGCCTCAAAAATATGGCCCTCAAAGAAAAGAAAGAGGAAGAAGACAAATCCGAGGAACTTTCAAAAGAAGCTAAACTTTTGACAGAAATCAACGAGACCCTCAAAAAATCGGTCATTCTTCCCAAGATCAACAACAACGGGCAATAATCACATCCATAAAAACTGAGCCGGCCGCGTGTGCAGCCGGCTTTTTTAATGTGAGGTGTGAATTGATGAAAAACGGTTTGATTTAAAACCGGTTTCTGTATAAGGGTGTCCGGGTCCGAGTGCTTTTCAGACGATTCTCTTCGGTGAGATAACGGTAGACCGTTGAAGTGGACACATTCATATCATCGGCGATTTGACGAAGGGTCATGCCCTCCTCGCGAAGTTTTTGCATCCGGGCAACTTCTTTTTCACCGACACTCGGTTTTCTGCCGAGCTTATCGTAAAGCTTGAGATTTTCACCGCGGAGGGTTTTCACTTCGCCTTCCAGCGCGGCAATTTTGGCTTTAAGGGCTTCGACTTCTTTGTTCATCGTCATCCTCCTTATTTTAGCGGCCTCTGCGTGTCCGCCGGGAATCCATTCAACCGTAAAACGAATCGACAAACATTCATGATGGATAAAAAGTTTGTTTCAAAACTTTTGAAACATCTGATGTCATGATTATAAAACCATCCCATGTCGATGGCAAGCAAATTGTGATGCCTTTAAGCTGTTTTAATTCTCATATCGATTTTGTAACAAAAACTCACCATTTATATCAACATCAAAAGAGAAAGTACGCCGTAGAAAGCTTATATCAAAATCGGTAAATTCACTTTATCGAAAATATTTATTGCGGAATTTTTTTAATCCATTAAAAAATTTTGCGGATACTTGGCACAGACGTCTTAAGATAAATAAAGGTCTGACACAATAAAAAAACAACACGCCGGTTATATTCGGCGTGTTGCCTCATTCTGTAACATTGCCGATTTAAACAATAAATTCGCTTCGCATCAACGATTCATCGGAGAAACGTTTCGCGCAGCAATCGATAACGCAGCTCGGCAAAATAGGGCAATAACGCGCCTTTGCCGATGGAAGAATCCATCAACGTTCCCATGCTGTGGCGCGCCCGGAACTGAAAAGCCATGCAGGCGAGCAGCGCGTCATAAGACATATGCCTAAGCCATCCCGGGGAACCCCGCCAGATGCTTTCTTCATCAATTTCGGCCTCAGCGAGAACCCGAGCGAAATCCGTGCTTGAAAGACCTGAGCGGTGGGCGTCGCGAAGAAAGACATTAAGCGCCGTTTCCATCTCGGGATAAGCGGGATTTTCCACCACAAAAGAATATGAGCGGCACCACTTCAACATGTCGTCATCATTTAAAACGCGGGATAAAAAACGCTCGGAACGTTCAATATAATCGAGCCAAAGGCGTTTGCGAACATCGGTCAAAACCGCGCCGAGAACATTTTCTCCTTCAAAATCATCGGGATCAATCCGCAGACTTCCCGCTGAATCCGCGAGTTTTCCAACATCTCCGATTCCGAAAAGCACATCTTCACCAGTGCAGATCAAAACGCGGTTTCGCGTGCTCATGAGTTTTCCCCCAAGTTCGCTGTCCTCTCGAAATAGCGCGAGATAGCCGTCGGTCATCACACGGGAAATAACGGCAGTCTCCCCCGTCTCTTCATAAGCGCTCAGAATGACCATCGTCAAAGCTTCTCTGTTCATGCCCGCCATGACCCGCTCATACAATGAAACGTCATCCGACACCAATGCCAACCGCGCCGCCGTATAAGCCGCCACACTGACAAAACGCGTCACGCCGTCGGAAAAATACGTCTCCGCGAAGGGCCCAAAAGAGGGATCCTCCAAATCAAAGCCAAAAACCGGCGGCAACGCGCCTTCATGATATGTCGCGGCAATTTGTTCGTTGTAGGTTTTTTTTCGTTCAAAAGTCATCGTAATTTTATAAGGCTTTCGCCCGTCCTCCCTGATTTTCCCCGATTGACGGGTGAGAATGATTGATTTATTTCCATCTTGGATTATAATACAGAAAAGCAAATTTTTAAAGGAAGTTCCCATGAACGCGAAAGAAGCCAAACAATATATCGAAGATAACGGTAAATGGGGCTCACGTCCGGGGCTGTCCCGCATTGACATGCTTTTGGATAGACTGGACAGACCCGACAAAGACCTTGACATCATCCACGTCGCGGGCACCAACGGCAAGGGATCGGTGTGCATGATGTGTGAAGCGATTCTTAGAGCCGCGGGTTTTGTCACCGGGCTGTTTACATCACCGGCCCTTTTGGATTTTTCCGAGCGCATCCGCATTGACGGCAAATCCATCGATGACAAACGCCTCGCCCAATCCGTCGAAATCGTCAAAACCCAATGCGATCAAATGGTCAAAGACGGCTATGAACACCCGACAGGATTTGAAATCGAAACCGCCGTTGCCCTCATCGCTTTTCAAAACGCCGACGCTGATATCGTCATTTTGGAAACGGGTATGGGCGGTCGGATGGACGCGACCAACGCCGTCAAAAATCCCGTTGCCTGCGTGATCACCCACATTGCCCTTGACCACACCGAATGGCTCGGTTCCACCGTGGCCGAAATCGCGGCGGAAAAGGCGGCCATCATCAAACCCGGTGCCATCGCAGTCACCGCAAAACAAGATCCCTCTGCTTTTTCGGTCATCCGAAAAAAAGCAGCCGAGGTGGGCGCCCCCCTTTATTCGGGATGCGATAATGCCCTCATATGTCTGAATGACAGCCTTGAGGGTCAGCGATTATGTTTGACTTCCCCAAAGAACAAAACCGGGCAAAATCATCTGCGCTTAACCGGACAAAAAGACACTCCCTCACAGCACCGGAACGAAAACAATCTCGAAACACAAGCTTTCACCCTGTCGCTTTTAGGCGCCCATCAACGGGATAACGCTTCCTGTGTCCTCGCGTTAATTGACGGTTTAAATCAAAAAGGCTACGATATTTCGCAGACTGCTGTCGCAAAAGGTATGACATCCGTATCATTTCCCGCCCGTTTTGAAATCATCCAAAAAAAACCGCCGATACTCATTGACGGCGCCCATAATCCCGACGGCGCGAAGGCCTTCGCGAATAATATCAAGCATTATTTTAAAACCATGCCCATTCATCTCTATATCGGCATGCTCGGAGACAAAGACGTCGACAGCGTCCTGATGACATTACTTCCGATTGCCGACACAGTCACGGTGCTTACCCCGCTCAATGATCGAGCGATGTCTGCTGAGACCCTCGCGGACAAAATCAAAAGCTTACGTGATGTGCATGTAACCATCGCGCGGTCGGTCGATGAAGCGGTGGAACATATCAACGATGACGGATGTCTGCACGCCTTCACCGGCTCCCTTTATTTAATCGGTCACGTGAGAAACGCCGTATTAACTCTCCGAAAATCGAAAGAGCAGAGACAAAGTCACGACTGCCACTACCGCGATACCGATGCCGGAGACGATAAACCAGCTGTTGATGCCCATCATATCCGCAAGGGGACCGCCGAAAGCGAGGCCTAGCGGAATGGTCACCGAGTTAATCGCCATCAACGTGGAAAAGGCGCGGCCGAGCTTATCTTCGGGAACGGTCTCTTGAATATAGGCGTTAAACGGAAGGGCATAAACATTACCGAAAAGCCCGATACACAAAGAACAAATCGTAAAGCCGATCCAACCGGCAAAAGTCGCGGGCATCGCTCCTGAAAGAAAACATACAATCCCCATGCCGAGGTATCCCGCCGCCGAAAGCCTGAGCTTGTGCTTGACGTCAAACCCCGTGGAAAACACCGCCGCGGAAATAATCACGCCGGCGGACATGATGCTCTGAGACACACTGCCGTAAAAGGCCGGAAGTTTAAAATAAGTTCCGGTCATTAACGGAAAAAACGTGTCAAGGGGTGTATAAAGCAGATTGCAAAGAAACACACAAATCACATAGCCGAGCAAAAGCTTGTTGGACAAAAATACATTAAACCCTTCTTTGATTTCGGACAAAACAAAGGATTTTGCTTTGGTTTCGCTCTTCTTTTCGGGAATTTTGACCTGCCATAAGATAATGCCGGCAATGATCGCGATGACAAGATCAAAGGGCAAAACATATTCAATCGGTATAAAAGCATAAAGGGAACCGCCAATCATGGGACCCAAAATATAGGACGCCGAGCGAACAGTTTGAAGAATGCCCCCGGCCTGCATCAAATTTTCCTTTGGCACAAGACTTGGAATCAAGGCGGAAATCGCCGGCTGTTGAAAGGTGTTGCCCACGGCTCTGGCGAAGAGTACCACCAATATCATATAAATCGACGGATCCCAAAAAGCCGAAAGCAACGCGTAGCCCATCGTCACCAGACCCACGGCAATGTCCGCGGCAATCGTGATGATTTTTTTATTATAACGATCGGCGGCGATACCCGCTATAGGAGACAAAAGCACCATCGGTAAAAACGCGGCCAACCCCGACAAGGAAAGCACCTTTGCCGATCCGGTATCTGCCGAAAGCTGCCAAATTATCATAAATTGGATGGCAGCACTGGTGATCAATGAAAGGCCCTGACTCAAAGCAACGGCATAAAATCGTCTTCGCCATGCGGGGTTATTATCTTTTTTTTCTGTCATTTTTAAGGCACTCCTTTTCCGCGTCAAATCCCAGGAAAAAACAAAAATCGGCATACGCCGATTTTTAAATCTTTGAGAGAATATCAGTGATCACCAATCTCCGGCGTCTCATGACCGGGGTCATCGGACGGTGCTTCAACCGGCTGACCATCTTTCTGATCGTCGGCTTTACTTGAGGTTTCCTCACGAAGACGATTGGTTTGTTCTTCTTTTTTTCTGTTGGCTTTGTCGCTTTTTTTCCGAGAACGGGTTAATCCAAGACGGTCTTTTTCCTGAACCTTAACGATAAACCAGATGATGGCGTCAATGAACATCACAATTGTGATAGCGATGAAAAAGACGCGGGTAATCATCAGCGGAGTTACGGCGCTCACCGCGTCGTAAATAATCCCGATAGCATCGCCATAGGACAGCACGAAGGGATAAAACGAGCAAATCACGGCGGCCGCCACAACGATAATGGATGGAAGCATCAGGAAAAACCATCCCTTAGGCATCAAGCTTTTTAAGAGCATGCTGTGCACAAAAGCCAGCATCGCCACACTCCAAATCCCAACGATGACATACATATAAAAAATATTGTCAACATATTGATTAAAGGCCAAAAGGATAACGCCGATCGCGCCGCTTACCAAAATAGGGAAAATGGTAAATCCCCAATAGGGCAGTCGGTTGACGTTGATCAGAACGTGAAGCAGAGCAATCACGGCCAAGGCCCCGAAATAAACACCGAGATACGGCGATAAATTGAGGTAAAGCCGCTCAATGGTAATAAAGGTCAATCCCGTTGCTCCGCCCGAAAGCACAAACATCAAGGCGACGAGAAGCCAACCGCGCACATAATAATAGGGTTTATGTTTACGGATTTTTTCTTTTTTGAAAAGCATCGGCTCATCGGGTTTTTCCGTCGACGGAACCGCCGAAAGCACCGCGGTCACTCGCTCGATTTCTTCGTCTCGGATGACTTCGCTTTGTTGATTTTCATCTTGCTTTTCATCGGTTTTCAAGGGAACTTCTTCAACTGCGGCATCGGTTTTCTCCGGGGAAATGTCTTTGGCAGTCCCTTCGATTTTCTCCGGATATACAGCGTCATCCGTCCGCTCATCCGCAACCGATTCTTCTTTGAGAGCCTCGACTTCATCCGATATGTTGTCGATATGTTCTGTCTCTGTGATGATTTCGCTTTGAATATCACCGGAAGATTCTTCCGAATTTGGGGGCGAAGCCACAACAGATGACGCATCATTTTCCTCATGATGCGGCGATTTAGCATGTTGATTGAGTTGGCTTTTTTTCTTATATGATTGAGAACGCCTTTGACTCTTTTTTGAACTGGATTTCTTTTTCTTCATAATTTCTCCGTTGTTTGCCTGATATTTGCCGTTTAATCAATCTTTTTTAGATTCGATCAAACCGTATTTCACTTTAATTCGCTCCAATTTTTCGATCATCGGTTTCGCCGCGATCAACAGGAAAAACACGGTTGACAACGCGTGAATCAGATCGAAAGGGGCTCCCGTCACATAATAGGGAATAAACATTTCCAGCGTCATGGTTCCCTGATAAAACATCAGCGGGCTTGCGGTGTTCATAATGAACCCGTAAATAAAAAATGTTGACAAGAAACCATAAACGCAAAGGGATGTTCGGGTCGCCTTGAGTTTACCTTTGGTGAAAAGAATGCCGGCGAGAAAACCGATAATTCCCCAGGCAAACATTTGATAGGGTGTCCAAGGACCCTGGCCCATAAAAAAATTGGACACAAAGCCGGAAAGGGCGCCGACCAAAAAACCGGATTCAGCACCGAAGCACACAGCAGTGATGATGACGATGGCCGTCACCGGTTTAAATTGAGGCAGCATGAAAAATGCCGCGCGGCCCGCGACCGCGATACCCGCCATCACGGCAAGAACCATGAGTTCCCTGGCTTTTGGCTTTCTGCCTTCAAAGACCATCACAAAGGGCAGGATGGTATAAATGACAATGGCCATACTGATAAAATAGTATTTGCGATCCCCAAAGAAGGTGAGACCCAGCCAGATAGTCAAGGGAATCAACACGAAAATCGCGATGATCGCAAACCAGGTACGTTTGCTCAGTTTGCCGCTTTTCGGCGCGACGGTAATTTCGGGACCTTCCGGAGGTTCCCAGGAGATGGCGTCGTCCCGTTCGGCCATCACCGGCACCTTTACCGTATTGTCGCCGTTTAAATACGCTTCCAGAAAAGCATCGGCATTAAAAGCCGTCGATTCGGCCGTTGTCATGGCACATCTCCTTTCCCTTTTATTATGGCTGTCCTGCCACTATTTTGCAAGTTGATTTAGAAAATCTAACGATCATTTTGCAAACAACAGTCGATCACATCATCAGCGGTAATGGCATCGTCAAACAAATGTCTGGATAAGCGGTTGGCCGACGTGGTGTAAAAGCTGTTGTCTGCAAAGAATGCCCGCGGTGTGTTTTCCGTCACGAGATTACCTTCGAAAAAGAGTCCGCAGCGATCGGCGTAATCCGCGCAGAATTCCACATCATGAGAGACCATGATGATGGTGACGCCGTGCTGCTTTAATTTATATAATATGCCGGCAAGTTCTTTTTTAAAGTGATTATCCAGCCCTTTGGTCGGCTCATCCATCAAAAGAATTCTGGGATTTAAAAGCATAATCTTCGCGAGGGCCAGCCGTTGCTGTTCACCGCCGGACAAATCATAGGGATGTCTGTCCATCAGGTGATCGATGTGCATGAGCTTGGCCATCCCTGCCACCGCCGTTTTTTTCGGCATATCCTTTTGATATTCATCACTTTTACGTTCTTTGGTCCCGCCGATGACTTCATAGAGGTCAAGCTCAACGGTTTTTTTGACGAAGAGGCTTTGAGGGTTTTGAGGAAGGACGCCGATTAAACCGCGAAAGCGCTCAATGCCGCTCATGCGTCCGACGGGCTTTCCGTCAATATTGATTTTTCCGCGGTAAGGTTTATTGACACCGCTGATTAAAGAAAGGGTTGTCGTTTTTCCCGTTCCGTTTCCGCCGACAATGGCGAAAATTTCACCGGGATAAATATTGAGCGACAAATCCCTGACGACATCGGGAAGGCTTTTGTCATAGCGAAACCACACGTCTTTCACGGTGATAATCGGTGTTTTGTGTTCCACCGGCGGTTTTTGTCTGGCCGCGCTGACCTTGACATACTGCGGTTTCTGACCCGCGTAATGCCCGGTTAACCATTGTCTGCCTTCCCGGACAGTTAAAGGACAAATGTCTGCGGCACTTTCCGAATTCATGCCGTCCACACCGGCGAATATCTTCATCGGCGCAGGCATCGCTTCAAACATATCGTGATGATCAAGGTTGAGCCTGACACCGACTTCCCGGGGATTGCCGATGGCGATGATTTTTCCCGCGTCCATCACAATGACTTGATCCGCCGCGGGGAAAATGTCCTCAAGGCGATGTTCGGTCATAATGATGGTCGTCCCCAGATCGCGATTGATTTTTTTGACGGTTTCCAAAAAATCCGACGCCGCGATGGGATCAAGCTGAGAGGTCGGTTCGTCCAAAATGAGCACCTCGGGATGCATGGCCATCACCGATGCCAAATTTAAAAGCTGCTTTTGTCCGCCGGAAAGCTCGGCCACATCGCGATAAAACCAGGCTTGAATGCCAAAATAAGAAGCCATTTCCGCGACACGCAGGCGAATCGTCGCGTTATCAAACCCCAAGCTTTCCAGCCCGAAGGCCAGTTCATGCCAGACTTTGTCCGTCACGATTTGATTGTCCGGATTTTGAAGCACGTAGCCGATGGCTTCGGCCTGAGTACGGTGATCGAGTTCTCCGATCGGTTGATCTTTATATTTGATTGACCCCGTTGTCTTTCCGTGAGGTGCTAGAACGGTTTTGAATTGTCTGAGTAATGTTGTCTTGCCGCACCCGCTTTTTCCGCAGAGCACGTTAAAACTGCCTTCTTTGATGGTCAAATTGATATCCGAAATAGTCGGCTTTGATGCTTCGGGATAAGCGAAATTAAATTGTTCAACAGTGATCATGTCCATAGCTTGATTTTTCCTTTCGACATCCGCTCGGCATCCGTGATATTATTTTCATCCGATGTCGGTGTACCGAACATCGCGTTTCTGAGGCTTTCGTCGGCGCCGGTCATGCTGATGCCCGTTTCCTGACTGTTTCGAAGTCGCCGCCATCTGTAATCGCCCATAATATCAATAATCACGGGGCTTAAACAAAACAAGAAATAGCAAATAAATGTCAATAAACTTAAGGGCGTCACCGGATTGATGCCGGCAGCTTTAAAATACGGATTATACTGTACGGCGCCGGCTCCCAGGGCGAGACCGATGCAGGTGATGCCAAAAGCCAAACCCATGAGAATCGCCGCGATGGCGTCCCGATTGTCGAATCGAAAGATGGAAAATGCCGTTCTCCCTTTTAGGCCGTAGCCCCTTGCCCGCATGCTGTCCGCGGTTTCAATGGCATTTTCAAGGGCCCAGGTGATCATAATCGATATGATTCTCACACCGTGTTTGGCCCGCTCAATGAGATTGCCTGAGGACACGTCCCGACCGATACATTTTTGACCGTTCGAAATCACCTCAAGCTGTTTTTTAAAACGCGGCACAAAACGCAAGACCATTGACAGAATCAGCGAAAGCGCAGGAATCATTCGTCCGAAAAGATAGACAAATTTATCGCTGGTCATGACTTTGTTATAAGACGAAAACCAGATGATCACCGTCACGAGCATGACCCCCATGACAAAACCGTAAATGATGGACTCAAGGGTAATCGGGTTGCCATTGGGAAAATATCCGAGGATATGCACACCGTAGTGATTAAACATCGGGTTAAACAACACAGCAATGAGCAAAATCGGGACCATGGCAAGCAGGTTGAATCGAAGCGCTTTTTCTGTACCTAATGTAAAAAA
Source organism: Eubacteriaceae bacterium (assembly GCA_017405085.1). Classification (GTDB taxonomy): domain Bacteria; phylum Bacillota; class Clostridia; order Eubacteriales; family Eubacteriaceae; genus RUG12931. Next base: position 20,100 of record JAFRBB010000051.1, read on the forward strand.
TGAATAGAGAACCGCCGCAAACAGCGCTTCTGCCATCATCACCGGATGATTGAAAAACATCGCCATTAAAATCACGCCGGCGAAATAAAAGAAATTAATCGCCGGGTGATAGGTTGAAAATTGATCCATAGGTGAATCCTTTTTATGCTAAAACTATTTTAATACTGTGAGTTATCTCCGACGTCCTTACCGAGATCACAGGTGTAGACCCAGTCGATAACATCGCCGCCTTTGACGTTGTACTGACTGGCGCCGTAATTGGGGAACCAGCCGTTCACCTTGAACATCCATCCCGACAAATCGCCGCAATCATATTCATACAGTTGATTGATACCGCGGACATACGCCGAATTGTAGGCCGGTGTGAATTCGGAATCCATTTGAATACCTTTTTCCTGGCACACTTTTTGGAGAATGTCGTGAATGTTTTGACCTTCCGTAAAAGTAACCTGGGTTGGTTGTAAAATCCATCCGTCGGCGGGGATAAATTCTTTTTTGCTGTTGTTGAGCTTATCCATATTGTTCAAGACCGTCGCGCAGCTGATGGAAATAGTCACTGTGTTGGAGCCGTCCCCGTTTGAAGAGCTTTCGCTGGTTGACGAGCTTGATGAGCCGCCCGTCGTATTACCGTCCTGAGCTGTCGGCTCGCTGCTGCCGCTTTTACCGCAAACGGCGTAATAGGTGTCTCCCCCCTGGGTGACATTAAAGGTCATCACCGTTTGATCTTGCACTTGCTTGTCAAAAGTGACCGTTGAGATCTTGGTGACTTTATTGTCTTTTTTGATGTATTTTAAGAAAATACCGGCATTGACGTCCCATTTTTTCCCGGTTTTCAGTGTCAACCGCGGTACGGTGACAAAACCACTGGTTTGTTTAATGGTAACGCCGATGCCTTCCGGCGCGCTGTTGGCAAGGGTTTTAACTTTATTTAAATCTTCGGATGCCGTCACCACATCAATTTTAAGATTTTGATCTTGGGGATTTTTAATATTTTTTCCGTTGAAGGACCAGATATACTCCACACCGTTGCTTTTTCCCGTAAAGGTTACCGTGCGGTCTTTACCGGCGATACTTCGAAACTGTGCGGCTTTAATGACGCCGTCTTCCGGAATTTCCGTGTTGTCGGCTAGCTCAATGACTTCACCGTTGTTGGCGTTGGCGTTATTGGCTCCGGTGAGCATGCTGAGCGGATCACTGCACGCCGTGACCACGCCAAGGACAACAACCAGCGTCAAACATAACAACAATGAGCGCAATACTTTTTTCATCGTTTTTACTCCTTCACTTCAGATTCTAAAGTTGGACCGTTTACCTGATATAAACCGTATTTAATTTTGACCCGTTCGACTTTTTCGATCATCGGCGGACCCAAAAGTGCGCAAAATACCGCGGAAGCCAGAGCGTGTACGCCGTCATAGGGCACACCTGAAATATACAGCACCTTAAGCGATGTCCAGTTGATGCCCACTTCCGATCCAGGAACGGCCGCCGACATGACCATCGCCGCAATATTCATGATGCCGCCGTATATGATAAACGTGGTTAAAAAGCCGAATATCGCCAAGGTAATACGATCTGCCGGCAATCGGTTGCGCTGAATGATTAGTCCGATTAATAGTCCAATAGCGCCGAAGGCATAAAGCCACCATCCGCCGTACTGACTTTTGGTGACAGTCGCGATGACAAACCCCACTGCTTCACTGATGATCACACCGACCAATGGTCCGGTGACAATTTTAAACCGGGTATCTTTTCTGATATATTCTTTGTCTTTATTGAAGCAAATTCCGCCGAGAAAACCTAGTAGTCCCCAACAGGCCATTTGCCAGGGCGTCCAGGGTCCTTGTCCCGTAAACATATTGATGACAAGTCTTGCCATGGCACCGGTTAAAAATCCTTCAGTAGGGCCGAGACAAATTCCGGCGATGATCACCAGGGCTGTCCCCGCTTGAAAGGGGCCTGCCCAGAAAAATCCTAAATTCCCCACAACGGCAATAGCCGCCATGACGGCAAGCATCATAACCTCTCTGGCCTGGGGACGCCTTCCTTCAAAGCTGACGATAAACGGCACAAAGGTATAAAACAATATTAAAACACTGATAAACAGATAGGCTCTGTCTCCGAAATAGCGGATGCCGATAAATATCGTTAGAGGAATCAGCAAAAAGATGATGCCTAACGTTAAAATCAATTGTTTCATTTTAGGTGTTAAGCGTCGATCTTTTTGCATTTGATTCTTCCTTTTTTATGCTTACTTTTTTCTATATGATACTCTGGGATAATCTTTTATAATTCACTTAGATAATGATTAATTTGGTTGATTTTAGAGTTATCTTAGTTAACTTTATGAGTGACTATGCTTTCCTCTTGTTCCGGCGATTTTGCGCAAATCTGTCTTTATGACGGAATTCTATCACCCGATAGAGATAGCCTATTTACCATCAAAGTCTCGTTGATTGACCGCTATTTTTTAAGAAAGAATTTCTTCCCTTTCATGGCCACAGCCACCATAATCGCGTACACACAGGCAAGACCGAAGATCACCGTACCGATGAGCGCCGAAGCGCGTTTTTCGCCTTCAAGAAGCTGTTCATCAGAGGACCATCCGGAGCCGGTCACAATGTTGCTCTTGGTGTCGTATTGAGTGTCAAAGCCCCAACCGCTATTTTGATTGTTAGAACTGGATTTCGCCGCGGTTCTGGAAGCGCTGCTTCCACCAACTTGATTGGTCGTTCGAATTGTTCTGACCGTTTGAGTATTCCTGTTGACAATTTCTTTTTCTGTCACTCTTTCGATAATCGGCTCGGGTTTCGGCTGACCGTTGGTGTTGAACAACGCGATGAGATGTCCGCGGTCATTGCGGTAATAGACTGTCCCATCGGAATCGCAGTTTAAGCTCGTCGTCACATATTGCTGTTCACTTGATGGCGGTGTGTAAATCACCTTAGAGTCCGGCGTTGTGTTGCCAGCGTAATCCTTCACCCGAACGACGGCACCATCTTTATTGTTGACTGTCACATAAAGATAAACCGTGTGTTTATTGTCTTCATAATATGTGGTGAGCAAGGGCGATGCCTTAGAAGGTCCACCGAGATCGGCGTTGTAGATTAACTTCATGGTAGAAGCATCAATAACCGCCATTTTGCCGTTGGTTTTGCTATTTTGATCAATGACCGTTGAATCCGCGCCGACACTGCTGCCAGCGGCATTATTTGTTGTAAGATAAACTCGGCCATTGTACACAACCGGTGTTGAAGTTGAACCGGAAATCAAATCGGTTGAAGACGGTGTGCCTAAAGCACCGGTATCCGCATTGATAGGAACTTTAAAACATTTGCCATCTGAGCCGCCGTAACCACCGCTGACCGTCGTCGACGAGAAGTAGACCGCCTTGGTCGCCTCATCATAAGCGATAGCGCTGCGAATGGATGATCCGGTATTCACAGAAGCGATAACGGCACCCGTTTCGTGATCCGCCACATAGAGCCGCCCGGAATCGCCGCCATAAACCACATAGTTTCCGACGACACAAGCGCCGGCCCAATAGAAACCGCCGTTATCCGTCGATTGCCATTTGACTTTTCGCACGCCGCCGACTTCATCGGCTTTTCCGCGTTCTCTGGTGGCATCAACACAATAGAACACACCGGAACCGCCTCCCGTGCCGCTCCAAACGCCGGAATAAACATATCCGTCGTGATATGTCACTTGACAAATACTCTGACCGGAGATATTTTCAGAAATCCAAACGCGTTCCAATGTCATAGCATCAAAGGCCTCAATAACGCCGTTGCTTTCCGGCACGAAAATCATCCCGTCACCATAGGTCGCAAAGGAGAAAAAGCCGATATTGGAATTTAAATTTGTCTGGGCGACAATGGCTCCAGTAGATTTATCAAGGCAATAGAGCTTTTTATTTTGGGTGGGCACATAGATATAATTGCCGATGACAAGCGGTGTCCCGCAAGTACTGAGTCCATTGGGAACAATCTCACTATTGGACCAGATCTGATAAAATTCGTCGTTGTCTTTGGGGAGCTTAGCGTTGACAACGGCCATGTTGCTATTATTTTTTCTGAAGGTTGGGAAATAGGCCGAGGCTTCGTTTTCTTCAGCAAGAACTGTGACTTGGCAGGTTTTGACAACGCCGTCAACAGAAACGGAAACCGCGGCGGTGCCGGGATCTTTTGCCGTCACGACGCCATCTTTATTAACCGTGATAACCTTTTGGTTGGACGTCGTAAATTGCGCCCGGTCCATATCCGTGGTATCAGCCGGTTTTTGATTTTGGGTTCCGAGCACAAATTTATCTTCTTCGCCGATGCGCAGCGTATAATTATCGTTGGTCAGGTCATAATCAGAAACGGGCACGCGGCTATCGCTGATGATCATCAAATCACCGAGACGATCAAAGGTAAAACTAAAATTATTTTCCAGAAAACGATAGGTGATGAGATTTTGCCACTGATCATTTTCCCGATACCGATAGCCAATATAATCATCCCCGTTGATCAACGTGAGGTTTTTACTGCTGGAAGAGTCAAATTCCTTCGCCGGCAGCGTAATCTTCAGATCATCGGGAGCCGTTTGATATAAAGGAACATCATCAACTGTCGTTGCCTGGCTGAAGTCTCTGGCGATTACTCTGTAATTCGCTACAACCACCGGGTTCACATAACGGTTGTCTTCCGACAGTTGTTTAAGCTCATCTTCAGATGCCGTTTTGGTTTCGGCGGTAATTTTGACATACCAAGGCAGCGTTTTGTCTGTATCGACTACCTTCACATCACCATCGCGATGATTGATTTCAGTCACTTCCTCAATAAGCCGGTTGATTTTTGCGCGCATCTGGGCAATTTTATTCTGTTTATCGTTTCCCCGCTCTTGCATATCTGTAACGGCTTTGTCAGCGGAGACGAGTTCCAATAAAGTAGCGTCGCCGATCTTTCCGTCGGCGGCAATTTCTTCATGGATCTTATCAGTGAGAATGCCCAATTTACCATCTTCCAGCGCGTAGGCTCTGGCATAGCCATCAGTAATGGCTTTTTCGACCGCCGCGCGAAGCTCGGTGGAAAGCAACATTTTTTGTGAAGCGTTGAGGCCTAAATAAGCGTCATTTAACGCCTGGACATCGCCTAAAGTCGGCTCTGCCTCAGCGTTTAACGCGCGCACACGCTGAACCAAGGCATAGGCCGTCGCCGTATCTTCTTCGCTGGCTTCACCAACGGTTGCCGAATCATCGTTGGCGTATTTCGAGGGCATATCCCCGGTGTTTACGGACTGATCGCCAGATACGTCGGATGACTTGGCGCTGTTTTCACCGGAATTCTTATTTTGATCTGTGTTGTTTTGAGAACCGGGGGTATTTTTTGAGGGTTCGGGGGCTTTGACCGTAACGGCGCATTCCCCCTTCATGCCGTAAAACTCCACAGTGACTACAGCGGTGCCCGGCGCGACAGCCTTCACGACTGTTCCGTTTACCGAGACGGTCTCGGGATGATCACTGGTAATATTGACGCCTTCGGTCAAGACAAGACCGGCAGGCTCTGTCACAACCGATAAACCGTGCTCCTCACCAACGGTTAAAGTCAACGTTTTTTCGGCAAACGCAACCGCGCTTAAGGGCGACAAATCCAGTGCTCCTTGCAAACGCGCCGTCGCGGCGTCCATATCAGCCTTGATGGTTTCAAGATCCGCCGTTTTGGTTTTCGCGTTATTGACCGCTTCGGCTACAAAAGCTTTTTGTGCCATTTGGGCATAGTCACCCCGGGAAAGGGTCTGAGCGAGAAGTTTGGTGATGGGCATTCGGTCGGCGATCTCCGTTCCGGGATTGCCGGCATCCAGATTACCCACATCCAGTCCGTTTCCAGTCAGGGAAAACATCACCCGGACCACATCGCCGTCCGACAGCGTCAGCTGATCCATCCGCACCTGAGGATAGGTATTGTTCACGCTGTAAACCCAACGAGAGGTGTCGATGTACGAGCCTTTTTGCAAAGCGGGCATCGTCGCGTTGAGGGTGTCGTTCGTCGCTTTGTTTTGAGTCAGCGCCGTAATGTACACCGGGATATCGGATTTTTGATCCGCTTTGTCGCCGTTGGTCACCGAGACCAAGCCCTTGCCGTCATCGGCTGCGTCAAAGACCGCGGTGTTTCCAAGCTTTCGCTCCGTAACGCTTTTGACCGTATCACCAGCGTAAATCGGCAGGATAACCGGCTCCACCACATAGCCTTTGCCGACACTGAAGCATTCGACACTGAAGGTGACGGTTCCGATTTGTTCCGCTGCATAAGCCCGCGGCGCAAAACCAAAAAACAAAAAAGCAAAAATAAGGCAGGCCAAGATTGCCATGCTTATTTTTCCTTTATGTTTTCGTGTTATGAATTCACGATTTTGATTGATTTCCATTCTTCTTCCTCACTTAATGATTTAATTGATTTGTAAAGCTATTCGTTTTGATTCTCTCGTGTGCGTACCCGTGTTTTAAGAAAAGCAAAACCAATTGCTTTAAAAGTCCTTTTTCCCTTCTATATAATATACACTAAACACCGCCCGTTCTCAAGGTTTTTCGAGGATTTATTTGACAATCGCCATATTTTTGTGACATTCTTTAGTCTTTCCAAAAATCAGCAAAGCCTATCCTAAAATTGGGATAGGCTCTGCCTTTGCCGTCACAATATAACAGCAATGATGTCATTCATCTTATGTGTTTTATTTTTCCACAAAACGGATTTGGATAGCTTCAACACGGAGTGAACGTCCTTCCGTTCCGGCGGTTTCACCATTTTTCACCCAAGGCATCCAACCGATATTTTGAACGTGCGCGCGATATTCGATATCATATTTGTCGGCGTTAGCCCCTTCTGCCTTGATTTGAACAGCTTCCATACGCCAGCCGTGACCTTCGGTGCCGGCATATTCGCCTTCGTTTTTCCAGCCTGTCCAGCCAGCGTTCTGACAGTGGGCATTGTATGTTAAAGTCAAATCGGGATCATCATCTTTGAGGATAATACCCTCAACGCGCAATGATTGTCCACTCGTTCCGATAACTGCCGTCTTTCTCTGGTTGAAGGAAACAAAGCCTTGTCCCCAACCGATGTTTTGAATATGCGCTTCGCCGGAGCCTGTTTCCGCAACCTGAGATGCGTTTTTGTAGTTGTATTGGCTGTGATTGTAGGTATAGCCTTTAGGCGCGACATACGCTTCAATGGCTTCAATGGCATATCCAAAGCCCGAGGTGCCTGCCATTTCGCCGTTTTTGGTCCACTGTGTCCAACCCACATTGGCCACATGGGCACGGTAGAATACATCGTATTTGTCAGCGTCGGCACCGGTGAGTTTGATCTTCACGGCTTCGATGGTGTTGTCGCCTTGGCCGGCTTCTTCGCCGTCGGCCACCGGATCCATCCAGCCCACATTGGCCACATGGGCTTCGTAGGAAACACCGAGGTTGTCGTTGCCGTCAATTTTAAATTTCATGCCGGTCATTTTTTTGCCTTGGCCGGTCGTGCCGATTTCTCCGTTTTCGGTCCATGATCTTTTATAGTCATAGCCTTGGCCTTTGGCATTACCAAGCAGCGCGCCCGGCACTTTTTCCGAAATGTCGTCCATCACTTTTTTCGTTGCGTCATCCACGCTCTTTTGATCGCCGGGAAGTTTGGCCGCTTCTTCTTTGAGGGCGTCCACACTATCGCCGGTCACACCGTATTGATTGGCATCCGCGATGGCGGCAATGGCCTGAGCCTTCGGAGCGTAATCGACATCCCACGGTTGATAGGAAGTTTTGTACCAATCGTTGCCATAGCCATAGAGGGAATAACCGATACGGATGACGTCGTTATCTTGGACGGTATAACCGTCAATACCGACATCCATTCCGTTGTCGTTGACCGTATACATAAATCCGCCGGTAGAGCAGAAATCTTTTTCGGTCAGCCAACCGGCTTCAGCGGCAGCTGTACCGACTGTCACTTTATCCGCGTCAATTTTTTCTTTAATGTAGGACGGAACCTTGCTCAAATCAAGGTCGGTGTCCGCCTTTTTCATTGAATCATCTTTAACAGCTGCCAAATATGCGCCATATTCTGTCGCTACCATTTTATAACCATCGGTTCCGACGGTTTCGTCCAAATAACGTTTGATGACATCGGCAGCCGTTTCGCCTTTTTTGGCTTTAACCACTTTAGGTTCAACCAAGAATCCCTGACCCATGGTGAATTTTTCGACATCCACCACTACGCTATAAGGATATTCGCTGCCGTCAATCAATGCTTGCAGATTTTCTTTTACATTATTAACTGCAGATTGGTCTCCCGGGAGAGTCGAGGATGTGGTCACAGCGGCTTTGTATGTTTCTGTATCTTCAAGGCCTGCCACTTGCGCGGCGGCCATGGTTTCCTGAAGATCGTCTACATTGGCATATTCCTGTTCCCACGGTTGCCATGACGTTTTTTGCCAATCGGAACCCATGGCGAGTGAGAATCCGAAGCGCACCACATCGCCGTCGTTGATCGGTGTTTTGGCAAATCCGTCCGGAAATGGTGTGTTGTTCCTTTCGGCGACAAACCCACTATAGGTGATAAAATCGTTGCTGCCAAGCCAGCCCGCTTCATTCGCGGCGGTAGATTCGATGCTGTCACCCACTTTATCCATGATATAGCTCGGAACTTTGGTTTTGTCCAAATCCGTATCTTGCGCTTTCATGTCATCATCGGCAATGTATGTGTTCCAGCCTGACATTCTGATTTTGCCGTAGCCCAGTTCCCGGTTCACCACGCGTTTTAACACGGCTTCGGCGTTTTCGCCACTTTTAATGGGCACGGTTGTGGGCTCGATGATGTAACCTTGACCCAACACAAATTTTTCAACGGAAACCGTCGCTGTGCCGTCAAATGCGGAGGCGGCATCCACTTTGGCTTGAAGCGCGGTTTGTGCAGCTGTAATCGCCGCTTCATCACCGGGAAGCGCGGTGGCAGCTGTCACAGCGGCTTTGTATTCATCGGAGCCTTCCAGAGCGAGTTCATCGGCGGCGGCCATGGTGGCAAGCAGTGCTTTTTTATCAGCATAGGTTGGCCACTCAACCTTGCCGTCTTCCCAACCGGTCACAGCCCATTCACTTCCAAGAGCAACAATGGTATAGCCAATACGCACCACATCACCGTCTTTTACGGTATCTGTGGACATTCCGCCACCCCAAGTGTCATTCACTTTATAGGAGTAGCCACCCCATTCGTTAAAATCCCCTGTTGAAAGCCATCCAGCTTTGTTTGCTTTTGTCGTGATCGGTCTTTCATAAACCGTTGAAGCATCTTTAATGTACTGAGGCACTTTTTCAAGATCGACATCTGTGTCTTCGCCTTTCATAGATGGATCTTTAACAGCAGACAAATATCCGTTTTCCAACGAATAATTCCCGGCTCCCACAGTGCTGTCCAAAAATCTTTTTGTAACGGTTTCAACCGTCTCACCGTCATTCACAGTTACTTTTGCAGGCGCAATCAAGAAGCCCTGACCCAATGTCGCTTTTTCTATTGACATCGTCACAGTGCCCTGTTCCGCCGCGAAAGCATTGGACATGCCAAGGCCGAAGACCACAAACATGGCAACCGTCAGGCTTAACACAATACGTCTGGTTTTTGAGGTTTGCATCATTTCATTACTCCCTTTTGTTAGATTTTTATATATCAAACGGCAATGCTGCCGTGTTGTTGTCCGCCATAAGTGAAAAAACAAAAGCCCCATTTCATGAAGAAATAGGACTTAAAGAAAGCGCATAAACGCTTGAAGACGAACCCGTTTCCACATGACACGTGTTTTGCCTTATATGCATGAGCGCCAGAATTTTCCGACCGATTCCGGTTGCAGTGGAGCAGTTGCGTTTATCGCATTCCTCATGGCGTTCATGATTTAAATTTGGTTGATAATTGATAATATTTTGATAATAATTGGATGAATTTAAAACATATTTCTTAAGAAGATTTTAAAACAAAAATAAAAAATCGTCAATAAAAAAATGGGTTTTTAAGAAACTAATAAAAATTTGACCATTATTTTGCAATATTTTATCTTTTATGATTTGCATTTGGCCGTTACTGATATTTTTGTGTCAGAGATAATGCACAAAAAATAACAAAAGCTTAAGCCTCAGCTTAAGCGATCAATCATTGCCGTAAAGTAATCTCGGCTTTTCAAAAGCACCCCTTTATAATCATAAAAAGGGACGATGGCTTTACCGTCTTGTTGAACAGTCCGCATCTCGGCGCCATTGTCTGCGAAAACCAAAAACCGGTTATTTGCAATCATCGGCGAAAAATCGCCGGTGGCCGTCAACGTCTCGTAGATCACCTTTGTCTGCGCGGTCAAATCCGCCACCTCCACGGTAGCCGTGAGCCCATCATACATGTCCTCTAAATAAATTTTTTCCGTCTCAGCACACTTTCCAATATATGAGAAAAACAATTTCTTCCCCCGCCCGGCGAGTAACACCCGCGGCAGATTTTTGGCCAGCATGACCCCGGTGCTGACGTCCGAAGCCATTCTCCTTGCGGATTGTCGGGTTTCGTCGTCTCCTTTGAGCCACAGATACGAAGCGCTATCCGTCACAAAGGTGCTCTTTGGCAAGGCTTGACCGGCAAAATACTGTCCGGCAAGAATCCCCGCCAGGCCAAAGCCGACAATGATGTCCGGCGTGCCGAGGGTTTTTCGGATGAGAGTGTCGACGACCTTTCGGTCATTTTCACTTCGGGGCAGTTCAAAGGTGAGAACATCAAAACAATGGGCCAAGCCGTTAAACAGGCGGTATGTGATGTCCATCATCCCCGTTTCTCCGGGAAAAATCACCGCTTTTTTTCGCGCTGCCTTCGCGTCATGATGCCATCGGAACAAAATTTTCGTTCCATCGATTGCCGCGCGTTTTTTGGGATAGCGCGATTGATAAATTTTGAATTCTTCCCGAAAGGTCATTGCACTTCTCCAATTCTGAGATTTTAATCATTATACCATGAATCCATCGGAGACGCTCAATAAATTTACAATTCGGCAGTCGAATAACGAAATGCCTTTGATAGACCGGATTTGTCCCATGGCCGAAGGCTTATTTTCGCGGTTGGCCTGGCTCCTTCCGTCCTCGAGCCGTTTACGCGTTGTGAGAAGCGGAACTGCCGACAGTCAGTCTGTCCAGAGCAAAGCCCTGTTTGAAGCAGCGTTCATAAACTCTCGTGCATTTTTTATAACGGGCAAAACGACAGCGCGCGCCCTTTTCATCGCCGTAAACCTTCCAGCAGCCTGAGCATTTGCAGGCTTTGCCTTGATGAGCGATAAACCCTCTGACATCATCCGCCGGATAATCCAAAAACAGGCCGATTTCATGGGGAAAATCATCGCTTTCCAAAAGACGCCCCGCCAAACGGGCAAGTCTCTCGGTCAGGCTGGCTCCGGTGTAGCCGAAGGTTCTTAAAATGGCCTCGCACTCTTCGTTTTGAAGCCTTGCCGCCAATGCGGCGGGACGATAGACATAGATGAGCGGACGTCCGTTCTTTTTCGCCAAACACAGAACTTGCACGCCTTTGGGATTTAACGCGGCGTTCCAACGGGAAAGCACCTCGTCAATGTCCGGACTGTCATCCCCGTTGAAAAGATTGGCGGCTTTGATGCCGGCCAAGGTGGGGGCGCAATAATGAATCAGCTTCGCGTCACTCATACAAACTCCTTTTTCCCTTGATGAATCCACATGCCGTAACAGTTGCCGGTCGAAAATGAATGCCTCAAAAAGCCGCGGGCCGTCCATCAGGACGACCCGTCCCGTCATAAATGGTTTAGCAGAGGGCTTCGCCGAGAGCTTTTAAAGCCGCTTCGGCTTCGTCGTCAGGCGCGTTGTTGCATATAACCGCGTCGCATGCCGCGCGGGCACCGACGTCGTTTAAATCCTCTTCCCAATCCTCCATCCATTGACCGTCGCCCCAACCGTAGGAGCCGAAAAGCGCGACGGGTTTACCGGAAAGCGCGCCCTTCACTTCTTCCCACATCGGTGCGAAAGTGGTTTCCTCAAGTTCTTCGTCTCCCATGGACGGGCAGCCGAAGGCAAAGGCATCGTAATCCGCGACCTGCGCCGCGCCAAAGCTGTCGGCGGTCAAAAGGGCGACGTCGGCGCCTTTTCCTTTGGCGCCTTCAGCCACAAATTCGGCCATAGCTTCGGTGTTTCCGGTTCCGCTCCAATAAACAACTGCGATTTTCATCATTTAAAATTCCTTTCTCTATGGGTTTATATTTAAAAATCAGTCTTATTTGTTTTGAAAGACTAACTTTTAGGCTGTTAATCAGGCGTCTGCCGCTTCGGTTGGACAGACGCCGCAATTTTTATTTGTTATCATCTTTCCGGCCTTGATTTTTTGGCCGGCGATTGATTGACTTCAAACCAAAATGTTTGCTGTAAGGCTGTTTTTAGCTTGGTGTTTAAGTAAAATTAGTTGGTGCCGTTTCAGGCCTCAAGCAAATCCCCCATGCTGCGCAGACAAATCGCCACAGTTGAGGTGTTGTGCAAAAGCGCCGCCGGAGCTGGTGCAAGTACGCCGAAGGCGCCGGCAATCATCAAGGCCGAATTGACTGTGAGAATGACGCGGCCGTGAACCTTCATTTCACGCATCAGCGCGTCGCTGAGTTTTTTGAGCGTCACCAATTGAGCGAGCTCATGGCCGGACAAGGTGATGTCGGCGATTTCCGCCGCGATATCGGCTCCTTCTTTCATGGCGATGCCCACATCCGCCGCCGACAATGCCGGCGAATCGTTGATGCCGTCACCAACCATGACCACTTTGCGCCCCTTGGCTTTTTCCGCTTCCACAAACCGCGCTTTGTCCTCGGGCAGTACTTCCGAATAGTATTCATCGATGCCTGCCGCTTTTGCGACGGCAGCGGCTGTTTTTTCGCTGTCGCCGGTCATCATGACGATGTGGTTGATCCCGAGTTTTTTAAGCTCGCCCACAATGTCGGCGGCATCCTCCTTGATGGGATCCTCAATGACAATCACGGCGGCGAGTCTGCCGTCGATGGCCAGATATAGTCTGGAATAACGATCGGGAATATCGGCGATGCGGCGGAGCGCCTCATCGGAGGCTTTGACCTTTTCGTCCTCAAAGGCAAAATGATAAGAGCCGATGATCACGCGTTTCTCGTCAATGGTCGAGACAATGCCGTGGGCCACAATATATTCCACATCGGAATGCATTTCGTCATGGGAAATCCCCCGCTGACGCGCCGCTCTGACGACGGCGTTGGCCATGGAATGGGGAAAATGTTCCTCGAGACAGGCGGCAATGCGAAGCATTTCCGTTTCATCATTACCGTCCATGACGATGACCTCTTTTAATGTCGGCGTCGCCTTGGTGAGGGTCCCGGTCTTGTCAAATACGATGGTGTCAGCCTCGGAGAATAACTCCAGAAATTTTCCGCCCTTGACGGTGATTTTGTTTTTCCCGGCCTCCCGCATGGCGGACAGCACGGAAATCGGCATGGACAGTTTGAGCGCGCAGGAATAGTCCACCATTAGCACTGCCGTGGTGCGGCTGATGTTGCGGGTGAGGGCATAGGTTAGCGCGGCGCCGATAAAGCTAAAGGGCACAAGCTTGTCCGCAAGCTCAGAAGCTTTGTTCTGGCTGTCGGCAGCCATGTTTTCCGACGAGGCAATCATTTGCATGATTTTGTCATAGCGGGTGTCGCCGCTCACCGAATCAATGGTGATGTCAAGCTCGCCTTCTTCCACGACGGTGCCGGCATAAACGGACAGCCCTTCTTTTTTGGCCACTGCCACCGATTCCCCGGTGAGCGCCGCCTGATTGACCATGGCCACGCCGGAGCGCACCACGCCGTCTAAGGGAATCATGTTTCCCATGCCCACGCGGATCACATCCCCTGCTTTGATGCGGTCGATGGCAACCAACTCGGGCTTTTCGCCTTCCACGCGCCAAACCTTGGTGACGTTAAGCGACAAGGACTGGGCCAAATCACCGACGGATTTTTTATACGTCCATTCCTCCAAAAGCTCCCCGATTTTAAGCAGGAAGGTGGTGGAGCCTGCCGTGCCGAAATCCCCGGTCAGAAGCGCCGCTGCGACGGCGGTGGCGTCGAGAACCGTCACGTCCACCCGCCGCTCGATGATGAGAGTCTTAAGTCCCTGCAAAATATAGGGCAGCGCGTTTTTATAATGAAAGAAACGGCGAATGGGCATCGGCAGCAGCAGACGCTTGATGCTTCTTGTGAGGATCATCATGATGAGTTTTTCGCTGTACTCGGCGTTGAGCGCCCGGGCCGATTGCGCAGGGACATTTTCCTTTGCCGCGTCGGTCGTGTAGTCAAGATGATCCATATAGGTCAAAAGCGCTTCGACATCTCCCGATGTCTGAAGCACAACCCGGGCGGTGCGGGCCTTCACCGAAACCGCGCGGACCGCCGGCGCGTCGATTAACGCGTAATAGAGGGCGTCGGCATCGGCATCATTCAAACGGCTTTTGACCAGATTGATATGCAGTCTGTTTTTTGATCGATGTTGTATGCTGTATCTCATTGGAAAAACCGACGGGGATTATTCAAACTGAACGTCTTCCGCTTCGCCGCGGACGCCGCTTTCGGTTTTGTCTTGCGCCTCAGCATCCTTTTCTTTTTCTTGATAGTGTTTTTCATTCATGGCCTTGGCGTCGGCAACGATATCGCCGGCTTCGGCCTGAACCCGTTCCACCGTGCTCATCACGGCATCCTTAGCCCTTAGGGCGCCCGCGGTGACGACGGTGCCCGCCTTGGCCGCGCCCTTGGCCCCGATGACCGCGAGGACCGCCGCCCCCGCAACCACTCCGCCGGCAAACACGCCGACATCTCTTCCGCTGATGTTTTTGACTTTTTCAATCATTGGTGTTTTTCCTTCCTCCTGATAAAAATAAAGCTTATGACGATTAAACCATGATGCGGGACGCCATGGTTTTATCAATCGCGATGCGGCTTTCTTTGATCTGGACGATCAGATTGCCTTGAATTTTGGTGACGGGTTTGACCGTCATCCCGACGACAAAGCCAAGCTCATACAAATGACGTTTGACGTCATCTTCGTCTTTTCCGCGAATGGCTTTGATGGTGTATTCTTCTCCGAGTTCGGCCATGTAGATTGGCATAATGTTCTCCTTGTTTTTAATGGGTTGATTTCCCTGTTTTTCATTTTGAAAAGCCATCATTTGCAACAAACGATTGACGCCTTTTGTCCAAAAATGCGGGAAACCAAATGTGAAATAGTCTTGTCGCTGACATCAATAAAACGGGCCCCTGTTGTTTTTAGACATAGGCGGCCCGTCACATTTAAGATTCGTGAGGCTTATCGGTTGCCGGCTTGTGATTGTGGGCTGGACATTGCCCTTGCATATTGCAATAGGCGCAGCCACCGACGCATTTGCCGGTTTTGTGATCTTTGATGACGACACGGACAATGAGCACAATGGCAACCAGAAGCCCAAGAGCGATTAAAATTGTTCCCATGTCATACCTCCTTTTTGACATCATGATGCTTAAAGCGCCGATGCCGAATTGACAACGCTTTGCCGTCATGTTCGATAAGACGGCAAAGCTTTCATTGTTTTTTTCGGATTAAACCCCGCGTAGCGATTAATGGGCGATATCCTGTTCCGCCGCCAAATAGGCTTCTCTGTTTTTGTCCTTGCGGAAAAGCAGATAAAGCAGGCCGGCGAGAACAATCACTGCGGCGATGACGCCGATGACGTTAAACTGCGGCGTACCGATGGAACCGAATTGATAGATCATCAGCGATACCGCGTAGGCAAGACCGCATTGATAGCCGATGGCCGCCCATGTCCATTTGGCCGAGCCCATTTCGGATTTGATGGCCCCGATGGCCGCGAAGCAAGGCGCGCAGAGCATATTGAAGGTCAGGAAGGAATAGGCGGCAGCCGGTGTAAAATCGGCGGCAACCCTGGACCAGATTTCCGCGCCGTCTTCCGCGACTTCCGCGAAACCGTAGAGAATCCCGAAGGTCCCAACGACGTTTTCCTTGGCGACGAGGCCGGTAATGGCGGCCACAGCAGGTTTCCAAGTTCCCCATCCCAAAGGCATGAAGACCCAAGCAAAGCCGGTGCCCAAGAAGGCAAGAATGGAATTTTCCATGTTTTCGACCATGCCGAAGGCGCCGTTTTCCATACCGAAGGCTTGGAGGAACCAGATCACGACGGTGGAAAGCAGGATGACGGTACCGGCTTTTTTAATGAAAGCCCAGCAACGTTCCCAGGCACTTCTGAGCACATCGATGACCCGCGGCCAGTGATAGGCCGGCAGTTCCATGACAAAGGGTGCGGGATCTCCCGCGAAGAGTTTGGTTTTCTTAAGAATAATCCCAGAGATGATGACGGCCGCCATGCCCACAAAATAACACGACACCGAGATCCAGACATTGCCGCCGAAAACGGCACCCGCGATGAGATAGATGATCGGCATTTTGGCCGAGCACGGGATGAAAGTCGTGGTCATGATGGTCATGCGGCGGTCGCGTTCGCTTTCGATGGTGCGCGTCCCCATGACGGCGGGCACGCCGCAGCCCGAGGCAATGAGCATCGGAATAAAGGACTTGCCGGAAAGACCGAAGCGTCTGAAGAAGCGGTCTAAAATGAAGGCGATACGCGCCATATAGCCGACGCTTTCCAAGAAAGCGAGGCAGATAAAGAGCACAAACATCTGCGGCACAAAGCCGAGGACCGCGCCGACACCGGAGATAATCCCGTCAACAATCAGGCCATGGAGCCAAGGAGCGGCACCCACGCTTTCCAAGAATCCCGACGCGGCGGGAATAATCCACTCGCCAAACAGGGTATCGTTGACAAAGTCCGTGCACAACTGACCGACGGTCCGCATGGAAATATAGTAAACCAGCGCCATCACGGCCACAAAAATCGGCAGCGCCAGCCAACGGTTGGTGACGATGCGGTCGATTTTATCCGAAATGGTCATCTCGTTGGATTTGTTTTTGACAAAGCTGTCTTTAACCCAACCGGCAATGACATCATAGCGTTCGGTGACGATAATGCCTTCGGCGTCGTCGTCCATTTCTTTTTCGCATTTTTTGATGTCTTCTTTGATATGCGCCATTTGTTTTTCGTCGATTTTGATGCCTTCGAGGGCTTTTTCGTCATTTTCGAAAATTTTGACGGCATACCAGCGCTGTTCACTTTCGGGCAAATCGTGAAGCACAGCCTCTTCGATATGGGCAAGGGTGTGTTCCACGGCGCCGGTAAAGTGATGTTTGGCGATAAAGGGCTCGCCCTTTTGAGCCAGGGCAATCGCTTTCGTGGTTAACTCTTCAATTCCGGTGCCTTTCATCGCAGAAATCGGCACAACCTCGCAGCCCGTCGCTTTTCCGAGCTTTTTAAAATCGATTTTGTCGCCGTTTTTCTCCACGATGTCCATCATGTTGATGGCGATGATGGTGGGAATGCCGGTTTCAAGCACCTGGGTGGTTAAGTACAGGTTGCGTTCCAGATTGCTGCCGTCGATGATGTTGATGATCGCGTCGGGCTTTTCGTTAATGAGGTAATTTCTGGCCACAACCTCTTCGAGCGTATAGGGTGAAAGGGAATAAATCCCCGGAAGGTCGGTGAGGGTGACTTCTTTATCGGCCTTCAGCTTCCCTTCCTTTTTTTCGACGGTGACCCCGGGCCAGTTCCCAACAAACTGGTTCGAGCCCGTCAAAGCGTTAAATAAGGTGGTTTTCCCGCAGTTCGGGTTTCCCGCCAATGCAATTTTGACTCCCAAATTCTTCCTCCTTATGGTTTTTTGATAAAAAGCGCAAGGGTAAAAATAAAAGATAAGTGCAGTGAAGTTTGATTATTCAACTTCGACCATGCCTGCGTCTTCTTTTCTCAGACTGAGCTCATAGCCCCGGACAGTGATCTGAACCGGATCGCCAAGGGGCGCGACCTTTCTGACATAAACATCGGCGCGTTTGGTTAGGCCCATGTCCATGATGCGACGCTTGATGGGGCCGTTGCCGTGGATGGCTTTCACGGTGACGGATTCGCCGGGCTCCACATCTCGTAATGTCCGCATTTTTGTCCTCCTTTCCCGTATCGAATAAAAATGATAGTCAGACGCGTCTGACAAAATAATCTATAATGAGTTTAGCACCACTAACAAATAATGTCAAGGGCGCCAAACAAAAAAATATACGGGAAATCAAACCTAAACGCCGGTCACTTTGTTTTTGAGTATTTCATGAATGACTTCGCGATACGGACGCCATTTTGACCAGTTTTCCCGCCTTGCTCAAAACCATCTCCACCCGCTTTGCGGGGTAAGTTCGCATGGACCAAATTAAAAATTTGGATGCTCACTTACGTTCGGGACGGCTGTCCCTCACGGGGGCACCGTCTAAAATACTGTTTCACAGCGTACGGCCTCCCCTAAATTAGGGGAGGTGGCGCCCGAAGGACGTCGGAGAGGTTCTAACGCGGAAAGGTGACAAAGAATAACACGCTATGTGAGCTTTTTGCCTATCTTTTTTGGGTCAGTTTTCTCGCTTCGCTCGAAAACATCCGCTCGGAACGGCTGTTCCTCGCGGGGCGCCGCTCGTCTCGCTCGCGGCTTACGCGATAAGCCCGAACCCTCCGCTTCGCTCTCGGGTTCGGCGTCCATTCGCACGCCGAGCTATCGCGCTATGTGCTCATGTCCGTTGCCTTGTCAAACGTCCGTATGCTTTGACGAATCGTAAGCTATGCGATAAGCCCGAACCCTCCGCTTCGCTCCCGGGTTCGGCGTCCATTCGCACGCCGAGCTATCGCTCTTTGTGCTCATGTCCGTTGCCCTTGCCCAACGGCCGTATGCTTTGACGAATCGTAAGCTATGCGATAAGCCCGAATTGCTTCGTTTCACTCCCGCAATTCGGCGTCCATTCGCACGCCGAGCTATCGCTCTTTGTGCTCATGTCCGTTGCCTTGTCAAACGTCCGTATGGCCTGACGAGCAAGCTCGTCGTCCATACGGCCGCTTGACAAGAGCTTATCGCTCAAACAAAAACGACGGCCCGTCGGCCGCCGCTTTCGCAAAGAGATGGTTCCATTCCCATATCGGGGGAAAGAGGAATGAATTAATGGTGTTAAATATGTGATCCCCACTGTCACACATTTAAAAACCCTCTCTTGATTTAGAGAGGGTTCATAAACATTTCCTGTTATGCTTCCTGAACACTCTAAATCGGAGCGTCTTCAGAACAATCACTGTGCCGGTCTTCTGGCTTAACGATATCATCCGATGACCTTCCCATTCCGAAGAACAGTGGTGACTCATCGGCATTTCGCATCACAGCTGCGATTACAGCGCAAGATTCTCACTTGCTTCCCTATTTTTCACAGGATCATCATATTTAACTATAATTATTATAGGAGTCTAACCCGGGATTGTCAAGGGTATTTTACGCCTTGTCATTTTTTTGACTACACAGAACAGAATATTATATTTTTACAATGCGTCCACCGCTTTGCTCATGACATCCGCGATGTCTTCGTGGATGACGAGCTCCGCTTTGCTGTCTGCCGGGGTGGAGGATTTGTTGATGAGCACCAGGTGTTTTCCCCGGAAATAATCAATGAGTCCCGCGGCGGGATAGACGATGAGCGACGTGCCGCCGACAATGAGCATATCGGCTTTGCTGATGGCGTCCACCGCGCCGTTGATCTGCACGGGATCGAGGGCTTCTTCGTAGAGCACCACATCGGGCTTGACCAGACCGCCGCATTGATCGCAGGTCGGCACGCCGTCACACGCCATGACGTATTTGTCATCGAAAAATTTGCCGCATTTGGTGCAGAAATTGCGAAGCACCGAACCGTGGAGCTCAAAGACGATCTCACTCCCCGCCTTTTGATGCAGCCCGTCGATGTTTTGGGTGACAACGGCTTTGCACTTGCCCATTTTTTCAAGCTTGGCCAGAGCGATGTGGCAGCCGTTGGGCTCAGCGTCGGGATAGACCATTTTGTCTTTGTAAAAATCGTAAAAATCTTCGGTGTGATTCACAAAAAACGAATGGGATACCATTTGCTCCGGCGTGAATGTGGCGTGAAGCTTTTGATTGTAAATGCCTCCCGCCGAGCGAAAATCCGGAATGCCGGACGCCGTTGACACACCGGCGCCGCCGAAAAACACAATACGATTGCTTTCTTTTAACATGGCCGTGAGTTGTTCAATTTGATTCATCATAACCCCCTATAGAATATTTAATTAATAATGAATAGTGAATAATGAATAATGAATAATTCAGGTGGAAACTCAGCCGAGCTGAGTTTCTAATTGGGTTTTTGAGGATGGGCTTTGGGGTCGATGTGCTCAGTTTCTTCCCGAATCACTCCTAACTCCGAACTCCTCATTCATTCGGGGGAGCCTTTTTGAGCCGTGATTTTAGGGCGGTGTGCTCAGCAAGTTTATTTCCAATTTGAAATCCGGCTTACCGGATTTCTTCCATAATCATTCATCATTAATCATTAATCGTTCATCATTCATCCACATCCACCCGGTCGCCGCCTTCGATAAAAGGCGCGGTGATGATGGTGTAAATCACCGGCTCGTCCGTCGGATTTTCGATTTTGTGCACTTCCCCGGGATCCAGATGAATAAAATCCCCGGGCTTCGCGTGATGCGCTTTGCCGTCGATGGTAAAAAGCGGGCATCCTTCCAACACATAAAAATCTTCTTCCATTATATTATGCTTATGGGGCGCGTAAACCTGATGCGGCAAAAGCCTGCAAATCCCGAAGTTGAGCTTCGGTCCCATCATCAGATATTTGGGCCCATTGTCGCCATGGCGGTACGCATGGTCTTTTTCATTGGTAATATACATTCTGACCTCCCGTATATTTTTATTATACAACGCTTTCATCCGGATGTCTAATGCTTTCACCTATGAAAGTACGGGATGATTCGCGGCTTTTCCATTGATTTTCGGTTTAAGTGCCGGCATTGCTTTGACATTTTTTAGCTTAAACCGATTTTTTACAGCAGTTTTTGATGGTTTGGTCAAAATTGTTTTAGCCCTTCGGGAAAGAACATGGTATAATAAATAAAACTATCAAACAAAGAGAGGTAATACCATGATTGCATTAACCCATGTCCATGTTCCCGGCCGTAAAATTCGCCGCCTGTGCAGCACCCTGGGCGCAACGCTTTATAAACTGCGTAACTTCGAAGGTGAAAACGTCATTTACCGGGCGTTGGACGACAACACTGAAGTCCTCATTTTCGGTCTTGACAACATCAATAAAGATTTCAAAGGCGCAGTCGTTGTCTACAAAGACGGCAAAGAAGTCTCGAAAAAAGAATTCGAAGGCACCGAAGAAGACGCCGTGAAAGCTTTGGAAGAAGCAGTGAATCCCCCTGCTCCCAAAAAAGAAGAAAAGAAAGCAGAACCCGCTCCCAAAAAAGAAGAAAAAAAAGCGGAACCTGCTCCTAAAAAAGAAGAAAAGAAAGCGGAACCCGCTCCCGAAGCCCCCAAAGCTGAATAATCCAAAACGTATTAAAAAAGAGAATCGCGGCTGCGATTCTCTTTTTTTGCGCTCATTTCGTTTGACAAGGCAGAGTCCCTCTCTGTCACTGAATGACTTAAATCGTAAAAATCCGCTCTTCGGTGATAATCCAATCGACCTTTTGATCAAAATGATCCGTTGGAAGTTCCTCATAGATGAGGGCTTCCCGGGTCAGGCTCGCGCTGATCATGTGGCTGCCGTATTTTTTGAGGAAGCGGTCGTAGAACCCGCCGCCGTAGCCCAGGCGGTTTCCCTGCTCCGTAAAGGCCATTCCCGGCACAAGCACCAAATCGATGTCTTCGATGTGCTCGCAGACAGGGCAAGTGGCTTTGGGAATGAGGATGCCGTAGTGATTGACCACCATGTCATCGGGATAAGCCCGAACCTGGGTGGGAATGAGTTCTTTTGTGAAAATATCACAAGTTGGCAGATAGACGGTTTTCCCGTTTTCCAGCGCGTGATTGATGATGCGGGACGTGCCGATTTCCGTATTGAAGCTTTGCGTCAGCATGACGGTCTTCGCGTTTTGATAGCCGTACCAGTTGATGAATTGATCGGCAACCTTTTCGTTTTCGGCAACGGAATAAATATGGCGCTGGGTGGTTAAGACTCGTTTTCTGAGTTCTTCTTTTTTCAATTCGTATCCTCCGCTGACATTTATTCAAAACGAGATACCCCCTCTATCTTGGCTTAATTCTCGTTTTGAGCGATCTGTGAACCATCTCGCATTGCTATTATCCCACAAATGCCAAAAAAGTCTATAGTTTGAAGAAAAAATTATCTTAGTTTAAGTCATCCCCTTTGTCGATGGTCAAACTGTAAATATCGGGAATGGCAATGTCGGTTCCCGCCACGGTAAGACGCTGCGTGTCGGCGTTGATGCGCATCACATGGCCATCGACGCGTAAATACGCACCGCGCTCATAATAGACCACGCTCACCCGGTCCATCGGTTTTAAAGCGCGAAGTCTGCCTTCGATGATGGCCGCCTCGTCCTCGGCGATTTCCGCTTTGGGAACAAAGGTTTTTTCCTTTTCTGTCAGTGCTTCTCGAAAACCTTTTAAGGCCGAAAAGGGCATGAATTGCTTGGCCCGTTCGGACACGGGCATTTTCGCGCGTTTAGTCGCCACTGCGGTGTCCTCCGATCTGTTTATTTCGTTCGATAGTGGTTCCCGCTTCGTCCAGATTGATGCCCTTCAACACCGCGTTTTTCCCGAAGCGTTTGCGAAGGGCTACCGTCACCTCCGATAGTTTGCGGTCGCGCTCTTCCTCGGCGGGATCGATGAAGAAATTGTATTGTTCTGCGGCGCTGTCGGTCAAATGCCCGAAGCCGATGCCGACGCGGCGAATCGGAGCGTCCGGCCGCACATGTCTGTGATAGAGGGCGAGCAGCGCTGCGCGCAGAGTCCTCGACGCGCAGGTGTAGACGGGAAGTTTCTCACTGACGTGAACCGAGGGGATGCCCGCGCTTCGGGAATAGCCAACGGTCAGGCTGATGTGCTCGGTATACATGCCGATATCCACCAGTTCCAAGGTGAGCAGCTCGCACATTTCCGTCAAAATGACCTCCCCTTCGCGGTAATCATAATCCCTCGGGAGCACCTGTCCGCTGGTGATGGATGATGCCTTGGGTTTATAGTGCTTGATGTCCGCCAGGGTCACGGGTTCCCGTCCCCAGGCGTGGTCGATGAGCAGCTCGGCGTCAATGCCGAATTCCCGGTACAACACGTCCTCATCGCTCTGAGCGATTTCCCGCATGTTGAAAATACCGAGGCGGGCAAGTCTGCGCTCGGTGCCTTTGCCGATGCGCCAAAAATCCGTCAGCGGCGTGTGCTCCCACAGTGTACGTCTGTAGATTTCTTCATCCAGATATCCAATGCGATCCGGCGAATGCTTGGCGGTGATATCCAACGCGATTTTGGTCAGATAAAGATTGGTGCCCACACCGCAGGATGAGGTGATTCCCGTTCTGTCATACACAGCCCGCATCATGGTTTTCCCCAGAGTGACGGCGTCCATGCCGTACATCGACAAATAATCCGTGACGTCCATAAACATTTCGTCGATGGAATAGGGATAGATATCATCTTTGGACAAAAATTGCAGATAGACAGCATATATTTCGGCGGAATAGTCGATATAAAGCCGCATTCTGGGCGGCGCCATGATATAGTCAATATTTTTCGGAATCTCGAAAACCCGGCAACGGTTCGGCACACCGAGGGCTTTCATCGCCGGCGTCACCGCCAGACAGATGGTTTTGTCGGTGCGCTCGGGATCGGCCACCACCAGATTGGTCGTCATGGGATCAAGGCCGCGCTCCACGCATTCCACCGAAGCATAAAAGGATTTGAGATCAATGCAGAGATAAATGCGGTCTTTTTTATTTGCTTTGGTTTGTATCTGTTTAGGCATTGGCCGTCCTTTCTTCTGTCAGATATGGATTTTGTTTTTTCCTAAGATAGATATAAAACAGGAGGGCGATGACCGAGGCAAAGGCCGAGCCTGCCGGTGAGGCAATTCCCATGGGCCAGAGTGTCTGCGGATACCAAATCGACGTCAAATAGGCGATGGGCACCCGCACCAAAATCATGGACAGCACATTGTAAACAAAGGCGTAAAAAGCTTTGCCGCAGGCGCTGAAATACCCACTGAAGCTGAAATGAAAGCCGGCGAAAAAAGCGTCCCACACATAAACCCTAAAATAACCGGTGCCGAGGGCGATGACGGCGGAATCCGTAGTAAAAAGCGCCACGGTCCGCTCCCCCAAAAATTGAAAAGCGACGGCAAAGGCAAGACCGCAGGCGCAGGCAAAGCCCATTGCCGAAAACAGCACTTCCCGGGCCCGGTCATCCTTGCCGGCGCCGATATTCTGCGCCGCCATGGCGGAGATGGCCGAAGTGGCCGTGGATGGGACGAGGAATAGAAAGGTGATGATTTTTTCCGTGATGCCCACCGCCGCCGCCATGCTCACACCCCGGGTGTTGGCAATCATGGTGATGACGATAAAGGAAATTTGAATAAAACCATCCTGCAGACTGATGGGCACACCGATTTTGAGGACATCCCCAAGGATGCGGCGATTGATTGTCAGATTCTGTCTGCTTAAAGGGCCTGCCGGCTTGTTTTTCCAAAAGGAGATCAAACTGACGAGCACCGATATTCCCTGGGCCAACACAGTGCCCAAAGCCGCGCCGGCAGCGCCCATGCCAAAACCACCGATCAAAACAAGATCAATGACAATGTTGCAAAGGCAGGCGACCGCCGCGAAAGCGAGCGGACTTTTGGCATCGCCCAGACCCCGATAGACGGCAGCAAAGACGTTATAAAGGGTGATGAAGAACAGCCCCGCAAAACAGATGCTTAAATAGACCGCCGTATCGGCCACCGCTTCCTCCGGAACGGCAAGCAGACGGACGATGGGATTTGTCAAAAACAGCAGCGCCGCCGTCATTCCCAAGGAAAAGAGCGCGAAAAAAAGCATTCCGGTGCCGATGCAGGCTCTGGCTTTGGCCGGGTTTTTCCCGCCGACGCTTCTGCCGATAACAACCGTCATCCCCATGGTGAGCCCGACGATCATCACCGTGATCATATGCATGACCTGGGAACCCGCGGCCACCGCCGTGATGGTGGCGGCGCCGGTAAAACGTCCGACGATGAGCATGTCGGCAAGGCCGTAGAGGGTCTGCAAAAAATAGGCCAATAAAAACGGAACGGAAAATTTGAGCAGTGTTTTGGACACGCTGCCTTCGGTCAGTGATGTGGACAAATGGTTCTCTCCCTTCGGTGCAGAGCGGATTAATGATGAATAGTTAATAATGAATAATTCTGGATGAAACTCGGCTGTGCCGAGTTTCTATTGGGTTTTTGGGTCCGTCGTTGCAGGTCGTTTGTAACCTTGCTGAGCACACAGCCTTCCCTAGATTAGGGAAGGTGGCATATCGCTTTAGCGAGATGCCGGAAGGGTTTTTACACGAAAAGATAACGGCATTTATCGCTTTGCGTGACCGCTTCTCAAGAGAACCCCTCAGTCGCCTTCGGCGACAGCTCCCCTTATCAATGGGAGCCTTTTTGTGCTCAGTTTTCTTTTCAAATTTGAAATCCGGCTCGCCGGATTTCCTCCACAATCATTAATCGTTAATCATTCATCATTCATCATTCATCAAAGTATAACATACATCCGCCGCGTACAAATCAAAAACCGCCGATTTCTTAACCGACGGTTTTTTCATCCAATCCATTATTTTAACTGAGCTTCCACAATCTTTTGATATTCGTCCATGCTTCTCGCGCCGTAAATGGGATCGCCGATGATTTTGCCGTTTTGATCAACGAGAAAGCTTAAAGGATACGCGGCGATGTTGATTTGATTATAAAAATCGTTACCGATGATGATCAGCGGAAAATCCGCTTTGCTTTCGGACAAGATGTCTTTGACTTCCTTGATTTCCTCATCCTGCGAGTACATCTCACTCATCGCGTAAGCCGAGAGCACACCAGCGTTTTTTTCTTTGAGCTTGGTGTGAAGTTTTGCCAAATCGGGCATTTCGTCAATGCAATAAGGGCAGGTGACCGACCAAACATTCACCAGGGTTATTTTGTTTTTGGAGAAAACATCCGACGATTTAACCGATTTGCCATCAAGATCCTTGCCGGTAAAATCAAGGTTTTTCGAGACGAAGGTGGCTTCCGCGCTTTCATCACTCGATGTTTGCTCCGACGGGGCATTTTGGTTCTCGTTGACACTCAAACTGCAAGCCGAAAGGGTTAATACCGCCGCGATGGCGCAGACCAAAGCGCCCGCGCGAATAAAGTGTTTCTTTTCCATGATTGCAAGACCTCTCTTCTTGAATTTTTTAGGATTATAGCAGGCTTGCTTTGGGTCTTTCTTAAAGCACGAAACGCTTTAAGCTTTATTACAGTGATTGGGTTTGAGAAGGTCTTTTGCCTTTGCCGGGCGCCGTATGGCCTGACGAACCGTCAGTTTCGCGATAAGCCCGAACCCTCCGTGCTTCGCACTCCCGGATTAATGATGAATAATGAATAATTAATCATTCAAGATGAAACTCAGCCAAGCTGAGTTTCTGATTTTAAAATAGGTTGCTGAGCACACAGCCTTCCCTAGATTAGGGAAGGTGGCATATCGCTTTAGCGAGATGCCGGAAGGGTTTTTACACGAAAAGATAACGGCATTTATCGCTTTGCGTGACCGCTTCTCAAGAGAACCCCTCAGTCGCCTACAAAGTAGAACTTTTCGCTATCCTTTTTGGGGCGGTTTTCTCGCTTTGCGAGAAATTATCTCCACCCGCTTCGTGGGGTAAGTTCGCATAAGGCAAATGAATGAATAAGGAATGTGTCATCGTCTCTCGCAGATGACGCAGATGATCGCGGATAAATTTTATTTTAAATTATTATTTCTTAATCTGCGTGAATCAGCGTAATCAGCGAGAAATAAGGATGTTCGAGCATCTCGCCTTGGCGAGATGACGGAAAGGCATATACAGTTAAAAATGAAAAGTCCCAACGGAAACGAAGAGATTGCGTCTTACGTTTCCATCGGGACTTTATGCTTTGCGGGTGACGGGTTTACGCCTCCTCTTCATAATCGACGGTCAGCTCAGTGGCTTCCGCCGCTTCTTCTTGTTTTTGAAGGTCATAAGCTTCTTCATAGGCTTCGAGCACGGCGGTTTGCATCACGTTTCGCATTTCCGATGTGATCGGATGGCAGATATCTTTAAATTCGCCGTCGGGCGTCTTTCTGCTTGGCATCGCGATAAAATAACCGTTTTGTCCCTCGATCACCTTGATATCATGAACAACAAAAACGTCGTCGAAGGTGACAGATACAATGCCGCGCATTTTACCTTCGGCATACACTTTTCTTACTCGCACATCTGTGATTTTCATGACTTACGTCTTCCCCCTTGGAATGTTTCAAAGTCCCTTGGACTGATTGGCTATAGTGTAACATATAATTTTGGGAATGGAAATACTTTATAGTGTATTTTTTGGTGATTAAGTTTTTCTTAACTGCCTTAATAATGTAACATATTGCATTTAAAACGATACACCGTGGTGAACTATACCGCATTGTTTAAGTTTTGCTTAAGGTCTGTTAACGATGTATTAACGGATGAGAAAAAACCTTCATTTTGTCTTAACATCATCCCGATGATCTTAACACCGTCTTAACGCGAAACAACCTATAATACAATCATCCGAAATGACCATCTATCCTAAAAGGAAGAACTTATGAAGCAGCAAATCGCCTTAAAAAAACACCGACTCAATCCCTTTGTCATGATGATCGGAAGCTTTGCCGGCATCATCGGTTTGGGAAGCGTCTTACTCATCCTGCCGATTTCCTCAGCAGGCGGCAACTGGACATCGCCGGTTAACGCGCTCTTCACGGCCACCTCCGCGACCTGCGTCACCGGTCTTATCGTTTTTGATACCGCCTCATACTGGAGCTTTTTCGGGCAGTTGGTGATTCTGACGCTGATTCAAATCGGCGGCATGGGCGTGATTACCCTGGCCGTCACCCTCATGATCATCCGCGGGAAAAAAATCGGTTTGAACTCCCGAAACACGGTCAGCATCGCCTTTGGCGCCGAGCATCCCGGCGGCATCATCGCCATGACCAAAAAAGTTGTTCTGGCTATTTTGGTTTTTGAACTCGCAGGCGCTGCTTTCCTATCGACGGTTTTTATTCCCGAGATGGGATTGACCTCCGGGCTTTGGGCTTCTGTCTTTCATTCGATCTCCGCTTTTTGCAACGCGGGCTTTGACGTGATGGGCAAAAGCGCTCCCTTTTCATCACTGACCGCTTATGCCGCAAGTCCCGTTGTCAATCTTGTCATCTGCTCGCTGATCATCATCGGCGGCATCGGGTTTTTTACTTGGTCGGATGTTCGCCAGTACGGCTTTCGCCTTCGCCGATACCGCCTGCAAAGCAAAATCATTTTGACGATGACAGCTCTTTTGATCGTGATTCCCACCTGCGTCTTTTATGTCGCTGATTTTGGGGATATGCCGCCGGGCACCCGGTTTTTGGCATCCTTGTTTCAGGCGGTCACGCCTCGGACGGCCGGGTTTAACACCGTGGACTTGAACGCGATGACACCTGTCAGCCGCGGGATCATCACCGTTTTAATGATGATCGGCGGCGCCCCCGGCTCCACCGCGGGCGGGATGAAGGTGACGACGATTTGCGTTTTTATCGTCACGGCAATCTCCCCCTTTCAAAAATACGGCGGGCCCCATTGCTTTAAACGGAGAATCACGGAGACCGCGATTAAACAGGCGGTGACGCTGTTGGTGCTATACACGTTTATCTTGATGGCGGGATCGATGACCATTTGCGCCATTGACGGATTTCCCATCACATCATGCGTTTTTGAGACCGCCTCAGCCATCGGAACCGTCGGCTTGACGTTGGGCATCACGCCTCAGTTGTCGACCGTCTCCAAATTGATTCTCTCCGGCTGTATGTTTGTCGGCCGCGTCGGCGGATTGACGCTCATTTACGCCGCCCTTCTCGGCGACACCCACGATCACAACGCCAAATATCCCATCGGCTATATCGCGGTCGGCTAAGTCGCGCGCATGGTCTCGGATATTGTCTCCATCGATGACGCCCGGAATCACGCATTTCAATTCCGGCGTCAACGCAACACATAAACTTGAAGGATTAAAAAAAGGACAAACTCATGAAATCAATTCTTATCTGTGGGATCGGCCGGTTCGGGACGCATCTGGCTCACAATCTCACCAAACAAAACGTATCGATCATGGCCGTTGACACGCGGGAGAGCGTGATCAACAGCATCGCGCCCTTTGTCACCGAAGCCTTAATCGGCGACGCCACCGACGAGCTTTTTTTGAAAGATCTCGGTGTCAGCAATTTTGATGTTTGCATCGTTGCCATCGGTGACAATTTTAGAAGCTCCATGGAGACCACCTCGCTTTTAAAGGAATTGGGCGCGCCTTTTGTGGTCTCCAGGGCGTCGGGGGACAAACACGCGCAGTTTTTGACCCGCATCGGCGCCGATGATGTCATCTATCCGGAAAAACAATTGGGTGAATGGGCGGCCATTCGCTACGGAACCGACCATGTGTTTGACTATTTCGCCATTGATCACGACTATGCCATCTTTGAGGTCTCGGTGCCAAAATCCTGGCAAAACCGGACCATCGGCGAAATCAATATCCGCAAAAATTTTGACATCAGCATCATCGGCATCCGCAACAACGGCAGCATGACGCTTCGGATTTTTCCGGACACGGTGCTGAAAGGCAATGAAACGCTGGTCGTGGTCGGGAATAACGCGTCCCTTCATCGTTGTTTTAAAATATAAAAAAGCGGACGTTCGCCCTTGAATTATGTTAGTATTATAGAAAGGCAGGACCGAAAGATGCAAGCTGTTATTGTCATTCTATCCTTTGTGGGAATTGCCGTTTTCACCTTGCTTTTTTTGGATCGCGTCACCGGAAAACTGGTCAATCCCTATTCGAGAAAATACCGTCATCGTCTTCCCTTGTTTTTTAAAAGGAAGCATCGCGCCGGAAACCGCCATCATTCCGGGCAATCTTAAAGCAAAGCGAGATTTTTAAATGGCGGTTTTTTAGAAAATCGCCCGGCCTATCATTTTCATTACGCCGCCCTCGGGGCTGTCCTGTCCCGAATGACGCGCGGTGTGTCAGACCGTATCCATGAATCAACAAATCAACTCAGACCATCCTTCCGACGAGGTCTCGTCCCCCGTTATCGTCTGTCTTTCGTCATCGCCGGCCAATCAGCGCGTCATCCGCGAGGCCGCCATTGACGCGGAGAACAGACACTGCCCGCTCATCGCGGTTTTCGTCGCGTCCAAATCCGATGTTGCCGAACGGCAAATTGATAAAAGCCGTCTTCAAGCCAATATGGACTACGCCGAAAATCTCGGCGCCGAAATCGTCAAGCTAAACGGTGATAACATCGCTTTGGAAATCGCTATTTTTGCCTCGGACCGCCATGCCTGCAAGCTCTATCTCGGCAGAAGCTTGACTTTCTCCTTTGGTTATCGCAACACGCTCAATGAACGCATCATTCACTACGCGCCGGATTTGGACATTGTGCTCATCCAAAACCAAAGGGCTCTTCCCTTTCGGGATTACCGTTTTTCCGTCTCGCCGGCCGGCGCGCTTTGGGATATCTTTAAATGTGTGGCGGTGTTCGCCCTTTGCATTATCGTATGCGAGATTTTTTCCCGAATGCATTTCAGCGAAGCCAATATCATCATGGTGTTTATTTTCGGCACGGTGATCAATTCCGTCATCACCAACAGCCGCGTTTACGGTTTGGTCTCCGCGGCCGCCGGGGTTGTTCTGTTCAATTATTTGTTTACAGAGCCGCGCTATACGCTTTTTGTGTATGAGACAGGATATCAGTCCACATTTATCATCATGTTTATGGTTGCGCTCATTACGGGAACACTGGCGCAACGGCTTAAAAATATCGCCCGCACCGAAGCGGAAGCCGTCCGCAGAACCCGTGTCCTTTTGGACGCCAACGTTCGCCTCAATCAGGCGGAAACCCACGATGACATCATCGCAGCGACGCAAACCGAACTGACCAAGCTGCTCGACAGAAAAGTCTCCTTTGTGAGCACAACGGAGGCTCCGGTCAACCCGGGAGCGGTTCGCTATCCCATTCGCGGCAAAAACGGTTTTTACGGCGCTTTTGATATCAACGACGGCGACATGCCCACCGAGGATTTTGACAAACGCATGATCGTCGCCCTTCTTCAGGAATGCGCTCTGGCTTTGGACAATGCCAGTAACCGCGCCGCCAAAGCCGAGGCCGAGCTGATCGCCCGCTCGGAGCAGATCCGCGCCAATTTGTTGCGCACCGTTTCGCACGACTTAAAAACACCGCTGACGGCCATCATGGGCAATGCCGACAATTTGCTTGAAAATGAGGACAAGCTCGATGACACCCTTCGGCAAAGGCTCTATCGGGACATCGGCGATGACGCCCGGTGGCTCATGGATATCATTGAGAATATTCTCATGATCTCGCATATTCAAGACGGGCGCATCGCTTTGAATTGCTGCGCCGAAAGCATGGTGGACATTGCCGCCGAGGCCATCCGCCACGTCAACCGCAAAATCGACGAACACGAACTGATCATGGATTTGTCGGATGATCTTTGTCTCGTATGTGTTGACGCGCGCCTCATTACCCAAGTCGTGATCAATCTGGTCAATAACGCCGTCACCCATACCCAAAAAGGATCGCGCATCACCCTGCGGGTCCGTTCGGAAAACGGCCATGTCTTAACGACCGTCGCCGATAACGGGCCGGGGGTGTCTTCTGAAGAGCGCGACCATATTTTCGAAATGTTTTACAGCGGAGGAAAAAACGCGGCCGATGCCGGCAATGACTACGGCAGATCGACGGGGCTCGGCCTGCCCTTGTGCCGCTCGATTCTGGACCTCCACGGCGGCGCGCTGTATTTGGAGGCGGGAGACGGCCCCGGCGCCGTTTTTACCTTTTCCCTTCCCGAAACACAGGTGATGATCGATGAAAACCAAAAATGAACCCAAAATTCTGATCGTTGAAGACGACGCGTCCGTCGGCAATTTAATCAAGACCAGTATGATGGCCCATGATTATCAATATCTGGTCGCGCAAAACGGAAAATCGGCCCTGATGATGGTGACATCCCATCGGCCGGACATTATGCTTCTGGATCTCGGTCTGCCCGACATGGACGGCATTGAGATCATTCGGCTCGTCCGCGGCTTTTCGGCTATGCCGATCATTGTCATTTCGGCCCGAGACACCGACAGCGACAAAATCGCGGCGTTGGACGCCGGCGCCGACGATTATCTGACCAAGCCCTTTTCCGTCGATGAGCTCATGGCCCGTATTCGCGTGACCCAAAGGCATCTGGCTTCGGTGCAATCCGACACGCCGGAGAAAGCCGTATTCACAAGCGGCGATTTGGCCGTGGACTATCATGCCGGCGCGGCGGTCGCGGGCAAAGCGCTTCACCTGACGCCGAGTGAGTTTAAGCTATTGTGCGTCTTATGCCAAAACGCCGGCAAAGTGCTGTCCTACCCTTTTTTAAGCAAAACCCTATGGGGCAACGAATGGGAGGAGAATATCCCATCCCTTCGGGTGTTTGTCGCAACCTTAAGAAAAAAGCTCGCCGCCGGCAATTGTCCCCGGATTCAAACCCACGTCGGCGTGGGATATCAACTCATTGAAACAGACTGAAACGGCCTTGGAAAAAGCTCCGCGTGTCATGATGCCCGCCCTTCGGCGGGTTCTTTCTTTGACGCTTTCTCTTCATTTAACAAACGTCGACGGCATTCTTTCATGACGCTTTGGGTTTTTCGTCAAACCGTTTGTCAAATGATCCGATAAAATATCCAAAGCCTTGTCCGTCACGTCCCTTTTCAGGCAAGGATTCGGCGCGCCTCCGGGGGTTTTACCCTGCGTGATTGTTTGCCGAGATGCCCGGGGCTGTTGCGCGCTTTTGGGAGGACTGGTATAATAATAAGATAAAGATTTGTAAAACCCTTTTTGATGATAAAGGAGAATCCCTTGAAACTAAAAAACCATTTAGAACAAACCTATGGCCGCCCGGTGGATAAAATCTTTTTTATCGGCATCGGCGGCAGCAGTATGAGCGGTCTGGCCGCCCTGGCCTTTGACGCCGGTTTCGCCGTGGAAGGCTCCGACATGGCCGAATCGCTCTATACCAAAAAACTACTGGCGAACAATGTCACGATCCACATCGGCCATGACCCGAAAAACATCGGTTCCGACACTGATCTGGTGGTCTACTCCGCCGCGATTCACGACGACAATCCCGATATGGTCCGCGCGGCGGAGCTTGGCATTCCCCGGGTGGAACGGGCGGATTTTCTGGGGCTGATCTCCGACACCCGTCCCAAGACCATCGGTGTCGCCGGCACCCACGGCAAAACGACGACCTCTTCCATGGTCGCGACCATGCTGGCCCGAGCCGACATGGATCCCACCGTCAGCATCGGCGGCATGGTCCCCGAAATCGGCGGCAATTCCAGGCTGGGCGAGAGCGATTATTTTGTGCTGGAATCCTGTGAATTTGTCGGTTCTTTCTTAAAGACCCGCCATGACATCGGCATCATCACCAACATCGAGCCCGATCATTTGGAATATTATACCGGCGGATTGCCGCAAATTATTGACGCCTTTCACACCTTCGGCGACATCATCCCGGATGACGGATTGATGATTGCCTGGGGCGACTCCGAGGAGGTCCGGTCCGCCGTGGACGGCCTTGACTGTCAGGTGATGACCTATGGCTTTGACAAAACCAATGACTGGACCGCGGAGAACATCACCTTTGACGACACGGGCTTTCCGGCTTTCGACGCCATCCATGACGGCGAGCTTTACGGTCATTTCAAGCTTTTGATTCCCGGCAAACACAACGTGTTAAACGCCCTTGCGGCCATTGCCCTCGGCGACTATTTGGGCGTTGACCAGAAAACGGTCACCGACAGCATCAACACCTTCCCCGGCGCCAAAAGACGCTTTGACTTTGATGGCTCGGTGGACGGCATCAAAGTCTATGACGATTACGCCCATCACCCGACGGAAATCAAGGTGGTCATCGACGCCTGTAAAAATCTTAGTTACAACAACTTTTGGGTGGTGTTTCAGCCCTTCCCCTATTCGCGCATCCATTTCCTCTTTGATGACTTTGTGGACGCGCTCAAGGATGCCGACAAAATCGTCCTCACCGATATCTATGAAGACCGGGAGACCAACGAATGGGACATCTATTCCGAAGATTTGGCCAAGCGGATCAAGGCCGTTCACCACGTTCCCACCGTCGTCTTTTCCACCTTTGAGATGGTCACCAAATTTTTGGTCGACAACGCGGAGCCCGACGACCTCATTTTGGTCATCGGCTGCGAAACCATCAACCGCGTTGCCTACATGACCTTTGACGCCCTCAAAGAACGCTATCCCAACGCTGCCATCGTGGAGCCCAAATGACCCGTCTACTCAGGCAGATCTCGGAGCTTCACATTTCCCCCGTCGCCCTGGCCGCGGTTTTCGGCGTTGCCCTTTTTGCTTATCTTATCTTATATATTTTGCTTTCCGGCGCGCTCTATACCATGGCCAGAAGGAAGCGAAAAGCCTTTTCTTTCATCGCCTGGTTTCCCTTTATCAGACTCTATCTGGTGGGGAGCCTCGTCGATGAGAGCGTTGAGATTTTTGAATTGACCCTGCCCTACACCCAGGTGCTGCTGCCGGTCATGTCCATTCTCTCCAAGGTTTTCTCGCTGATTCCTGTGCTGGGCACCGTGCTCTCCTTGGTCTTCAAGCTCTATCAAAGCATTGTCTATCACAAACTTTTTCGACTTTGCGGTTACAAGCACCCTTTGATTCCGGCGATTGCCGTCTTTGTGTTGCCGATTTTGGCCGGGGCGTTTTTGTATCCGAAGCGAAAACAGATCGCGTCTTCCACGGCGCTCGAAACAGTCTAAAACGCCATTGCATATGATCAATCACGAAACCACTTCTCAAACCACCGGCCTCGTCTTCGGTGAAAACATCGCCGCCTTCGGCGTCGGCGCGGCCATTGCCCTGATGGAACAAAACATCCCCGTGGACACCGCCCTCGCTTACGGCACCGGGGTCCTTGACGCCATGCTTTTGGCAACAGGAGACATCGCCGCCATGCGCGCCGCCTGGGAAACCCCCGACACCTTTAATGCCATTTTCGCTAAAACCGCTCAGCTGGCGGAACGCCTGGCTTCGGGCCGGGAGAATATGAGCGGCGCTGTCAGAGAGGCCGCCATCGAAGCCGCCTTAAACGAGCCCGACGCCTTGAAAATCATCGCCGATCTTCACCGCGTCTTTGACGAAAAAGCCATTCGCCAATCAAAGCTGCACGTTGTCATCATGACCGTCCCCGAAAACGAAACCGAGGCCAAGCTTGTGCCCCTTGAGGCCATCCCCGAAGGTAAGCTTTTCGCGGCCGTTTTGCGCGCCGCCACGCTGCCGACCCTCGTCGCCGACGCCCACGGCCGCTATCAGCGGCGCTATCCCGAAGAAATCGGTCTATCATATCTCTCGGAGGCCGGCATCCCCGACGTCATCACCGTCGGCTTGTCCCCCACGCTGTCCTGTCCGCGCTATATGCGCCGGATTGTCATTGAGAGTTCCGAATATCTGGATGTCAGTTTTGACACCACGAAGGCGCAAAACGAGCGGGAAATCACCCTCGGCCGCCTCGATACCCTCAAGGCGCTGGGGCTGTTGGAAGGCCACGATTATTATATCGATCCCAAGGGTGAGCACGCCGTCTTCGACGCCTTGGTCGACGCCCTGGACAAAAATCCCGTCCCCTTGACGGATACGATCCCCGAGGAGACCGATGAGGACTTGATGAGCGCCGTGCTTCGCCTGCTGCGCCAAACCGCCTACAGCCTCGCCCCCAACCGCATGCTCTCTCTGCTGGAAATCGCCGCCAAACAAAGCGGAGTCCCGCGCCTGGCCATCTATACCCCCGACGCGTTTATCGCGGCCATTTTGGACGCCTTGAGCGACACCCTCAGCCGTCATCGTCTGGCGCTTTCCCCCGACCACGATTTGCTTAGCGTCTATTTTCATCCCGCGGAGGAGAACAAGAACGTTCCGAAATTTTGCCTGGCCTATGTGCTTTTCCTTCGGGATAAAAACCATTTGTCCGTCAACGATGAAAAAGCCGTCCTGCGGGCGATGAGCGCCGAGGAGCGCTTGGCCTTGTTTATGCTCATTAATATTCATTGTCTGTATGATGAATGAATAATTTATAATGAATAATGAATAATTCAGGATGAAACTCAGGCGAGGCCTGAGTTTCTATTTTTTTGTTTTTGATTTTTCAACGTTTTTTCCGTCAAACGTCAAGGGGTGATAAATATGCAGACGGAACCGATTTTGTCAGCCAGACACCGTTTGCCGAAAGGTAAAAGACATGACCATCCGCGGCCATTCTTTGACAGTCAACCGTGTAGACCACCGGGCGTCCGTGTCTGCTCCCGACTTTTTTTGCCGTCTTCACGTCCGGCGAAAGATGCACGTAAAGCCGCGATTTGGAAATCAATCCCGTTTCATTGATGGCCGAAACGTATTTCTCGCCGGTTCCGTGATAGAGCACATCCGGCGGTGTTTTTTTGAGGAGTCCGACATCAACGGGTATCGAATGACCTTGATTCGCGCGGATCTTGGTTTTGTCCGCATTGAAGGCATATCGTTTTTTTTCGTCGGTCCGGACGATCTCCTCCAGCATGGCGCGGTCAAATTTCCGGGTTTTGGCGATGCCCGAAATCAACGCGTCCGCATCGGCCCAGCCATGCGCATCCAGGGTTATCCCGATGGTCTCCGGCTTATGACGCAAAATCAGACTGATAAACCGGCTTGTTTTTGTTAAATCACGATTGCTGCTCATGTTTTTTTCTCGCGGTCTTGTACTTTTCAAGGGGCAACACCAAGTCTTCCACGGGGACGAGTCTGACGTTTTGGACCGTGACCGATTGTTCGCCGTCATAGCCCATCACAATGACGGTATCCCCGGCTTTGACATCCTCGTCGTCGCAGCGGTAGTCATATTGTCTGCCTCCCGGCGTGAAGGTGATGCCGACCAGTCTGACAGTTTTCCCGCTCTTGGCTTTCGGCTGTGGAAAACGCCAATCAAAGCTGTCGCCTTTTAACGTGAATACGGGTTTGCTGTCGTAATAGAATATGGTTTTCGCCTGCCCGGATTCGTTGACGATATTGAAATCATCCGCCGTGCCGAAGGCGGGCATCTCACCGCCAACGGGGGTGACTTGCCCGTGGATGGTGTCGGTGAAATCGCAATAATAAATGTCCGGAATGACAAAGAATGTTTTTTTCGGCTCGGCCTCACCGCGTTTGGGCAGTCGGTGAAAGCTCACGGAACAGGCGCCGTTTTCGAGTTTTCGCGCCCGAAACCCGAGGCGGTAGCCGTCACCCATTAGTCTGTCAATTGCCCAAAAATAAGCGTCTTCATTTTTCCCGGTGTTTTTTTCCGGCGGACAGATTTCTTTTGCCTCGCCCAAAGCTCTCGTGATGTTGGCGGCCACCACGTTGTCGCCGTAATGCTCACCCTCGGCCATTCGCCGTTTGATCGCGTATTCGGCTTGTAATAAAACCGCGATGCCATTTCGTATATTTTGCGGCGCCCCGACACCGTGAAGGATCATGCTGCCGAGCCGAAGGGCAACGTCGGCGAACTTGCCATCATGATTCCCTTTCTCATACTCGGTACAGGTCTCGCGATACAGCATGTCCACCAGTCGGAAGGCCGTCTCGGGGCTTTTGATGACGCCGTAGCCGTTTTTGTACATGTCCGCAAGTTTATAAATGGATTCATACAGGCCGTTGGCCGCCCCGAAGGTGAAGCAGGTCAGGGCTTTGTCGTATTCCGGCTCGCCGCCTGTGCAGCGCCCGTAATAATGGATATAACCCAAGGTGTTGGCGTATTGGGGATTGCGGGTGAGGGCGAAGAGTTTTTCGGCGTCGTCTCGGGCCGCGGTGAAGTCTTGGGCGTAGACGGCGTTTCCCGTGTATTGTCCGTAGCATCTGGCGTGGAGGGCCCGCGGGTTTTCTTTGTCCGCCAGAAGATCGACCCAGGCGGCGAAGCGTTTTTTCTCCGCGTCGGCGGCCTCGGCGAGGGTGTCGTCATCATCAAAACAGTCGATGAAGTATTCCATCATGAAGTCGGGATATTGCCATTTTTCTTTCGGCTGATGTTGATTGTTTAAGTAGCAGTCGATGAATGCCGCGGCGTCATGGAGCGATTCCATTTGCCCGACGGGGGGATTGTCCTCGATCTCATAACAGTCGGAGATCATCGATTGGATCAGATCATGCCAAAGGCGAAAAAGCACCCCGGATTCGTTGTCCGGAAAGTCATACCAGGGGACCTCATCCTGATATCGGTATCCTTTTTCCTCATTTAAGACGTCTTTCGGGCCAAGGCCGTCATAGAGGGTGTCATTTAGTAAATCCCACCAGGTGATGACGTCATCGGCGGTGAGGTTTTGATCGATGATCGCCTGCAGCGCCGCCCGCAAATCGTGAAGGGTCACGTGATAGACGCCGTCGAAGGTGATGTCCCCGGCTTCGGCCGGATGCCAGATATCGGCGCCGCGATCCGTAAGCCGCAGGATTTTTCGGATGTCTTCTGTGGTGTAGTGGGTTTTTTTCTTCATGGGTTTTCCTTTTTTTGAGGGTCACGATGGATGTGATGCTCGTTGGGTTATCGTCATGTGTTCGTTGCTTTCTTCGGTGGATGAATAATGAATAATGAATAATTCAGGTGGAAATCCGGCCGAGCCGGATTTCTATTTTGTTTTTGGGCCGGGCTTTGTAGGTCTTTTGTAACCTTGCTGAGAACATTAGGCTTCTTCCCCTTGGGGAAGAAGCCTTTTTGCCGCGTTGCCGTTTGGGTTTCGTTTAATCGATCGGCACGTTTTGTCCGACGGTCAAAAAGCACAGATAACACGCCGCGGTCTGTCTTCCCGACGCGGCCAGCGCTTCGTTGTAAAACATCAGCTGGGGTTGATAGCGTTGAATTAACTTGCCGAGATGGTTTTGGTCTTTCACCCGATCGGTTTTATAATCGAGCAGCACCCAGCCTTGCAAGGCCTCGTCGAAAAAGACGCAATCCATGATCCCCTGCAAAATGATGGTTTCATCCGAGGGAAAATCCTCCCGGACCCGGTTGGCCCTCACCCTTAAGCTGAAGGGTTGTTCGCGCAGGATGTTGTCCGCAGCGAGCAAACGCCGGCCGAGGCTCTCGGGTTTTCCCTTTTCGGGGAAGGCGAAAAATCCCGTGATGCGCGACGCATCGACGGCGGCGGCCAAGGGCGCCTCCACCATGCCGGCTTCGGTCATCCGATGGATTTCCGCCATCACGGTTTTTTCAAGCTCGGCGTTGTCCCGGGCTTTGGACAGGGCCGCGAGATCGATGCCTTGCATGAAGGTGTGCAGCGCCGTCCCCAGGGCGGCCCCGTCGAAGTGTGTCGCCTCGGCGGTCAAAAAGGCGGGTCTCGTCACGCGCTCAGGCTCGTTTAATAGGCCTCCTGCCGCCGCCCGGACTCGGACAACGTCGGTGACGCCCAATTTCCCGGGAAATTTTTTTCGACCGGTGAGGTAGTCGGCATTTAGCAGCCGCGAGAGGGTCGCGGTGTCGATGGGCGCGGCAGCATTGTCTTGCGCCGCCGCCTTTTGGGGCTCCGCCGGGGACCTGCGGCAGACGGAGATGGCCCCGGACGCGTCGCTTCCGGCGGCGAGCAGCACCCAATCCAGCATGGATTTCGCGTGGGCCGTCCGGTAGGGCGACGCCTTGGTATCCGACAGGTTGTCGAGGACGTCAAAGCTTCCCACGGTGCCCACGATGTCAAGCCTTGCCATGGCCCGGGTCGCGGCCACGTAAAGCAGGCGCATCTCTTCGGAGAGGGCTTCGCTTTGGCGTTTGTTGAGGGCCATTTCATACAAGGGGGTGGCCATCCGCAGGCGGTTTTGGGGATCGACGAACTGGGGAACCAGGCCCAGATCTTTGTGCATGATGACGCGCTCCCGATGATTGTCTTTGTTGAAGCCCCGGCCGCATCCGGCGATAAACACGACGGGAAATTCGAGACCTTTGCTTTTGTGGATGGTCATCACCCGAACCACGTTGTCGCTCTCGCTGAGGGTGTCGGGCTGGGTCTCGTCGTATTTTCGCTCACGGAGATGACGGACGTAATCGGCAAAACCGAAGACGCCGTAGAGGCTGGTGGCTTTGTAGTCTTTGGCCAGAGCGCAGAGGGATTTTAAGTTCTGTCTGCGCTGTTTGCCGCCGGGCAGGGCGCCCACGGCGGTGTAGTAGCCGGTTTCCGACATCAGATACCAGATAAAGGCGTCGGGGGGCATCATGGCCGACACTGCCCGGAAATGGTCAATCTTGCCGAAAAAGGCCCGGAGCCTGTCCGCCATGTCCCCTGGGATACCGCGGGCGGCCTCCGCCGCTTGATAGAAGGGGCTTTTGGGCAGCACCAGGCGGACGCGGGCGATGTCCTCGGCGTCGAATCCGCCGATGGGCGAGAGCATCACCGACAGCAGGCTGTAGTCGTCGTGGGGATTGCCTAACAGGGCGATGACGCGCATGATGGTTTGCACCTCGGGGGCGTCGAAATAGGAGGCGCCGCCGGAAAAGTAGACGGGGATTCCGGCGTCTGTCAGAACCGTCTCAAAGGTTTTTCCGTGGCCTTTGACCGACCGCATGAGCACGCCGATGTCTTTGTATTCCAGCATTCGGGTTCTGCCTTCCTTGGCGATGTAGATCGGCCGTCCGACCAGCTCGCCAATGGCCCCCGCGATGTAGGCCGCCTCCATCTCATCAACTGGATCTTCTCCCCGCTCCAACACCGACACGGTGACCTTTCCGGGATCGTCCCCGATGGCGGCGCCGCGGTAGAGCCTCGCGTCGTCGTCATAGGTGACCTCGCCGACGGCCTCGCACATGACCTCCTCGAAGATGGCGTTGATGCCGTCAATGACGGCGGCGTTGCTTCTAAAGTTTTTGTTGAGGGTGATCAGCCGGGATTTTGGCGCTTCGCCCCCGGCAAATCGCCGGGCCTTGTCCAAAAATATGGTGGGATCCGCCAGGCGAAAGCGGTAGATGCTCTGTTTGACATCCCCGACCATGAAGTAGTTGTCGTCTCTGACGATTTGGGTGATGATGGCCTCCTGCAGGGCGTTGGTGTCCTGGTATTCATCCACAAAGACCAGGGCGACGCGCTCCCGCAAATCGACGCGCGCCGCGTCGTCGGCCAAGACGGTCAGGGCCTTTCGCTCCAGATCGTGATAGTCGAGGACGTTCATTTCTCTTTTGAGGGCGGCAAATTCTTCCTCAAAGGCCAGGGTGAGGGCGTAGAGGTCCCGCATGGGTTTTGCCATGCGGGCCTGGCAGGCCAGCATCTCGGCCGCGGGCATGGTGATGAGCCCCCGCAAGCCGCTGACGATGGCTTTGGCCGCGTCCCGGTCCGCCTTGACGGCGTCGCTCGTTGGTTTATCCTGCCTGTTGGCGGGATAGCGCTTGAAGGTCAAGCCCTCGGCCAGGCAGGCGAATAACGCGTCGTAGCCCCCCGCGCAGGCATCCAAAAGGGCATCGGCCTGATGGATTTCGTCCTCGAGGAGGGCGCGGATTTTGTCAAAGCCATCGATGCCGTCGGTCCGCTCCAATCCGCGGGTGAGCAGGCGGCGGGCCTCCAGGGCCTCGCTTCGGACATGATCCCCGATCATTTTTTCCCAAAATGAGCCGCGAAACGCGTCATCGGTCATGCTCAGGCGGGCCAGAGCGTCCTCAAACCAGCCGGCGGGATCGGCCAGACTGGCTTTGAAGTCGTACATAGCGATGACCATTTTTTTGAGGTCGTCGTCGTTTCGGGCGCCGGCATAGGCGTCCAGCAGGTCTGTGAGGGTGGTGTCGCCCCGCTCATACCGGGCCGCGTAGCCCCGGTCGAAGACGTTGGTCAGGGCCTCGTCTTTGAGTTTTTCCCTGAGGGCGTCTTTGCACATGCCAAAGCCGGCGTCGACGTCGGCCGCTTCAAAATAGTCGGTCACGATGGTTTTGCAAAAGGCGTGAATCGTTGAGATCTGGGCGTCGGGCAAGGCCGCGATCTGGCGGGTGATAAACCGGCGCTCGTCGGGGGATTCGGCCCCGGCTGCCGCCGCTTTGAGGGCCTTTTGCAGTCTTTCCCGCATTTCCCCCGCCGCCGCTTTGGTGAAGGTGAGGACCAACAACCGGTCGATGCCGATGTGATCCTCCAGGATGAGCCGGGTGATGCGCTCGATGAGCAGCGCCGTTTTGCCGGAGCCCGCCGCCGCCGAGACCAATAGATTTTCGTTTCTTGACGTGATGGCCGCCGCTTGCTCAGCTGTCCATTTCATCGGGTGCCTCCTCTCCTGTTTCCGGTGTGCCGACGATGTCCGCGATGTCGGCCATGATGTCTTTTTTGCTTCGGGTCTCCATCACCCGGACCCGGTCGCCGTCG
Source organism: Eubacteriaceae bacterium (assembly GCA_017405085.1). Classification (GTDB taxonomy): domain Bacteria; phylum Bacillota; class Clostridia; order Eubacteriales; family Eubacteriaceae; genus RUG12931. The sequence continues at coordinate 62,746 of JAFRBB010000051.1, forward strand.
ATGAGCTCATCAAAGCCGCAAAGGCCGCGGTTTTGACAATAGGCGCAGGGCATGCTGCCGTCGCTTTTGAGATAGGGCGCGACGCGGATATCGCCCCCGCCCATGGCCTCGGCCCCTCGGATAATGGCCAGGCGCACATAGGCGATCAGCTGTCTTAACTCGGTGAGGCTGACCTGTTTGTCCCTGGCGCCTGCGGCGTAGACCGCGGTTTTGCCCTCGGGACTCATGGCCTGTTTGAAGGTGTCGTCGGCCAGGTAGACGCCGTCCATTTTGAAGCATTTGTCCCGTTCGGCCGCCCCGTCGTCCCCGCTGCCCGCCACGCCGACCATCGGGTTGTCGGGATGAAAATAGAAGGCGCCGCCGGGGACGACGGTTTTGCCCCCCGCCTCCGCCGCGAGCATCTCCTCGCACTCGGCGAGATAGAACAAAAGCTGCAGCGCCAGGCCATAGTAGATGTCGGTCAGGTTGATTTTTTTGCTGCCGGTTTTATAATCGATGATTTTGAGATAGAGGGCGTCATCGGTCTCGAAGGTGTCCACCCGGTCGATGATGCCGGACACTCGGAAGGTCTCGCCGGTTTCGGGGGCCTCGACGGTCTCGCTAAAGCCCTTCTCGCTGGCGTAAAAGGCGAATTTTCCCTCGGCCAGATGGCGCCTGATCATCTCGGCGCTGACCCGGATGGTGTCGGTCACCCGCTCCCTGCGATAGCGAAAGGCGTCCCGAAGGCCGAACACCCGGTATTCGGGGCGGGAAAAGACGTCCTCCACCGCCGACGCCACCACATCGGCCATGGCCCCCTCGTCAAGGGTCTCCGGCGGCGTGCCCGCCGCTTGCGCCCGCTTGAAGGCGAGATCGAGGACGGCGTGCACGGCGTTGCCCACCGTCGGCGGACTGACGTCAAAGGGCAAAATGGCTTGGGGACGGATGCCGTAATTGGCAAAATAGGCGAAGGGACAGGCAAAATAGCCCTCGACCCGAGACACCGAGACCCGAGGCGATTTGCCGTAGAGGGCGTCCGCCACCTCGGGGGACAATGTGTCCCGCCTGGCCGTGTCGATTTTGGCCGGGGTGATGCCCCGCTCGGCCAGGGCGTCGGCCACCGGTGCCACCCGGTCCTTAAGGCCCAAAGCTTCGGCGTCGGCCAAGGCGTTTAAGGTGCCTGCCGTCGGGGTGATCCACCGGGTTTCATCGTAGGCGGTGCCCTCAAAATGGGTTTTGATCCGCACCTTGGGAAACACGGCGCGCAGGCGCTCGGCGATAAAGGAAGGCAGCAAGGCCCCTTCCTCGCCGGCAGAGGCATAGGATAAAAAGAGAAAATCCGACACCCCGGCAAAGCGTCTGTAGATGGCGTAGGCCTCCCGCTCGCGCAGATAGGCGCTGTTGTCGTGGAGGACGATGCCCAGCTGCCCCAGCTTTTGCCTTTCCCTGTCGGAAAAGACGGCGAACCGGTGCCCCGCGCCCGGCAAAATGCCCTCGTTGACGCCCAAGACAAACAAAGCCCGCACCCGTTCGGCATGGCTTCGGACCACGTCGCCGATGAGCACCGCGTCGTCGTTTTCGGGGATGACGCCCACCCGGTAGCCCGACAGTCCGCCGACGAAGACGTTGTAAAATTCCTTCCCATCGCAGGGAGTGTCTCCCAAGGCGCTTTCGGTTTGATCCATGGCTTTCATCAGGATGTTCCAAATTTGAAGGTCCCGCAGCCTGGCGTCCAAAAATCCCAGGGCTTCGGCCCGCTCGGCCATGCGCGTGAGGGTCCCGTCGGCGTCGACGGCTTCCAAAAAGGCGAACAGGGCCGTGAGGCAAGCGCGGTAGTCGCTCTTTTTCCCGATGACCGCCCGAAGGTCGGCCAGGGGGGTCATGGCCCGCTCCCGCAGGCGGTTTAAGGCCGCCAGGTCCACATCGTCCCCCTCCCGCTCAAAGGGGCGAAACCACTGCCCGTCCCGCACGCCGCGGGTGATGGCGTAGTTTTTGAGATCCGCCGCTTCCGCTGCCGTCACCGGCGCGAATCCCGCGGATAAATAGGCAAAGATGTCTTCCCGTTTGATCCGTCCCGACGCCACCCGCAGGGCCGCCACCACCGTCTCGATGAGAGGATGGTCGGACACGGGATCGGTCTGATCGGTAAAGCAGGGAATGGCGTATTGGGCCAGGGCCCGGGCGATGACGACGCCCATGGTCTCCATGTCCCCGACCATCACCGCCATTTCCCCGAAGGGGATATTCCGGTCTCTTGCCAAGGCCGTGATGGTCTCGGCCGCCGCCGTGGCCTCGTCCCACAGGTTTTGGCAGGCGTGCAGCTCGACGCCCCGGGGCTTGTCGGGATAGACCGGGTCGTTGTAGGCATAGAGGGCGTCGGCGAAAAACGCTGTCGGCTGTTTGTTTTCGCCTCGCGGCGTCGGGATTTCGTTGATGGACAGTGGATTTCCGGTCCGTCTCGCGATGGCCGACAGTTCATTGACGGTCCTCACGCAGGGGGCGAAGACCTGGGCGTCGGGCACGTTGGGGTCGATGTCGGCGATCAAGGAGACATTGATGTCCGCCGCCCGGGCGGCGATGGCCTCGATGAGTTTTTTCTCGGAGGCGGAAAAGGTGAAAAAGCCGTCGATCCAAAAGGTCGCGCCCTCAAACAGCCGACGCGTCTCGATTTTTCGGACGGCTTCGTTCACCCGATCGACCTCGTCGAAGCGCTCGTCGCCGAGGGCCCGTTCATAGGCCGCGTAGACGGTTTGGACGTCTTTTAGTTTTCTTGCCAGCAGGCGGTCGACCCCGTCCCCCTCCCGGACGCTTTCCAAGGTTTCGGGGGCGATGTCGTCTTCTTTGAGCTCTCCGATCATTTGGGTGATGTCGGCGAGAAAGCCGGGGCGGCCGACGCTTTTTTTATAGTGGGTCAGTTGTTTTTTTTCTTCACCAAGGCACCGGGCGACCAGCATTTGCCGGCCGTGATCGTCCAGGGCGCGAAGACCGGCGCCGCCGGCAAGGGACAGGACTCGGGCCACCAGCCGCGTGAAGCTGATGACTTCCACATCCACAAAGCCCTCGGCGCCCAGATGGTTCATGATGCCGTTTACCCGAAAGCGATCCATCAGGTTGCCCTCGGACTCAAAGGTCGCGGCCTGATTGACCACCAGGTAGAGGTTGGTTTTGCCCCGGCGGACGGCCTCGCTGATCTCGTCATATATCCGTTCGCTTAAGGACGGGCAGGCGGTGTTTTCCCGCCCGATGGTGATGGTAAACATGGGTTCCTCCGTGTTGGGTTTGGGTGTTGATGGGTAATGAATGATTTTGGTGGAAATCCGGTCGAGCCGGATTTCTGCTTTTTGTTTTTCGCGGGTAAAACGAATGACAAAGCCGTTTAAATGTTTTGTGTAAGCGACAAGTTTATTATAGCAAAAATCGGTGAGAAAATCATTTGTTTTCGAAAATCATTTGATGGTTTTTTGAGTTTTTAAGTAAGAGCGGTTTTGATATGGAAATTAAATGCGGTATGTCATTAAAACAGATTAAACCCATGGTAGCGGATCTCCGATATAGCATTGGGCCCATCGATCTTCTCCGTTTTCTTAAAAATCATTAAACCCAACAGGCAGGAAAAGCACATTGGCGGTGATTTTTGGATTGATCATGTAGGGATCACCCCCGCGTGTGCGGGGAAAGCTGTAAGCGTCAATATCGAGACTGCACCCGTGCGGGATCACCCCCGCGTGTGCGGGGAAAGCTTTTTATGCTATTGTTTCGGGTTCGTAGATACGGGATCACCCCCGCGTGTGCGGGGAAAGCTAGTCGCTGATTTCAAGCCATTAAGCCAATGAGGGATCACCCCCGCGTGTGCGGGGAAAGCTCTCTTTGCCCCACCTATCAAGGGGCTATTCAGGGATCACCCCCGCGTGTGCGGGGAAAGCAGGGCATGAAAAAAGGTCTTGAAGACCTTTATGGGATCACCCCCGCGTGTGCGGGGAAAGCCAAAGTTTTTAATTTTGTGATCGGCGCACTTGGGGATCACCCCCGCGTGTGCGGGGAAAGCCGGTTATTTGTATGTAAAATGGATCATAGCATGGGATCACCCCCGCGTGTGCGGGGAAAGCCAGATTACATCCATGTATGGTGTAAGAGCTTCAGGATCACCCCCGCGTGTGCGGGGAAAGCTGCTCAAGATTATACCTAAAAGTAAGCATTTTGGGATCACCCCCGCGTGTGCGGGGAAAGCTGTTTTGAAAGGATTGGAGGATTATTAATGGCGGGATCACCCCCGCGTGTGCGGGGAAAGCACCAACAGCGGATAAAACGCCGATGGTATCCTGGGATCACCCCCGCGTGTGCGGGGAAAGCCGCGAGATGGAACATCAAAGTCGGCGCTGTTCGGGATCACCCCCGCGTGTGCGGGGAAAGCACGTTTGAAAAGTGTACGTTATTGAACACGGTGGGATCACCCCCGCGTGTGCGGGGAAAGCAGGACGTGAAAAAAATGGAAGAGACCATGCGCGGGATCACCCCCGCGTGTGCGGGGAAAGCCTTGGCCTTAAAGTTAGTCTGCGGCGCAATCAGGGATCACCCCCGCGTGTGCGGGGAAAGCTCGATAACGATGGTCTTAATCTCTTTTTTTTCGGGATCACCCCCGCGTGTGCGGGGAAAGCTTTAACGGACGCCAAAGTTGAAACGTCGTCGCGGGATCACCCCCGCGTGTGCGGGGAAAGCTCCTTATCCGATAAGTTCGATGACATACAAGCGGGATCACCCCCGCGTGTGCGGGGAAAGCGACAAAATTAAACTTGAAAAAATTTCACGACCGGGATCACCCCCGCGTGTGCGGGGAAAGCTAAGGCAGCATTCCTAGGATGTTGCCTTTTTTAGGATCACCCCCGCGTGTGCGGGGAAAGCGTCCATTTAACGGCGTTTAAGGGCATATTTACGGGATCACCCCCGCGTGTGCGGGGAAAGCAAGTCATCCGAAAGGTGATGCACACGACGCCTGGGATCACCCCCGCGTGTGCGGGGAAAGCCACACGTATGAGCTAATATATCCGTTATAAGCGGGATCACCCCCGCGTGTGCGGGGAAAGCTTTTCTTTTCATCGCTCTTTCTTGGTCCTTGCGGGATCACCCCCGCGTGTGCGGGGAAAGCGTCTTCAGCTTGCCGTTATCCTCAAGCAACGCGGGATCACCCCCGCGTGTGCGGGGAAAGCTTTTGAAGTTATGCGATGATTACGGCATCCACGGGATCACCCCCGCGTGTGCGGGGAAAGCGGTATCCGTTATTACTTCAATAGTTTTTTACGGGGATCACCCCCGCGTGTGCGGGGAAAGCCGTTCATCCGTTCTTGTCTTATGAGCATATCCGGGATCACCCCCGCGTGTGCGGGGAAAGCAATCATCAATAAACCCCTGAGAGACAAGGGTGGGGATCACCCCCGCGTGTGCGGGGAAAGCGAATCTCAGCCCAACGTCTAAGCCCGTCAATCGGGATCACCCCCGCGTGTGCGGGGAAAGCACGTTATGAGCTATATAATGTATGACGTTCACGGGATCACCCCCGCGTGTGCGGGGAAAGCTCTCCAATCACAGCGGCTTCATAGGTCTTGTTGGGATCACCCCCGCGTGTGCGGGGAAAGCCGACCCGTCACGTGGGCTGATGCAGACGATTGGGGATCACCCCCGCGTGTGCGGGGAAAGCAGAAAAAAAGCGTTAAAAGTCCATTTAACGGCGGGATCACCCCCGCGTGTGCGGGGAAAGCACGCGGACAACCAACGCGCCGTCCTGTTTGTCGGGATCACCCCCGCGTGTGCGGGGAAAGCACAGAAAGTCCATTTTTGAGGACGGCATGGGCGGGATCACCCCCGCGTGTGCGGGGAAAGCCATATCCAACAGGCTGACGTTATCCTCAACGCGGGATCACCCCCGCGTGTGCGGGGAAAGCACTAAAAAGATCCCTTTATAAAGCCATTTTACGAATTAAATCCGATCCCTTTCATTTAACTTGCATAAAACATCAAATACTGCCATACAATCATCCAATGCTCTATGTGTTGGTTGATGGTCTATTTCCAACAGCTTAGCAAGATATTTCAATTTATAATTATCCAAGTTTTCCATTTTTTGTCTCGCCATTCGAAGCGTATCTATTTTTTTATTCCGAAATGGTCGTAAATTCAATTCTTCCAAATGGTTCTCAATCACTTCCGCATCAAAAGCAATATTGTGACCTATACAAACATCATTTTGTATAAACGCCATAAATTTTGATAATGCATTTTTTGTTGATAAACCATTTTCATGCAACATATCGATATTTATACCGGTTAATTGTGTGATTTTCAAGGGAATCTCATGAACACTGCATACTAACGTCTCAAACTGATCTATAATTTTTGAACCTCTTATTTTTAACGCTGCTATTTCTATGATGCGACACTCATCAACATTTAAACCAGTTGTTTCAATATCGATCACACAATAGTCTTGTATATCGGAAATGTTCGCTCTTTGTTTTGCGGATTTCGAAATGATTTTTCTTATTTCATTTTTTGTAAACTGCTTTTTTGATTCATATGCTTTTTCTTTCTTTTTGTGAGGTTTGATCATGAGTTTTATTCCGTCAAAATCTATCGGCTCCCAATCACTGTTATGCACTTTAAAATCAAACCCTTGTTCGTTATTGGTACTGTAAACCAATGTGGCTTTTCCATCTTTAATGTTTTCACAAATACGTTGCCACACAGCTTCACGTACTCTTTGATTAACATTTCCGCAATATACACCGGTATTAATCTCTATAAACCATTTTGAGAGATCGCCTCGTAATTTGGGAGGACATTTTGTTAGAGTCACAATAACCATAAAACAACCTAATATGAAACACCGTTTTGGACCTGTCCTATTTTATTATCCCATAAATAGACAACATCTTTTTCATCTTGGTCTTCTTCGCTCAAAAGGTATTTGTTACTAACGGCTCCTTTTTCCCATAAATAAACGGAGTGTTTTGCCTGGTTTAGACGAAATCTTTGCCGGCGGATATTGACGCCGGCAAAATTAACTTTTATTAAAACTCACACTCCAAAACCGTTGAAACCGCATGGTC
>JAFRBB010000052.1 GCA_017405085.1 Eubacteriaceae bacterium
ATACTATTCATCAAGAGACCTCTTTCTTTTGGTGTTGTTTGCACTTATATTTTACCAAAAAATTGAGGTCTTTTTCTATTCATCTTTTTGGTGATAGCAATATTGTCTGTTTTTCCCGTGTTTATAAGGAATTTCAATTCCGCATGAATAATCAGGGTTCATTTTCATTCTGTTATGAATAACACTGTAAAAAAAGCTCCGGACACGCGAAGCTTTCCGAAGCTTTTTCATCTCATATTACCAATTATGCGATATTGACGACCTTGTAATCCTGGTCCTCAACGGCTTTTTTCATATCGTCGTCCGCCACATCACCGCTTAAGGTGACGACAGCTGTGCCGGCTTTGTGGCTGACTGAAGCGTCCTCCACGCCGTCAATGGCGGTTAAAACCTTTTTCACGCGGTTTTCGCAGTGCTCGCACATCATGCCTTCAATGGTTAACGTTTTGGTCATTTGTTCATCCTCCTTGGGTTCTTCTTGAATTTGAATTGGTTTATCCATCGCCGGAGTGTTGTCCTCACGGCTGTTGTTGGATCGATTTTGATCATGGCTCGGATTATGAATATCGATCAGATTGAGCCTTAAAGCATTGGAGACCACAAAGAAGCTCGACAAGCTCATAGCCGCCGCCCCCAGCATCGGATTGAGCGCCCATCCGAAAAGATGATAGTAGGCTCCTGCCGCCACGGGAATTAAGATAATGTTGTAGATAAACGCCCAGAACAGATTTTGTTTGATGTTTCTCAATGTCGCTCTAGACAGTCTGATGGCCGCGGGTACATCGGTCAGTTTGCTCTTCATGAGCACCACATCCGCCGCGTCGATGGCCACATCGGTTCCGGCGCCGATGGCAATGCCGATATCCGCCCGGGTCAGCGCCGGCGCGTCATTGATGCCGTCGCCCACCATGGCGACAGCTGCGCCGCCAGATTGCAGCTCCCTTACCACGTTTTCCTTTCCATTGGGAAGCACACCGGCAATCACCCGGGAGACGCCGGCTTTTTTCGCGATGGCCTTGGCCGTCGCCTCGTTGTCGCCGGTGATCATCACCACATCGATGCCCATGTTTTTTAATTGATTGATGGCCTCGGGACTTTCAGCTTTAATGACGTCCGCCACGGCAATCATACCGAGGAGCTTGCCCTCTTCGCAAAACAGAAGGGGCGTCTTTCCTTCACCCGCAAGAGCTTTGGCTTGCGTTTTGACACTTTCCGGTATTTCTGTCTGCTCGGAAATATATTTAAAACTCCCTCCGGTGAGTGTGTTGTCACCGAGTTTCGCTGTTAATCCGTTGCCGGGAAGCGCCGCAAAATCACAAACATCCTTAGCCTTAAGCCCTTCATGTTCAGCTCTGTCAACCACAGCCCGTGCCAGCGGATGCTCACTTTTGTTCTCTAGAGCGAAGGCTTTTTCCAAGAGTTCCTCTTTCGAAATACCTTCTGCCGGAATAATATCCGTTACCTTCGGTTCCCCGACGGTAATCGTCCCGGTTTTATCCAAGGCAACAACATTCACTTTTCCCGCTTCTTCCAAAGAAACGGCATTTTTAAACAATACGCCGTTTTTGGCGCCGACACCGTTACCCACCATAATGGCGACCGGCGTAGCCAGCCCCAGCGCGCAAGGACAGCTGATGACCAGCACCGCGATGCCCCGGGAAAGAGCAAAGCCGATTTCAGCTCCGGTCAGAAGCCAAATCACGACGGTTACCGCCGCGATTCCGATGACGACCGGCACAAACACGCCGGAAACTTTATCTGCGATTTTGGCAATCGGCGCTTTGGTCGCCGCCGCGTCGCTGACCATCTGAATGATCTGGGACAGCGTCGTGTCCTCACCGACACGGGTGGCGCGGCAGCGGATGAACCCGGATTGGTTGATGGTGGCCGCGGACACATTATCGCCGGCTTCCTTATCCACGGGAATGCTCTCGCCGGTCAATGCCGATTCATTGACGGCACTGCTTCCCGATATCACAACCCCGTCCACGGGAATGTTTTCCCCGGGACGAACGACAAAAATATCGCCGGCCGCAACCTGTTCGACGGGCACGGTTTCCTCGATGCCGTCCCGTTCCACAACGGCCGTTTTCGGTGCCAGCCGCATCAAGCTTTTCAGAGCGTCCGTCGTTTTTCCTTTAGATCGCGCCTCCAGCATTTTGCCAACGGTAATCAGCGTTAAGATCATGGCAGCCGATTCAAAATACAATTCATGCATATAGGCCATTGCCGCTTCGCTGCCCCCGGAAATCTGAGCCGACGTCATCGCGAAGAGCATCACAACACTGTAGGCAAAAGAGACACCGGATCCCAGGGCAACCAGCGTGTCCATATTGGGTGCCCCTTTGAGCAGACTTTTAAATCCGCTGATAAAGAATTTCTGATTGATGACCATCACAATGCCCGCGAGGAGCATTTGCAAAATGCCCATAGCCACATGATTGCCGTTGAAAAATGCCGGTAGCGGCCATCCGAACATCGTGTGTCCCATGGACACATACATGAGCAAGGCCAAAAATCCGATGGACCAGATCAGTCTTTTTTTGAGCTTCGGCGTTTCGTGATCTTCCAAAGCCGCTTCATCCGACGAGGCGGCGGTCGATTGCTTTTCGCTGTCTTTGACCGACGCGCCGTATCCTGCGTCCTCAACAGCCTTGATGATAGCCGCCGGAGACGCGCTACCTTCCACACCCATGCTGTTGGTCAAAAGACTCACCGCGCAGCTTTCAACACCGGGCACAGCACCGACGGCTTTTTCAACCCGGTTCTGGCAGGCCGCGCAGGTCATGCCGGTCACATTGTACTGTTTCATCGCTTATCCTTTCGTGAAATTAATTTGAATTTTCCTCACTGTCAGCGCTTCATCTTCGTGATCGTCAACAGTCAAGATCAATACCTGGTAAAATGACGCTTTTATGTCTCATTGATGATTTCAAGCCATTATTGGCGAATTTTTGATGCGTTTCGTTTTATAATTTTCTATGTTTTGATATTTTTCTATTCGTTTCGTATTATTCTATGATTGTTTTCATCATTTTCATAATGTTTCACAGCCGTGCTTCAGGTGCTTTTACAAATGTAAAAACGATTTTTTGACGTGCTTTTCCGTTTTTTTCGCCTTTTTAAACCTGCTTCGAATTCGCTTTTTTTGATACTTTTTCACGTTGATATCTCGCGAGATACCAGGACGGTCTTGACCTCCCGCCTTTCTCTTACATCGCTTCCCTTAACCCCCGAAACACGATTCTGTCTTTTACGCTTTTACAACGTATCGCGAGGAGCCGTGATTTAGGATCACATTGCGTGAACCGACATTGGCACATCGGCATTTCGATGACCTTCTATGACTGGCCAACGGGAAAACACATTTTGTAAACTAAATCTGTTCTCCGCAACGTCCGCCCGCCGGGCTTTTTCCCTGTATCGCTGTTTTCGGGCTGTATTTTCTTTTTCCGAGGCGAAAACGCATTTTAGACCATCTTGTAACCACCCTAAAATCAAAAGGCTTAAATCAGCAAATAACGACTGCGTCCTTTACGTCTTTCCGCCTGAATATGTCGGCCATCCTCTGCCGCCAAACTATTTTCGAATCATTTTGTCCCTTTTCTCGTCTGTCGCACCGTTGACTTTAAGACCGTCTTTGGTCCGTCAAACGGTTGCTTTGACTTTTGAACGCGGACTTAACCGCTCGCCTTCGACCGCAGGTTTGTCCCGAAACTCATCTTCAACGATTTTCCAATCCGAGCTTATGCGTCTGCTCCCACTTCCATCTCCGCGCAGCAGTTTGTCAATTTTGGATGGCTATCTCGATGTCAAATAACCATCATGATTCCGAAATAAACCGCCATGATTTCAGCCTCGTATCCGGTCTTGATTTCGCCTTCAAGACCCTCCTTCAGCATTCAAAACACCGCCGTTTTGAAAACGTTATTACTTCACCATTTTTTGCAGCGTCTTAATCAGCTCGTCGACCTTTTCATCACCCCCGGACAAAATATCATCGGTCACGCAGGTGCGGATATGGTTGGCTAACATCACACAAGAAAAACCTTTAAGCGCGGAAGACGCGGCCGAGACCTGCCTGAGCACATCCACGCAATAGGCATCACTTTCCACCATGCGTTTTATCCCGCGGATCTGACCCTCAATCCGGCTGAGCCGATTCATCAAATCCTTGATTTCTTTGGGATCCCTGATCTTTTGTTTCCCGGTGCAGCAGTGCTGTTCGTCCTCCGCAAGCACTGCCGGCTCACCGACTTCAAGGGCAAAGTCATCATCGTTTTTTTGTTCCGGACGTCCCGCATCCGAAAGCATCACATCTGACATTTTTTCACCTCCGATACCCCCGGGGCACTTCCCTAAAACGCGTCTTGACACTCGCTGAGACCCCTTCAGGACCGATACTCTCAAACGCATGCCCATGACGGGATCTGCCGTTTTTTATGTGGGGATTGTTTAGTTTTTAAATACCCCCGTAGGGTATTTTGATAGGGCTATATTATACCCTGCCAGGGTATTTGTCAACACTTTTTTCGCTTTTTTTGGTATTTTTTTACTTTTTCAACTCATTTATATACATTATTTTCATCGACGTTACTTGTTGTTAAAAATACCCCTCCCCACTATCTGACATACCCTTCTCACCGCTTTTATGATACCCCCGAGACCTATTTCCGAATACCCCCGGCGCTGCCTCGATGATCGCGGACAAACCGCGAATCTCCTCCGCCGCCGCTCGCCGGTCAAACCTTGAATCGAGAACAAAAAACACCCGGCGATGCCGGGTGAAAAAAGAGAATCATTTCTACAATCCGGAAATGAGCGGAAGTTTCCGGGAGCAGTCGGTTGAACCGGCGGCAAAAGTGAATCAAGAAACTTTTGCCCTGTCGTCCCGGAGAGGAGAACCTTGTTCAAAGCGCCTGGTTGAGAGGTGGAAGGAAGGGATCGGCCGCTTTGAATCCGTGCGTTTTACATATCGATTTTCAATCGTCTCCAGGGGAGGAAGGAGGAAACGGCAGATGGAAAAACCACCGTTCAAGCCCCCGGAAAGCCATCGATATCTAAAGGCAATCGAATGATGTTGGCATCGATCGTTCCGGGTAACGAAACGATCGATATGAAAATAAGTTTCGCCGTCAATCGAGGCCGGCTCGTCGGCAATAGAATTTGAGGTGTTGCTCAGAGCTGTAAGCCGGCTCGTCCGGCGGCAGAAGTTAAATGTCTGGGTGCTTTCTCCCCCGCCCTGACGGAGGAAAAAACGCGATTTGATCAATGATCGGGATCGGGCGATTTTTGACGGAAAAGCTTTTTTAAGGAAGTTCTATGCATCGTTTTATTCCGTTTGAACATTGGTTTTGGGTTGTTAAATCATTTAATTTGAAAGGAGTGGTTGGGCTCCGTCAAATATCGCCTTCTCATCAAACGCTTCGCGTTTGCCGAACATATCACAAGATAACAGCCGTATCGAAGAAAAGCTCGTTACAATTTTCGGGCGGTTAAAACGCCCCTTGCGCGCTGCGCCCCGCGCGGTGTAGATTGAATCTTTCAGGAAGAGTGCGGCAGTGATGAAGATTGTAAGGATATTCTAACTTCTATGGCTTGAAAAAAAGAAAGCGAAAGCATGGCTTCCTGCGCCTTCTGTGTTTGCGCTTTCTTTTGACGGTTTTTATTGTAAGATACCTCTAACTATTTGTCAACCCCTAATTCCAATAAATTTGCTCTGATTTAAAAATTTTTCAGTTCATATGCTTGGGCTTTTTATCATCAATCGTTTTTTGAAGGCTGACAAGGTTTAAACATTTCGCAAAATGCCGTTTTTTCGCTTATATTTCCTTTTTAAGCGTCTTTTGTCTTTTTTAGGATTAAGTATATGGCGCAAAACAGTAAATTCGCTTAAAATCCGTTCGCATTGCTCCCGTTCATCGATGAACATCGGCGAATTTTGTCCTTATGACTTGCCGCAACGACAAATCCCGGGGATTAAAGCGCCCTGTCTGTTTTACTCTCTTTTCGCAACATGATAAAGACGATTAAAAACATGAGAGCGACAAAAACCAGGAAAAAGGCAGTCGCTTCATCTGTGCCAAGCATCAGGCACGCGTCATAGGTCCCATGGAACAGCACGGCCGAAAGCAGCGCCATGACCGACGCGATGAAGCTTCTGAGCTTGTGTCCGCGATTGTGGTGATATTTTGCCCTGCCGTAAAAATAGCCCATAAATACCGCGAAGCTCATATGGCCGGGAATGGACAGCAGGGCGCGCATCACCGCCGTCTCGAGGCCGTAGCTAAACACGTAGCCGACATTTTCAAAGGCCGCAAAGCCCAGGGAGACAAACACAGCGTAGACGATGCCGTCAAAACGGTAGTTAAAGGCCGGATGTTTCCAGGTGGTCAGGCGCATCAAAAAATATTTTGAGCCTTCCTCCGCCAAAGCGACCACCAAAAACGCCGTGACGAGATTGTACACATCGGTTCCCGGACTCAGCCTCAGATCGAGCAGCGTCTCCCCCGCCGATTCCAGACCGATGGAAATCAGCGCCGCGATCACCCCCATGACGATCAGCTTGATCAAAAGGCCCACAGGCTCGCTTTCCACCCGGTCTCTCCGATAGACGGCAATGAGCAAAATCAAAGCCGGCAGCAGCGCCGCCGCCATGTAAATGTAAAAATTTGCGTCCAGATTAAGCCTTTCAAAAATCATTAATTTGTTCCCTTATGTCAACACGTATTGGTCCAACCGGTCAAAGGCTTCACGCATCAGCGATTCGGGAAGCGCCAGATTCAATCGGATATGGGTCTTGCCGTGAAAAGGTCTGCCGTCCTGCCACAGCACCCCGACCTCCTGACCGGCTTTTAGCACCGCGCCGACATCGGTCCGGCGCGCTTCACACCACGCCGCGAAATCCGGAAAAATCATATAGGTGCCCTGGGGTTTTGCGACGGCAATGCCGGGCTTTTCGTTAAAATAATCGCAGGCGATTGTCACGTTTCGGGTCAGCACTTCCCGGAGGGCGTCAAGCCAGGCGGCGCCGGTTTCGCTGTAAGCGCCGATGAGCGCGTGCATCGACAGCACATTCATGCCGTTGTAGCAGGTTTTTGCCGAATTGGCCCTGACCCGATCCCGAAGGGTTTTGTTATAGATGACGTGATAGGAGCCCACCAGGCCGGCCAGATTGAAGGTTTTGGACGGCGCGTAAAGGGCAACGGTGCGGTTTTTGGCATCATCGGACACCGATTGGGTCGGAATATGTCTTTGACCTTCAAGGAGCAAATCCGACCAGATTTCATCGGATATCACCGTGACGTCATATTTTTTAAACAGGGTCATGGCGTCGTTCAGCTCGTCTTCGGTCCAGACCCGTCCCGTCGGATTGTGGGGCGAGCAGAAAACCGCCGCGTGGATCCTGTGTTCTTTCAGCTTGGCTTCCATGTCGTCAAAGTCCATGCGGAAGATGCCCTCGGCGTCCTGTTTGAGCTCGGATAGGACGATGCGGTATCCCGCGTCCTCCAAGGCATGGGTAAAGCCGATATAAGTCGGGGAATGAACGAGGACCTTGTCTCCCGGAGATGCGGCGGCCTTCATCGCGGAGACCACCCCGCCCAACACACCGTTTTCATAGCCGATGGCCTCACGGGTCAGCCCGTCAACGCCGTTGCGGTTTTTTTGCCAGCCGATAATCGCGTCAAAATAGTCGTCTTTGGGCGCGAAATAGCCGAAAGCCGGATGGCCCGCCCGTTTGATGATCGCCTCGGTGATGGACGGCGCCGTCGGAAAATTCATATCCGCCACCCACATGGGAATGCGGGAGAACCCCTCTTTGACCGGCGGAAACGCGGCAAAGCTCGCCGCCTCGGGATCGATGGCGATGGCATCCTTCCCCGTCCGGTCCAAAATATCGGTAAAATTAAAAACTTTCATACTGTTCCTTTCATGGTAAAAAACAAAAAGCTTAGGCCGTCTAAGGCTTAAGCATCTTTGGTCATTTTGACAGGGGCAATGACGCCGTGATTCATTTCAACGGTCTCCGGCGCGCAGGCAATCAGCTCTTCCTTGGGAATTTTTTCAAAATATTTCACCAAATCGGCATCGAGCTGCGTCCCGGCAACGCTTTTGATTTCGTCCAAAGCCTCTTCGTGGGTTTTGGGTTTATGATAGGGCCGTCTCATCGTAATGGTCGCGTAGGTATCGGCGACGGAGATGATGCGCGCCCCCATCGGAATGTCTTCCTTGGCCATTTTGTAATAGCCCTTTCCGTCCATGCGTTCATGGTGATACAAAATCCACTCCCGGATCGTTTCAAAACTTTCCAGGGAAGCGAGCACCTGCACGCCGATTTTGGGATGGGAGCGGATCACTTCCCACTCCTCGTCATCCAGACGGCCGGGTTTATTTAAAATCGATTCGGGAATGCCCATTTTGCCGATATCGTGAAGCAGCGCGGCAAATTGAAGGCTGAGAAAGTTGATGTCCGACGTGATGGCGTCCGGCAAATGGTGATAAAAACATATGACAATATTTTGTACATATCGGCTGTGCCCGTTCAGATTGGGATCTCTGGCTTCAACGACGCTGATGAGCAATTCCGCCACGTCCATGCTTCGGTTTTTGGTGGTGTCGATCAAACGGACCATAAGCGTGATGATAATGGCGACAAACACACTGCCGCCGAACAAAATTCCGGCCATCAGCAAATCCGGTTTACCGAAAAAAGCAATTCCCAAATAGCCAATCAAGAAAAAGATCAGCAGCAAAAGACCGATCCATTCCCACAAAAGATTGCGTTCGCTCCCGCCGGACAGCACGTCCTTCAAATCGTTCATAAAACGACGGTAGCGATAAATATTGCTGACCATGATGACGCTGCCCGTCACAATCATGATCAAAATCAGAATGTTCATCCATTCTCCTTTCCCCTGATGCCGACAATGATTTTTATTGCGCAAAATTCATCCGGTATCGATTTGTCCGCCGGAATGCGGCATCATCCGCGGTCCGTTACTCGTCAGTCCCGTCATTGTTTTTTTAAGCTCAAAAATAATTTTAACCTATTTTTATAGCGTTATATCAATAGCGTAATTTCGGTCACTTTAGTTAATTATTATACACCGCTTTTATTTTTTGGTAAAGTCATAGTTTATCACAAACGAAAATTTTATTCTTTCTAAAAATGGCGAAAAATCATTGACAAGTTTGATAAAGCAAGCATATAATACAACATATAATTACTTTTTATTGCATAATCAAATCATTTCATAGTTGAAGAGAGGTAAGTTATGAATTTTAGTGAAAAAGTAAGAGACGCCCGGGCCCGTCTCGGGCTGAACCAAAAAGACCTGGCCAACAAATCCGGCATCTCCATCCGAATGATTGCCGCCTACGAAAAAGGCTCGTCTTTCCCCCAGGCCGCAAGACTCTATAAACTCGCCGAAGCCCTGGAGGTCCCCGCCGAGTATTTGAGAGACGACAATCTCCAATTGAAAGCCCCCCAATACGAAAAAAGAAACGCGCCTCATTATGCCAATGATGACGCATCTGTCAGCGGTATCGATTTGGAAAAAATGCTTGCCGACAACCGCGCCCTCTTCGCCGGCGGCGCTATTGACGACGAAGCCAAGGACATGTATTTTCAAGCTTTGATGCGCGCCTATCTGGAATGCAAAGACGCCGCCAAGCTGCGCGATGCCCTCAATCATTCCAACAACCGGTATTAAACCATGTATAAACCCGCTCAAATTATCGATGAGATTGAAAAGCTCATCGGGCATTACGAAGAACGGGATCCGCTGACGCTGGCCGAAGCCATGGATATTCTGGTTTCCTGTGAGCCGATGGGCTACGGCGACAACTGCTGCAAGGGCTTTTTCGTGTCTTATTACGGCATTCGTCACATCACCGTCAACAGCGATCTGCCGGATGTGCTCAGGCAGGTCATTTTGGCCCATGAGCTTGGCCACGCGGTCTTGCATCGGCATGCCGGCGACCCGAGCTTTGTCGATATCGCCATTTTCGACAGCGTTGACCCCAAAGAATACGAAGCCAATCTTTTCGCGGCGGAGCTCTTACTTGACGACAACGACGTCATCAGCACGCTAAAAGAGACGAATAATTTCTTTCAAACGGCTTCCGTGCTGGGCGTGCCTTCGGAGCTGCTTGATTTCAAATTCAAGCTTTTGCGGCATAAAGGTTTTGCCTTCAACTCACCGGTTACCGCCTCGGGCGATTTTTTAAGGCGTGTCCCCTATGCAAGCATCGTCTAATCCCAAAGGCCTGTCTGGCGCCGCCATCAAATGGCTGGCGCTCATCACCATGACGTTCGATCACATCGGTCTTCTGTTTTTCCCAAGTGTCACCCTTCTCCGGATCATCGGCCGTCTGGCTTTTCCCCTGTTCGGCTACATGATTGCCGAAGGCTGTGTCCACACCCGGGACAGAAAGGCCTATCTAATGCGAACCGCCGGCCTTGCCCTCCTTTGTCAGATTGCCTATTTCGCGGCTGAAGGATCGCTCTATATGTGCATCCTTGTCACCTTCAGTTTATCCATTTTCTGGATCATGGTCATCGACAGGGCAAAGAACAACCCGTCAGCACCGACCTATGCCGCGGCGATCCTCACATCGGCGGCCATCGTTTTTGTCTGCCTCGGATTGCCGGCGCTTTTGCCCGGAACGGATTTCTCCGTGGATTACGGCATCTTCGGTGTGCTTTACGCCGTCGTCGTTTATTTCGGCAGAACCAAAACGGAAAAGCTGCTCCTCGGCGCCGTCATGCTTGTTTGCGTTTCATTATTCTCTCCGTTATCTTTTTGGGTTTCGATTTTCAGTTTGTCGGCATTGATCCCATTATATTTTTATAATGGTTCTCGCGGTAAATATAACATCAAGCTGTTCTTCTATCTGTATTATCCGCTGCACCTGCTCGTTCTTGAAGGGGTCTATATGTTTACCCAGGGAATGTTTGCTTGACGGTTTTCTTCGTTTATTATCTGTGATTCTTTATCCCATGGTCAAACAAAGCATCCGCTCCGATTTTTATCCGGCAGCGGGTGCTTTTTCTATTCTGCTATTTGATATTCTATCTCTTTTTTGTGATGCTCTATTCCTTTTCTTTTTCGTATACGCCATGCTGTTAAATCGCGTCGATTCAATGGTTGGGATACCAGAATCGGAAAATAGCGCTACGATGCCTCTATTAATACGGCATGACGCAGCACTTTACCATTGCCGCGGCCGCCGGCATTTGTTCAAGCCATATGGTTATTACTCACTTTTCGGACCCGATACGCCGATATATTCTTTGATTGCACCACAAAAAGCACTGCCGGTCTTCCCTAAATTTAAATTAAATTGAGCAATGCTGTTATTTTGTTATCGTGGTTTACATTGTAAAACGACACACTTTGCCTGTCGCACACAGTCATCCTTATTCGCTACATAAACCGTATGAATTATACAGAGAAAGCTTATTCGTTTGTTGTGCCTTGGGTGTACCGTCTATAACGGTACTCAAATGCCGTTCTGTTCCGCGGCTGCTTCCATTCCCCGGATTAATGATTAATCCAGGGAACGTTATGTGCTGCCACTTTGATTATGCTAGGACAATAAATACTGTTTGCCGTATTTTCTTTATCGCTTGTTTAAGCTTATTTATGCGCCACAATCATCTGGAAGGCTTCAAGTCGCTTTCCGGCGTTTCTGAGGCCGCTGAAGGAGCCGTTGTTAACGTATCCCTGCCAGCCGAATCTGCCTTCGACGCAGCTTCGGTAGTTCACGGTATAGTCTGTATATTGGCCACCTTCTAAGAGATTGATTTCCAGCGCTTCCAGGCGTTTTCCCTGACCGGTCGAGCCGATCTGATAGACCGTGTAGCCTTCGGGGACATTGAGGCCCTGAGTGGCATCGCCGCTTACTGCCGTGATATCCATATCACCTATATCCTGGACATGGCCGTAGCCTTCAACGGTGAATTCTTTCGGAACAGCAATTTGGATCGCTTCGATCTGGTTGCCGCTGCCGGGGGTGCCGTTGAAATCGTCTTTTGACGTCGCTTCGGTGGCGTTGAGCCAGCCGACATTGCTGATGTGGGTGCGGTAGTAGAGTTTCGGCATAGCTGCCTGAACTTGCGCTTCTTGTGCTTGTTCTTCTTCGGCGATCTCGCCGGGGGTGCGCGACGTTGCCGCGTCCCCCATCAAGCTGAGTTCGCTTTCATCTTTTTCCGCCGAGGTTACGATAAGCTGCAGGCCTTCCATTCTGATGCCACCGCCGCGGGTTCCGGCGAAGGAATCGTTGCGGACCAGACCCTGCCAGCCGTAGTTGGCCACATGGGTGCGGTATTGGATATTGGCCGTCGTTTCTGTGCCGTCATCGCGGACAATGTGCAGGCTCAAGGCTTCCATTCGGAGCCCTTGTCCCGTTGTACCGATCATGTAGACCGTGTAGCCTTCCGGTACGGTAAAGCCGCGGATTTCGTCTTCCGTCGCTTTTCTGATGTCGACATCGCCGATATTTTGGACATGACCGAAGCCTTCAAGTCTGTATCCTTCAGGAATCGCGATCTGGAGCGCTTCCATTCTGAGGGCGCGTCCCGTCGTGCCGACAAAGGTGTTGGTGTCGGCTCTTACGCCGGCCATCCAGCCGATGTTCTGCACGTGGGCTCTGTAGTACACGCCTTTTTCAACAAGATCATCTGCCATGGTATCTTCGGATTTGGCCTTGATGGTCAAGGTGACGGGCTTGCTGGCAAAGGATTTGTCGGTGGCCGCGATACGAACCATCACGTCGCCTTCAGCCAGGCCTTCAATGCTGTCGCCCATGACTTTCTGCCAGGTCTTGCCGCCGTCTACGGAGTATTCCATGGTGTTGTCCACACCGAGGATTTTACCGTCGGTCATTCCTTTTTCCGAAACGTCTTCCGCGGTGAGCTTGGTCGGCGCCGGGCCTCTGGCGGGAACTTCGTAGGTTGTTCTGTTGCCGTCAGTATCTCTGATAATAACCGTCATTGGTGTATCACCATCCCAACCCATATTGGCCAATTTCATGTTATCGCCATCTACCTTCATCCAACCTTTTCCGCCATCGGTCGAGTAGTACTCGCCGGATTTAGTCGGGATGGTTTCATTGATGAAGTCAACCTTTCCGTCTTTGACATCCGGTGTCGGATCGACAGGTGTCGGTTCCGGTTCTGGTTCTGGATCAGGTTCAACATAATCCTTGGGAACAATCGTAAATGTGGTAAAGACTGTTCCAACGTAATTGCTTTCCGGTATAAACGTCACAATCGCGTAGGC
This sequence comes from Eubacteriaceae bacterium, assembly GCA_017405085.1. GTDB lineage: Bacteria > Bacillota > Clostridia > Eubacteriales > Eubacteriaceae > RUG12931. Next base: position 13,287 of record JAFRBB010000052.1, read on the forward strand.
TTTGTCAAATACTTCTGTCTTAGAACCGATGTTGTCCGCGTAACTGATATCATATTGACCCTTGTCAACAACTTTTCCGTCGATTGTAATCGTCGGCTCGGTAGCCGGAACCACCGGTTTACCGTCGTTATAACGTTGTTTTTCAATGGCAGAGAATGTCACATCGGCATTGGTCACTTTTTTCTTGGTGATCGTATATGATGTATCTCGCGATGTCGCTTTATTAGCCATTGTCGGAGTTGCAGGAGCTGGAGCGGGATCGTCCATCGTTTTAATTGCCGAGTCGTTCTGCGTTTGAACCGGAGCGTTTTGGTTGGTCACAATGGTGGTTTCCTGCGTTTCATTTGTGACAGCACCGGTGTTCGCGCCGCCCTGTTCGGTTGTCATCGTCACCGTTTCGGTCACAGTCGTTTCGGTTTGGGTTGTCACTTGATTATTGCCGGACTGTGCCGTTTGTTCATTATTGGTTGTGACTTCAGAAGTAACCGGCACTGATGTTTGACCTTCAGCGACAGTCGGCTGAGGCGTCTGAGTCGTTTGTGTGGTCTGTGTCGTTTGTTCTGTCACGCCGCCGGTCAAATCGGTCAGTAACCCGCCGTTATTATCCGAATGGGTCGTCACTGTGTCAGCGGAGGTCGAAACCGTCGATGTCGAGATCTTTTGGATGCTGCTGTCATATTGATAGTTGACCGTAAGCGTATCCGTATAGGTGCCAACCGCTGTTTGGTTCGGATGAATCGTTATGGTTTGTGATTCACCGACTGCCAGGGTATTATGCTGCAAGCCTTGGGTCACATCATATCTACCATTCGTAAAGCTGACCGTCACATTGCTGACCGGCATATTACCGGCATTGTAGATAATCACATCTTTTGCCGGGATAGCTTCTCCATAAGGCGTATCGGCGAAGGTCGGCATAATCATGCGGACATCCGGGTCGGCCGGAATCGTACCATTTTCATCCTTTTCGTAGATCTTAACGACTTTGGGCTCTGAGGCGTATTCCGTGACATTGCCGTTTTCGTCGGTCTTCGTCGGATAACGGACTTCGTATTCGCCGGCCGGCAGACCGCCTTGTTCGCCGCTACCCGAATCATCGATTTTCTTCCATGGTTCATCAACAGGATTACCATCTTTATCTTTGACACGATGATATTCCATACCGTCTTCCACGCCATTGAGCTTGCCATCTGATTGACCTGGTGAAGTTTCGGATCCCGTGACGCCTGTTGGGGCGTTCTGTTTTCCGGGCAAGGTGATCTTCAAAGCATCACCGGCCGGAACCGGAATCGTTTTGCCGTCTTTGGTCACTGACGACGCTTTTTCTCTGACATAGAACACATCGCCGGGTTGCAGGGATGTTCCATTATTCAACAGAGTCGTAAATGTCGGATCCTTGCTGACTTCGTACTTGGCCGCGTTCGGTAATGTCACCCCGGATTCAGCGACTTTATAGCCGGCTGCCATCAATTCGGCTTCCGTCGGCGCGTCAGGTCCTTTAACCACGTAGTAGGGAGCCTCTGCGCTGCCGGTAAAGTTGCCGTAGAAGTTCATCACGGCCTTCGATGTGCCGATATTGTCGCTGCCGATTTCCGTAACGGTTTGATAAGTAACCGTATAATCGGTGTCGCGCACAGGCTGTTTAACAAGATTGGCATCGGATACCGAAACCGTCACAGCCGGTGATGTCGGAGCGCCGGTATACGGAACAACACCACTACCATCCACGACGGCATTGACTTTTCCGTCAACATTGAAGGGCTGAATATCGAAATAGACATCCTTGAATCCTTTGTAATTGCCTTTTCCGCTCACCCTAATGGTCGGCGCGTTTTCATCGGTTGCCGCGCGGGCATCGATATTATTGGTGTAACTCAACGTATAGTCAGTGTTGTTTTCCAAGGTTATCGTACCGTATTTTGCCGAGACCAACGGTTTGAGTTCTCTTCCGAGATAAACCAAATTGTCGCCGTTTCTCACGCTGAAAGCAATTCCGGAATCCGAAATATCTCTCGCCACAATATTGTAATTCTTTTCGGTTGTACCGCCGCCGCCGAATTTAACGGTAGCCGTGGCATGATCAGTGACATTGTCACAATTATTATATTCAACCGAATAGCCGGAGCTTAATACCTGATCCTTATATTTGACGATTACCGTCGGATGATTGACACCATCAAATACGTGATCGTTAATATCTTGAACTGTCAACCCCGGTGTCGTCGACGTCAGCGGGTTGACCGTCAGCATGACCGTTGATGTGGATTTAGATACTGCGGTTTGAGCCGCGGTCAGCAAACCTGCACTTACTTTGTGATAGGTTACTTCAATTTGAGCGCTGTGAGCGCCGGTTCCGATATTTTTCACCGGTTGAATCATGTAAGTTTCATTCGGTTCATCGGGTGAAACGCGATTGTTTGTCGATTTGATGATGCGATAGCTTGCCGCGCTTTCACCAATCACGCGGACATCATCGATGATGGCCGTCGCGTTACCGTTGTTGCGGATGGTGATGACTTTTGCGGCCGGTGTCGCTTCACCTAAGACCATGTTGTCAAATGCAACGTCACTGACAGTCAAATCGGCCGATGTCTTATCATCTTCAGTCCCGGTGGATTCGGCAATGGTCGAAATCTTCGCCGTCGTCATGCCGGAGGCCATGCTGTCGCCAGTACCCTTGACACGTACGGCAAATTCATATTCGGTTTCCGCCGTCAAGCCTTTGAACGCCGGACTCGATTGCCACAGCCATTTGCCCGCTTCGCTGTCATAGCGGCCGTATTCCACCACCGGGTTCGTGATGGTCTTGAGGGTGATGCTGTTGGCGGTGATGGTTTCCGCCGCGGGAACCAGTGACGGCACTTCTTGGGCCTGTTCACTTGTGATCTGATACGTTTTTGTGATCGTATCTTTATAATTATTAATACCCTTTACCGTCAACGAGTATGGTCCTTCATTTATAAGATCACCTGTCGGATAGGTAACAGTGTAGTCACGATCTTTCACCAGTCTGACCTTGTCCACCGTCACAATCGGATCGGGCTTAATGGCGCTTCCAGTATACGGATATGCCGCTTCGAGATAGACATCACTTTCCGCAATGGCCTTTTGCGTAATCGTGAAAGTCTGAACCTTATTCGCGATGTTTTCGGCGTTGTAGCCTTCGAAGCCGCCGAGGAACACCACGGAGACGCTTGCCGTTCCGGCATTGACATTGTTGCTGTATTCATATCTGTAGTCTTTGCCTTCGGTTAAGGTCGTTCCGCCGGACAGGCTGACCGCCGGTTTCGGTTCATAAGCTGCCGCTTTGTACTCAACGGATTTTTCTGTTTCTTGGATTGCGGCAATCGACACGTCAGTCTTCGTTAAGTCGCTGAGAGCGGGTTTCGTCTGTTTTCCGATGGGATCATCCGGATCATTAGGATTCGGATTAACGGTGATGCTTACCATTGCCGTCGCGGTTTTACCGCTGTCATACTCAACAGTCACTGTGGCCGAGTGGGTGCCGATACCGAGATTGTCGTTCGGCTGAATCTGCCATGTGCTGATGCTGCCGCCTGCCGCGACGCTGTCGCCGTTACCAGTGAGCGTGAAGTCATCAGAATTATCAGTTACCGTGACATTCGTCGCTTGGGTGCCGCCATTATTGTCAATGACGATGGCCGCCGCTGCCGGTTGCGGATCGCCGTGGGTGATCGCCGCGAAGATCGGCGCCGTCACTTTGAGCGCTGCCGGGATGCCTTCGTTGGTCGGCACCGGCGGATTGTCGTCGGTGACGTTCTGCACCGTCGCGGTGGCAATCTTGCTGGCAAAGGCCGTCGGTGTCGCTTTATAGCGGACTTCATAGACGCCGGGTGACCTGTCTGTTACTGTGCTACCACTAATGTCTGTCCATTCTGTCGTGCCGGCTGCACGATATTCCATCGCGCTGCTGACACCGGTGATCTTGCCGTCAGATCCATTGTGGGTGCTCACCGGTTTGCCGGTCACTGTCGGGGCTTCCGGCGCCGCGGGCACCGTCGCGATCTTCACGACTTTTCCGTCTTTGACGATGTAGAGGGTTTGACCCGGTGTGACTTTGTTTTGTCCGATAGCTGTCGAACCATCCGTTGTGACTGTGTAGCCTTCCGGTTCGGTTCCAATCACTTTTTCATCCGCGAAATTGTATTTAATAGAAACATCATTGGTTTCTTCTTCTTTTTCCGCGTTGGTCTCAACGACTTTGTAGGTCAGTTTTGCCGTGGTTTTCAGTTCTGTCTCACCGCTCTTATAGGTGATGGTGATGGTTTCATTGTAATCACCGACAGTATTTTTCTTGGGCTGGATGGTCCAAGCATTGCCGGAATTTCCGGACGCGGCAACGGTTTTGTCCGCAGGTTCAGTGAGCTGATAGTTGGTATTGTCCACTGTCACTGTTACATCGTTGGCAACGGTGCCACCGTTGTTGGTCAGTGTTAACGACTGTGCCGCAGGCGCTTCAGACCCTTTGACAATGGTGCCGAAATCAATATCTGTCGCGGTGAGCGCCGCCGGCAAACCATCTGTCGTTTCTTCCGTAGCGCCTTCCGGTTTGATTTTAACCGTTACAACTGCCGCTTCGCTGGGGAAGCTTGAAGATGTCGGTTTAACCCGCACTTCATAGGTGCCCGGTTTGACGCTCACGCTGTTCCCTGTAATCGGCAGCCACTGATCGGTTCCGGTCTGACGATATTGCATCGTGTTGTTCACGCCGGTAATCGTTCCGGTTGTATCCGCACCTGTTGCCGGTGTGGTTTGCAGGCTGCTCGGCATTGCCGGAGCATTGGGAACGGTAATCTTGGCGCCGTCCAGATACAATGTTTCACCCGGTGTCACATCATCGCCGGCTTTCAGGCTGGTGCCGCCGGTTTTATTTCTGCTTAAGTTGCCGCTCACACTGGCAATGCGCACATTGTCATAATCATAAGTGATGCTGCCTTGCGGTGTTTCAGCGGGTTTAACCGGTTTTTCGCCGATTTTCAGCGTCTGGAAGGTTCTGGGATCGCCCGGTTCGGAATCCGGATGATCAGCATTCCCTTTCATGCGGAGGGCGAAGGTATAATCGGTTTCCGGATTCAGATTTTCAAATAACGGTTGATCCTGCCATGTATATTTGCCGTCGGCTTTCTGTATGCCGTATTGGGCGCCGCTCACTGTTTTCAGCGTAATGCTGTTTACGGTGATTTCTTCGGCTTGCGGCGTTCCTTCAAATCCGTCTGCCGGCGGATTGACCGGTTGATGGGCCTCATCGTCTTTGGTAACAATGTTGAAATCAACCTGTGTGCTGTGGGTATAGTTGCCTGTTCCGTTGATGACCGCTGTCGCTGTGCCGACATCTTTGTTGTTAACGTAGGTAACGGTGTAGTCTTTACCGCTGCCTTCTGCCAACGTATGGTTGCCGTCGCTCACAATGATTTGCGGTGTCACGTCTGTGCCTGCCGTTTCGAGCACTTGCGCGCTGACCGGCGAAACGTTCACGCTGGTGTCTCTCAGAGACTTGGGCATGATGGTGAAGGTTCGCTTACGGTTGGCATCATCTTTTGTGTTGTACTGACTGAAGGAACCGAGGAAATTCACCGTGACGGATGCCGTTCCGGCATTGACATTATCGTCGTATTTGTAGTTGAAATCCTGTCCTTCTTTCAAGGTGACGGCGCCGAATGTCACCGCCGGTTTCGGCGTATGCGCTTCGCCGTTATAGGTCACGTTCTTTTGCTGTTCAGTGAGTTCCGCGACAGTGGGCGCGGACACCGTTTCATCTGCCGCTTTTTCGACATTGAACACGGTATCGGCTTTCGCTTCACCACCGTTATAAGTGACGGTGATGGTCACCGGATAGCTGCCGACGGGCAGACCGGGAGCAGGCTTGATATTCCAGTTGGTCGTGCTTTGATCGCCATTTAATGTTCCGGTCGTCGGCGTGTTGATGATGAATCGCGCGGCGTCGGAGACGGTAATATTGCTGATATTGGCCGTTTGATCACCAACGTTTTCGATGGTGATGGCTTTCGCGCCCTGGGTGTAGCCCACTTGGACCGCCTCGAACGCGGGAGCGCTGACCACCAATTTGGCACCCAATGTTTGCGTATTACCGGAAGCGTCTTTATTGACCTTCACTGTTGTCGCTTCGCTGGCGAAGGCTTCGCTGGTGGCTTTGGTCCGCACTTCATAGATACCGGGTTCCACGCCGATGCTGGTTCCGGTGATCGGCAGCCAGTTGTCGCTGCCGGCTTCACGGTATTCCATGGCGCTGCTGACACCTGTGATTTTAGCATTGTCCGCTGTGGGTGTTGTGGGTGTTGTCGGAGCGGCCGGACGCGCGGGCACAGTGGTCTTCGAGACATCGGTTCCCGAACCGGTGATATAGAGAGTTTGACCCGGAACAACTTTCGATTTACCCGGTGTCAACTTGGTATCCGCGGTGCCGTCAGTCGAGACCATGTACGGCGAGGTGACGGAATCCAACAATTCATTGAGATAATCATAGGCCACGACGGGTTTGGTCGGTGTTTCCGGTTCGGTGACACCGGCTTTGGCCGTGCGGAAGATCTTCGGCGTGCTGGGATTGGACGCGGGGGTGGAGCCGACTGCCGCCAAACGAATGGCGAAGCGATAATCGGTATCCGGGGTCAATCCGTCAAAGCTCGGCGAAGGCTGCCAGATGAACTTGGTACCGTTGTAAATCCCGTATTCGGCGCCGGCCTGGCTCTTCAAGGTGATGTTGCTTTCGGTGCGGCTGACCAGTTCGGGCACGTAGGTCGGCGCGTCAACCGGTGATGATTTTTCCTGAGACAGGATCGTGAAGGTTTTATTTTCAACCGTTCCTGTATAGTTGCCCTTACCTGTGATGCTGTATTTCACTTCAGTGTCTTGGTCAGCATCACCGGTATGCGGATCTTCGCCATAGGACACGGTGAAGTCTGTGCCTTGAGTCAGACGATAGCCGTTGTCGAGAATGGTGATATCCGGTTCAACGGGCGCGCCGCCGTTATAAGGCTGCGCTTGAACATCATCAATCGTAATACCGTCACCATTAATCGGTTTGGCTTCAATTGTGAAGTTTTGGGTTTGATCCGGATGGTTGGCATAACTTCCCAGGAAGTGAACCGTGACACTGGCTGTGCCGAAATTGATGTTGTCTTCATAGATGTATTCAAATTCCTTGCCTTCAACCAGCGGCTGTCCGTTATAGGTCACAGCCGGTTCCGGTTCATAAGCCGCGCGCTTATAGACAACGCTCTTCTGTTGCTCTGTCAACGGCTCGACCGAGATGATATTGGTGGTGTCCTTGGCCAGCACCGTGAAGATGACGTCGGCGGACACGGTCTTCGGCGTCGCCTCAGACGTGGTCGATTGATCTTCACTGGTCGGCACCGTTTCATCGTCGCCTTGTTGTTCTTCCGGTTCGACAACCGTATCGATATAAGAGACAGTGATGGTTTCTTTATAGATTCCCGGAGTTGTCACTTTGGCCGCGTTCGGCTGAATTGTCCAGGTTTCGTTTTTGCCGGCCACAATGCCGTCGGTGGCTTCATGAGCGCCTTTGACACCGGTTTCGCCTTCTTTAATCGTAAAGGCGGAACTTTCTCCTTTAGAAGAGACTACGCCTTTAATGGTGGCGTCTTTGGTGCCGTAGTTGATCAGGCTGATCGCTTTGGCCGCGGGCACACCGGCTCCCTCATTCACATTCGGGAAGGTCGGCATGGTCACCCGGAGATCGGCTTTCGCTGTATCAACGGTTTCGTCTTTTTCATCAATTTTGCCTTCATCATCCAATTTGTAGATTGTGAAGGTCTTGGGTGTACCTTTGAAGCTGGTATCTGTCGCTTTTTGACGGACGTCATAGACGCCGGGATCCAGCTCCAGTCTTGTGGTGTTGCCCACCGCGGTCCAAGTTTGGCCGCCATCCTTGCTGTATTCCATGGTGGCGTTGACACCGGTGAGACCGCCTTTGACATAGGGTCCCGCGTTGAAGGCCTGCACGTTTTCAGACAAGGTCGGACGGTCGGGTACGTTGACCGCGTATTTCTTCTGATTATTGCCCGTGCCTTTGACCATGTACAACGTCGTTCCCGGAGTAATGCTGTTGTTTTCAGCATTGCTGCCGACTGCAACATCATTTTGTCCATCGCTGACGGTAAATCCGGTTGTGACGCTTTGCACTTTTTCATTCACATAGTCGTAGACAATTTCCGGAATGACTTCCACTTCGGCTTTGGTAACCACAAAGGTCACTTCCGTCGAGGCGGTTTTATATTTACTAGAATCGTTGGCATCGACATCATATTTGACAACAATCGTCGCTTTATGTGTGCCTTCCGCAAAACCGCCATTCGGGACTTTCGGGGCAATCTGATAGTTTTTATTGGCTTTGTCAGCTGATTCGCTATTAATGCCGACTACAACATTTTGACCGTCTCCACTCGGAGCTGTCACTGTAAAGTCTTCAGATACGTTTCCGCCGGTGATCAAGCCATTGGCATCTTTGGTGACCGAACTGTAGACTTGGACCTCGGCGATGGTCGCGTCAACCTGTCCCATATTGTTGATGGTGATGGGTTGCGCCGCCGGCGCGTTTTGGGTGCCCGCCGGAGTCGCCGGGAATGTGGGCGCGCTGACATCCAAGCTCGCCGGGATGGTTGATGTGGCGCTGCCTTCGGCGATGACGGTGACTTTCACCGGCAAGCTTGCGAAGTTGCTGTCGGTGTTTTTATAGCGCACTTCATAGACGCCCGGAGTAACCGCGACACTGCTGTTGTTTCCGACGGCGTTCCAGCCGGCGGCGCCTTCTTTGCGGTATTGCATCAGGTTGTTCACGCCGACGATTTTACCGTTTTGACCGAATTGATCGGCGTTGACCGCCGCGACACCGGTCGGTTTATCGACGCGCTTGGGCACATTGATGGTGACGTCACTTGTTTCGCTTCCACCATTTGTGGATTTTAGCGTCAAGGTTTCACCCGGTGTCACAGCATTGCTGCCGGCATTCTTTGTGACTTCCTGGCTACCTCTGAACAATTGGTAACCATCGGAAATTTCCGAAACGGTTTCTTTTTCGTAATCGTAGTTCACAGAGGCCGTAACCGCGGTGACATCTGTACGCGTGACATTATAGACCACAGCCGCTTCGGCGGTACCGGTCTTCTGGGCGTCACCGTCTGTATACGTATAGGTGACTTTAATCACACCGTGATAGGATCCGGCGGCAATTTTAGTCTGTGTTAAGGTCCAATTGTTGTTGCTGGTCGGACTGATATTACCTTCACTGATCGTCGCTGCTTCAACTATATTATTATCCACATTTTGATTACCGATTGTGAAATCATTTGACTGAGTCCCGCTGGCGCTGCCGTCAGCTTTGGCCGTGTAGACATTCACATCGGTGATGGTCGCCGCAACCGAACCCTGATTGGTGATGATAATATTCCCGCTTGGTATGGCGCTGTTTTCTTTTCTGTTGGGGAAGGTCGGGGCCGTCACGGAAATAATCGGTTCACCAACCGTGTTAGTTCCGTTGCTCAACACGACATAGGATTCGATGTCGCTGCGGAAGGATTCATCGGTCCAGTTCTGCTGCACTTCATAGACGCCCGGTGTCAAGCCGGCAATGCTCTTGCCGTCGACCGGTGACCACGCGGTTTGTCCTTTGGCGCGCCATTGCATTTTGTTGTCAACGCCGGTAATTTGACCGTCGTTACCGCGGTTGGAGGTGCCGCTGACCGCGACGCCATCCAATGTCGGACGGGCTGGTACTTTGGTTTCATACACTTTATTGGTGTTTTGATTGACCAGATAGAGCACCTGACCCGGGATGACTTGGCTGCCAACCGATTTCGGATCGGTGTTTTGATCACCGGATTTGCTTGCGTAGGCTTTGTAGTTGCCATCGATGTACTCGATAGTTTCTTTGTCATAATCATAGGCAATCCAGTGGGAAGTCGGATCGTTGGCGTCACGGCCGATCCCGATGGTGACCGTTGCCGCGTTGCTGGCGAAAGCCGTCTTAGAAGCCGCGTAACGCACCATGTAAGTCCCGGCTTTCAGCGTGTCAACAACGCCGGTGCTGCCGCAGCTGTTCCATGTGGTCGGTACAACCGTGGTTTTGCCTTCTTCATCGACACTGGTCGTGCAGAGGCTGTATTCCATGGTGTTGTTCACGCCGGTGAGGGCACCGTTGGCCTTGGACGGTGAGGTGACATTGGTCACGCTAACCGTCGTCGGCGCGCTGCCTCTGGCTTTAACGTAAACCGGTGTCCCGGTACCGTCGGCTTTACCGAAGTACAAGGTTTCCGACGGATGAATGGTGCCGAAAATGGTTTCGCCGTCGCTGACGATTTCACCGTTACTATTTTTCAGCACGTAGCCCGGTGTCACCGTCGCGACTTTTTCGTTGAAGTAGTCGAAGGTATAACCGGCGTTTTCAGCCTCTTCTTCGGCCTTGATGGTGTCGGTTTTCACTGTGAGGGTGTCGCCGGCATCGGAGACTTTATAGGTACTCTTAGCATCTTTTCCGATGGCTCTCATCGCGAAGGTATAGTTGGTGTTATCCTTCAGGCCGTTGAAGGCCGGCGATTCTGTCCATTGGTATTCGCCGTCAACCAAGATACCGTATTGATAGATTGTGTCGGCCGGTTGTGAACTGACGCCTTGCGGCAGTTTTTCCAGTGTCACACTATCGGCGGTCTTGCTGCTTAACACAGGCGCCGCCGGTCTGAGCATGACACCGCTTTCCACCGCTGTTTTTTCCGTCAGGGACGGTCCCGGTTCGCTGGCCAAAACGCGCTTGCCGTCTTTAGTCGTTTCATTGACGCGCAGGGCGAAGGTGTAGGCCGTATCCGGGGTGAGACCGCTGAATGTTGTTTCATCCTGCCATTGATAGGCGTTGCCGACTTTAATGCCGTATTGGACATTTTCTGTGGTCGCCGGTACAAGCGTAATGCTGTTTGTCGTTCTAGATGCGAGACGCGGAGCTTCCGTCGGTTTCGCGGCTTGGCTCACATCGTCAGCAGAGAAAATGTTGAAGGTCTTTGTTGCCGTGCCGGTATAATTGCCGGTACCGGTGACGGTCACTGTCGGGGCTTTCGCGCCTTCAGTTGAGGAATCTCCGGTATAGACATTTTTATTGTCGCTATAGACCACGGTGTAGTCTTTGTCTTTGGCAAGGACTTTGCCGCCGTCTTTGACGATAACAGCGGGTTCGATGGCGTCGCCGGTGTACAGCTGATCTTCAATCGCGGAGATGGCGTCTGCCGGGATCGTCGCTTCGACAATATTGAAGGTGCCTTTGACATCGGCATAGTCGCCGTAGGGGCTGTTAAAGCTGATGGTGTAATCCGCGGTTCCGGCGTTGATATTGTTGCTGTAACGCACCGTGTATTCCGAAGCGTTGAGATCGATACTGCCGATTTTGACTCCGGTCACCGCTTCCTTAGCCGTTCCGTCATAGGTCAAATTGCTATCCGTTGTGACAACCGGTGCCGGTTTGGTGGCGTCATTATCATTGCCATCTTTCGGATTGATGGTGAAGGAAATCGGCGCCGTCGCGGTTTTACTGTCACCATAATTGACGGTGACAGTACCTGTAAGATTATTGGCACTCGATGTATTGTCGGGTTTCACATAGTAGGTTTCCAGTGTAGAACCGCCGGAGCGTGTGGTCGGGCTGAAGGTCACGTTAGTCCCATCTTTATCGCTGAGGCTAAAGCCTGAGGGTACAGTGATCCCTCTAATTTCCGCGTTTTCGGTTCCGCGGTTGGTGATGGTCAGTTTGGCGGGACTCGGCGCTGTGCCGCCTTCCACCATGACCGCCGGGTCAAAGGCATCGGCGGAGACCGTCACAACGGCGGGAACCGATTGGTTGTTTCTGGAAATCGAGACATAGGCCGATTCACTGGCAAAGGCGTCGGCTGTGGGCAGGCAGCGCACTTCATAGACACCGGTGTCAAGACCGGACACTTTGTTTTCGCTGATGGGCTTCCAAGTGTCCGCGGTGTTGCCGGCGTCGCGGTAGACCATCGTGCTGTCCACGCCGGTGATGGAGCCGTTGCTGTTGCCCACGGGGGTGGTCGGCGCCGCCGGACGCGGATCGACAGTAATCATTGTGCGCGTCGATTCACTGCCTTTTTGGACATAGAGTTTCTGTCCGGGCACGACAGCGGAGGCTGTATTATCGGTACTTGCCTTTAGCGCTGTGCCGCCGGTCGCCGCGCTGTAAACCGCGTAATCATCGGTGACGGCTTTCAGTGTTTCTTTGGCATAATCGTATCGTACCGCCGCTTCTTGGTTCGTTACTGCATGACCGGTATTGTTTTTGATGGCAAAGGTCTTTTTCACCGTGCCGGTGAAGTTGCCTTGACCCGTCACGGTGACATAAGCCATGCTGTTTTCACTTGTCGGGTTGACGTTGTTGTGATAGGTCACCGTGTAATCCGTTCCCTCGGTGAGGGTATAGTTGTTGTAGGCCACGGTCACCGGCGGCGTCAAGGCTTTGCCGGTGTAATCCTGTTCGGGAATCGCGCTGATATAATCGGCGCTCAGCGGCGCGGGATTGATGTTAAATTCTTTTGTGACCGGATTGGATGTGCCGGCATAATTGCCGATAAAGGTCACCGTCACTTTACCTTTGCCGACCTTAACATTGTTTTGATAGGCGCAGGTGAAATCAGAGTCTTCGTAAAGTTTCACATCGTTAATGGTTACCGTGGGAACCGGTTTGACTTCCGAAATGCTGTAGGTTTGAGCCGGAATATCGGAGATGACCGGTTCCGCGTTGGCGATGTCGGCGGCTTCGATATTAAAGCTGACTTCGGCCGTCGCAGTATCGCTGACTTTTTGGGTGCCGTTGTAGTATTCATACGTCACCGTCAAGGTCGCCTGGTGATTGACGCCGGTGAGACCTGATTTCGGCGTGATGGTAAAGACTGTGTCTGTTTTGCCTTCAGTACCTGAGACGTAGAGGGTTCCGGTCGTCGGCTCGATGACATAGTCACTGCCGGCGGTGATATCGGTGATCTGCGCGTCGGTATTCCCGACGTTTTTCATAACGATTGTTTGATAGTACGGTACCGAATAGTTTCCGTCGGGATCGCGTTTGACCGAGTCAAATTGCACCTTATCGATGTCGATGGCGCAGGTGTTGGTTGTGACGGCTTCGGTGTCGCTGTCGCGGCCGATGACAACCGTCACCGGTTCGGAGGCGAATTTACCGTCAACCACATCATTTTCAGAGGCTTTTTTACGCACCTGATAGATGCCGTCGGGCAAACCGCTAATCACCTTCGCCGAGGCGGGCACATCGCTCCAGGTCGAAGCTGTTTTCGCCTTCCATTCCATGGTTTCATCCACGCCGGTGATCACCCCGTTGTTTTCAAATTCAGAGGTGTTCTTGGCTTTGATGTTTTCCGGACGGGCGAATTGCGAAGGCGCTTTGATCTGAAGCTTGTTCGCCGGGTCTTTCCAAATGTAGAGCACCTGATCGGCATCGACATGGCTGCCCTTGATCAAAATCGATCCTTGGTTGCTCGTTCCGTCTTTGGAGACGGTGTAGCCGTTGGTAATGGTCAAAATTTCCTCATCCGCGTAGTGATAGGTCACGGCGCCGAGGTTGGTATTACCCGATTCTCCCGCTGTTTTAAACACGGCGGAAGGTCCGGCGACGGAAGCGTTGGGATATTCACTGTTGCCAATGTATTGCAGCGCGAAGGTATATTCCGTGTCGGGCGTGAGACCCGTAAACACCGGTTTATCGGTCCATTCATAAGCGCCGGTCAATTGATTCCATTTACCGTATTTGACGTCAGAGGCCTCTTCGACCAGCGTGATGGAATCGGCGGTCTTGGCGGATTCCACTTCGCGCGGCTGCATGGTCGGCGCGGGACGCTGAGAGTTGTCCGCGGTGATATAGAATTCTTTGCGAATGCCGTTAATGGTTTCGCCGTTCAATGTCGCTGTTTCGCTGGTTTCATAATTACCCTTAAAGGTGATCACAGCCGCCGCTTTCGAGGCGTCGGTTGAGACGTTGGTATTGTTTTCCCAAACAACATCAAAATCTCTGTCTTTTTGCAAGGTGTTGCCGGACTTATCGGTAATGGTGATATCTTGGGTGATCGGGCTTCCCGTATAGGTCACGGAGCTCAAGTTTTTCACCATGCTGTCGGTAATCGCCGTTTTGGTGATGGTGAAATATTTCGTGACTGCCGGTTCAGAGGCGTAATCGCCCTTAAAGGTCACCGTGACAAAGTTTTGGTCACCCTGGTTAACATTGCTGCCCCAAGTGTATTCATAATGGGCATTTTCTACAAGCGCGATGCCGCTGTTGGTGACGGTCGGCTTCGGCGTTTGCTGTTTGCCGGTATACTCAACCTTGTTGACAAGCGATTGCTCGCTGTTCGGATAAGGTTCGCCAACGACAATGTTGTTTGCGAAATCGGCCTTGATGACGTTGATGTTAATCGCCGCTTCTCTGCTGGTGATGGGCGGGTCATTCAAATCTTCATCATATGAATACGTTCTTTGCGTACCAGCGTTGTTATCAGTTAAGGTCGTCGGATCAGGCGTAAACATAACTTTGATATTGTGTTGATATTGACCGACTTCCAAGCCCTTGGGTTGAATGGTAAAGCGCGTGTTGGTTTCTCCGGGGGCGATGATCCGATTGGCATCATTACTGGGCGAGACAACCGTATAGTTGGAGCCGCTGTCGATGACAAAGACGTTGCCGATGCGCACGTTCATATTACCGGTGTTGGTGATGCGGAGCTGGATGGGTTCCACAGTGCCGTCCGTCAATTTGCCGTCGCTGCCGGCTTTGACATTGCCGAAGCTCACCGCGTCGACATCAATCATAAAGTTTTTGGCCAACCACGGATTATCAGTATCTTTCAATGCGGATTCCGGTCTCTGGACCGTTACGGTTGCCGCGTCGGAGCAGAAAGCGGAGCCGGTGGCCGCATAGCGCACTTCATAAATGCCTTCAACCAGACCGGTGACGGCGGTTTGATCCGACGGGGCCGTTTGCCATATGGTGTGTTTGTCTTTCGTAATCCGGCGGTATTCCATGGCATTTGTCGTTCCATTGATGATTCCCGTACTACTTGAATCATCATATCCCGATTCCAAACCCGTGGGTTTCGCCGGACGCTCGGGCACGTTGATACTGATAAAAGTCTTGTTTTCTTTATCTTTGTCTGTTTCAAGGCAGAGATAGAGTATCTGTCCCGGATTGACATCGCTGCCGACTTCCATCAGCGTCTTTTGATCGCCGTTATACACCAAGTAGCCCGGTGTGATATAGGCAATCTTTTCGTCGGCGTAGTTATAAGTCACCAACGAGGCCACTGAGTCGGCATCCTGGCGTTTGACCACAAACATGATTTGCGCTTCGGCCGTGGCATTAGCATTGCCATTGCCGTTATTGTATTTAACTTTGACAGTTCCCACATGGGTGCCGGCGGCCAAACCGTCTTTGGGTTTGACGGTCCATGCATTGTTGGACTGACCCTTTCCTATAGTAGTGTTCGCGCTGTCTTTGTCGACGATTTCAAAGTCGCCTTCCACGCTGACATCATCGACACTCGCGATGGTGGCAGCTGTGTCACCGGAAATATTGGTCAAGGTGATGGCTTTCGCCGTGACCGGATTGTAGTTTTCCACCTGAGGCATGAAATCGGGCACTGTGATGTCAATATACGCAGGCTGCGCCTGATCACCCGCCTTGATGACAACGGTTGTGGGGGCACTGGCGAAGGTGGTTGCCGTCGGGGCATAGCGCACTTCATAGAAGCCGGCAGCCAAATTCTTGATGCTCGTTTGTTGTTCCCCGATGCCGCCGGTCCACGTTCCGCTGCCGGCTTGACGCCACTGCATGGTGTTGTCCACACCGGTGATTTGACCGTCGCTATTGGCTGTATCGCCGGTGACTGTCGCGTTTTGGGCGCCCACTGTGGTGGGAGCGGCCGGACGGGCAGGCACAATGGTTTCAACCTTGACGCCGTCTTTGACCACATAGAGGCTCTGGCCCGGAATGACCGTATCACCCGCTTTGCGCTGGGTGGAGCCGTCAAAGATCCGATAACCGTCATCGGTGTTGATGGTCGCGATGGTCTCTTTGGTGTAATCATAGGTCAAAGCCGCGCTGACATTGACCGTGCTGGTGTCCGCTGTTTCTTTATTGGTTTTAAAGACCGCGGGAGCGCTGAGTTCCGTCGAGTCGGCTTTGCCATTGGTCCCCTTGGTTCTGAGGACAAATTTATAGGCTGTTCCCGGATTCAATCCCGTGAATACCGGGTCGTCACGCCAGCTGATGCTGCCGTCGGATTCGTAGATCCCATAGCGCATGCCGCTGACGGTTTTCAGTGTGATGCTGGTGGTGGTGATATCGACCGCTTCAGGCACAATTTTCGGGCTGTCCGCGGAGGTTTCAGTGGTGATGGTGAAGGATTTGTCAATCGAATCACCCTGAACCTTATAATTTGCGTTTTCTTTTGTTTTAACGGTCGCCTTACCGGTGCCGACATCAGTATTGTTGGAATAGTCGACAACATAATCCTTTCCCTGTTTGAGGTAGCGTGTGCCGAATTTCACACTGACCGGCGGGGTAAGCGGACTGCCGGTATAGGTGACGGGATCGATGTCGACGATCATCGCTTCCGTGATGGTCGCGGGAGTGATGGTAAATGTCTTGGTCCGATAGGTATCCGCGTCAAGGGCGTTGAGATAAGCGTAGCCGCCTGTGAAGTTGACCACGGCTTTCGCGGTTCCGACATCTTCGTTGTCGGTGTAATTCACGGTGAAATCCGCGCCTTCGGACAGATTGATCCCGTTAACGGTCACGGTCGGAATCGGTTCAATATCCGATCCGGTGTAGGTTTGCGAGTTGATTTCGCTGATGACGGGCAGCACCTGTCCGCCTTGTTCGGAAGCGTCTTCTCTGTTTGGATTGGGTATAACCGTCAACATGACGTTGGCCGTAGCGGTCTGACCGTCGTTGTAGGTCACCGTGATGGTGCCGCTGTGAACGCCTGTTTTATAGGCAATCACTGTGCCAGGACCTCCGGCTTCTGTTTTAATTGGCTTATCAGATCTGGTCGGAATGGCGGTCACTTTAACCGTGCGCGAATCACCGCTTCCTTCAATGGTGAAAGCCGTATTCCCAGAGTTTGGACTCACAGTTACATTAATATTTTCCGCGTTGGAGCCGGTCACTTTGTTGGTTATCGTAATGGCTTTCGCGTCAGGGTATCCGGGAAGGCTAGGATTATCTCCGCCTGTCTCATCCTGAATCACACCAAGATCAACATCATCCACGGTCAGCAGGGCTTTGACTTTGGTATCTTCTTCGCTCGTGCCGATATGCACAACCACCGGTTCACTTCTAAAGCTCTTGCCCGTCGCGGCCAAAATGATTTCATAATCGCCGGCCACGAGACCTGTGACAGTGTTGCTTTCGGGGATTAACCATGCGCCATTGTTTTCGCTGGTTTTCGAGCGATAGCGCATAGTAGTGCCGTCAAGACCGCTGATTTTGCCGTTGTTGCCGTCAGTTGCGGGCGTCAATGTGAATTTAGACGCGTCAAGAATCGGGCGTTCATCCACTTGATAAGGAACCACTTTGTCGTCTGTCTTGAGATAGAGCAGTTCACCCGGTGTGACACCATTTGTTGCTACAACTTGATTCGTATCACAAGAATATTCTCTCCATAAAGTTGCGTTTTGGCTGATGGTCTTTATTTTTTCGCCATAGTAGTCATAGGTGACCATCGCGTCTTGGGATTGAGACTGCGCCGCGGTGACGTTAAAGACGACATTCGCCGTGGCTTTATATTCTTTTGTATCATCGATGCCGCTCTTATAGGTGAAGGTAACCGCCGCGCGATTTTCACCCACGATATCGGTGTTCTTGGGTTGCACGGTCCATGTTGTGCTGTCATGGATTCCTGCACCAATGCTAACGTTGGTATTGCCGGTGACGGTAAAGTTTGAATTGTCAACCGACACTCCAGTTACATGAGCCGCCTGTCCGCCGTCATTATACACGGTGAAATATTTCGCCGCCGGAGCGTCCTGTCCCTGTTCAACCGTCGGGAAGGTGATATCCCCGATTTCCAAAGCCGCGGGAACCGTGGCAGTGCTGCCGTTCGCTGTTACGATCATATAAATCGATTCACTGGCAAAAGCGGTCGGTGAAGCGATATTGCGCACTTCATATTTCCCGGGTGTGACAGAGACAAAGGTCGCGTCCAGAGGAACATCCGTCCATTCTCCGCCGATCAATCGGTATTGCATCGTCGGGTTGACATTGGTCAGCATGCCGCCTTCGCCATTTTCATCGGCATTGACTGGCGTCACGGTACCTTCAAACGCCGGACGAGCGGGAACGGTATAATCCATCCAGTCGCCGTTTCCACCGAGCTGAATTCTCAGTTTTTGACCCGGAATAACACCGGAGCCAACTCTCAGATCTGTGCCTTTGTCGGATTGTCTGAGTTTATTGCCGTTCAAATTCTCGATACTTTCCAAACCATAGTCATAGGTGATGGCGCCGGAAAGATCCACTTCCACATTGTCATTTTCTTTTGTGGTCCATGTCGCGGAATCCCCGCGTTTGGTCGGCGGCGTCGTGCCGTCGCCTTTGCCGCGAAGCGCGAAATCATAGAACGTGCTCGATGTTAAGTCGTTGAAGACCGGTTCGTTACGCCATGTCCAGGCTGTTTCTGGATCTGTACTGAGTTTGAAGCCGTATTGCACCACCGGCGTGGTCACAGTTTTTAATGTGACGGACGTCGAGGTGACAGATGTATCATAATCCACGGCCAGTTCGGGCACCAATGACGGCGCGTCGGCCACTTTGGTTGTTGTGATGATGTAGTTCTTTTCGATTTTGCTGTTGTCAACCGTATAATTACTACCTTCTTTGGCTGTGATGGTTGCCGTAGCCGTTACGTCGCCTTCTTTGCTGCCGACGGTATTGCTAAAGCTCACTTCGTAATCTCTTTCGGCGGTCAGCACTTTTCCGTTTTTGACCACGATGACATTCGGCTTGACTTCGCGGCCTTCATCATAGGCCACACTTTCATCCACGCTCACATCAGCTTCTTCGATGACAGCGGGCGTGATCTTAAAGGTTTTTTCGATAGATTTGACATCCTTGTACACGCCGCCGAAGGATACGGTCGCTTTGGCGTTTCCGGCATTGGTGTTGTCAGAATAGGTTACATTATAGTCGGAGCCTTCTGTTAATGTCGTATCGCCGTCTTTCACCGTTAAAGCGGGTTTAATGGCCTTACCGGTGTAGGTTTGATCGGCAATATTGCTCGGTTCAACGGTGATGTTGTGCGAAATGTTATCGGGATCTACAGGGTCTTTCGGGGCGACCTTAACCAAGACCGGCACGACGACGGTTTTTCCATCGCTGTCTGAGCCGCTCTTATAGGTAATTGTCACGCTGTCCGTGTAATTACCGGCCTTAAGGTTATCGTTGGGGGTCACCTTCCAATTATCGGAAGTACCAGGGTTATTGTTTAACCAAGCGTCAACTGTTGTCGTATTTTCGCTCGTTGCGGACACCCTCACATAGTTGCCGTCGGTCACGCTAACAATTGTCGCTTCTGTTTTGCCATAGTTGTTAATGGTGATCGGCTGAGCGTCCGGCGTATCCCCTTCGTTAAAATCAAAGCTCAATGCAGCCGCCGTCAGCTTCGCCGGGGAATTTTCTTCCGGTTCGCCGCCGATGGTAAAGGTGGTCGGCAAGCTCGCGAAAGCGTTGCTCGTCGGCGCGACGCGCACGTCGTAGCTATCGCCAACGTTGAGATCGCCAAGAGTGAATGTTCCGCTATTTTCCGTCAATCTGTCCACACCGTTAGCCACTGTGGTCCAGTCATTGGTGCCGGCTTTGCGGAACTGCATGCCGGTGGTCAGTCCGGTGATGGTGCCTTTGGTGACGGTTGTCTGCGTTTCTTGAGAAGCGCCGCCTTGACTATCATCTCCGCCTTGTTGGTCATCGCCGCCGGATGAGCTTTGCTCAGTCTTAGTCACATCAGTTTTGGAAACACCGGAGAGCTCAGGACGGGTTGTCGGCGTCACTTTAAAGCTCGCGACTTTCGCGGTGTTCGCTTTGCCGTCTTCAAGCGGCATATAATACAGGGTTTGACCCGGTTCGATGTGTAAATCGCTTAAGTTTCCTGTATACGCTGTTTTACCGTCAATGGAAATCGCGAATGTATTCGTGTAGCTGGAAATCGTTTCAGTCGTGTAATTATATGTGACTTCAAAGTTTGTCAATTCGGACGGTGTATCCGATCCGCCGTCATCCGCTTCTTTGGTCGATCTCGTCAAGATTTGGTCTGACACGTCGGATGCAGGTTTGCTGTTCGTCGCTTTCGTGTAGAGCGCGAAGTCATAGGATGTATTCGCTTCCAAGCCCGCGATGACATTCGACGGGGTCAGTGTCCACTGGGTCGCGTTATGTTTTTTGTAAGCATAACCAATGGTATCCGCTTCCTTGTGAAGCGTGACACTATCAGCCGTGATGTCTGTTTCTTCATTGTCGATTTTCGGTGCGTCATTGGGTGCGGTAACGCCTTCCAGATCGACAATGGCGAATGTTCTGACAATCGGCGCCTCGGTGGTATAATTACCAATCCCGACAATGGTCGCCGTCGCGCTGTCTGTCGGTTCTGTGTTGTGCGCATAGGTAATCTTATAATCGGTGTCCGCTTTCAGATAACGGTCGCCGACTTTCACCGCGATATCCGGAATTGCCGCTTCTCCGCTGACATAACGCACCGCGGAAATATCCTTCTGCGCCGTGACATCGCTGTCTTTGATGGTCGCCGGCGTAATACGGAAATCCTTGACAATATCGTCATTGCCTTCATAGTTGCCTTTGAAGCGCACGGTGACATGCCATCCGCCGACATTGGTGTTTTCGCCGTAAATCAGGTCATAATCGGCATAGCGGGTCAGCTTGGTGTTGTTACAGGTGACGGCCAAATCCGGTCTGATCGATTCACCGGTATAGACCACCGGTGTTTCGGGATCTTCCACTTTAAACTCGTTGATGGCGTTGCCGTCTTTAACCTTAATCATAAAGGTGTCAGTCAGGGTCGCGCTGTCATTGTAGGTAATGGTCACCGTGAAGGTGTGCGTGCCGACACCCATGCCGATCGGCGGGGTAATGGTGAAGGTTTGGCTGCCGCCGTTCACAGCGACATTCGCGGTTGCTGGTGACACCGTGCATGTGTGGTGCGTAGATGTACAACCATCGCTCACTTCAATGCTACTGATATTCGCTTCCGCGGTGCCGCCGTTACGCACGGTCAGTGTGCCGTTTTCAACAGAGCCATAATCTTTTGTCAAATCGGCAAAGGTCGGCATGTCCGCGGTGAGAACCGGTTTTGATTCATTAGTGGCAACGTAGCTGCGCGAGACCGCTTCGCTGGCGAAGACAGCCTTGGTGTTGGAGCCTTTATACCGCACCTGATAGACGCCGGTGCCGTTTTCGGGCGCGCTCAAATTGATGGCCGTGCCGGTGTAATCTGTCCACTCGCCGGTGGTGCCTTTGCGCCACTGCATATCGGTGGTGATGCCGTCGATTGTGTTGTTTTTAACGGATACCTTTGTGGGCGCGGCGGGACGCGCGGGCACACGGATTTCGGATTTATTGGCCGGAGTTGACGCATCAAAGAGATAGAGCAGTTCGCCGGGGTAAATCGAGTATCCGATTTCAACGGTATTGCCGCTTTGTTCGCCGTTTCTGGACACAGTGTATCCGCTGGTGATGTTGGTCACCAATTCTTTTTCATAGTTGTAGCTGATATCGCCCGGGACCACGGTGGTTTCGGCGGTATCGTCTTTCTTCGTCAGTGTTGAGAAATTGGCGGATTGTTCGCCGGCCGGTGACGCGTCATATTTCACGCCGTTTTCTTCACCGGAGGCAGCGCGCACATAGAAGGTATATTCCGTGCCGGACATAAGTCCAGTAAAGGTCCGGTTCGTTTCACTGTGCCATTCGATGGAATCGCCCTTCAAAATCCCGTATTCATAGGTGACGCCATCTTTATCGCCTTCAACCTTCGTATATGTTTTCAGTTTGATGCTGTCGGTCGTCGCTTTGTCCAGCTCCGGCGCGCCCTTGGGACGGCGTTCGGTCGCGGCGCCTGTCAGCGTAATGTCAAAGGATTTTTCCGCCGTTCCGGTGTAGTTGCCTTTCCCGGTGATCTTGGCCAAAGCTTTGCTGGTTTCGCTGGTCGGGTTGATATTGTTGGAGTACATGAGGTCATAATCTTTGCCCTCAGTCAGCTTCATCGAGCCGTCATACACATTGACTTCCGGTTCTCTTGCGGCACCGGTGTAGCCGATGTTATTGACAGTGATAAAGTTATTCTGCAGCTCTTTCGGATTGATGGTAAAGCCGACTTCTTTGTCCTCAATACCGGCCATTCCGTTGATGAAATGAACCACCAATGCCGCGGTGCCCGCGTTGGTGTTGTTTTTGTATTGATATTCAAAATCGGTACCCGATACCAACTCAATATTGTTGCTCTTCACCACCGGCGTCGGCGTGATCGCTTTGCCGGTATAGACGTAATCACGCACTTCCCCGACGGTAATGTCATACGACAAATGATCATCGTAGATTTCAAAATGGAACGGCATTTCCGTCACACGGGCTGTTTTGTCGCTTCCGCTTTGATAGGTGACAACCAATGTATCGCTGTAATCGCCGACACCGAGGTTGCTCTTCGGCGTGATGGAGACAGTATTGTTTTCTTCGCCTTTGGCGATGGTGCCGAGATTATCGTTGTTCGCGATATTAAAGTTCGCGTTTTCCGCCAGCGTCACAGAGACAATCTTAGCCTCTGTATCTCCCGTGTTTTTCAGGGTCACGTCAACGCTTGGTTTCGCGTCGTTTCTATAAATGCTTTCAAATTCAATCGGCGAAATGTCGATAACCGCGGGCAGAGTTTCCCCGTTTTTCGCCACATTAAGCGTGCCGACATTGCCGGTGAAGGCTTCATCATTCCATTTATAACGGAATTGATAGACTCCGGTCGCTTTCGGTTTGAATCCGTCGACAAAGGTCGCGTAGTCGATATCCGTCCAATCCGCGTCTACGTCTTTCAAGCGGTATTGAATGGTTTTATAGCTATCTCTATTGACGCCGTCCGTGTTGAATGTGATTTTGTCAGCAGACGCGTCATAGCTCATGCCGGTAGGCGCGTCGGGGCGCAACGGTACAATCGCCGGCATTTCCCGTCTGTCTTTGGTGCGGATGATGATGGCATCGCCCGGCGTGACTTGATCGCCTTCATTCAGCGCGGTTCCGTTCAACAGGCGAACGGTATGATCCGGTTTAATCGATTTGACGGACTCATGTTCATAATCATAGGTGATATAGGGCGTCGTGTCCGTCTCGTCGTCCTCGCCGTCGTCAACGTCTTCCTTGGCTTCTTCTTGCTTGGCTTCGGTGGTGACATCCAAAGGTTCGCTGGCGTCCGAGGTACCGCCGGTGTCATCGCCCTTGGCCCGGAGCGCGAAAGTATACTTGGTCGACGGTGTCAATCCCGTAAAGGTGGGTTCGGGCTGCCATTGATAGTTGCCGTCGGCGCCCTTAATCCCATATTCCACGCCGTTCACGGTCTTCAACTTCACGGTATCATAGCTGACGCTTTCGGTTTCCGGCGCGGCGGGAGCGGCTTTCTTATTATCCACAATTTTGAAAGTCTTGGTGACAGAGCCTTTGAAATTGCCCTTCCCGACAATGGTGACCGACGCTTGTTCTTCATCAGTGCTAACGTCTTTATTATTTTGATACGTCGCCTCATAATCCGTGCCTTCTTTGAGGTGATGGGTCACTTTAATATCACCCACTTGCTGCGTCACCGCGAAGGTCGGTTTGATTTCCTCTCCGGTATGCTGCATCGAGCCCGGACTGCTGACATTATCGTCGGTGAGCGTCAGCGGGGTAATCTTATAATCGATGGTGGCTGTCGCGTCTTGATAGTTTTTGCCTTTAACGCTGCCGGTGACGGTGTAATCGCCGGCGTCAACCGCTTCTTCAACCGATGACGCGCCCTGTTTCCAGGTATAGGTAATCTTGTCATCGCCGTCGGTCGGGTTGACATTCATCTTCGGTTCGGCTTTCATGCCGTCATAGACTTTTTGCGTTTCGGCAAATTCAAACACGTGGCGTGTGCCGATGTTGACAATCAGCGGGAAGCAGTCTTCATAAGTCGTGGTGACTTCGTTGCCGCTGGCCGTCGTCCAAAGGATATTCACTTTGAAGAAATAGGCGCCGGAGGCCAGACCCGTCGCGGGTTTGAGCGTCCACCAGTTCAGTTGATTGCCCTCGTTCTTCTGAAGCACAAAGTTTCTCGCGTTCGCGGCGGTGCTCACCGGGAATTTATCCGCGCCGACCACTTCGGAGGACGCGCCGGTTTTCTGCGTAACTGCTCCGTCATTTATTTCCACATCAGCGACATTGAAGCGGCGCGCTTCGGCGATTTGGACGTCGTTGATGGTGGCGTCGGCAATACCGATGTTCTTCAGCACAATCTGCTTGCCTTCCACATCCGCTTCGGTATAGCCGTAATTTAATTGTCTGGTAAAGCCTATATCTTTATCCACGATGGCAGGTTCCGCCCCTTTGCGGATAACGCATGCCACGGGATTCGAGGCCACATGACGGTAGGCTTCCGTTGTGGTGCCGCTTTGTTCCGGCGCGACGCGCACGTAGTAGGTGCCGGGGCCGAGATCGTGCGCCAAGCGCCATTCATAGTTGGTTTTCCGGCTGAAGAAGCCCGTGGTTTTGGTGTCGATGGGGAAATCCACCCATTGATCTTCTTTGATTTTTGATTCATCTGCCGCACTGATGTCGGTGGAGGTGTCCACTTTCTGATATTGATAAAGCGCATTGGCTTCGCCGGGTTTGGTGGTGGTGGAAATGGTTCTGTTTTTGTTATCTTTTGTTCTGAAATCATTGCTGGTGATTTGGATGGAACCGGTGTCAGTATCACCTTCGGCGGAGTCCATGGCCTCCACGGTGGGCGTGTATGGTTTGTAGATGCTCGCGCATTCGACTTCTGTCTCATTGTCCCCTTCAACGGCGACTGCCATGCTGCCATCGGCGGGCTGATAATGCACATATCCGCCGGTTTGAGTAGTATTGTCTTCATCCAGAAGTTCCAGTGTATATTCGTCGGCTTTCAGACCGACAATGAGGACGCGGTCATCCGACTTGGTTTGACCATAGTAGTTTTTGGTCACCAGGGCTTTGCCTTTCACAGTGAAGGTGGCTTCTTTTGTAGTATCATCGAACGTCAAGGCAGTCATTGCCGCTTTTTGTGCATCTGTTGCCTTCGCGTAAGCGGACTTAGTGGTTATTTTGACCCCTGAGTTCCTGGCGTTGTTGGCTTTAATTCTGTAATGCGCCACATAATTCTCCGCTTTCTTAGCGTCAGAGGAACCAAGCACATCATTGGCGATGACCAAAGAGCCGGTTTTGCTGGTGTTTTTAAATTGATGCTTGGCGGTATAAGTTTTCACGCCGGGATTTTCGATTTTGACACCCGATACCGATAAGCCGGTTTTGTAATCTTTCTTTTCGGCAAACTGAGAATTCGTGTCCCCTTCATTTTTCACATACAGTTTACTGGATGTACCGTAGCCTCTGTCCGCGGCGCTTTCCTGCGTGATGCTGTAGGTGCAGTTATTGGGCAGATTTTTGACGGTCAAATGCCCTAATTCCGAGGATCCATTCGGATTTTTCTCCATATCCACATCAGTCCCGGTTAAGGTCACGCGGTATTCGCCCGGATTGCCGGTGGCGGTCCAAGTGGATCCGCTGTTCGGGATTACCACATAGGGTGTTCCATCGGTCTTCTCCTCGGTTCCGATGTCGTTGATCGCCGCACCGGTGTAGTCTTTCAGAGTGACGGTATAGTTGAATTTTCCGGATTGGAAATCAGGATCGTGCTCGTCTTCCGAGGTGATTAAGTTGGAGATATCGAGGTCCACATTGACGTTACGGGTGTTGGTGACGTTGAGAACCGTTGGGTTTTCACTGGAGAAACGACCGTAAACCGTGGGAATAACATCTTTATGGATGCCGTCAAATTCCACAGACTTCTCAGTGCCATCGCTTGACCAATCAGTCAACCCAACTGTTGTTTGTTCGCCGACAAACTTCGTTTTTTTCGTGCCGTAGTCAAAAAGCTTATTCAAACCGGTAACGGCCATGGAAGCGGTTTCCCCGCATCCCAAAGCTTCAACTTTAAAGTTGACGCCGCCGAAAGCATTGCCGACAATCCCTCTGACAGTCTTGCTTTCGCCGTTTTGCAGTTGAATGATGCCGGTACCGTTAGACAAGGTAACATCGCCGAAAACACCGGAACGCGACGTATCCACCACGCCGTTTTTATATACAGTGACACGATAGTAGTAATATTTCTTATCGCTGTTGGGCGAGTTCCCATCCACATTGTTTTTAATGGTTAACGATCCCAAATACGTATTGGTGAAAGCGCCGAAGTTGGTCGTTTTGATGTCCATGTTGGACTGCCCGCCGGCGTTGCTGTATGAAACTTTTGTTGTTCCATCATGTTTGTTACTGTCCGCGTTCCCATTTGGGTCATCGGTACTCACGGTATAATAGACATAGGGATGATCTTGCACCTCAAGTTCATGGGAGGTCGCATTTTCTCCCACCACGACAGTGGCCACGGCATGGTGGGTATCAAAGTAGAGGTCCGGTTTTTCTTTTTGATTGCGGATTTCCACAATTTTAAGCTTATAGGTACCGGCTTTTTTAAACTGAACGGCGCCCATGTCAAACTCAACACCGAAATTGGTATCGTTGGGACTGCTCATGGACTCTTCCACTCTTTCCGTCTTTTCATTCACTGTTTTGTCAGTATATTTGGAAGTGACCCCTGATGCCTCGGTATAGCCTGTCGGCAGCACCACATTGCCGTTGTCATAAGCTGTTTTCGTAAAATCGTCGGTGGTGTCCGGCTCCAGCTTAAAGTGGAAATCGTAGGCCACGCCTTCCCGTGCGCCGTCGATTTTTTTGTAACCGTAAATCCCTTGTGATTCGTCATTGCCTTTGGTTTTCGGTCCAAAGACCAAAATTTTTGTCAGGGTGTTGACAAAATCCGCCGTTACGCTTAAGTTCCCGATTGTATTGGCATAAGCAAAAGGCGTTACCGGAACCACGCCCGTGCTTTTGGTTATATCAAGAGCAAAAGCGTATTTACCATCATTTTCTATTGTCTCTTCAAAGGCATTTTTTTCAGTGACGGTATAGGACAATCCGGCAGGTAGATTTTTTATTTTAATACTGTAAGCTTCAAGCTTACTGGTACTTGGATTCAGATAGACCGTGGCTTTCCCTTCGTCAAAAGTGATCTGACTTTCAACATCTTCATTCTCCTCTACCTGGGTTCCGTCTTCCTTCACTTGTACCGGTGTTCCGTAATTAAGTTTTCCGGTTTGACTATCTATCGTGACAGGTGTTTTATAATACTCAACATCCACCGGTCCGTTAATCGATTGATCAGACAGGGTAATATCATATCGCTGTTTGTACGGATTTTCGCCGTCTTCGGTCTTCTTTTGGGTGTATTTTGCATCTGTTGGCTCCCCGCAGATTTGAGACCAAGTTTTACTTGCCTTTTTTTGCAGCAAATCACGGATGACAAGATCACCCTTTGAATCGGCGCCTTCATCCGTTGACACTTTATACAATTTCGGCGACTCAACGCCCAAACTGAGATCCCCCGCGGACGCGGTGACCTCCCCGTTGCCGACACTCTGCCAGGATGTTTCACCCAGCCAACCTTTTTGCGTGTCGCCTGTCTTTCCACCAGTTGTTTCTGTTCCATCCGCGTTGAGATGATCAATCGCGGCGGTTAATTTTGTACCGTCCGCAACCACTGTTGCGGGATTACTTGTTGTTTTTGCTTCAACATAGTTCCCGCTTTCATCCACAACTGGGATTTCAAATGATTTATCTTCCCCATTTACTTTCTCGGTTATTGTTTGGAGTTTATAACGGTTGCGGTATTTCAGTTTAACGGGATAACTGACATTAATGGTATCTTCACCGTCATAGCCGATGACTTCAACGGTCAGTTGCTGGTCCTTGATACGAATATTAATCGGTGAGGCTTCAACCGTTGTCCCGCTTACACTGGACTCAGCTTGGGCATTCACTGTGTACGTATTGACTTTATGCCTGTAAAACCACTTTGTACTGGTTCCGGAGCCTGTTTTATATACTTTGGGTTGAAATGTTGTCCCATCATATATTTCCTTATCCGAGGAAATGGTGAATTTGGACGGATCCAAAGTTGTCCCGCTGTATGTATCATATTCAAAATTATCCGAAAGCGTATCGGTGATGCTTAAATCATCAAGGGTCGCGATACCTTGTTCTTTCATTGTATCCGCATAAGCATTCCCATTTGACCCAGTATATGACGTTTTTGTCGGATAAGACGCAGGATCTGTCAACCCGACATACTGTTTATATGCGGCACCGGAAGAAGCATTTATAGTTGTGTTGTTATGTGTCGTAAAACAAACATATTTCCCTCTTAATTGATAATCTTTTAAAATGCCCCAAATATCATGAGTTGCGTCATTATAACTGGCATCAAAACCCTCTGTTACTCCTGTTGTGTCAAAAGAGGTGAAAATCGCGTCCGGCGCGTTAGCAGTCGGATAATCTTCCGTATGAGGATTAAAATTCCCATGAAGATAATAATACAGGGCTTTATAGATGCCGCCGGCCCAATGACGGCTCCCCCAACGCAAACGAATCAACGGATAATATTTAACGGTAACCCCATTTTCGTCTTTCTTCTCCTGACCGGTTTTTCCATCGTAATAAGTCACTGAATTATACGCGTCAGTTGAGCTCCCGATTAAAGGGGTTACATGAAATTCCGAATAACCGGTTGAACTGTTTGGATCGGGAATATTGATAACCTTTCCATCAGTGTAACGATTGCGTTCAGTGCCGTTCACAGTTTCTTTAATGGGGCTCAAACTTCCGGGCTTCGCTCCTTTATCAATGGCATATGAATAATTCGTACCATCATCTTTTTCTTTGTCTTGCACTGTATTACTTAACTTGAACGATTCCGCGCCCAAATACCCTTTTTGATAATATTCTCTCGGCGCGCCGACATCATACATAATATCGACACCAATCCCATTACCATTGTCTGTATCATCAACGGTCTTTCGCTTCTGATCGATACTCCCCATACCTTTTCCGCCATAGTTGTACGAACTGTTGGAATCACTGGCAGTAGTCAATTGAGCTCCGGCAGAATTACCACTTGGATTAGTAACGCACACTACATCAACAATATCATAATTTTTCTTCAAATAAAGTAAATTCTCAGCGATTTTAGTGGAGTTTAATTCATGCGCGGTACACGGCGTCAGGACATAAACCGCCCTTGATTTTTTCCCGGAGGTTTCTTCACTGTCATTACCGGAGTTTCCCGTGTCATCATCCGAAATAAGCTGCTGTCCGGCGTCAGCGCTGCCGCTGTCGCTTGAGGAGGATTCATCCTGTTTTTTCAGTTTGGCGCTGATATTAATCTGCGCCTCCGGAATTGTAACGCTATTTTGTTGATAGTCATTAGCAGTTTCGTTCACATTGTTTGTGGTCCACTGCGCTGTCTTATAAATATACTGATCAGCGGTGCTCCCTTGTTTTACCTGAAAGTTCTTTTGGGAATTATCGGCTCTGTTCGCCGCGACCGCGTAGTTTTTCGTCAAATAATATCCGCCCGGTATGGTTGTCGAATTAAAAATCGGGCTGGCCGTCGTATCGGTACGATCCTGAATGTCGCCGGTCGACGCTGCGAGCACCGCCGTCACGGTGCTCACCATCGCCAAAAGCACAACCAAAACAAACGAAATAAATATTCGTTTCCTCCGTTGACTATTATCGTTTAATCTGTTGCTTTTATCCGTTGTTCTCATGGTTGGCTCCTTTCAAATACGTTTCCTTATCTTTCAAACGATTGATAAAATTTTCATGTTTCCCTAAAATTGCCGAAGGGTAAACCCCATGTACATTTTCCGCTTTTCCCTTTTGGTTTCCTGGTATATCATCATGGCCGCTTTGAGGCCTTATTCGGTGTAAAATCCGCCTTCGTTCACGTTGAAGCAGCAGTTTTGAAAATTCCCAAAATGCGTGCCGCGACCGGAACTGTCGACTCCAATCCGCCCGCTGATCCGAGATATCTAAAAAAATGGATAAATCGCCGATTTCCGACATCTTGGCCCCCGCGGGGCAGTTGACATCCCGCCTAAAGAAAACCGCCCGGAGAACGCAAAATAGCGCCATGGCGCGCTGCCGCGCGGCCGTGATGTCGATGATGGATTTGTGAAGATAAGTGTCCATAAGCGCCTCGCTGTTCTTGGGTGAATGCTCCGGTGGGACGTGCCGCCGACTGCCCGATACGCTCCGCCCGAGATCGGGTCCCGCCGCTCCCCGGGCCGCGCCGTTCAAGCCGGCCTGAAAAAATTGATATATTAATTGAAAACATTCAACGATACCGCCGGGGGTATACCCCAAAAAACGCGGTCAACACCGACTCCGGAAACATCGGTTTCCCTTGAATCGGGCATACTACTCCATTGAATCTGATTATCGAAATTTTACTAAAATTTTACGTTCTTGTAAAGGGTTTTTGCCCGTCAAATGAGCGCCAAAAAACCTGAAAGACTGAAAAATGCCTTAAATTTAGCCGAATTGAAAATTAAACAACATTCAATTGAAAACGCATACCATTTACTAAAATTAAGACTAATTAAGATAAAATTAAGAATACTTTAATTAAAAAAAGCGCGGTTTGACGCCCTTTTTCATCTCAAATAAAGCAAACCACGCGAAAAAAAAATAACGCCCTCTCACAAAAAAAGAGCGCTCCCCTATCATCAAAACCAAAAAACGCAAGGGACTGCGCTTCCGATTTTCTCAAAAATCGGTGCTGCTCCCGTCCCGCTGAAAATAAAAAAAGCCCCGTCAACCAACCGCGAAATCTTCCGCGATCCTGCCGGGGCAAAATCAAATCCTGTGTTCATGTTAACGCACGAGGGCCAAATCAAAAACCTTACCCGTGAAAACCGCGGGAGAACAAAAATAATTTTCCGCGTTTCGGCAAAACACCATCAAAAAAACCGCCTCACAACGCGGTTTTAACAGCGCGCGCCAAAAGTAAAGCCGCGTATTCAGGCCGGACGCTCGCATTATTTGTTCGCATGCCAAAAGCACCTCGCGCCGCCCGGTTTTTTTGACGGCAAAGGTGTGGGTTTTCCCGCTTATCCAAAAAATGGCGCGGAGATTGCGCGAAGCGTGTCTGTGCATCGCTTCGGCGCTGATTTGGCTACTAACGTTAACCTATAAAATATTCTTATAAAATTTCTCCTGACATCCGCGGCATCCCGTTTGGCGAGTTTATTGTTAACTGACTATTCATTCAATGTTTTGATAAACTCGGTAAATCTTATTTTTAACGAGACTCCTCTTGTTCGCCAAAAAAACATCGGGAAAGCCCGGCGCGCCGCGCCAAAAAAGCAGAGAGAACAGCGCGCCAACAGAAGGTTGTTTATGCTTATTAATAGGGTAAACCATTCGCCCGTTTTAAGCGCTTTTTCATTCTTCGGACGCATTCACCTTCGCTTTCGCCCGTCTTTTGATTTTCACGGATTTTCACCCAAACCGGCCTTATCGGGGGTGCCTGCCGAAGCGCGGGAGACGCCGGCGCTCAGGCAGACCTCGCCCCGATCGGCGCGTTGGTGGTTTGGAGAAAATGATAGAGATTTGTACAATCGGGACACCCGGAAAATCGGGCGCCCGATTAATTTATGCTAGGACAATAAATACTGTTTGCCGTGGGTGTGTTTTAGCGCGTTTAAGCTTATTTATGCGCCACAATCAGTTGGAAGGCTTCCAGGCGTTTTCCGCTGTTTCTGATGCCGCTGAAGGAGCCATTATTGACATATCCCTGCCAGCCAAATCTGCCTTCAATGCAGCTGCGGTATTTCACGGTGTAATCGGAATATTGACCGCCTTCTAAGAGACTGATTTCCAGCGCTTCCAGGCGTTTGCCCTTGCCCGTCGAGCCGATTTGATAGACCGTGTAGCCTTCGGGGACATTGAGGCCCTGAGTGGCATCGCCGCTGACCGCGGTGATTGCCGTATCCCCCATATTCTGGACATGGCCGTAGCCTTCGATGGTGAATTCTTTCGGCACGGCAATCTGGATTGCTTCGATCTGGTCGCCGCTGTTCGGGGTGCCGCTGAAGTCGTCTTTGGCCGTGGCATCGGTGAGTTCACCCCAGCCGACATTGCTGATGTGGGTGCGGTAGTAGAGTTTCGGCATGGCTGCCTGGACTTGCGCTTCTTGCGCTTGTTCTTCTTCGGCGATCTCGCCTGGGGTGCGCGACGTTGCCGCGCTCCCCATTAAGCTGAGTTCGCTTTCATCTTTTTCCGCCGAGGTTACGATGAGCTGCAGGCCTTCCATTCGGACGCCGCCGCCGCGGGTTCCGGCGAAGGAATCGTTGCGGACCAGACCCTGCCATCCATAATTAGCCACGTGACTGCGGTATTGGACGTTGAAGGTGGGCTCGGTACCGTCGCTTCTCACAATGTGCAGGCTCACCGCTTCCATCCGGAGTCCTTGTCCCGTTGTACCGATCATGTAGACCGTGTAGCCTTCCGGTACGGTAAAGCCGCGGATTTCGTCTGCCGTCGCTTTTCTGATCTCGACATCGCCGATATTTTGGACATGGCCGAAGCCTTCAAGGCTGTAGCCTTCGGGAATCGCGATCTGGAGGGCTTCCATTCTGAGCGCCTGTCCCGTCGTGCCGACGAAGGTGTTGGTGTCGGCTCTGACACCGGCCATCCAACCGATGTTCTGCACGTGAGCTCTATAGTACACGCCTTTTTCAATGAATGCTTTATCCTTGGATTCCGCGTCGGATTTGGCCTTGATGGTCAAGGTGACGGGCTTGCTGGCGAAAGCTTTGTCGGTGGCCGCAACGCGGACCATCACGTCGCCTTCACCCAGGCCTTCAATACTGTCGCCCATGACTTTCTGCCAGGTCTTGCCGCCGTCGGTAGAATATTCCATGGTGTTATTGACACCGAGAATTCTGCCGTCGGTCAGTCCCGCTTCGGAGACGCCTTCGGCGGTGAGTTTGGTCGGCGCGCCGCCTCTGGCCGGCACGTCGTATTTGGTTTCGCCGCCGGTGTTGTTTCTCACGATGATGGTCATCGGGGTGTCTTCATCCCAACCGAGATCGGTCAGTTTCATGTCGCTTTCCGGCGCTTTATTCCAGGTCTTGCCGCCGTCGGTGGTATAACGTTCGCCGGCTTTGATCGGAATGGTTTCTTCGATGAAGTTGACCTTGCCGTCTTTGACGGTGGGCTCTTCGGGTTTGGGAGCCAAAATATTTCTCACCGCGTCAAGCGCTGCCTGGGCCTCTTTCATTGCCTGTTCCGCTTTTTGTTTTTCTTCAGCGGCTTTGAGGGCAAGCTCTTCGGCTTTCACCGCGTATTCAGCGGCTTTTTCTTCATCCTTGGCTTCCTTGGCAGCCTCTGCCTGTTCACGCCAAGACTTCGCTTCTGCCGCAGCCTGCTCGGCGGCTTTGGCGGCTTCTTCCGCGCGTTTTGCGGCTTCTTCCGCTTCTTTCGCCTTGGCTTTTGCTTCTTCAAGCTTTTCTTCATCCACATCGGTGGCGTTATTGATCAAGTCTTCCGCTGCTTTCGCCGCGTTGTCAGCGTTTTGCGCTGCGGTTTGGGCTTTTTCTTTTTCTTCTTCGGCAATTTCAGCGGCTTTTTCAGCAGCATTATCCGCTTCTTCAATCGCTTTCTGGATACGATCCTGTTCGGTTTTCCAGGCGTTCCATTCATCGACTGTTTGAATAATAAACGCTTTAGAAGCGACGCCTTCATAATTGCCTTTCAAAGTGACAACCGCGTAGGCTTGATCCGTCGGTTCCACATTGTTTTGATAAGCGATGTCATAATCCGTACCCGCTGACAGCACTCGGCCGTCGACCGTAACCGTTGGTGCAGGATTCGGAATGACCGGTGCGCCGCCGGCGTAAGTCTGATTCGGGATATCGGAAATGATGATTTCCGTCGGTTTCGCGTACGTCACCGTATGCGTCAAGCTTTGCGCTTGGACATTTCCATCAGTGGGAACCGCTGTCAAAACAGGTGTGACTTTCTTAGTTACCGGGGTCGACGGTTGTGTCGGTTCGGTCTGTGCCGGTTCGGTGGACGTATCATCCATGGTTTGGATTACGTCGTTGACGGTTTGTTGCGGCGTCGGTTGAGCCTGAGCCGTTTGACCGTCTTGAGCGGTTTGAACCGTCGTTTGCGGCGTATCTGCCTGAGTCGTAACGTTTTGTGAATTGACAGCGTTCTGACCGTTATCGTTCTGAGTCGTCGCGCCGGTCAAATCACTGAGAAGACCGTCGGTTGTCACGGTTGTGGTTTCCGTTGTTGACTGCGTGGTCGTCGGCGCGTTTTGAGCTGCCGTGTCAGACAGACCGCTGACATTACCGCCGGACTGCGCCGTATCAGCATTACCGCTGACCGACGCGGGAACCTCAATTTCCGTCGGGGAGAGAATGGTGCCCGCAGCGTTGTAACAATAAGTCGCGGAGATAGATCCGCCATGGGTCCCAACGTCACCATTCGTAGGTTTAAGTGCGACCGCAACGGATTCGCCGGCTTTCAAACTTGTCGGCCAGGCTGCTCCGTCTGCGAGGGCAAAATTGGCATTTCCTAATGTAACCGAAATGTCCGTCGCTTCGGTATTCCCGCCGTTGTAAATGACGGCATTGGCCGTCGGCAGCGGACTGCCGTATTGGGTGGTGTTGAAGACCGGAGCAACCACACGGACATCGCAGGTTGCCGGCATGACGATGGCATTTTCAATGGGGACATCTTGACCATCCACTTTCACCGTCACGTTTTGTTTAGTCGGACGGCTGATGGTGATGACCACGTAGTCGCTGGGATAAGTCACAACTTTACCGTTATCGGTAACGGCTTTGACACGAACCGCGTATTGCCCAACATCCAAACTCGGATCGGTTTCGGTTTTTCCGGCCGCGACAGGCAACCATTCACCTGGCGTTCCGTTTGTCAATTTGCTGTATTCCATCTGATCGGTCAAACCAGTGATCTGACCGTCCATGCTGGATTCGCCGCTCCAGTCTTTGCCGGCTACGCCAACGGGCGTTTCGGCTTTCACAGCAACTTTATATGCCGCGGAGTTACCGGCGGGAATGCTTAACTGCGTACCGTCGTTCATGGTTGTGGTCGTGGCTCCTTCGCGGACATAAACGGTGTCGCCCGGTGTGATTGTAGTGTCTGCCGACACACGCAGGTTAGGATCTTTGAAGGTCGGATCCTTGCTGACCTCATAAACCACGCCATTTTGGCCGGTCGGCATCGTCAGCTTGCCGGTTTCGCCGTTATAGGCGATGCCGGAAGCCTGTAGTTCTTCTTCTGTCGGCGCTTCGGGCCCTTTGACGATATAGTAGGGCTTACGGATTTCTTCTCCAACGAAGGTTCCGGACTGGGCGCCGGTGAAATGGGCGACCACTGTGGCCTGCTTGACATTTTCGTTTTCGGTGGCCACACCCTCGATATTGTTTTCGAAGGTCAGGTAATAATCCTGCTCAGTAAAGGTATGAACCAGATCACTATCCTTAGATACGATCGTCACAGTATTGGAGGTCGGACTGCCGGTATAATCCACCTGCGGATGATCCACGGTAACCGTCACGTTGCTGTTTGTAATGGTGTAAGGCTGAATGTCAAACTTCACAATGCTCGACAATTCGTAGTTTTCGCCGATACCCGTGACTTTAATCATACCGGTGTTTTTACCAACTTGCGAGTTGGCAAAGGCCGTTCCATTGTCCTCATAGGATAAGGTGTAATCTTTGCCTCTAACCAAGGCTTGTCCGTTGTAGCTCACATTGACCAGCGGGATATGTTGTTTGCCGTTATAAATCTGCTTATCAGCATCAACAACCTGGTAAACCATCGGGCTGGAACCGGCCTGAGATTCGTCAAGCTTTTTCTTTTCGATGGTGAAGGTTTTGGTGATTTGATCACCGCCGGCAAAGCTGACTTGAACCGTCGCCGTATTATTTCCGACTTTTGTATTGTTTGCGTAGGTAACCGAATAGTTATCTTCAGACAATGTTTCACGGTTGTTTTTGATCATGGCCGTAACCGTCGGTTTCGGCGTATTGGCTTTCCCGTTGTAAACCTGATTCGGAATATTGTCCACTTTAATGTCATTGTCTTCGATGGACAATGCCTTGATGTTGATCAGGATGTTTTCACTGTATGTGGTTTGTGTGCTTTCTCCGCTTGCTGCGTTGGTGCGGATGGACGGATCATATTTGTGATAAGTCACCTTGATTTGCGCCGTATGCGTACCGGAGCTTAAGCCTGCTTTGGGACGGATCATAAACGTCGTGTTCGGCGATTGAGTAGTGACCACACGGTTTTTGGAATCGGTAATGATAAAGTCATTTTGTCCTTCACCGACGAGTTCGATGCTGTCGATATACGCGTAAGCATCGCCGGTATTGGTGATCTTAATCCGTTTGGCCGCCGGAAGATCGTCACCGAATTTCATCGTGGTGAATTTCGGATCCTCTACAGTACTGACCGTCAAGGTCGCGTTGGTCTTGGCGTCTTCTCCGGCTGTTTCGCTTTCGATTGTCGTAATGTTTGCGGTTACCGGTTGGCCGGCCAAAGCGTTATCCGAAGCTTTGACGCGCACACCGAAGGTGTACGTCGTCTTCGGCGTCAAGCCTTCAAAGACCGGCGTCGACTGCCAAATCCAAGTGTTGGTGCTGCTGTCTAAGCGGCCGTAATCCACTGACGGTGCCGTGATGGTCTTCAGCGTGACACTGTTCGATTTGACGTCAGCCGCTTCCACTACAAGGCCGGTGAGTTCGGGCGCGTCGTTGGTATCAATGATGTTGAAGTATTTCACAATGCCCGTTGCCGTTTGATAATTATCCTTACCATTAACGGTTAAGGAGCTTGCCACCGTTTGTCCGGCTGTTCCGGTTGAGGCGATTCCCGTTGCATAGATGACGGTGTAATCACGGTCTTTTACAAGGGTCTGACCGTCAACAGTCACGACGGGATTCGGTTTAATCTCAGTGCCGTTTTGATACTGCTGGGCGCCGATATCAGCGACATCGACCGGGCGAATGGTTTTGGGCGCGATGGTGAAGGTCTGAGTCTTATTGGCAACATTTTCACTGTTGTAATCCGCGAAGCTGCCAATGAAGTTGACGCTCACTTCAGCCGTTCCGGCGTTAAGATTATTTTTATACACATAGGTAAAGTCTCTGCCGGCGGTGAGATCGCGATTGCCCGCTTTGACCGACGGGGTCGGCGTGAAGGCCTTGCCGCTGTAGACAACATTCTGTTCAGCAGCGGTTAACGCGGTGACGCTGACATCGCTCTTGCTGACATCTTCCCAGGTCGGGCTGTTGGGATTATCCGGATCGACCTTATCTGTCGGATTGGGTTCAACCGTCAGGCTGACATCCGCTGTCGCTTTTTTACCGTCGTCATAGGTCGCGGTAATCGTCGCCGTATGGGTGCCGACGCCAAGTCCCGTATTCGGTGTAACCTTAATTGACGAATCACTTGCGAGGCTATTGACATTAGCACTGCCACCGATGGAGATCTGACTTGCCGAGAGGCTGAAGTCGGTTGAACTGACATCAATGGTCGCGTCAACAGCTTTGCCGCCGCTATTGGTTACCGTGACGGCTTGAGCAGCGGGTTGATTGTATTCAACCTTTACAGACGCGAAAGTAGGTGCCGTCACAGTCAATGCCGCGACAGCATCGTCGCCCTGTTCAATCGATCCGTCAGCTTTCGCGATGACCGCCAATGCCGGCTCACTGGCAAAGCTTGAATCTGTCGGCGCGACACGCACTTCATAGCTGCCGGCAGGCAAGCTGTCCGCGCCGGCGGTGAGCCATTCGGTGCTACCGACCGGACGGTATTGCATCGTCGTAGAATCAAAGCCGTCAAGTTTGCCGCTGTTTTCGATGTTCTCAGATTCATTTACTGCGGTCACATTCGGTTTCGCCGGTCTTGCGGGAACTGACGCCGTGGTGACAATTTTGCCGTCTTTGACCAGATAGAGGGTTTGTCCCGGTGTGACATTCGTCACGGCGTCTTTGCCGTTTTCGGTGACGGTATAGCCGTTCGGTGTGGTACCGGTGACGGTTTCGTCTACATAATCGTAATTGACCGCGATTTTGTCCGCGATTTCTTCATCGGTGCCGACCACCTTGAAGGTGACGCGGGCTTTTGCCGTGTAGGTGTTGGCGGTGTCATCACCGTTTTGATAGCTCACGGTGATATCGGCGTCATAGGTTCCGACACTCAAAGGATTATTCGGTTGAATGGTCCAACCTTCGGCATTCTGTCCAAACGCGACGGTTTTATCATCCGGTTGACCAATGGTGAAATTGTCGGAAGCGGTAACCGCTGTAATCGCGGCATCGGTGCCGCCGATATTGGCAATGGTCATCGGCAAAGCAGCCGGTTGCGCGTAGGGATTGGCGTTATTGACCAAAATGGTGTCAAAGTTCACATCCGAAACGGTCAGCGCCGCCGGGATGCCTTCAACGGTCGGTGTCGTTCCGCCGTTGCCGTCGTCTTTCAAATTGAGGATCGTGACATTAACCGCGTCGCTGGCAAAGCTCGAGGATGTCGGTTTCACGCGGACTTCATAGACGCCGGGTTCGAGGTCTGTGACCGTGCTGCCTGTGACCGCAAGCCATGTGCCGCTGTTGAACGGGCGGTATTGCATCGTGCCGTTCACACCGGTGATGGTGCCGTCGTGGCCGTCGATTGTTGTGACATTCGTCGCATTCACACCGGAGATCGCCGGACGGGTCGGTACGGTGATCTTCACACCGTCTAAATACAATGTTTCACCCGGTGTAATATCATCGCCGGCTTTGAGGGTTTGATTTCCGCTCTTATCGCGGCTGAGGGTCGCGCCGGCTGTAATGCTGTCAATCCGTTCGTTGTCGTAGTCGTAGGTCACGGCGCCTTTGATGGTGATATCCGCCGGATCGTCGGGATCGATGGGACTGTCGGGATCATCGGGATCTATATCCGCTTTCAATGTGCGGAATGTACGGCTGTCGCCGGCTTCGGATGCCGGAATCGTCGCTGACCCGTGATTGCGCAGCGCAAACACATAATCTGTATTCGGCGTCAGATCGTTAAAGGCAGGATCATTTTGCCAAATGTATTTGCCATCGCTGTTTTGAATCCCGTAATCCACACCTGCCACGCTCTTGAGGGTGATGCTCGTTGCGGTTACGCTCTGGGCCTGAGGCGTTCCTTCGAAGCCCGTCGGCGCGTCGGCCGGCTGATGAGCCGGATCGTTTTCCGCGTAGATTTCAAACTCTTTAGTTACCGTGCCGGTATAGTTGCCCATCGCGGTGATGACGGCTTTCGCCTTGCTGTACGAGGTGGTCTTTTTCGCGTTGTTGGTGTAAGCGACGGTGTAGTCCTCGCCTTCAGTCAAGCGATGACCGTCAACGATAACGGATACCGCCGGAGTCAGCGGTGTGCTGTTGGCATCGAGAAGCTGGGCACTGATGTCGCTGACGTCTGTACCGGTGACGCTCTTCGGCTCGATGTTAAAACTCTGAACCGTATTGACCACGCCCTTGCTGTTGTAGGAAGCAAAGGTTCCGATGAATTTGACATAGACGCGGCCGGTTCCGACGTTGACGTTATTGTCATAATCGTAGACATAATCAACGCCTTCGGTCAATTTAGCGGCGCCCATGGTCACTTCCGGTTTCGGCGTAACAGCTTTGCCTGTGTAGGTCACGTGTTTTTCGATTGACGTGATGTCCGCAATGTTCACGGCCGAGGATACGCCCGAAGTCTTTTTCACTTCGAAGCGAACCTTTGCCGCAGCAGTCTTGCCGCCATAGGACACTGTGACGGTATCGACATAGCTTCCCGCGGGAAGTCCGGTAATGGGCGAAATCGTCCAGCCGGTTGTGTTGATGCTGTCAGCGTTAACTGTAGTATCAGTCTTGGCCGTCACGATGAACTTGCTGTTTCTGGAAACGGACACCGAGGGTTTCGCCGAAGTGCCGCCATGATTGGTAATCTGCAGCGCCTTGACTTCCGGTGTGTAACCGCTGCCTTCATTCACGTTGTCGAAGGTGACATCCGAGACGGTCAGCGCCGCCGGAAGACCGTCGACAGTGCCGTCCGCGTTGGGAACCGTCACCATTGTCGAAAGACTGTAGAACGCGTCATCTGTCGCGGCGCAGCGTACCTCATAACTGCCGGGAGCAGCAGAGATAGAAGTGGTTCCCGCCGGAACAGTTGTCCAGTTTTTGTCGCCGATCGAGCGATATTGCATTTTATCCGTCAATCCAGTGATGCTGCCGTTTTCGCCATTGTTTGCGGGCGCTTGAGCCTTGATGTTCGCCGGAGCCGCCGGTCTGGCCGGTACGGTCGCGGGCACAACGCTCGTTCCCTTAACAAGATACAGGGTTTGTTCCGGCGTCACAGTGGTTTGACCAACCGTTAACTTGGTTGTCATTGTGCCGTCGGTGGTTGCTGTATAGCCGTTTGTCAGGGTCTTGATGGTTTCTTTCCGATAGTCATAGGTAATAGACGGTGTTTCGTCAATCACCTGGGTGACATCGCTGTTTTTCTTCTTCACCACGAAGCACACATCGGCTGTCGCTTTATGCGTGCCGTAGATGACTGTGATCGTATCGGTATAGGTTCCGGCCGGCAGGTCCGCGTTGGGTTGGATGTACCAATCATCCTTGCTGGTTTGTCTTCCGCCTATCGTGCCGCCGTTGGTTCCGCTCAAGGTGAAGTGCGCATCCTGATCGAGAGCGACACTGACGCCTTCGGCTTGGGTATCACCATGGTTGGTGATCTCAACGGGTCTGAGTTCAGGCGTATAACCGCTGCCTTCGGTTTCTTCGGTGAAGGTGATATTCGACACGGTCAGCTGAGCTTCCGTTGCCGCTGTTTCGCTGCCGACGGTGACATAGACGCTGTCGCTGCGGAAGTGTCCAGCATCACCGGTAACCGCCTTCACCCGCACTTCATAGGTTCCCGCGGGGAGATTTTCGATTTTTCCGTCCTGGACGTCTGTCCAGTTATCTGAACCGGCCGCTCGATATTCCATGGCAGACGTTACGCCTTCAATGATGCCGTTGTCGCCGTCTTTGGCATTTTCTGCCGTTAATCCTGAGGGAGCGTTCGGACGACTCGGAACCGTCATCGGGACGGTATACGTCACTTTTTCTGTGGAGACCGCTGATTGATCGCCGGTATCGCCGGAGCTTCCGCTGTCATCGCCTTGCGCCTTCTCAACCTCAATAACCGCATAGAAGGTTTGACCCGGTTCAACATGAGTTGTATTCAATGTAATTTGTCCGAGTTTGGTGCCGTCTGTGGTCGGCATATATCCGTCGGTGATTGATTTTAATGTTTCCGTATCATAATTGTAAGTCACGACCGGTTTAGCTACATTTACAGGCAATTTATCTTCCGGTGTAAGCTCTTCGGCTTTTTTCTTAACCGTGAAGGTCGCCGTTGCCGTCGCGCTGACATCATTGTCGCCGTTTACCGTGATGGTGTCGGTGTAGGTGCCCGGATTCAATTTGGTCTTCGGCTTAATGGTCCAGACGGCCTGTGATTCGCCGGCTTTAACCGTAGTTTTGGCCGTGCCGGTCAATTCAAAGTCACTGGTCGCCGATACGGACACTGACACGTTTTCAGCATCGGTTTCCCCGTGATTG
Organism: Eubacteriaceae bacterium; assembly: GCA_017405085.1. Taxonomy (GTDB): domain Bacteria; phylum Bacillota; class Clostridia; order Eubacteriales; family Eubacteriaceae; genus RUG12931. The sequence goes on from JAFRBB010000052.1 coordinate 55,200, forward strand.
GTCACGGTGATCGTTTGCTGTTCTTGATCGGTGTAGCCTTCTTCAACGGTCGTGAAGGTGATATTGCCGGTCGTCAGCAATGCCGCTGATTTTGTCATGTCTTTTTCAATGGTGATGACAGCGGTCTTACTGGTAAAAGCCGTGTTGGACGCAGCGTAGCGCAATTCGTAAGCGCCGGCTTCCAAATCGGGAATAGTCGTACCAGACACATCAGTCCATGTGTTGCTGCCAACTTTGCGATACTGCATAGAGGAGTCAACCCCGTTGATCGATCCGATATATTTGCCCACGCCATTGAGCTTGGCTTTCGTCGTGCTAATGCCTTGCGGCGCGTCGGGACGTTCGGGAACGGTTACCGGATAGACAACATCGTCTTTAACCAGATAGAGCGTCTGTCCCGGAACAACCTTGTCGCCTTTAAGTGTTAACTTGGTGTTCTTTGTGCCGTCGGTGGTGACCATGTAGCCATCGGTCACTTCATCAATGGTTTCATTGCGGAAGCTGTAGCTGATGGTCGGAATTTCCGTCAATGCCTTATAACCGACAGTGAAGACAACTTTCGCTTTGGTTGTATGTTCGCCATTGCTGCTGTCTTTATAGGTGACAACCACATCGGTGCTGTAAGTGCCGACATCAAGACCGGCTGCCGGTCTGATAGTCGCTGTGGCATCGGTGCCACCGGCTGCGATGCTCGTGGACGTCGGGGCCGTCACGTCGAAATGTTCGGTGTCTGTCGACACAACCGAGACAATGGTTGCCTGGCTGTCACCGTTATTTTTGATACTGATGGCCGCTGCCGCCGGCTGGGTGTAGCCTTCGGCCACTTCGGCAAAGGTCGGCGCGCTTACGCTTAAGTCCGCGGGAATGGTGTGATCTTGTTGGGTCACTTTAACAACCGCTGTTTTACTTGCGAAAGCCATACTTGTGGCGCTCAGACGCACTTCATACATACCGGCCGCAAGGTTAGTTAATTTGCCGTCCGTCATCATTGATGATGTAATGGGCAGCCAGTTGTCGCTGTCTTTCACGCGATACTGCATCGCTGTCGTCACACCGCTGATGGTCTGTTCTCCGCCGGTCACGCTCGGGGCCGCCGGACGTTCGGGCACCGTCAGCTTGGAGATGCTGTCTTTGGTCAAGTACAGGGTTTGTCCCGGAATGACCGTGGATTTGCCCGGCGTGAGCTTGGTGTTGAGTGTGCCGTCCGTCGAGACGATAAAGCCCGGCGTGACGCTATCTAAACGTTCGTTGAGATAATCGTAAGAGATCACACCTTTTTCCGGTTTTTCCGGTTCGATCACGCCTTTCACGGCGGTGCGGAAGATACGCGGTTCGCCTGGTTTGGACGCGATGGTGCTGTCCTGACCTTTCACGCGAAGAGCAAAGGTATAATCGGTATCCGCTTTCAAATTGTCAAACACCGGTGTTCCCTGCCATTGATAGACGCCGTCTTTCATGATGCCGTATTCGGCGTTGGACTGGGCTTTCAGGGTGATATTGCTTTCTGTGCGGCTGACCAATTCCGGAATATACGTCGGCGCTTCTTCAGTAACAGCATCCTTGGGAAGAATGTTGAAGGTATAATCAGCCGTCGTATCCGTATAATTTCCGATACCGGTAATCTTGTAGGTACCGGTGCCACCGTTTTGTTCGTCACCGATATTGTTGCCGTAATCCACCGTATAATCGATACCCGCGGCCAGGGTCTTGCCGCCGTCACGGATGGTGATGTCGGGGGTGACCTGTTTGCCATCGTTATAAGCCTGGGCACCGATGGATTCAATGACGATGCCATTGTTTGCTTCCGTGATGGATTTCGGCGTGATGGCAAAGGTTCGGATTTGATCCGCGTGATTGGCATAGTTGCCAATGAAATGCACGGTCACCGATCCGGTTCCCACATTGGTGTTTTCGCCGTAGATGTAGACATAATCCTTGCCCATGGCCAGAGCGTCACTGCCGTAGGTCACCCGCGGTGCCGGCTTGAAGGCTGTGCCGGTGTAAACCACGGATTGTTCAGAATCCTTGAGATCTGCCACCGTGATGGCGTTGGTTGTGTCATTTGCCGTCACGTTGAAGCTGACCACTGCCGTCGCTGTCTTATTCGCAGCCGTATCATCGTTTGTGGAGACGTCCGCGTTGTCTTGATAGGTCACGGTGATGGTTTCGGTGTAGTTACCGACCTCAAGATTCAACTTCGGTTGAATCTGATAGGTGGTGTCGCTGCCGTCAATATAGGCTGTGGCGCCCTTGACAACCACTTCGCTGCCGCTTGCGGGCTGACCTGTGATGGTAAACGCTGAAACTTCATCGGATTTATTTGACGCAACACTGATAATCTTAGCGTCTTTGGTTCCCTTATTGACCACGGTAATGGCTTTGGCCGGCGGCACAGTTCCACCGAACACAATGCTGTCGAAGGTCGGCATGGTCACATAGAGATTTGACGCGATATCTTCTTGAATGTCATTGTTGTCATCCAGTTTAAGGATGGTGAAGGCTTCAGGTTCGCTGGCAAAGCTTGACGCGCTCGCTTTTTGGCGCACTTCGTACACGCCGGGGGCGAGGGTGATGCTTGTGTTGTTGCCAACTTCGGTCCAATTCGTTTCGCCGGATTTGCGGTATTGCATGACGGCGCTGACGCCGGAGAGACCGCCGCCGTTGCCATTCTTGTCGGCGTTGACAGCCTGTACATCAGCTGAGAGACTCGGACGATCCGGTACCACTGTCGCGTATTTCTTGCTGTCTTTGTTTATGTAGAGAGTCTGGCCCGGAATGACTTTGGTCGTACCGATAGTCAAATTGTCATTACCGTCATTGACCGTAAAGCCTGCGGTCACGCTCTGCACGGTTTCATTTTGATAGTTGTAGACAATTTCCGGAATCAGATCGACATTCGCGTCCGTCACCACAAAGCTGACATCCGCGGTTGCTGTCTTGTCATCATCATAGGTTACGGTAATTGTCGCTGTATGCGTGCCGACGGCCAGGCCAGTGTTGGGCGCAATGGCGAACTTCGTATTCGTTACGCCATCGGGATGATCTGCAGTTACGCCACCCACGGCTTTATTGTCATCCGATACAGTATCCGGCGTGATGGTGAAATCAGAGTCACTTACTTCCACAGATTTAATTTCCGCGTCAACGGTACCGTGATTGGTGATACTGATGGGTTGAGCCGCGATTGTTCCATAGCCATATTGCGCTGTCAAAATGGTCGGCGCCGTCACTTTGAGATTTGCCGGAATATCTTTTGTGATTTCGCCATCCGCCGTCGCGAGAACGGTGAATGTCATCGGCAGACTTTCAAAGCTCGTATCTGTCGCTTTTTGCTTGACATCATAGACGCCGGCACTGACGGTGAGTTCACTGTTGTTGCCCACGTCAATCCAGCCGTCACTCGACGAGCTGTTCTTATAGGCCATGGATTTATCCAGACCGGTGAGGCGTCCGCCCACACCGTAACGATTGGCGTCAACCGTCGCCACGCTGCTTGAGAGAACAGGTCGTTTTGGAACGGTGATATTGACGCTCGTTTCACCTTTGGTGAGCAACAATGTTTCGCCGGGATAGACGGTGTCGCCTTTATGAAGTTCGGCATTGCCACGTTTTAAGGTATAGCCTTCGGCGATGGATTTCACCTGTTCTTTCACATAGTCATAAGCCACCGACGGTGTCACGACAGTGACGTCATCGCGCACCACATTAAACACAACGGTGGTTTCGGCCGTTCCGATTGCAGAACTATCGGCCGCGCTGTGATATGTGACCTTGATGGTCGCGCTGTAGCTGCCGGCGTTCAAACCAGAATTGGGTGCAATGGTCCAGTTGGTATTTGTGCTCGGTGAAACCACAGAGCCCACAGCACCATTATCGCCCGCCATGGTGGCCGCTGAGATATTCTTATCGTTTGCTTCGGTCGGAGCTGTACGAGTGAGCCAGCTTACTTCTTGGCCGTTTGCGTCAACCGTGCTGATGCTGTCAATCACCGCGGCACCACCCTGATTGCTCACAGTGATGGCCTTGGCCGTTACAGCACTGTATCCTTCGGTCACTTTGTCGAAAGTCGGCGCGGTCACGGAGATAATCGGCGAGGTGACGGTGATCGTTCCGTTGCTTGCGATGACAAATTTGCCGATTTCACTGGCGAACGATTCATCCGTCGCCTTTTGCTGCACTTCGTAAACACCGGGATCCAGACTGCTGACCGTCGTTTTATTACCCACAGGAGTCCAAGTACTTTCACCCTGAGCGCGATACTGCATATCGCTGTTGAGCCCGGTGAGAGAGCCATCGCTGCCGCGTTCCGTCGTGCTATTGGCGCGGACATCGCTTAACGTCGGCCGTTCGGGTACTTTGGTTTCCAAAACGGTGTCGGGATCGCCGCCTTCACCCTGTTTGTATAGGTAGAGGATTTGACCCGGTGTAACGGTTGCGCCTACTTGCAATTCACCGGTATTGGTGACATTGCCACTTCCATCCTTGGTGCTGCCGGTGTAAACCTTGTAGGCGGAATCGATGGATTCGATGGTTTCCGCTTTGTAATCGTAACTGATGAGGTTGACGGTGGGATCATCGGAATCCACGCCGACACCGACCGTTACATTGGCGGGTGAGCCGGAGAAGCTTGACTGCGTGTATTTCTTGCGCACCGCGTATTTGCCCGCTTTGAGGCCGGTCACGGTGTCCACGGCACCGACATCCGTCCAACCGGCAAAGCTGTCATCCGCGTTGACAAGGCTGTATTCCATCGTGGAATCCACCCCGGTAATCTTACCGTTGGCTTTCGTCGCGGATGTCGCGTTGACCGCGGCGATGCTAGTCGGCGCGGAAGGTCTATTATCCACGATAATCGTCCGTGCTTGAGCGCCTTCCTTACCAAATTGCAATTCTTCACCCGGTGTCACACTATAGCCGACTTTAATTTCTTCGCCGTTGGCGCGTCTTAAGAAATAGCCGTCGGTAATGGCCGCCAAGGTTTCGCTTTGATAGCTAAAGCTGTATGTCGGGTTGTCATCGTCTGTCGATGATTGTTTGGCTGTGGTGTAGATTTGTGCCGTCGGGCCGGCTTCCGAGTCATAATTGGTGCCGGTTCCCAGTTTCTTGAGCGCGAAGGTATAGCTCGTTTTGGGCGTCAAGCCGCTAAAGGTGCCGCTTCTTTGCCATTTGAAGGAGCCGTCGCTCTGCTGAATCCCGTAATGATAATCACTTTCCGTAAAGCCGGTCGGTACGGTCACAATAATGGTATCTTCTGTCGCGGATACTTTCACCGGCGGTTTTTGCGGTTTGGCTTCCTTGCCTTCTTCGGGATCAGTGGCACCACGAACGGTGAATCCCGCGTCGCTGGCAAGCGTGCTATCTGTGGCCTTCACGCGAATGGAGAAGGTATAGAGGGTGTCGGATGTCAACCCGGTGAATGTATCGTCATCCTGCCAGAGATAATCCGCGCCAACCAAGCGACCGTATTGATAGGTGGTTCCCGAAGGATCTTGCTCGGTGTTGGTCAGATTGAGCTTAATACTGTTTGTCGTCGTTTGGTAAATTTCCGGTTTGGCCTTGGGTTTCGCCGCTTTGGTCTTCCCGGAGGCATCGACAATCTTGAAGGTCTTGGTGACCGTTTGATCGGTGCCGTAATTGCCGAGACCTTTCACAATGGCTTTCGCGCCATCCGTCACTCCAGTATTATCTTCATATGTCACGGAATAATCCGAGTCTTGTGTCAAGGCTCTGCCGTCCACTTCCACGATGACCGAGGGTTGCACGGCTTTGCCGGTATAGACCTGATCTTCGATGGCGTGAATGTCATTATCCGTAAGTTGTTTGGGTCCGATATTGAAGGTTTTGACAATTTGACCTTTGTCATCACCATAGGCCTTAAAGGCATTGCTCAAGGTGATGGTTGCCGTCGCTGTTCCGATGTTGACATTGTCGCGATAGCTGACGCTGTAATCAGCTGTGGTGAGGGCTGTATTGCCGATTTTCACGCCCGTGACAGGGGTCAGAGCAGAACCGGTGTAGGTCTGCGTCAAATCCGCTGGCAACACGGTAATCTGTGCCGTCACAGCGGGTCCGACGATGAAGTCAACCGTCGCCGTGGCGGTTTTGGCTTCACCGCTTGTGACAGACTGACCTTCTTCGTTTGTCGTGACTTCATAATAGGTCACGGTTACGGTGCCGGTGCGAACACCCACTGTGGTGTTATCCGTCGGCAAGACGCTAAATTCCGTATTTTGTCCGTCGCCTACAATATCAATCGCTTTCTTCACATTACCGGAGAACGCTTCGGTCACTGCGTCTGTGCCGTCTTCCGGCATGTAGCGTTGATAGAGCACGAAGTTACCAGTCACGGTCATATTGGTCACGCGGATTGTGCCCGTACCGTGATTTTTCAGTGTGAGTCTGGCGTTTTCCGTAGGCAGAGCTTCGCCCGCTTTAATGCTGTCGGGATTAAAGGCCGCTGCTTTCACGGTCATGACAGAGGGATTGTTGCCATCGGCGTTTTTCACGACCACTTCCGTGATTTCACTCGCGAAGGCGGAATCTGTCGCTTTGAGGCGCACTTCATAGACACCGGCGGCAAGATCATCAACTTCCGTTTCGGTGATCGGCAGCCAATCTTTATTTGTATTGTCTTTCTTGCGATAAACCATATTACTGTTGACGCCGGTCATCTTGGCGCTGCCGCCGACAATGCCCGAAGGCGCGTCGGGACGACGATCCACAGTGATGGCCGTGGCTTCGGTTGCGGTTGAGCCCGTCGGCACAAAATAGATGGTGCTTCCTGGGATAATCGGTGTGGCTGTGGCATTGCCTGTGCTACTCGGTGTGATTTGTTGTGTACACTGCGCGTCGCTGTATGCGGTACCGCCGCTGACAGTGGCCAAAGTTTCCGCCGCATAATCATAGGTGATGGTCGGGTTGACGATTTCGGGCATGGTGCCAAGGATGTTAAAGTATCCGGTGGCTGTGCCTTCATAGTTGCCCTTCCCAACAATAGTGACGGAAGCTTGAGTATTTGATGTTGTCCCAACGGTGGGATTGATGTTGTCTTTGTATTCCTTGATGGTATAGTCTTTGCCTTCGGTCAAGGAGTAACCATTATAGGTCACATTGATTTCCGGCTCGATGGCTTTACCTGTACATGTCTGGTTGGGTATACGTTCAATATTTCCATCATTTAACGTAGCTTTGTTGATGATAAAGGTCACACTTTGTGATGGTGTGTTGGCATAGATGCCTTTGAAGGCGATGAGAACCGTTGCCGTACCGGCATCGGTATTATTCTGATATTGATAGTCAAAATCGGAACCTTCATAGACTTTATAACCATTAACGGTTACTCCGGGTTTCGGTGTAATAGCAGAACCGTTGTAAGTATTATCGCTGACAGATTCAACAATGACAGAATTGGTCACATTCGCCGCGAGCACTGCCATTCTCACGTTGAGGGTGGCGGTTTTCACCGTTGCCGTGTCACCTTCGGGGTGATAGGTCACGGTAATAACAGCTGTGTGCGTGCCGACGGCAAGGCCGGTTTTGGGTGTGACGATGAATGTCGTATTATCCGTGCTGTTTTTATCGACGTTGCCGGTGGTCGTGTTGACAGCGAAGTTATTGCTATCCGAAACGACATTGGTAATCACCGCTTTGGTATTGCCGATATTTGTCAGAGTGATGGCACGGCCGTCTACAGACTGATAGCCGTAAGTCACATCACCAAAGGTAAGCGCATCGGCAGTCAACGTGCAGGTTGCCGATGTTTTGTCTTCCTTGTCGCTGTCGCGACCGATGGTCACGGTAATGGGTTCGCCGGCAAACGTTGTGGATGTCGCCGCCGTGCGCAGCACATAGTCGCCGTCCGCGAGGTCGGTGATTTCGGTCACGCCGGAGGTAATGGGGGTATAGTCGGTGTCACCGGCTTTACGCCATTCCAGTTTGCCGTTCACACCGGTGATTTTGCCGTTGTTGTCGGTGCCGATGGCATTGATGGTTTCAACACCTTCCGGTTTGGCCGGACGGTCATCCACCTTAATCATGGTGACATTGCCGCCGTCTTTCCACATATAGAGCGGTTGACCGGGCGTGACCGTCGTGTCGACATTGACACGCTGATCCGCTGCAGCTGTGCCATCGAAGGATACAGTGTAACCTTCGGTGATGGAGCGCACCTTTTCGGTTTTGTAGTTATAGGTCACAGCGCCTTGAGACGTGTCGCCGTCTTCGCCGCTCACACTCGGAAGGGTCTTGAAGATATCCGAAGGACCTGCGTCGGAATCGGTGGGTTTTTCGGTATCGCCAAGCTTACGAAGCGCAAATGTGTACTCCGTATTGGGCTTCAAGTCGCCGAAGGTGGTAATGGATTGCCATTCATAGGCACCGTTTTTCAAAATACCGTACTGAATGCCATCTCCCTCGTTCTTCAGCGTGATGCTGGTAGGCGTGGTCATATCCAGTTCAACTTCCGGTTTTTTGGTCGGTTTTTCCTGTTTGCTGGTATCTTCAATAATGCTGAAGGTCTTTTCGATCGGCTGACCATTTTCTGTTTTGTAATTACCCTTGCAGGTGATAGTGACTTTGGCCGGTTTTTCAGCGGTCGTTACTTCCGTATTGTCGTCATAGGTTACGGTAAAGTCTCTGCCTTGAACCAAACTGTTGCCAAAGCTGTCAGTGATGCTGATAGCCGGAGTCTGCGGTTGACCGTTATAAACCTTGGTGTCAATATCTTTGACATTATCTGCCTTGATGACTGCCGGTGTAATGGTGAAGGTCTTGGTGACTTTCGGCTGGTCGGCAAAATCTCCCGTAAAGGTAACGGTCACAGAGCCTTGACCGGCATCCGTATTGGTACCATAGCTGTATTTATAATGCGCGAATTCAGTCAATTCGATGCCATTGCAAGTGACCGACGGTCTTGGTTTTTGCTGTTTTCCGCTATAGGAAACCGTCTGTTTCGGTTCCCCAACAGTAACCGTATTGACCTGAGAGGCATCTACAACATTGAGATTTAATACACCGGTTGCTGTCGTGGTATCCACATGCTCGTTGACATCCTGATAGACCACGGTAATGAGTTCCGAATAATTTTTCGGCGTGGTCATTTTGGCCGCTTTGGGACGCACTTTAAAGAAGGTGTTGGTTTCGCCCGGAGCCACTTGCCATTTTTGGGTTTCGGTGCTCGCAGGTGTTTCAAATTCGAAATCGGACGAACCGTAAACCATGATACCGGTGATCTTCGCTGTTGTATTCCCGGTATTGGTAATTTGAACGGTTTTATATTCCAAATCGGAAGGCGTTGCTGTGGAATCTGTTGCGGTAATTGTCCCATAATTGACGGTGTCGATGGCCAAATCAAAGGTTTCGCCACCATAAGGATTGGACGTCTGATCCGGGTCTTTTTCGCCGATGGTCACACGAATAGGATCGCTGGCAAAATCAGAACCCGTCGCTTTATAGCGAAGTTCATAGGTGCCGGAGTAAAGCTGTCCGACAACATTGTTGCCATCGGGAACATTTTTCCAACCGGAATTGCCAACCAAGCGATACTGCATCGCGTCGCTCACACCGGTCAATTGCCCGTCGTTTGTTTTGGCATCCGTCGCAAATACGGCATTCACGCCGGCAGGCACGTCGGGACGGGATTTAACCGTCAGCATCATTTTGCTGTTGTTTCCGCTGCCTTCCTTGCCCAAATAGACCGTTTGACCCGGTGTGATACCGTCGTTCACAAAGAGTTCCGTTGTGCCGTCACTGTCATAGAGTTGGTACCCGGGCGTAATATAGGAAACAGATTCTTTTGCGTAGTTATACAGCACGGAGGAAACCACTTCGGTGGCATCCCCACGTTTAACCGTAAACATGGCGTCGGCTGTTGCCGTGTATTCTGTTGCATCGCTGCCGCTGGTGTAGGTCACGGTCACAGTGGTCTTATGGGTCTTGGCCGCGAGGCCGGATTTGGGCGCAATCGTCCATGTGGTGCTATCGGTTGCACCTTTGGCGATGCTACCAGTCGTGTTCGTCACGGTAAAGGCGGCATCATTATCGCAGGTGACCGATTTAATGGTGGCCGCATTGCCGCCAATATTGGTGATTGTTAACGGGTAAGCGGACGGAGCGTCAGTATAGCCTTCTATCACGGTTGCCATTGTCGGTGCCGTCACCGTGAGATAAGCGGGTACGGCTGTATCATTGCCGGTGACGCCAACGGTCACTTTCACCGTTTCACTACAGAACGCGGAGGCTGTCGCGGCAATGCGCACTTCGTAAACACCGTAAGCCACTTTCACTTTTCCGCTGTCCACGGCATTCACGCCATTCCAGCCGGAGTCGCCCACTTTACGATACTGCATGGCTGTGGTCAATCCGGTAATCTGACCGTCTGCCGCCGTCGTGGAAGTGGCGTCCACGGTCGAGATGCCCTTAATGGAGGGTCTCGTCGGAACGATGGTTTCAACCTTGGCACCGTCTTTGACGATATAGAGTGATTGACCCGGTGTGACTTTATTCGTTCTGAACACTTCGGTTTTGCCGTCATAGACGCGGTAACCTTCGGTGATGGATTTAATGGTTTCTTCATCGTAATCATAGGTGATGACACCCGTGGTTTCCACGTTGACGACATTTTCATCGGTGGTGAAGGTCGCAATGGGTCCGGGAGCGGAGGCCGGCGTGGTGTCCGTCGGCGCGATTTGAATAGCAAAGGTATAATCCGTATTGGCCGTCAATCCTTCAAAGAGCGGACTGGTTTGCCAGGTGTAATTGTTGGCATTGCCAATCGCCGTTTGATCTGAGGTGTTAACACCGCTTTTCAAAATCCCATAGCGAACCACAGGATCGCTGATGGCCTTGAGTTTGATGGCGTTGGTGGTGATATCCGTCTCCGGATATTCCACTTCGGGCACCAGACTCGGGCTATCGGCGGCCTTTTGATCGACAATTTCAAATGTCTTAGCGATTGATTTACTTGATGTATTGATGCTGTAGTTGCCGCTTTCGGGCACAGTAATCGTGGCCGTCGCGGTACCGACATCAGTATTATTTGTGAAAGCGACATTAAATTCTGTACCCTGGGTAAGCTGATGTCCGTCCACGATGATGGGCACATGCGGTGTGATGGCACTTCCCGTGTAAGATTGCGCACCGATATCCCCGACATAGGTTTCATCGAAAGCGCGTTTTTCAATCGTAAATGTTTTTTCGATGTCGGCATAGTGTTCATAGTTACCGATGAAGTCCACAATGACTTTCGCGGTTGAACCGGCGTTGGTATTATTGTCATATTTGTAGACGAAGTCCGCGTTTTCGGTGAGTTTGATGCCACTGTAGCTCACTTCCGGTGTCGGTGTGATGGGGCTACCCGTATAGGTCACATTTTCCACATTGGCAACCGTGGGTACAGTGGTTGCAAGGCTGCTGTCCACCACCGTGAAACGCGCGGTGGCCGTAGCGGTCTTATTCGTGTCATAGGTGACGGTAATGGTGGTCGTATAGGTGCTAACGTTATAGTCACTACTGGTTTTGGACAGTTTTAATTTGATTTTTTGATCATTGTTGCTTCGACTTTGATAGACGGTTGTCGGCTGCGTTCCGCTTAGTTCAAAGTCCGAACCATCAATGGTAATGCTACTAATGGTTGCATCTGCACCGCCTTTATTCTCGATGGTAATATCCTTCGTTGCCGTCGGCAGGGTGCCGTTGGCAGGCATTGTGCCGAAGTCAATATCCGCCACATTCAGCGCGGAGGCAGCACCCACAGCAAAGGTCACGGGTTTACTTTCAAAGCTTACGCCGGTGGCCATTTGTTTCACTTCATAGGTGCCCGCGTCGAGCGCGATTTCCGTCTTGCCGTCGGGTTCAAGCCATTTATCCGAACCCACCTGACGATAGCGCATGCCGGAGGTGAGACCTTTTAGCTTGCCGTCGGATACGCTCACACCCGTGAGGGTCGGACGATTGGGAACGGTGATCACCGCGACACTGCTTCCGACTTTGTGATAGAGCGTTTCTCCAGGATACACTTGATCTGTTCCCGGTGTTAAAGCACTGCCGTCTTTTGTTCTGGAGACAGTGCCGTCACTGACGCTTGCTAATTTTTCCGTGAAATAGTTGTAGGTCACGGCGGCATTGGCATCGGCGGTTTGCGCGGCGTTCACCGTGATGGTGACATTGGCCGTCGCGGTTTTTTCTTCCGTGGAGGCAGAACCGTCGGTATAAACCACCGTCAGCACTGCGTTATAAATCTGTGCCGTGCTGTAGGACTCTTTAGGCGAAATGGTATAGGTGCTGAAGGTTGTGTCTTTTGGCACAGCCTGATTGAGATTGGTATAGGTTTCGCCCAAGTTAAAGCTGCTTGTATTGGAAAGCTCGATACGCTTGATGCTCGCTTCTTTCCCGCCGATATTTTTGATGACAATATTCTTAGCGGAAGGCGAGGCCTGGCCGATTTCGATGGCGTTAAAGGCAATATCGTCCACCGTGAGTGCGGCGGCCACGTTTTCCGTGCTGCCGTTGAGCCCGGTGACCGTATAGGTTTTGGGCTCGCTGGCGAAAGCGGCAGTGGTGGCCGCGACGCGCACTTCATACACACCGGGAGTCAATCCGGTCACGTTGCCGCTGTCGTTGCCGGTCATCCAACCTTCGTTGCCGCTTCCGGCAAGACGATATTCCATGGTTTGATTGACGCCCGTCAGTCTGCCGTCGTTGCCGTTGACGCTAGCCGCAACCGCAGATACCGAGCTACCGTCAAAGCTTTGACGTTCCGGAACAACGATATCGTGAACATCTCCCGACTTGGACTGAAGCTGCAATGTTTGACCCGGTACGACCGTGTTTTCTACATACAACTGTTGACTTCCATTATAGAGCTTGTAATTATCATCGATGCTCGCGATTTGTTCTAAACGATAATTATAGGTGACCAAGCTGCCGTAATCAAAGTTATCATTGTCATTTTCGTTTGTTGTAAATGAGCGCACTTCGCCCATCGCCGTAGCGGGGGTATTGGCCGTCGCGCGACCACGGAGCGCGAAGTAATAGGTGGTATTGGGTGTAAGACCCGTAAATTCGGGCGATTGATACGGCGTGAAGTCAGCTTCGGTAGGCTCGCTTCCATCTGATTTAGCTTTGGCAAACATATAATCAACCGTCGTTGATGTCACCGTCTTAAGGGTAATAGTCGTTGATGTTTTCGATTCCAATTCGGGCACGAGGGTCGGCGCGTTTCCTTGCTCGGCTTCGACAATCTTGAATTCTTTGGTGATGGTGCCGTCGGTGTAATAGTTGCCGATCCCGGTTACGATCGCTTTGGCTTTTACGGCTTCCGAAGATTTTTCTTTATTGTCCGCATAGGTCACCGTATAATCGGTTCCCGCTTTCAGCGTACGGCCATCGGATTGAATCGTCAAATCGGGTTCAACCGCGTTACCGCTATTATAGCTCTGGGCGCCGATTTCCTGAATATCCGACGCGAGAATTTGTTTTTGCGTGATTCTAAATTCTTTGGTGGCGCCGGTATATTGACGATAATTGTCTTTAAAGTTAATCGTCACAAAGCCGGTTCCGACATTGATGTTTTCACCGTAGGTGAGATCAAAATCGGCACCTTTGATGAGTTCCTGACCGTTAACGGTAATCTTGGGAACGGGTCGAATGGATTCGCCGGTATAGACGGCATCCGCCGGTTGTTCGATAACCATTTCGGATTTGACATCCGGGTTCTTTACGTTAAAGTTGACCGTTGCCGTTGCCGTTTTATCGGTATTATAGGTCACTGTAACCTTCGCGGTATAATACCCGGCCGGCAATGCGCCATTGGAGGAGAGCGTAAAGCTTGTGTTTTCGCTTCCGGCGCCCACTGTGGTGGAGGCGGGCACGGTGGCCGGGTTCACGATGAAGCTTGAGCTATCCACCGCCACGTTGTTAATCGTGGCTTGCGTGCCGCCGTTGTTTTTAATGGTGATGGTTTGGGTCTGAACGGTGGTGCCGCCCGCATTCACATCGCCGAAATCGGGAATGCTCACAGTCAGCAGGGCTTCGTTATCTTTGGCATAGGGAACCAAGGCTGCTTCCGAAGCGAAGGTTTTCGCCGCGTTAGAGCCTTTATAACGAACCAAAACATTGGCCGTTGCCGAAAGGGAGATGGTGTTTTCCGTGACATTCGTCCAGGTAGTGCCGCCGTCGGTGCTGTACTGCATGGAGGAATCCACACCGGAAATGGTGTTTCCGCTGATGCTCACCTTCGGCGCTTCAGGTCTCGCGGGCACGGTGATTGGGCTAATATTGATGCCCTTAACCAGATAGAGAATCTGACCCGGGGTGACAGTATCACCGCGGCTTAACAGATCGGTCTCTTCTGTGCTGCTGTTTTTGGATACTGAATAGCCATTGGTGATTTCCGCGATTTTTTCGGTTTCATAATCAAAGCTAATCGCGCCGGCGACTGTTGTTTCCGCTTCTTTTTCGGCCGTTGTCTTATCCGTGGCAAAATCCGCGGTGGGACCGGCCGGCGACGGTTCGTTGGTGCTGTCGCCCGCCGTTCTGACGGCAAATGTATAGGTCGTGTCGGAATGGAGACCCGAGAACACAGGACCGGATTGCCAATCGAACGCGCCGGTACCGTAGTTGTAGATACCGTATTCCACATTGGAACCGCTGATGACCAAGCTGTCTTCACCGTCGAATGTTTTGGTTTCGCTGTAGGGCTGAAGTGTGATAGTGTCTTCGGTGGCCTCACTCAGAACCGGTGCATTCGTCGGACGACGTTTGGCTTCAAGGTCGGTAAGCTGAATCTTAAATGCCTGTTCTATGGTGTCTTTGTAGTTGTTAATCCCTTTGAGGATGACTTTGGCCGGCGTGCTGTCGGTACTCACATCTTTATTGTTGCTGTAGCTGATGGTGTAATCGCTGTTTAAGGTGAGCTCGCGTTCGCCGTCAAACACTTTGATGGTGGGCTTGATGTCAACACCGGTGTAGTGCATCGCGGCAATGGGGTCAATTTGAATGTCACTGCTTTGCAGCGATTTCGCGTTGATGAAGAACGTCGAATTGATCGGATTGGCCTTGGCGTGTCCTCCCATAAAGGTGACGGTCACGGTTGCCGTACCGACGTTAACATTATCCGTATAGCTGTAGACAAAGTCCGTACCCTCTTTGAGGATATTACCGCTACAGGTGACCTGCGGAGTGGGCGTATAGGCCGTGCCGCTATAGGTCACGTTTTCACAAGACGAAACCACATAGGTGTTTTCGATGAGCTTGCTGATGACAATGAAGGTCACCTTTTTGGATTCGGTTCGGATATTGGTATCGTCGCCGCTGGTGTAGGTGATCTTAATCGTATCTTCATACGTGCCGCCCTTGAGGTCTTCTTTGGGCTTCACTCGGATACTGTTTGTATCTTTTCCTTTGCCTGCCAGCGTATTCAGACTGCCGGTCAGCTCAAAATTGGTACCGTCTGCCAAAGAGACGGACTTGATATTGGCCGTCATCGTCCCGATATTTTCAACGGTAACACCTGCGAAACCGGGTCGAGGATCACTATCCGTGAGGATATACGGCGAGAAGGTCGGTGCCGTCATGGAGAGTTGCGCCGGCGTGTCTTCGTTGTTTCTCACCACGGTGAGCGGTGTGGTTTCGGACGCGAAAGATGTGTCCGCAACGGCCGCATAGCGGAAGAGATAATTGCCGGAAGCCGGCGCGTCCAGTCCCGCGGCAAAATCTGAATAACTGATGGTCACCCAGGTATCGCCGCCATTGACATTGTACTGAATAGGCTTATAGTTGTCCGTTGTGACACCGGCAGTCGTGAATTTGATTTTGCCGTGTGCGCCTTCGGAAGCGTCAAATGTGATGCCTGTCGGCGCCGCGGGACGCAGAGGCACCGTCACATTGTATTGATAAGCGCCGTTTTTCAGCACATTCAGTTGCTGTCCCGGCACAACGGAATGACCCACACCGAGGGTGGAGGCACCGTCGGACAGGCTGTAACCCGCCTGGGTATTGAGGGTGCCGATTTGTTCATTCACATAATCGTAGGTGAATGTGGCCGTAATGGCTTCACCTGCGGCTGTATGGGTGGTAAAGGCCGCCGTATCGCTGGCATCGGATGCCGGCATACTGTCGGTTGCTTTTTTGCGTTGAACGAAGGTATAAGCCGTGCCGGAATTGAGGCCGGTGAAGGTCGGGCTGTCTTGCCAGTTGCCAATCACATTGCCCGAAGCGTCCGCTCTGGCATATTCACATCCGTCAACCGTATCCAAGGTAATGCTGTTTTCGGTGATTTGCGTGCTTTCGTTCGATACGGTGGGTTTGCCCGGTTTTTCGGCAGCGGTATTGACAATTTTAAACTGCTGGGTTTTGACATCCGCATAGTTGCCCTTACCGGTGACGGTCACGGACGCCGTATCTGTCACGTTTGTATTGTTCGCGTAGCTGACGGTATAATCCGTGCCTTCCACCAAAGTGGTGTCGCCATCTTTCACCGTGACAGCGGGTTTAATTTCGGAGCCCGTATATTTTTGAACCGGAATGTTGGAGATGGTCGCCGAGGAGATGCTCTTGGGTTTGATGGTGAAATCCAAAGTCATCGGGGCGGCATCGGCATGAACATCCATAAAGGTGACATACACCTTGCCGGTGCCGGCATTGATATTGGCGCCATAGCTTAACGCGTAATCCTGACCCGCCGTGAGCGCGGTGCCGTTGGCTTTAATGACCACAGCATTGCCGGTCGGCATAAAGCGTGTGCCATTATAGGTTTGATCCGCGATGGGTTCGGCGGTGTAGGTCAGTTTGGTGACATCCGTCGCCGCTTTTTTCACGCTATAGCTTAAAGTGGCCGTCGCGTTCAAATCACTCGTCTGCTGTTCACCTTCCGGTGCGGCCTTGCCATACGCGATGGTAAAGGTTGCGCTGTAGCTGCCCGCATCTTGATCTTCCGCGGGTGCAACGGTGAGTGTCGCGCTTTCGCCCGCCGCGAGCGTGATCGCCCCAGTGGGAGCACCGCTTAAGATGACAAAGTTATTCTCGGGATTGACCGTGAGTGTCGAAATGACGGCGTCGGCATTGCCTTCATTTTTCACGGTGACGGTCTTGGCGTTTTGCGCGGCCGTATAGCCGTCTTCGAGTTCGCCGAAGCTCGGCGCCGTAATGGTTAAGAACGGCGATTTTTGATCTTCCTCTTCGCTGTTAATCACGGCACTCACGGTCTTGCTCGTCGAAGCGAAGACTTTATCGGCATCGGAGCCTTTCACGCGCACTTCGTAAACCGCGCTTGTGTCAACAGAAATGGCCTGTCCGTCGCCGGCTGTCCAATCGGCATCGCCGACTTTGCGGTATTGCATATTGCTCGTCACGCCGGTGAGCTGTTTGGTTTCAGCATTGAAGGTCACGTCTTTGAGCGCATCCGTGCCGTCGGGACGATCGGGCACCTTGGTTTCAAGCGTAATATCGCCCTTGGTGAGATACAGGGTTTGTCCCGGTGTAATTGTTGCGCCCTGTCCATAATTATTCGAACCGTCGGTTAAGGTATAACCGTTGGTTATTGTCGCGACTTTTTCTGTTTCGTAATCGTAAGTCACCGTCGCGGTTTGAGGCGCGACGGGTTGATCGTCATCATTAGCTTTGGTGGCGATATTGGCTGTCGGCCCCGGATCGGAAGCGTCAAGTATGTCGGTCTTCGGTGTTCTCAGGGCGAATGTGTAGGTGATAGCCGCCGAGAGATTATCGAATAACGGTGACGCTTGCCACTGCCATTTGCCGTTTTCGTCTTGGATGCCGTATTCCACGCCATCAACGGTTTTGAGCGTTATGGCGCTAGTCGTGACGGTTTGGGCTTCCGGCGCAATCGTCGGAATCGCGCCTTTGCTCAAGCTGCGAATAATATTAAATTCGCGAGTAATGCTGCCGGTGTAGTTGCCTTTACCTGAAACAACAGCTTTCGCTTTGCTTTCATCGGTGCTAACAGCGATATTGTTTTCATAAGAGACAGTATAATCCGTATCTGCCGTCAACTTCGTGCTACCGTCTTTGACCACGACAGCCGGTTCGATGGCTTTACCCGTTTCTGTTTGCGAACCGATATTTTCCATGCTGATATCACCGGAAGTCAAAGCTTTCGGCTCGATGGTAAAGCTGACGGTCATCGACGGTGTAGCTTGGTATTCCCCTATGAAGGCGACCTTAACCAAGCCCTCGCCGGCATTTTTGTTTTCGCCGTAGGACAAGACAAAGTCTTTATTTTCTTTGAGTGCCGTTTCTCCCTTGGTCACCTTGGGAATCGGTTTAATCTGAATGCCGGCATAGGTGTAATTGGCCACTTTGCCGACGATAATCGGATTATTATCCGGATTTTCCGTGTCTACATCCTTCAGCACATTGATGGTCACAGGTGCGCTGAAGGTCATGTCATTGCCACCTTCGTAGGTATAGGTGACTTTGATGGTGGCGGTATGGACACCGGCGTCGAGACTTCCCGCAGGTTTAACGGTATAGCCTGTCTTGTCGGTCTTGCCGGCTTCAATGACAAGATTTGTCGTTTCAGTGCTTTCCTGTCCTTCTTCGTCGGAGGATTCCGCCGGAGCGCGTTCAATGACGAAATCTTGGTTGCCAACCACTTCAACATTTTTGATTTCAGCTTTAACACCACCGCTGTTTTTCAGCGTGATGCCTTTGGCCGTGACGTCAGCGAGTTCGCTCTTGTAGGTGTCATCGAAGGTGGGCGCGCTGACGCTCACCACTGCCGCTTCACTTGATTTCACCGCGGAGACCGTGGTATATTCGGACGCGAAGGCCGTGTCGGTGGCGCTGTAACGCACGCTGTAGTTTTTGCCGAGATCCACCTGTTTAAGAGCGACGCTCGTGCCGGTCACGGCTTTCCAGGTGGTCGTGCCGTCTTCGGCATATTCCATCTTGACCGTCACACCGTTGATGGTGGCGGTGGCATCGTCAAAGCTTAAGCCCGCCGGCGCCTTCGGTCTGGACGGAACGGTGACGGCGATATCGCTTTGACCTGCTTTCTTCAAGATCAATTTTTGACCCGGTGTGATGGTGTTGTTGCCACCTACATTAACTTTGGTATCGCCATTGTAGGCCGTATAACCGTTGGAAACGCTCGCGATGCTTTCGTTCGCGTAGTTATACACGATGGACGCGGAGGACGGTTCGGTGATGTCGTCCGCCGAATCGCCTTTTGCCGTTCTGAAGATGGCTTCGGGGCCGGCTTCGGAGGCCTGTGCGTAAGCGTCGGCTTTTGCTCTCAGCGCGAAACTGTAATCCGAATCCGCCGAGAGATTGTCAAAGGTGGTGCCGGATTGCCATTGCCATTCGCCGCCCTGCTTAATCCCATATTCGACAGCATCGCCGGTGCTCACGGTGTCCAGCGTGATGCTGTTCTTCGTGATTTGACTATCGGCATTGGAGATGGTGGGCGCCTGTGTGGGCGCGTCTTTCTGCAATGCTTTATTATTTTTGATGTCGTATTGCAACACGACGCCTTCAGACGGATTGGTGTAGAAGTTTCCGGAGAGACCTGTGTCGTTTGCCGTCACCGTCGCGGTGGCTTTGCTGTTGTCTGTCGTTTCCTCGGTGTTGTTGCCGTAGGTGACATTATAGTCCACACCTTGAAGCGGTCTGACATTGCCCACTTTCACATTGAGCGCGGGTGCCACGGGCTCGCCGGTATAGGTCTGCACGCCAATGGGGTCAATGTCGCTTTGCGTAATGGCGAGTTTGTTGATGGTAAATTTTTTGGTGATGGCTTCCTGACCCGCGAAGCTACCCTTGAAGGTTACAGTCACGGAACCAGCATCGACGCCGGCGTTGACATTGTCGCCATAGCTCAAGGTGTAGTCGCCGTCTTTCACCAGGGTTACACCGCCACATGTGACGTTGGGGGTCGGGGTGATGGCGCTGCCGGTATAATCCACGGCATTAATGTCTTCAACCGTGACGGTATTTACAGCGTTCGCCGGCGGATTGACACTCACTTTCACGTTGGCTGTGCAGGTTTGCTCTTCGTCATTTTCAACGTCTTTTGTCTGATATTTCACGGTAATGATACCGCTGTAGCTCTGACCGGCAGTGAGATTGCCGAGGGCAATTTTATAACTATTGTTTTGACCTGCGGTGTCGCCGCTCTTGGCCGCGACGGTCTGATTGCCTTCGGGGGCAACCACCGTGAACTGTTTGGTGGATTCTTCCGCGTTGGAGACGCTCACATCCGTGATGGTCGCCGCTGCGCCACCATTATTGGTGATGGTGATCGCCTTTTGATCCGTCCTATTGCTGTCCACTTTGCCGAAATCGACATCGGACACACTTAATACAGCCGTCTGAGCCGCTTGAGCCTCAGTCACGACTTTCACTTCAGTGTTGTCACTCTTGAAGGCGGCATTGGTAGCATCCACACTGAACAGATAGGTGCCTGCTTCGGCCGGTTCGGCGATAAATTCGTCGGTGACTTTTGTCCATTCGCCGTTATCTTTCTGATAAGACATGGCAGTGGTCAGGCCGGTGAAGGTGTCGCCCGCTGTGAGCGCGGCAATTTGCGGCGCGGTGGGACGGCTCGGCACGGTCACGGCGGTCAGGTTTGCTTCTTCTCCTTCGGTGATGGTGCCGATATAGAGGGTTTCACCCGGATTCACTCGGGTGGCATTCAGGGTAAGCTGGTCGTATTGGTCTCCGGTTTTCCGGTAGACAAAATAGTTGTTGGAGACGGCTTTCACCGTTTCGTTGGCATAATCGTAGGTGATGATGCCCGCCACTTCCGGCTTGTCATCGGGCTTATCTTCGACGACTGCTTCGGTACTAAAGGTTTCTTCGGGACCGGCGTCGGAGGCCGCGGTGTTGTCGTCGCCCGCGTAGCGCAATGCGAATCGATATTCGGTATCCGCTTCCAGGCCGGTAAAGACCGGCGAACTCTGCCAGACATAATTCGCATGGTCATAGTTCCAACGCCCATATTCCACATTATTGCCTTCATTGTTGAGGGTGATGCTTGTGGTAGTACGAGACAGCATGGACGGCGCGTCGGTGGGGGCGTCTTGAGTCTGAATGTCTTTTTCGTCCTTAATCATAAAGGTTTTGGTGACGCTGCCGGTGTAGTTGCCATCCCCGGTGAGCGTGACCGACGCGGGAGACGCGTCTGTGCTGATGTCCGTATTATTTTTATATTCGGATGTGTAGTCTGTGTAAATCTCCAGAACCATTTGTCTGGCCGTATCGGTGACAGTCACAGACGGACGCACTTCGCTGCCGGTGTGTTTTTGAACAGCGATATTCCCCACGTCAATGCTACTGTCGGACAGCGGCTTGGGCAGGATATTAAAGTTCTGGGTGACCGGTGAATTACCAGCGTAGGTTCCAATGAAGTTGACAGTAACGGTCCCACCGGTGGCCACGTTGATATTTTCACCGTAGCTTAAGGTATAATCCTTACCGCGAGTGAGCTTGGTATCGCCCTGTTTGACCGTCGGAATGGGTTTGATGGTGGTGCCGGTATAGGTCTGGTTGGCCACTTCGCCGACGCTGACCATTGTATTGATTTCCGTAGGCAAGACGGCAAAGCGCACTTCACCCGTGGTGGTTCTCGTCACGGTCTCGCCGTTTTTCTGATATTGATAGGTCACCGTAAAGGTATCGGTATAGGTGGCCGCGCTTAAGTAAGGCTTGGGTTGAATGGTGAATTTTTCGTTGGTGCCGCCGGCAATCACATTGACATCAGAGCTTCGTCCGATAATGAAATTGCTCTTTGCCGCGTCAGCGAAAGCGATATCGGTGATCACCGCATCCACCTGACCCAAGTTTTGGAGGGTGATGGCTTTGGCTGCGGGTTGAGCGTAATTCGGCATGACCGAATCAAACGTCGGCGCGAAAGCTTTAATGACAGCGGAATTTTCCGGATCGACCACAATGGTGACCGCGTCGCTGCGGAAGGCCGTATCGGTGGCGGCATAGCGCACCATATAATCGCCCTTGGCATCGTCGGTGGTCAAACCGTCTTTTGCCATAGTATCGGTCACAGTGGTCCAATTGGCGCCGCTGTCTTCACTGATTTCCATTGTGGTGCTCAAGCCGATGATTTTGCCGTTTTTATACTTGACCGACGTCGGCGCGGCGGGACGGCTGTCCACTTTAATGATGGTCGGTGTGTTGTTATCTCTGGTCAGATAAAGCTGCTGACCGGGGATAACAGTATCACCTGCTTTGAGGGCATTGGATCCGTCAGTGATATAAAGGGTGTACCCATTGGTGATGCTTTCGACTTTCTCGGTTTTGTAATTATAAGTCACGGCGCCGGGGCTGTCATCCTGTTCGGTGCCGTCATCGGTTTCGTCCTGTTTGCTCAGCGTGGTGAACTTAGCCGTTGGCCCCGCAGGCGAAATCGGATATTTGTCATCGGCCGCCGCGAACAGCGCGAAGGTATATTCTTTGTCTTCTTCCAAACCCGTAAAGACCGGTGAGCTCTGAGGCGTGCCAAATTGGCCGTTGTCGTCCATGATGCCGTAAAGAATGGTTTCTTCCGGATCGGTGACGGTGTTTAAGGTAATCTGGTCGGATTTCGCTTCTTTGAGGGTTGGTTTTTGGGAAGGTGTTCTCGCCAATTCTTCCGCGCTTTGCGTGATGGTAAAGCGTTTCTGTACTGTGCCGGTATAATTGCCTTTCCCTTTGACAGTAACAAGTCCGAACATGCCGATATGTGTATCCGGCGTGTAATTGATATATTCCACGGTGTAATCGCCGTCTTGAACCAAAGTATCTTCTTGGCTGTTATTGTTGTTTTTGACCTTGACCGTTACCGGCGGTTCGATGCGCGAACCGGTATAGACATAGCTGGCATCTACGCCGCTCACATTGTCTTCAGTGAGTTTTTTGGGAACGATATTAAAGGTCATGGAGATGGGTTGCAGGTTCAACAGCTCATTAAAGGTCACTGTCAATGAACCGGAATCATCACCAACCTTGGTGTTTTCTCCATAGGTGACGGTATAGGCTTCGCCTTTCGTCGCGACAACACCATTGATTTTCACAACAGGATCGGGACGGATTTGCGCGTCGTCATAAGTTTGATCAGCGATATCATCCACGGTTGCCGCGTTGGTCTTGTTGGTGGTGACTATTAAAGTCACATCCGCGCTGACATACTTGGGTGTGCCAGCGGTACCGCTGGTATAAGCCACGACAACTTTGGTGCGGTAGGCGCCCATGGGTAAATCGGGTTTAGCCAAAATCTTGACTGAACCGTTGTTTTGCTTTTTGCGCACCCATGGTTCCATGGTGCCCGTATCCACTTCAAAATGATCAGGATCATCAATGGTCACCGAGTTGATATAGGCATCGGTGTCGCTGTCGTTTTTGATGTTTAACGTCTGTTGTAACGCGTCCGTATAGGCATAGCCTTCTTGTTGATTCGGGTAACTGACAGCATTCACGCTCAAAGTAGCTTCGCCGCTTCTGGTGACGGCAATTGACGTTTCTTCACTGGCAAAGCTGCTGTCCGTGTAGTGATAGCGGAAAGCATAGGTATCCGCCGAAAGGCCGGTTAAGCCGTCGCGTTCCTGACCTTTGGTGATGCGCGTCCATGCCGCGTCCGGATCGGCCGCCAAGCGATATTCCATTTCGGCGGTCACGCCGGTAATGGTCGCGGTGGCTTCATCAAAAGTTAGATTGTCCTTTGCCGGTTTTTCGGTAATGACTTCTTCACCGTTTTCATCATAAGAGACCACTCTCACGGGCTGTCCCGGTGCCGTGGGGCGTTCGGGCACGATGATTTCAATCGGGTCACCGCCGGAGATACGCAGTTCCAAGGGCTGCCCGGGAATGACTTTCGTGCCATGATAGCATCTGGTATTGCCGTTATAGACAGCAACGCCATCGGCAATTTCGTCAATTTCTTCCAAATCGTAATCGAAGGTAATATAAGCCTTGGTTTTGTCTTTTTCTTCTTCATTGTCGTCATCTCCACCGGTGCCCTCCTCGGCTTTTTTGGTCTCTTCCAGGGTGGAGAATTTGTCTGTGGGGCCGGCATCCGAAGGGGCGTGCTCGTTGTCGCCCGCTTTCCGCAACGCGAAGGTGTATTCTGTTGCCGGTGTCAAACCGCTGAAGACCGGATTGGTCTGCCACTGCCATTCACCGTTCACCATCATCCCATATTCATAGCCCAACTCTTCGGTGAGCGTGATGCTCGTCGTGGAGGCGGTGGTCAGGGTTGGTTTGGTGGCGATGGCATCCCATTTGCCCTTAACGATGACAAAGGTTTTTTCCACATAGCCGGTGAAATTACCTTTCCCGGTGATCTTCATGGTCGCGGTGCCCTCGTTGGTGTTGTTAATATATTCCGCGACATAATCTTTACCCTCGGTCAGGTGATAGGTCTTGCCGCTGACTGTCACGTTCACTGCCGGTTTGATCGCGCTTCCGGTGGCTTGCTGCGAGCCGATATCGTCCACACTGTTCGTGATATTGAGCGGTTTGATGGTGACGGTAGCTTCGGCTTCACTGTCGTTATAATTTGTTCCCTTCAATGTTGCCTTGACGGTGTAAACGCCGGCATCGATGGCTTCTTCATAGGTGGAACCGTCGGCCTTGGACCATTCAAAGCTCACGGTTTCGTCGGCCGTCATTTCGGGCGAAGCGATCACCGTCGGTTCGGCTTTGGTGCCGTCATACACTTTTTCCATGGCCTGGACATCAAATCCGGCGCGATCACCCTTTGTGACATCAAAGCGATAGCAACGGCGGACGCGTGCTTGGTCGGTGGTATAGCCAACGCTGTAATCGACAAGCAATGTGACATAGTATGTCCCCACAGTCAGATCGGTATTGGGCTCGATGGTCCAGTTAGTGAGCTCGGTCGTGTAGTAGTTACCGTAGTTTTTGTAGGTTTGCGGATAGAGGGTGGTACCTGAGCCGTTTGTGGTCACTTTAAACCAGTTGGCGCTGGATTTATCGGGGGTCGATTTGGCGGCTGTGGCCGAATCGGTACCCAGCGGATAGCGATCGACGGTTTCCACGCTCACGCCGTCAATTTCCCCGGTGACACGTCCGGTATTGATGAGCGTGATGGTCTTCGCCGTCGGCGCCTTGGCATAGCCGTAGCTCTTGGTTTCAAAGGTGTCCTGATTGTCGTTGACTTCTTTGACTTCCACGACACAGCCCTTTTGCACCACGCAAATCACGGGGTCGGAGGCCAGGTTGTTATAGACGCTGTTGTTGTCATTGGTATTGGCGGAAACGCGCACGGCATAAATCCCGGGATTGAGACCCGTGGCTTTATTCCACACGGTGGTGCGTTTCCAATAGCTGCCCGACGTGGTGGATTTAATGTCTTTCCACTTGGCGTCGTCAATGGCTTTTTTATAATTTTCATCGTTGGCGGAATCGTATTCCGTGTCCGATGAAATCTGGTTGTACTGATAGTGCACGGCGCTCGCGTCGGAATATTTGGTCGCCGTTTCGCGGAAAGGCGTGCTGGTCACGGTGATATACCCGTTGGCGGAGGTTGCCGTGGTGGCGGAAACCGCCGAAACCTCCGGCTTAGCGGGCTTATAAGTGCTCGTCATCGAGACTTCGGTGTTTTTGTTACCGGAAATGGTGAGATCAGTCGATTTGCTTTCAGGATCGGTCACCACATAGGTGCTGTTGGTTTCAGCACCGGTGCCGTCTTTTAAGCTTAAGGTGTATTTTCCGGCTTTCAGGCCGCTGATGACCACGCGACCATCGGTTTTGCCGTTTAACTTATTGCCTTTCACCTTAAAGGTGACTTCATTGTTGGTAAAGGCCTTTTGTTTCCACGTTTTGCCGGAGGTATCCGTATAGTCTGTGGTGTTGTATGATTCGTCGGCTTCCACGCCGTCAAAGAGCACGTTGTTGGTCTTGTTGGTGAGGGCCTTGAGGGTATACTCGGCGATATAGGCTTCTTGATCGGTTTCGTCCTTGGCGCCCAAAACCTTGTTTTCCAGTTTGATCGCGCCTTCGGCGGAACTGTTGGTAAACTCTTCTTTAACGGTGTAATCACCGGTGCCGTTCTGGGAAATGGTGCCGTTAAAGGTGAGGCCTTCATCGGTGGATTTGGCATTACCGTAATTGTTGTTGCCCGACTTGGTGTAGAGTCTTCTGATGGTGGTGAACCCATCTTCCGTATAGTCGTTTTGCGTGATGGTGTAACTACTGTTATTCGGCAGATTCTTGATGGTAAAACCGCTGCCGTTGCCCACCAAGTTAAAGCGATAATACACTTTGCCGTCGGATTGATCGGTCACTTCTTCCCAGCTGTTCATATTGGTGGCGGAAGAAGAGAGAATATACGGCTTGCTGTCCGACGGGGCAGAATCCACCACCGCAATGCCGCTGATGTCGTTTTGGTTGTTGTTCTTCACGCGCAGCGTATAGGCAAAACTCTTGCTTGTGAGCGCAGGGTCGTTGGTTTGTTTGGTTTCCACCTTGTTTTCAATGACCATATCGTCATAGATATTACGGGTATGGGTGACATCGATGGTTGTCGGTTTGTTGCTGGAAAACTGCGCGTAAACCTCAGGCTGAGCGTTTTCCGCGTCTATGTTTTTCACATATGTGTCGCTACTCATTGCGTCAAAAGCACTACCGACATTGGTGTAACCACCCTTGAAAGTGGACACTTTGATACCGTTGTTAGGCAGTGAGGTATGACCCGATGTCGGAATTTGGTGCGCCGACGCGCTACCGATACATTTAATGGTAAATTTGCGACCGCCCAATGTGAGTTGCGGTGTCCCACGGACAATGGTGGACTGACCGCGCTTCAGGGAGAACGTCCCGACACCATTTTTGAAATAGACATTCCCGATTTGCTGGTTGAGGGAAGTATCGACAGCGTTTCCATCGGAATTGTAGATGGTCATTTGATAGTAATACACATTGTTGGCGCCGATGGGGCTGTTGCCGTCCGTGGTACTGGTAATGGTCACGGAACCCAGATAACGGTTCGAAAACGCGCCAAAAGTAGTTTTGGCATAGTCATTCAACAAGGTGTTACTATTATCCGTGTTGGTCGTGTTCGATTTGTTATCGTAGGTCACTGTTCCGACTTGAAGCCCTTTGGAGATGTCGTTTTCATTCACTTGGGTAATCGGAATGGTCACTTTGGCGGAGTGATGGTCAAAATAGAGGTCGGATTCCAGCGGATTTTCAATTTCGGTGATTTTTAACTTATAGGTGCCGGCCTTTTTAAAGACGACATCGCCGAATGTAAACTTCCGTCCGGACTCACCATTTTCCTGCGCGGAGTAGGTCACCGATTTGTTTACATTGGAAACCGTGACGTTATCAGGCAGGATGACATTACCATTTTTCACGGCGCTCACCGTTGCGGCGTCACTCTCATCCGCCTCGAGCTTGAAATTGAAGTCAAAGTTTTGGCTATCGTTGGTCGTGATGAGTTTTTTGCGGCCGGTTACTTGGTCATAGCTGACCGTCTGCACAAATTCGTTTTCAAAATTGGCGCAGACGTATTCGTTGGTGGTCGAATTTTTATCCGATTGCGGAATGGTAGAGGTGGAGCGCTTGGATGTCATCGCGAAGGCATAGTATTTATTATCACCGCTTTTATGGGTGTAATTATTATGTTCGGTGATGGTGTACTGCATGCCCGGCAGGTTTTGAATCTGAAGGCTTTGGTTATGCGCCAATTCAAAATTGGCAACCCCCTGCAGAAACTGCACATTGATGGTTTCCTCATTTGATTCTGTTTTATTGTCGTCTTCTCCGGTGTATGTTCTGAGGATGGCCGATTTTTCCCCGGAAATCGAGTTATCTTCCAGCTCCAGCGTATAGTAGAATTTGGTCGGGTTAATCCCGGCCTTGGTCTGGTCATCATCGTAGGTTTGATTGCCGGTGATGGCAGCATATTGCCCGTCGGTGCGGTCGATGATTTTATTGGTGATATAGAGATCCCCCGCGTCGCGCTTTTCACCCGATGCCGGTTTATAGAGCTTGGGCGAATTGACCGCGAGGCTGTCGGAGCCCACCTCCACGGTGGCTTCTCCCGTATTGGTGTTCTGCCAGGTTTCTTCACCGGCCAGATAATTGCTGTTGGCGACATTGGTGTAGACCACATTGCCGTCATCATCGCGTTTAATGCGCGTCATTGAGGTCGCTGTGGAGGGATGATCGCCAAATTCATCCTCTTTAACGGTTTCCGTTTCGGGGGTGTAGCCGGTTTTCAGCTTCACGGGGATGGTCATGGTCACCGCGTCGGTGCCGTCATAGGATGGCACAAGCGCGGACACCTTGGTGCTGCCGTCATCCTGGGGCGTGGTGGTCACTTGAATGGTTTTGGCGCCGCTTACATCCACCGCCTTGTCATTTTCATAGGTGATGGCATAATAATACCGATATTTTGTGCTCGTCCCTGAGCCGGTTGTATCGATTTTTGGCTGTGTACCCGTTTGAGTTCCAGCAGTATTTCGCAACACGATTTCCGAATCCGATGAAAAGCTGATGGGTTTGGATGTATCGATTTCAAAATTTTTGGAAACGGTGTCCGTGAGCGTCATATCCGTTGCCAAAGGCACTTCGGCCGTAGAGAAGTCAGAAGCATAGCTATAATCTCCGACTGTTTTTGCTAAATTTCCAGAAATTGTTGTCCCATTTGCTAATTTTGCATCTTTAGCATTGTCATAGCCCGGCCACGCTGACGGATCAATCAAGCTATATGATGTATAGCGTTGAATATTAGTGGTTTGATTACCACTATTATAAACTGTCACAACCCCTTCACCATTAGTCGTGCTTATACCACCACTGGCTTTATCATAGGTTGAAGTCATACAAAAATATCTACCACGTTCCTGATAACTTTTCAGTGTATCCCAAATATCATGTTTATCATCAATAATCGAAAAACCGCCTGTAGTTGCTTTGTTCAAATTATCAAATGATACAAAAATAGAACTGGGTAAATTATCTTTTAATGGAGCATTAGCTACGTCTGAACCTTTTCCATCTAAATTAGTGTTTGTCAAATAACGATACAACCCTGTATATACACCTGCACCATGATGAGGACCGCTGCCCAACACAATCGCTCCGTTTGAAAATAGTGGAGTAATGTATTTCTCCATGACTCTGTCATAATCTGTCGAATCACCGTTTGCCTTCTTTTTAGCAGCATCTACAAACTCAGATTTAGTTCCCGGAATATCGTTTGTGATTTTAATTCCATCACTATAGACTGTATTTATAGCGACAATGTCCACATGGTCATAGTTTTGCTTAAGCGTATAGAGATTGCTTTTGCAAATATCTATCGTAAATCCATGCGCCGTACAAATCGTAAAGCAATACACAGCCGTGGTTTCGGTGCTCTGGGTGGAAGCCGCGGCGCTGCTGCTGCCGGCACTTGTGCCGGAGCTACCGGATCCGCCGGACGAAGAGCCGGAGCCGTCGTCTTCTCCATCCTCGCTGTCACTGTCCTCCGAATCATCCGAATCCAGCGCGATTTTGGATGTCACATGAATATTGGCCGTCGGTTGGGCGCCGGTGGTCTGTGTCACAGTGCCGTCCGCATTGGTGGTCTGCTTTTTATCGCTCCACTCTGTCCACTTATACAGATAACGGCTGTCCGTGGCACCCTCGCTCGCCTGATAGTTTTTCTGCGTGGCGTCGGTCTTGTTGGACACACGGGCATAGTCCGCCGTCTTTTTATAACCCTTTTGCAAAATGGTGCTTGCGTTATAAGCGTCATCTGCCACTTTACCATCGTTACCGGTGCGCACAACGGTGCTCGGGTTAGATGTCGTGCTTTCTGTGGTTGTCTGCGCGAACACCGCCGTCGCCGTGCCGATCATCGCCAACAGCACAACCAAAACAAACGATATAAAAATTCGTTTCCTTCGTGTACTGTTATCGTTCGTTCTGTTGCTGTTCTCAATGGTTCTCATGGTGGGCTCCTTTCAAATTCGTTTCCTTACTTTTCAAACGATAGATAAAATTTTCACATTTCCTTGGGTTTGCCGAGGTTTCATCCTCACACACATTTCCAACATTTTCCATTTGCTTTCCAAATCTATATTGATGGCCGATGGGTGGCCTTGTTCGGTGTCGGAGCCGCCTTCGCTCGACTTGATCAAAGAAAAGCGGCGTATTGAAATATTCCCAAAATTGACATCGCAGTCGGGACAGGATTTCCCGGCCCGCAATCTGTTCGGGCATGACCGAATTGGCCGCGAGAGCGCCGTTTTCCGGCACGAAAGCCCGCGTGGGGCATCGCAATGCCCAATCGAGAAAAACCGCCCGGAAAGCGCAAATCAATGCGATAACACGCCATAGCGCCATATCGATAATGAAATTGTTGTGATAAGCATCCATAAGCGGCCTCACTTCTCAAAATTCTCAGTCCGCCTCTGTCATTCCGCGGCGGGCAGTCTTGTCCCGGAGCGCAAAACGCGCCGAAACCCGAACGATAAATGCACAAAAAAGCCGTCAAAGGCGGCTTTTTTTATCAACTTGTCGAGAATTCTCTCCGTCCGGTTATTTCGCTTTTCTTTCCTTATTTATCCAATATATAGCGCCGTTAAACGCTTGAGGTTATAAGCATTTTAAAAGAGTTTTAAGCCCTTCACAAGACGTTACATTAAACGGTGTTAACCATTCAAACTAGTTACAACTACTTTGAGTGAAACCGGATAAATTCAGATTTTTTAAGTAAGTTTTAAGTCTTTTCAAACCCTTTAATATCGGGAAGGTCACAACCGGTCACACGGTTGCTTTGCCGTTTTTTTGAATTGTATGTCAACATATTTTCCAAGGCGCATTTTTTCCTTAAAAAAAATTTTTTATTTCTTAAGAAAACTTCGGCTTTTTCTCGTCAAAAAATAAACAAAATCGATCTTCGCACGGAGTCAAAAGCCATGATTTTATTCTCAACCTACTTTATCTTACTAATGTGACCGTCTCTTCCCGGATTGTTCACACCCCCCTTTCCTTCCGCGAATGAAAAACACGATCGAGATAGAACCTCTTCATTTTCGGAAATACTGTGGATTTAGAATTTTCAAATAACAACTCCTAGGTGTCATACGATCAAAGGGCTTGGCTTATGCATCCATGTCAAAAAATAAAAAAACCCGAAGACTGGCCGATCATGAGGCTGGTCCTCGGGTTCGTTTGTTGAGGTTTGTATTCTATTGTGCTGAACATTTCATATTTTTATTCACATGGCTAACAGATTGATGTTTCGGTGAGTTTTCGGTCTCATCTTTCATTCGGAAGAGACCGTATCAAAATCAGATCTTGTTATTCTTCTACTTTGTCTATCTGATCGAGCTTTTTTTTAATCAAATACAACGCGATCGCCCGAACGCGCCGCGATTTTAATAGTTTGCGGCCTCTTTTCACAACGAACTTGACGACTTTAATAATGAGCATTTGCGTCCTCCCATTATAATTTAAATTAATCAATCTGACGATTGACAAAGCAAAAAACGTCGCGCTGATGATTTATCTGTTCTTTTGACTTTCCCAGGGCAATTCAATGTCGTCGGCAAGATAGGGTGTTGCCGGTTTTAACGCGTAAAAAAGCGGCATCCCGAGACCATAGCAGGCAATGATCGCCCCAATGGCAATATAAATCATCGACAAATAGAGCGGCAGCGGTACGCCGTAACCGTATTTGAGGATCAACGGCACCACAATAATGTTGAGCACCACCGTCGGAAGGGGCATCAGCCACGGCGTCTTGCGAAGGGCTCTCGCGCCGATGGCGCCGCCCAAGGTCACAAGGCTTCCAGCCACCACATCAATCAAAATGCCGCCGCCCACGGTGTTGGCAATGATACACCCGATGAATAATCCAGGGATGGCCGCCGAGGTATAAAACGGCATAATCATCAGGGCGTTGGCCACCCGCACCTGAATGGGGCCGAAGGAAATGGACTGCAGCACAATACAAAGTGCCGCGTAAAGGGCCGCGATGACACCAGCTTTGGCAATGTAGGCGATTCTCGCCCGGTTGACATTCATGGTCTTCTCTCTTTCTTTTTATAAATGTAATTTATGGCTCATACGTTGATTGATTGGGTTGTCTTTGGCATCATTTATTGTTAATCACGGGTCAGCGCCGGATCGGCAACACCGTTTTCGGCAAAAGCCCTTGCCCGGTCGATGCACGTCGCGCATTGACCGCAAGGTTTATCTTCGCCGGCATAGCATGACCAGGTCAGCTCATAGGGCACGCCGATCTCAAGGCCGATTTTCACGATTTCCCCTTTGGTTTTGTCGATAAACGGAGCTTCAACCTTCAGCGCGTGACCGCTGCCCTCATCGATCGACTCGGAAATCGCCCGATGAAAAGCCGGTGAGCAATCGGGATAGGCCGCCCCCGCCTGATCGTCGGCATGCGCGCCATACCACAGACTTTCACAGCCGAGCCCCAAAGCGATGCTGGCCGCCGCCGACAAAAACAGCCCGTTGCGATAAGGCACATAGGTGCTGACGGTTGACGCATCGGCTTCGCTGATTTGCTCGGCATAGGAGCCTTGCGGCAACGCGGCGTCCGAGCCTTTGAGGAGGGATGAATCGCTGTTCGAAAAAATCACCGACAAATCGATGATTTTAAGGGGCACGCCGTAATGGGCGGCGACAGCCCCGGCCGCGTTCAGCTCTTTGTCATGCCGCTGACCATAGCGGACGGCAAGGGCCGCCGTATCGTCTCGCCCGTATTGCCGGACCGCCAAAGCCAAGGCCGTCGTCGAGTCAATGCCGCCGCTCAGTAAAACCAATGCTTTCATGATGTCTCCTTTTTTTCACCACTGTTGGATCTCGCTTCATCTGTCAATCATAGTGACAAAACTCCGTTCATCGAACGTATTGATGATTTATCTGTTGTCCACGTTTTCCGGATACATGTCGTGATGGGTCATTCTGTCCCAGGCCACCGACTCCCAACGTGTGCCGGGTTTTCCATAGTTGCAATAGGGATCGATGGACAATCCTCCCCGGGGCAAAAATTTTCCCGTCACCTCGATGTATTTGGGATCCATCAGGGTGATCAAATCCTTCATAATCACGTTCACGCAGTCCTCATGAAAGCTGCCGTGATTGCGGAAGGAAAACAAATACAGCTTCAAACTCTTGCTTTCCACCATTTTGACATCGGGCACATAGCTGATGATGATCGTGGCAAAATCCGGCTGTCCCGTAATAGGACATAGGGCTGTAAATTCGGGACAATTAAATTTGACATAATAATCGTTTCCTTGGTGCGCGTTTTCAAAGGTCTCAAGCAGCGACGGATCGTACTGATCGGAATACGTCGTCTCCTGACTGCCTAAATGGGATAACGT
Organism: Eubacteriaceae bacterium; assembly: GCA_017405085.1. Taxonomy (GTDB): domain Bacteria; phylum Bacillota; class Clostridia; order Eubacteriales; family Eubacteriaceae; genus RUG12931. The sequence continues at coordinate 88,511 of JAFRBB010000052.1, forward strand.
CATCTTGGTTAATCCTCCTTGCTTTTAATTATCTGCTATAACTATTATGTGAGTGCTACCTTTTGGATTTACCATGTCTTTCTTTTTATCTTTGATAGTTCGGATAAAAAGAAAAACGGTTGACGTCATCGGCAACCGTTTTATTTATGCAGTAAACACTATTTGTAAGCGCGCGCAAAACCTCTGGATGGTTTGACTGCGCGAAAGCATACAAAAAACGGTCCCGGTTTTGATCTCCGGCAGGAAGGTACCAATGAACTGCCGTTTGATTAAGCTTTATTATATCATGCCTTTAGATTCTGTCAATGAGGAAAATCAAAAAAGCCGGATTCCCGGCTTTTTTGATTGTATTGCGTATTTTATACTTCGTCGTATTCGCCGTATTCGCATCCGGCATTTTCCACATGGATGCGGTCGACCAATTGGCCAAAGCGATAGAGTTCCACGGTGCCGCGGCCGTTGCCGCCGTTCCACAGACGGTTATGGAGCTTTTTACCGTTGGGCGCTTCATAATTGATAAACAGCATATCCTTTTTGTCGCAGGTCAAATCCGTCACCATCCGGTCAAACCAAGTGCTTTGATCCACGTGCCAGACGATTTGGTCTTCGGTTTCGTAGCAATCAAATGTCGTGCGGCAGCCCGTCCAGAATTTGGAGAAGTTGAATTCAAACTCTTTTCCTTCATAATAAAACGCCGAGAGGAGCTTCCGTTTTAAGGCAATGGGACCGACTTTCGGACAACCGCCGCCGATATCAAATACGGAATTTTCAAGTTTTTTGCCGGTGATTTCACTGGTTAAATTGTTGGAGGAAATCCACACCCAGGGCGATGTGAAATCTTTACCCCAGTTTTTGTCGGAATAACCGTAGCAATTTTTGGGTTCGATGATATATTTTTCACCATTATAAATGATTTCTCCCTTGAACGCGGTTTTCATCCCTTCGGCATGCCAAAACATTTCAAACAATTGGAGATAACGCATCGGCGCGCTGGCACCGTAGCCGACATTATAGGCGATTTTTTTATCAATGCGGAGTTTCCAACTCATTTCGCCGGCTTCGCACATCCATTCGGGATGAGCCTTGGCGTCTTCCTCGGTGACAACAACCTTTCCGCGGCTGCGGTATTCGGACAGATAGCAATCATCGGCTTTGATAGCAAAGGGCGCGAGGGTTTTAACGTTGATTTTCTTCCAGCCGAAAAAGCGGTGCATCTGACGGGCATCTTCACCCCAGGTGCCGGCTTTCACCATGAGATAAGACGGCTGAACACCCGCGGCTTTGTTTTCAGGCAATTGCCCGAACACCGGTTCATCTTCGCCATAGGCGGGATTACAGAGGAAAAATTCCATGAAAAACGCCCGTTGTTCCCCGGTTTTTTCGTTCGTTCCCGTCAATGAATGCCACCACCAATCATAGCCGCAATAAGCCTGACCGCCGAAAAGTTGACATTCGTCCCGTTTAATATCCGATTTGTTAAACATTATTCTCCTCCTTTTTGTTAAATATATTTATTGTAATTGTTATTAACCATTTTGGTTTTACTGATGTATTATTTTAACTGCCCATATCAACTCAATAATATGGGTTAATTGTTTGCGTGTTTTAAGCGGTTTTCTTTTCTTTGTTCATCTCTGTTCATTTAAAAACCTCTGTGAATAATCACGTCAATTTATTCCGCTTTACCGATGCTTTTATACATTTTATCGTATTTGTCTAAAAATGTCCACGTTTATTTTAAGACTGCTGATTTTTATTTCGTGGCACGTCAGATAGCGTGTGTTATTTCAAAAACCTTTCCGTTCGCCCTTTCGCACATCCCATCTTTTAAAATGATGATGTGCGTCATCTCAGTTTTGACATGATCTTCCAAATCTTTTACCGAGGATCTTCTCACCTGTTTTCGGCTTGAGGCTTCGGTCCGACGCCGTTTACATCTTCGAGGACATCCTGCTCTTTTTGCGCCAGGTTTCTAAAAAAGATGATGGTAAAGGGAATGCAAATCAACACGCAGTTATCACATCGGCGAGCGGTTGGGTCATTTCGATTCCCACCAGTCCCATGGTGTGACTTAAAATCGCGAGCAACGGCAGAAAAATAATTCCCGAACGCAGCAGCGACAAAAACGTCGCAATCAGCGAATGGCCGGTACTTTGTTGGATCATGGTCGAGTTGATGGTAAACGGAATGAAAACGAGAGAAAATACGGTAAACCGCAAAGCATTGGTACCGATTTTAAGAACCTCCGGATCGTTTTGAAAAATCGCGATGATTTGACTGCTCAGCGCGAAAACGATCACCCCGACAACAAGCAAAAGAATGGTTGAGATGATCACCGTGTCCCGAAATGCTTTTCGCACCCGGTCATATTTACCGGCGCCGTAATTAAAGGTGCACACCGGATCATTCCCTTGGCCGATGCCGATCACAATGGAATAGAGGAACATGGCCACACGGCCCGTAATGGCCATGGCCGCGATGGCCGAATCGCCATAAACCCCCGACGCATGGTTTAAAAAAATTGTCGACAAGCTACTGAGCATCTGTCTGACCAAGCTGGGAAAACCGACGCTGATAATCCTGCCGATTTCTTTAATATCCAGGGTAAATCGAATCGGATTAATCCGGGTTTGGGTTTTGCCCCTGACAAAGGGAATGAGCAGAACCGCGAGGCCAACCATTTGCGAAAAAGCGGTGGACATCCCCGCCCCCGCCGTGCCGAGACCGAATCCGAAAATGAGTACCGGATCACCGATCATATTTAAAAAACAACCAATCCCCATGCCGATCAAGCCATAAAAAGCCATACCCTCATAGCGCAAAATAATACTTAGGACAAAACTGGCGATGATAAACGGCGCGCCGATGGCAATATAAAAACAATAATCCCGGGCGAAGGGAAAAATGGTCGGCGTGCTGCCAAGAAGCTTCAGCAGCGGATTCATCAAAATCAAGCTGATGATCGTGATCATCAGGCCGACCATCGCCGTGGTAAAAAACCCCGTGGAGGCAAAGCGGGAAGCGTCATCGGTTTTTTTCTTTCCGAGCAGGATGGAAATCGTGCTGCCGGATCCTTGTCCGAACATAAATCCGATGGCCTGCAATATGGCCATATAGCCGTAGACAATGCCCACTGCCCCGGATGCCGATGTGCCGAGCCGACCAACAAAAGACGTGTCCACCAGATTATAGACCGCGGTGAGCAGCATGCTGATCACCGTTGGAATAGCCAGTTCAAGCACCAATCTGCCCACCGGCGCCTCGGTCATTTTTTGTTATTGACTATCATATTGCGCTGTTGCCACTTCATCCTCCATTCTCAAAGCCGCATATTTTAAATCTATTTTCACCCGCGCTGGTTCATCAGATTGTCGTATAATCGTTAAATGATGTTTACTTGATAGTCATTCCTTTTCCAGGTGAATCGTCCGTTATCGTCCTGTTTAAATGTTTGATAATCTATTGTTTTTTATTCAATCTGACATCGGAAATACTTGGTCGTCAGGCGATGACATTCTTTTTTTATCAATGGTTTATCCTTATTTGCTTTAAATCGATTGACGAAAAATCGGAAATGATCCGAGAAAAGTCACGGTGTTAACGTGTTAGACTTATCCTTTCCCAAACGCTTGAAAAAAGCAAAAGCAAAAGGCACGGTAATCATGGACGTCAGCACATCCGCGGCAGGCTGGGCGATTTCGATGCCCGTCAAACCAAAGGCCTGACTGAGGATAAAAAGCATCGGTAAAAAACAAATGCCGGAGCGCAGCATGGCAAGAAACGTCGCCGAAAGCGCATGGCCCGTGCTTTGAAGGGTCATGTTGGTGTTGACGGAAAAAGGCATGAAAATGAGCGCCATGATGGCATAGCGCAGGGCCGGGGTGCCAATGGCAATGACCTCGGGATCATCCCGGAAAATCTGAACGACGCTGCCGCTCAGAATAAAAACAATGATCCCGGCAATCAGAAGCATCCCCGTCGAGGCGAGGACTGTCACGCGAAAAGCCTCTCGTACCCGGTCATATTTTTCGGCGCCGAAATTAAAGCCGCATACCGGCTGATAGCCCTGACCGATACCGATCACGATGGAAAAGAGAAACATCGCCACGCGGTTGGTGATGGCCATGGCCGCGATGGCCGAATCGCCGTAGATTCCCGCGACGCGGTTTAAATAGATGGTCGCGAGGCTGGAGAGCGCCTGCCTGACAAGGCTGGGAAAGCCGACGGTGAGAATCCGCCAAATTTCTCTGATATCCCGGGTATAGCGCCCAGGATTGATCCGGCTGTGGGTGATGCCTCTGGCAAAAGGAATGAGTAATATTCCAAAACCAATCATTTGAGAAAACGCGGTGGAAATGCCTGCCCCCGCCGTGCCAAGCCCGAAACCAAAAATGAGAATCGGATCGCCAATCATATTTAAAACACAACCGGCCACCATGCCGGCCATCCCGAAGACAGCCATGCCTTCATAACGTAAAATATTGTTGAGCACAAAACTGCCGATGATAAACGGCGCACCAATGGCGATATAAAAACAATAATCATGAGCGAAGGGCAAAATGGTCGGCGTGCTGCCGAGCAGCACAAGGAGCGGATCGAGAAAAACCAGACTGAGTATGCCAATCACCACGCCGATGAAAAGCGCCGAGAAAAAACCGGTTGAGGCAAAACGGGAGGCATCATCATTTTTTTGCTCTCCGAGAAGGATCGAGATAATGCTGCCGGCCCCTTGACCGAACATAAATCCCACAGCCTGTAAAATGGCCATATACCCAAAGACAATGCCCACCGCTCCCGAAGCGGAAGTGCCGATCTGACCGACAAAGGCCGTATCAACCAGATTATAAATCGCGGTGAGGAGCATGGTGATGATGGTCGGAACGGCAAGCATCATCACCAGGCCGGCCACCGGCGCCTCGGTCATTCTTTGAAATTGATTGTCGTATTTTGATGTAGCCATAGGATCGCCTCTTTTCACAGTCGCATCATATTAAATCTGTTTTCACCCGCGTTTTATCATGAGATTGTCATTAAATCATTAGATGATGTTTGCTTAATTGTCGTTTATTTTCCGGGTGAATGGTCCGTTGTTCGTATTGTTTTTTTTAAAATCCAAACAAATCATCGACGAACGCTGTCATCACATTTCCAAAGGCATTGACAAGTCGAATCCATTGATTGTCTGATAAATATGCTTCGTTTAAAAGAATCAGAGTCAAGGAAAACCAATATATATTACGGTTCCGTCTAAAGCCGTCATAAAAGCTTGGGATCCTTATAAAATAACCTGTCCGCGCCTTATTTCATGCCGGCAATAAAGGCCGCGATATCCCGGGTGAGGGTCACCCGCACCGACGCCAGGCTGTGATCCGCCGGATAGCTTTTGGCCGCATGGGCACCGCTGCCGCCGGCAGCATCCAAGGCTTTGACAAAATCCGCCGTCATCTTTTCCGCGGGACAAACATCGTCCTTGTCTCCCGTCGCGATATAAATCGGCATATCTTTGAGCTTGTCGGCATGGTCGGGGAAGCGCCAGTCTTTGGCATGGCTTTTGGCATCGGTGACAAGCGCGTCGACACCGCCGCAATGAACCGCCTCCGCGCCGTTGTCAACTAAGAAGGGGCGCAGTTCTTCCTCACTCATCTCCGAGGCCATTTTTCCCATATCACAGGGTGCGAGCAGCACAAGCCCTTTAACTTTTTTTGACTGGACCGCGGTGTTGACCGCCGTATTGCCGCCCAGACTGTGCCCGATGAGAATCACGCCGCTTCGGTCAGTATGATATTTTTTCGAGAAGTCGTCTCCCGTCGCGTAATCGGCCAGATTTTTCGCGTCCTCAATGCAATTAGAAAAACTATATGTGCCATGAGAGCCCCAGGCCCCGCGATGATACGGAATGATCACCACACAGCCTGCCCGGCAAAGAGCAGCGCCAATTTCATCCATTTTGGTAAACCCGGCAAACCCATGCAGCATGATCACCACGGGACGAGACTCGCTGTAAACACTGTCCGGCGTGAGGATTTGTCCGTAAATGTCGGAGCCGCTGCTGTTAAAAATGAGCGATTCGACACTCTGCGGTTTTTGACTTCCGGCAGAGCTGACATCCTGATACAGGTTTTTCGGATTGATCTTTACGGTGGCCTCCTCGTCAAAGGCAATTTTGCAACCGCTCAGGCCGACGGCCAATATCGCGATCACCAAAAGGATCCCGATTGATTTTAGTTTAGCTTGATAACGCATTACACTCTTTCCCTTCAGAATTTTAATTTATATGATGTACTATTGATAATACTTTATTGTTTTTCAAGTATACGTTTTGGATCCGTATATTCACGGATGTTATAATACTCCCGGTTGAATTTCGTTTCGAACAGTCAATAGCATTTACCCGGTGATGAGTTGATTGGTCTGCTTGAGAGTTTTAGCTGGAATCGGTGTATCCAATTGCCAGGTGATGCTCATGGGTTTGCTTCCGGTATGGGAGACATAATTGACCGTTCCGAGAAAAGTATAAGGCATCGTGACACTATTTTGTTTTTTATATTCTCGGACAAAGAGCAGCACTTTGCTTCCTTGCTCTCGGTGATGAATATAACGCTGCCCTGTCGGGGAATTTTCTGATGTGTTGCTTTGACTCTGCCAATGAAACAAAGTGTCATTGATGGAATAGTCGTGATACATGGTCGTCGGTGAATAATCCTTTTCGGATTTATTGAGGGTGACAAAGAGCACATCACAGCGATGATTGGGAAGCCACTTCACCCCTTCACGGATGTTTTTCGGCGTTTGATAATCCATCGCGACCAGAATTTGATCCCGGGAATAGGTACAGTGCACAAACAGCGGGATGTCAAAATCGGCAATCACGTCATCCTCGACATCAATGGCGTCAAAACGATAATCGAGAAGCGCGAGAAGTTCCTCCATCATCACAGGGCTTTGCGCCAATGTTCGGATATTTTCAATAAAGCGCGCATCGGAAAAATCCGAAATGTACTCCTGCCAAATCGTATAATAAAACATGCGAACCATTCGCGCGTCATAAAGACTAAGCTTGTCAAAATCAAAGGTATTGAGACGCGAAAGCATATCCCGAAGAAAAATGATCCAACGCCCGGAGTCAATGGCGCAAAAACGGATAAAAGCTTTTCGTAGCTCTGGCGCCGCGCTCTCGTCAAAGGCTTCCCGCGCACCGGCCGCCACAGCGCAATCGGAAAAGCTATTATCGTTTTTATAAAAGGTCCGGACATCAATATGATAATAATCCAGAAAATTCGCCAAGGTCAAGGGCTGTCCCGTCTCTTCGGTGAAGGTACGCATTCGCCTGACAAAAGCGGCTTTACCGTTCGTCGCTTTTTTGATGTTTTCCAATATATAGTCCTGCGCTTTTTTCTCAAGCAGAACATAGCAGCCTTTGGGCACATCGACAAAACCGTTTTTGATCTCCTCCGTAACACTGCGGCGGGTGTTTGAGAGAAGCGCCTTGAATTTTACTTTAAAATTGTAACGGGGATTGGCGCGACCGACATAATCCAATACCGTCAGGCAATCTTTTCCATCGGCCAATCGAAGTCCGCGCCCCAGTTGCTGCAAGAAAACAGTGAGGGATTCCGTCGGTCTCAAAAACAACACGGTGTTGATTTCCGGAATATCCACCCCTTCATTGTATAAGTCGACCACGCAAATAATGTTAATCTCGCCAGAGACGAGCTTGGCTTTAGCGTCGTTTCTGATGGTCTTTTCACTCTCGCCGCTTAATGAAAGGGCGGAAATGCCCGCCTGGTTAAATTTTTCCGCCATAAACCGGGCATGCTCAACGGATACGCAAAAGGCCAGCGCTTTCATATCGTTAACGGAGGTGACATAGTGATTCAATGTCTTGATGATATAACCGGCGCGATTATCTGCAATATGACGATCCAAGGTGTAAAGGTTGCTTAGGACATTTTTATCGTAACCTCCGCGATTCCATTTGACATCGGATAAATCAACGGTATCCGCCACGCCGAAATATTGAAAGGGGCACAAAAGCTTCCGATCGATGGCTTCGGGTAGACGAATTTCCGCCGCGATGCGCCCGTCAAAATAATCGAGGATGTCCTTGCCGTCCATGCGTTCCGGCGTCGCGGTAAGGCCCAAAAGAATTTTGGGCTTAAAGACCGTCAAAAGCTTTTGATAGGTCGGCGCCGCCGCGTGATGAAACTCATCGACAATAATATAATCGTAGTAATCGGCAGGCAATCGCTCCCAAAGCTTTTGGCTATTGAGGGTTTGAACGGAAATAAAGATCCGCTCTAAATCTAATCCCTTCGGTTTATCCTGTCCGACAAAAAGATCGCCGAAATTGGCGTCGCGAAGCACCGCGCGGAAAGTCGCAAGACTTTGATCTAGTATTTCCTTCCGATGGGCCACAAAGAGTAGATTCGCCCGGTTGTCTTTTTGCTTAAACTGTCTGTAGTCAAAAGCGGCAATCATGGTTTTACCCGTTCCCGTTGCCGCGACAATCAAATTTCTGTGATATCCCCGTACATGACGCTCGACCTTCAGACGATCTAAAATTTCCTGTTGATAATCATAAGGACGCAGATCAAAAAAGACGATATTTTTTTCATCCAATGTGCTGGCATGCTCCGAGGAAAGCGCCTCCGCCAGCCGTTCTCTTTCCGTTTCAACATAGGGCGCAAACTCATTGCTTGCCCAATAGCTTTCGAAGGTTGCCCCGATTTTGATCATGGTCGAGCGCATGTCCTGATCGGTGACTTTGACATTCCATTCTAAGCCGCTGGAGATCGCGGCTCCGGACAAATTAGAGGAACCAATGTACGCCGTGGAAAATCCGGTGTCCCGATAGAAGATATAGGCTTTGGCGTGGAGCCGGGTTCGCTTGGTGTTGTAGCTGACGCGAATTTCCGTATTCGAAAGCTTTTGGAGCGCGTCGACGGCTTTGAGGTCCGTGGCGCCCATATAAGACGTGGTAATCACCCGGAGCCTGCCGCCGTTTCGGGTAAACTTGTCCAAATCGTCGATAATGAGTCGCAAACCGCTCCATTTAATAAAGGAGACAAGCATATCCACGCGATCCGCCGAGGCGATCTCTTTTTTAAGTTCCGAATACATTTGCGGCTCATGGGCAGAGCCGGTAAACAGCGAACTTAATGCCAAAGAGGTCTCCGGCCTCGGCATATCTTTTGCCTGCTTTCCTAAGGCCAAAAGCGGGTCTTTGGCGTCAAGCAAAGCAAGCAGGGTCTCACCTTCGGTTGTTACATCAAGTCCTTCGCTTTGGCTTCCTTCTTCCAAGACCGCCACAAGGCGATTAACCAGGCGAATCTGAGCCTTGGCGTCTCCGCCTTTTTCCTCGATCAGCATAAGCTCGTTCTTTAAGACCTGTGCCAAATATTGAGAGAGGATATCCGCCGCTTCCGCTTTGTCAAAAGGCGCTTTATGAATCCGCGCCTTGTCCAAAGCGACAAGGGCCGCGCTGACCGAGCGGTTAATGACTTTTTCGTAAATCCCAGACTGCATCCATGCTCTCCTTTTCTGTCATCGATTCGTCCGTCGTCAAGATGACGCCAAAGCGCCTTTAATTGTTGCCACCAACGTCAAATCCGCCGGCAGCCAATCGACGCTGTCAATGGTCTTTGCCGTCAGCCATTTGGCTTCGCGGGCTTCCTTGAGGGTGAGAGATCCCTGCTTAACTTCCGCCCAAAAGCAAGTCATTTCCAGATGAAAATCGGGATAATCGTAATGAATCGTTTCGATGAGATCCCCGATGACAATCTCGGTGTCAAGCTCTTCTCGAATCTCCCGGCAAAGCGCCTCTTCGGCGGACTCACCGGCTTCGATTTTGCCGCCGGGAAATTCCCAAAGCCCCACGAAGGGACCATAGCCTTTGGCTGTCGCGAAGATTTTCTTTTTTTCCCGCAGCGAATCGCAGATGACCGCCGCGGCGACGCGAATGGTTTTCATGACTTTCCTCATTCATTCTGTCAATTCGGGCGTTCGGGAAATTCAGCCTGCCGATCAATGATCCGCTCAGGGTCGGAGATTCGTCTCGATCCGCCGGATCTAGCTGATGCGCCGCATCCATCGTTTCCGTCACGTTCCCGTCATCAAAATTATACCATAAACCCAAGGCGAAATGATGTACTTTTGTTTGTGTTTACCCGCCGGTATCAATTTTGATCTTCATTTATCTTGACAGAGGATAGATCATCAAATCACTCATTGAATCGGCATGCCGAAAACACAAAAAAAGACAGCGGACACCATCACGGGGCGCGCTGTCAAAACCGGCTCTCAAACAAAAATAGAAACTCAAGGCACAACCTGAGTTTCCACCATAATTTATTCATCATTCATCAACATGCTGGTTCTCGTCTTTTTCAACCCGAAACCGGCCTAAATACTTTTCCGCAACAAGACGTTGATCCAGACATTACGGCGTTTGTCCGGCCGCGCGTCGAAACTGCGCCAAACGTCCACCGTTTCCAGCACGGGAATTTTCGCCATCAGTGAGGAACCGATGGTTTCGGTAAAATCAGTGAAAAAACGACCGTCTTCGATGGTGCCGGAAAAATGACCGTGACGAAAGCTGGCATAAATCACGCCGCCGGATTTGAGGGCAACGGCCATGCGAAGCAACACCTGACGAAGCAAAGGCTCCGGCAAATGACAAATGGACGCGCAGGCCCAAATGCCGTCATAAGTATCCCGGGCGTCAAGGTCGTCAAAACGCATCTGACGGACGGAAAGACCTGTATATTCCGCCGCGACGTGATAAAACTCATGTGAGTAAACTATTATGGAACTAAAAAAAATACTTGCATCTTTTCGGATGACTGAAACCCGCATAAGACTATATGGTTAAATTTTCACATTCTTCAAAAAGATCAATCTTTTTATTCAACAGTTCACAATACCCTTTTGTAAGACTTTTAAATGCAGGATCTATTAAATCGTCATTATTATGCTGATAAGGATTTCGTGCCTTGGTTAAGTGCGCTGTGATCTTGCTAAATTCATTTTTATCCATTCCCAATGCTGTTTGGAATAGTTTATATTCTTTTACATAAAAAGCAAATAAACCTGCGGTAGTCAATGCCTCAATAATAGAATACGATGCTGTTTGAATATAAAGATCCTTTTGGTTTGAAACTTTGTTTTGTAAATCCAACGCTGTGGATAAATAGCCTCCCAACGACATATGATGACATTCAGGCTTTATATATAATTCTTTTATTTGTTCCTCCCAGGTGTCACCATATTTTTCTTTCAATTTGTACTTGAGCAGATTTCTCATTCTTCGTTCAGTCCTGTTCCATAATGGATAAAAATCAAACACCCCCTCTTTCATTTCCATATATTCCAGTAACTTTTTAGATTGAAGGGTTGCTTGTCCATTTTCTATTCCAATAATCCCATAGTCATACAATTTTTGAACGTCAGCTTTTGTATAATCATATGCTGGTCCTATTACAATTTGATATAATTTTTCAAGAAGATGCTGCTCATCAAGAAGAGTCAAAAGTCTTTCATATTCATTATAAAAAACCCCACAATTTTCGTTGAACAAACTTTCAAAATCCTTGTTTTCGCCTGCGCTTTGAACATAATGATACATAAGAATATCAAGCCAGTATGGTTGTGAACCTGTAATATTCAGGACTTGTTCTTTATCTGCCTCAGAAATAGAAATTCCATAAATCTCATTCCTTAAGTAGTAATCTTCCAATTCCTCATCATTATATCCTTTTACATAAATAGGTTTCCCTAATATATTTGCTAAAGTAGATATACCTGCAGAAGATTCAAGTTCCGCTATCATTCTTCTTGAAATAAAAATAAATGTGACATCCGTCTCCGGTTGATACGCTAATTCACGTAATATGTTAAATCCTTCACTAAAATTAGAAAAAAGTTTTCTCGAATGATCAAACTCATCAATGACACATATTACTCGTTTCCCACTTTTTAAGAGGAGTTTAAAGAAACTTTGTATATTCTTTACACATCCCTCTTCCAAAGTCGCTTCCACAACTTTATTGTATCTCCGTTCTATTTTGACATCTATATCATCATAATCCTCAAGTACCTCATAAACAGTATCCACAATTCCTTTAAAAAAACTTTCAGGATTCGCAAAACTATTCATAGAACAATTGATAATAATAATCCCTCTTTCATAATAGTCTTCTGCCTTTTTAACTATCGTGTTGGATAGTGGCAGTATAATGGTGTAAAATTGAAAACTAAAAAACGAGCCAAGTGCTCCGCCTTTAGGTATAATGTAAATAAGCAAAAAACATATTACCAAGGAGGCAAAACACATGGCTCAACTCAATATTACACTAAATCAAGACGAAATTCTACAATTACTTTCAAAAGATAA
>JAFRBB010000053.1 GCA_017405085.1 Eubacteriaceae bacterium
CAGACGAACAACAACGGTTATTGGTAGCCTGACAGCCTGACATAGTTTAAACACTGGTATATCCGATATGCCTTGAGACAATACATTTTCTACCTAAAGGGCACCACATTTTTTAATTTACACCAAATTTAGGACTTGACTTATTCTGGAACCATAAAAGTGACAAAAGTGAAAGCACAATGGTTCTTGATGATATGTCCGAAGAACATGAGGATCAGTACATTTGGGAATGCCATGCCCTAACAATGGGCGATTGCGCGGAAACTTTTTTAAACGCCCAATATGGCATGACCAATGTTTTTTACAAATTGAAAAAGACGTTAAATGGACCGATTGGTGATAATTCCCCTCGGGTTTGACCACCGCCCGAGTTGTACAAACGATATAAAAAATTTTTTAAAGGAGTCAAACAATGATTAATGGGAATATTGATGAATTTGTAGATAAACTTTTGGGTGGAGAAGAAGTGATTTATACTTATCATGGTAAGAAGTATTTTTCCCAAGGTTACACTCTGGAAAATGGAGATTATCATTTCGAGCTTCAAATGTGGGAACCAACAACAAAATTGCTTTGGGAAATAAATGGTTATACAAAGCAGGAAAGTTTAAATGCTTTTTTAAAAGAACCATTTTTTGATGGCAAAACATTTTGGGAAGCCGAAAAGGAAATGGAATGGGTGGACTTTTAATGAAATTCCCCTCGGATGCAACGGGCACCCGAAGGGAACAGTTGGGGATACGAATACCCTCCAATATAAGTAAATTTATTATATGAACGCGAGGACGATCCGGAAATGCAGATATTCATATAAAATGTGTAAAATAAAGTTGAAAATGTGTCTTATATGACAAATAAAGCATCATAGAGTAAACGCTGAATTTGCGCTAAAATAATCGTGAAAGTTTTCCGAAAGCGTCAATCAAGGTTAAAAACAAAAGCAAACAGTGAGCGCTTTTACGCGTCGCTGTTTGCTTTTTCATGACAATGGCGGATTGTTCGATGATTTCACTAAAACGCGTTTTCCGGCGTTACGGATTATTTTTTCTCCGCTTTGTCGATGCTGTCCTGACCCACGTTGTTGATGCTCGCTTTTTTGAAGCTTTCGGTGTCGGGAACCAGCATGGTGAATTCGGAGGCTTCATCAAAATGAGCGTTGGTATCCTTGAGGGATACATCCAGGACGTGACCGCCCTTGGTGCCGTCATCGGAAATAAAGTGGACATGCCAACCGGAGGAATTGAGTTTGCTCATATAATCCGGAAAATAGAAACAGACCAGCGTTCCCGAGACATCTTTGTAATTAAATTCCGTTTGAGAGGTTTCCAAGGCTTTGTCCAGCGGCTGATAAGGCTCTTTTTGCTTGGTTTCCGAGCGGACGTGAATGGTCGGGTATTTGGTGTGAATCTTGACGGCGTACATGCCGTTTTTGCTGTGTTCGGCGACGGCAGTGTCCAGAGATTTTTTCAGCGCGTCTAAATTGGCGCAGTCTCCGGTTTTTTTGGCGAAGTCATCGTTAAACTTGCAAAGCGTCGCGAAGGGAACCGTCTCATTGGGATCGGCCTTGCGAACTGAGCCGTCACCCAGCGCCTGATAACAAACGCCGTCCACCACAATCATTTCGCCGTCGACGGCGTTAAAGCAGCCGAGGCCGAAATCGCCGTGGCTCATCAAATCGTTCACGGTCATGGAGCCGTAGAAGTCTCCGGAGACCAGGGCGGTGAGCGTCGAGAGCTGCGCGATATCATCGCGTTCTTGGGTCTGGGCGGCCTGCTTTTGCGTGCAGCCAGTCGCCGTCAGAGCCAAAGCGGCAACGACGATAAGGGATAGGATCATCCCTGTCAGTTTGGTGTGTTTCATCATTTTTCCTCCTTCCAGCTTTGGGATTCAAAGCCATGTACATGATGTGTTTATGTTGATGTTAATCATTGGGTGCCGACATATCGATCATAGGGCGGTTTATGCGTTTTAATGGCATAACCAAAATGGATGGTTATTCGCGCCGTATGTTTCAAATAAAAACCGCCGAGATTTGGGTCGGCGGCTTGGAGTCGTTTTTAGGCGTTTAAGGCGGCGATGATGTCGGGAAGCTGTTTGTCCACTGTGTCGTTATCCAATTGGCAGGTGCCGGCGTTGTGGTGACCGCCGCCGCCATAGGCCAGACAGAGTTCACCGATGTCCACCTGAGAGGCGCGGTTGACAATGGATTTGCCGATCATGACAGCGGTATTTTGTTTTTTGAAGCCCCAGGCCACATGGATGGAGATTTCGGTTTCGGGATAGAGGGCGTAGATCATAAACCGGTTGCCGGCGTGGATGATTTCTTCGTTTCGCAGATCCAACACAACCACTTTGCCTTCGATGCGGGCAATGCGTTTGAGCTGTTCCACAAAGAGGTCGGACTGTTCAAAATAGAGATCGACCCGTTCTTTCACGTCGGGAAGTTCCAAAATTTCGTCAATGGTGTGGTCCATGCAATAATCGATGAGTTCCATCATCAGATCGTAATTGGAGATACGGAAATTGCGGAAACGGCCGAGACCGGTGCGGGGATCCATCAAATAATGCAGCAGCACCCAGCCCTTGGGATGCAGGATTTCATCCATGGTGAAATCGGCGCTGTCGCCCTTGTCGACGGCAGTCATGAGATCTTCGCTGATTTTGTGGAAGGTTTCTTTTCCGCCGTAGTAGTCATAGACCACCCGGGCAGCGCTTTTGCTGTTGGGATCGATGATGAGCTTTCCGCCGGTTTCCGTTGCTTTGAGGCGGTCGGTTTCCGATTCGTGATGGTCAAAGGCGATGGCCACCCGGGGATCGTAGGGCAGATTGGTGGTGATGTCGCGGTCGGACAGTTCAACTTTGCCGTCTTGAACATCTTTGGGATGAACAAATTTGATATCGTCGATCATGTCCATGTCTTTGAGCATCATGGCACAGGCCAAACCGTCAAAGTCACTTCTGGTTACGAGTCTGTATTTTCCCATTGCTATTCTCCTTGATATGATGATTTAAGTTGGTTTTGTTTCTGAAAACGCTATTATTATTGATATTATCCCAAACACCGCGGCTTGTCAAGGGTTGGAGTATGTCATCACAAAACAAAAGCCCTCGTCGAAAGACGAGGGACGATTGACGAGATTATGATGGTTTACTGATTTGACCGATGGCGGCCACAGTGGCCTTGACTACATCGACAATCCATTTTTTTTGTTCGACGGCGTCGATGTCGCCTTTGATGATATCCGGAATGAGAATCCGCACGAGATCATCGGGGAGATCCCACCATTTGAGGGCTTGAAGTCTCGCGATGGTGTTGTCGTCGAAGCGTTTGCGAATGACCCGGGCGGGAGCGCCGCCCACAACGGTGTAGGGCTCGACGTCTTTGGTGACGACGGAACGGGTGCCGATGATGGCGCCGTCGCCGATGTGCACCCCGGGCATCACCAGGGATTTAAAACCGAACCAGACGTCGTTGCCGACGATGGTCGGACCTTTTAGGGTGCAGGTATCCTCGGGCACAAAGGGATAGTCCCAATGCTCGGGAATGATCGGGAAGGGATAGGTCGACAGCGAGTCGAGCTTGTGCATGCAAAGGGGCGCCATAAAAGTGGTGCCGCAGGCCAGCGAGCAATATTTGCCGATGACGATTTTGTCATGCATGAATTCCGGAAAATGATAGCGGACATTGTTTTTGACAAAATCCCGGGGATCGTGATCCGGATCGTTATAATAGGTATGTTCACCGACCTCAATGTCGGGATCGTCGATGACGTTTTTTAAATAGACGGTGGTAGTGTCCCAGTCGTTAATATAAATGCGTTTGTCGTTGCCTTTGCGCATAATCAATCACCCAATCAATGAATCGTGTTAAAAAATGCTTAATAACGGACATAAATATCCACGAATATTATAGCACATTTTTAAATGATTTTCGGCGCTAAACGAAATATTATAAGCATTGGACAATATATTGATTTATGTTCCCGATGGATAATATCCCAGATAATCAAAGCTCCCCGTTCCGGCGATGATCTGACGGAGCAAATCAATATAAGCCGCGGCGTCTTCTTCGCTTTCCGAGGTTTCGCTTTCGGCGTGATGGGCATCGGCGGGATCGGTCAAAAAATCGAGATAAAACCGGTATTCCCAGGGCGTGCCTGCCAGGGGGCGTGACTCGATTTTACAGAGGTTTAAACCCTGCTCGTCAAAAATGCCCAGCAGACGGTACAGCGACCCCCGAGTGTGGGGCAGCGTGAAGGCGATGGAGATTTTGTTCGCGCCCGGACGGATTTCGGGCATCGGTGAGATGATCACAAAGCGTGTGGTGTTGACATTGGATGAATTGATGTCCTCCGCGAGAATGTCAAGGCCGTAAAGCTCGGCAGCCCGCTTGCCGGCGATGGCGGCGAAGGAGATGTCCCCCGACTCGGCCACCATGTGGGCGGCGACGGCGGTGTTGTGATAGGGTACGCATTGCCAATCGGGATGATCGGACAAAAAATCCCGGGATTGATAAAAGCCCTGCTCATGGGAATAGACATTTTTGATGGTGTCGATGGACGCGCCGGGAGGAGCCATCAGGCAATGGCGGACGGCGACGGCGGTCTCCCCGATAATGACCGCGCGATAACGGGCGAACAAATCGTAGACGGCGGTAATGGCGCCGGTGGAGCTGTTTTCAATGGGAAGCACGCCGTAATCGGCTCCGCCGCCGGTGATGCTTTTAAACACGTCTTCAAAGGAGGTGTGGGGAATAATGCTCGCGTCGTCTTCAAAAAATTGGATGGCTGCCGCTTCGGCATAGGCTCCCCTTTCTCCGGCAAAAGCCACCCGGGGTTTAGTGATAACGTCGCGTTTTAACCGTGAAGTTTCCATAAATCGCATCAAGCTTTGTTGTTGAGCGAGAGTAAAAGACATAACAGACTCCCTTTGTAAATAAATTTTTTCCATTCGGTAAACATATTATAACGCAACATGGCAATTCAGGCAAAATGTCGCTTTATCCCTTCGGCAAATTGATCAAACTATCGGAATCGTTAAGAATTCCCATGTATAATAACCTCGAAATAATCCGCAAAAAGAAAAAGAGGACCTCGAATGGCAAACAAAGATGACAAGATCAATAAGCAATACGGCAAAGCATTGGGGGATGAAATGCAAAAGGCGATTAACAACAGCGATTACTCGCGCTTAAGCGATTTTATCGCGAATATGACGGAGCGAACCTTGGTCGACGTTCACCAAGGCTTTAAAAAAGGCCAATACCGGGCCAAAAAAGCCATCAAAGCCGCGGCCATCAAGGCAAAGGGCAATACAGCGGTCATCAACAAACCGATTCACGCCCCGGTGGCCAAAAATCCCAAAGGCACCTTTTCCGCGCCGGCGCTTTTGGCCGGCAGCGTCGTGTCGGTGGGCGCATCGGCATCTCTGGCCCTTGGGGCCCTTTTGGTCGGCGGCGGCGTTTTGACCACCGCGGCGGCCGTCGGGCTTTTTGCTCTCGGCATTTTTATGGGCGCGCGCTCCGGACTTCTGACAAAGCGCTTAAATCGATTTTATACGTACAAAAAAGCCTTGGGCGGCAGGCCGTTTTGCGAGACCGACGAACTCTCCCAGGCGGTGGGCAAATCGTCCCGGTATGTCGCCAAGGATCTCAAAGGCATGATTGCCGATGACATGTTCCCCGAGGGACGCCTCAGTGACGACGGCGATTATCTGCTCCTTTCCGAAGAGGCCCAACAAGCCTATGAGCAAATGATGGCAGGGCAGATTCTCATGGCCGAAGAGCGAAAACGCTTGGAAGCGGAGGAAGCTGCCCGCAAAGAGCTCGAAGCGGCCAATCCCGTCTATAAAGAAGCCAGAGAAGTGATTGCCGAAGGGGAAGAAACCTTGGCGTTAATCGCTTCGGTGAGATCCAGTCTTTCCCCTCATTCGGAGATGACCCAAAAACTTGCCAGACTGGAATCTGTCATTCGGCGTATTTTCGATTTTATCGAAGAGCATCCCGAACGGGTGATGGAAATGCGAAGATTTATGGGCTACTATCTGCCCACCACCAAAAAACTCATCACCCAATATCAAAAGCTTTGCGATGAACAAATTCAAGGCGAGAACGTCGCCAAGGCCAAAGGCGATATCGAAGGCGCCATCGATACCATTTCCCTGGCCTTTGAGCGAATGCTCGATACTTTCTATCAGGAGACGGCCATTGACGTGGCCTCGGACATTTCGGTGATGAAGGCCATGTTTGAACAGGATGGCCTTACCGACGATCAATTAAAGCCGGAAGCCAAAACCGCTTCCCAAAAATAACGACATTCGGCATTTCCCCGGGCGGCCGATCGGGGGATTTACCGCACCTGTCTTGCGCCGATGAAGCGCGAGATCCATATTGATATCATTTATTCTTAATTTTTATTCATTGATATTCGGTGACTGACCGAATCCTCAAAACGGAGGGAAAAATGGACAACAACTACAAAAACGATCCTTTTGCTTTTGACAATCAAGCAGCATTTGCCGGGCAGGGTGGTCCCGGACAAAACAATTCCGACAATCCTGCCGCCGGTCAAAATGCCGGCATGAATCCCAATCCCGGCTACAGTCAGAATACCGGCTACACCCCCAACCCCGCAATGAATCAAAACGGCGGCTACAGTCAAGGCGGCGGCGCCAATCCCAACCCCGGGATGAATCAAAATGCCGGGTATACCCAAAACGGCGGTTACGGACAGCCGCAAAATCCCGGCTACAATCAAAACACCGGTTACGGACAACCGCAAAATCCCGGTTACAATCAAAATCCCGGCTACAATCAAAATCCAGGTTACAACCAAAATCCGGGCTACAATCAAAATACCGGCTACGGGCAAAATCCAGGCTTCGGCAGCGCGCAAAGCACCGGCTCCGCGCCCAATTTGACCTTGGATCCTTTCAGCTCCGATGCGCCCACCATGCAGACGCCCCCGTCGCCGACGCCGTCTTTTGGCGCCGAACTTCAGCAATTTGACGAACGGGCGACGCTGACCCCGGAAGAACAGCGCATGGTTGACGACTTTGCCAGACAAATCGACATCACCGACACCACCGCCGTCATGCAATACGGTGCCGGCGCCCAACAAAAAATCGCCAGCTTTTCCGATTCGGCCCTGGATAAAGTCAAAACCCAGGATCTTGGCGAAGTCGGCGAGCTTTTGGGCGGCATGGTCACCGAACTGCGCAAATTCGACGTCAACGCCGAAGACAGAAAAGGATTCAAATTTTTCAAAAAACAACACAACAAAATCGAAGCGCTCCGCGCCCGTTATGCCGAAGTGGACAAAAACATCGGCAAAATCTGCGACGTCCTCGAAGGTCATCAGGTCAAGCTGATGAAGGATATCGCGACGATGGATCAGCTCTACGACATCAATCTCAACTATTACAAAGAACTCTCCATGTATATCGTCGCCGGCAAACAAAAACTCCAGCAGGTGCGCACCACCGATTTGCCGCGAATGGTGGAAAAATCCAAAATGACGGGACTTCCCGAAGACATTCAGGCCGCCAGCGATCTGGCTTCCATGTGCGACCGTTTTGACAAAAAGCTCCACGACTTGGAACTGACCCGGGTGGTGGCCATGCAGATGGCGCCCCAAATCCGCATGATTCAAAACAACGATACCCTGATGGCCGAAAAAATTCAGTCATCTCTAGTCAACACCATTCCGCTGTGGAAAAGCCAGATGGTCATCGCTCTCGGGGTGGCCCACGCGACGGAAGCCGCCAAGGCCCAAAGACAGGTGACGGACATGACCAACGAACTGCTCCGAAAAAATGCCGAGACCCTCAAGATCAACACCATCGAGACCGCCAGAGAATCGGAACGCAGCATCATCGACATCGAAACCCTCAAGCAGACCAACCGGGCCCTCATTTCCTCCTTTGACGAAGTGCTCAAGATTCAAGAGGACGGGCGTGCCCGCAGAGCTCAGGCCGAAGTGGAAATCAGACAGATCGAGAACGAGTTGAAACAAAAACTCATCGAAGTGTCCCAGAAGAAAATATGAAACCACAACAAAAACAGTTAAGCCGCGGCCGCGCAATCCCTTTTGCGCTGGCCGCGCTCTGCGTTTTGATTTTGCTTTCCGGCTGCGGCATGCTGGGAAAAACCGAAAACGCTGTTTATACCTGGCCGGTGTGCGAGAACACCGAAGGGGTTCCGAAACCGGATTTCACCATTGACTACACCTTTGACGAGGACGGCGAAACGGGCATTGTCTTTGCCGATGTCAGCGAGGAGGAAGCCCGCCAATACCTCAGGCAGATCAAAAACGCCGGCTACACCGAGGTGGAATCCAGCTCCGAAGTCGACGGCACCATCTCCTATGTGGCTAAGCGCAGCGACGGAAAGAGACATCTTTGTTACACCTATGAAAAGGATCAAAAGCGATTGTCTGTTTTCATCGACACCTTTAATATCTAACGCAGGCTTTGATAGATGGGTAAAAAATAAACGTTAATCCGTGAAATATCGTGATTGCCGGCAAAAAAATCATGAAAGGCGGCAAAAATGTAAACGGATTACAAAGTTGAAAACGAAAATAAATTTACATATTGACTTTAAGATTTTCAATTGTTATAATATCACGCTTTACATTTCACAAAAAATATGCTAAAATGTATCCAGAATATCAGTGAGGTGAATGAAGCATGCAGAAGAAAAAGGCAACGATCAGTGACGTCAAACAGGTTGTCAATCGCTATCAAGGTTGCCGGATCAAATTGGAAGCACACAAAAGCAAAAAAAAGCTCTATCATAAAGAAGGCACCATCGAAGGTGTCTATCCCAGTATTTTTACCGTGATGGTCGAAAACGAAAAAAGACCGTCCCAGCGTTTGTCCTTTTCCTATTCCGATGTGCTGACCCGCAGTGTCAAAATCAATCTGGTGGAAAACGGCGTGGAAGACACCACGGCTTTTGCATTTTAATCACACATGAACAACAAACCGCCCGCTCTTAGGAGCCCGGCGGTTTTCTCATGGCGTGGTGGCGCCGACGGAGTGGCCTCAACGATTGCGGGGGTGTTTCACCGCTTGATTGGCTACGCTTTGTTTAACCGTTTGGCACGATTTTTCGAGTTGTGTCGAATGAATTCCGAAAAAAATAAAAAAAACACTTTACAAAGCATTTGAGCTTGTGTATAATAGCAGGGCAGTCGCAAAGTGATCCCTTAGCTCAGCTGGAAGAGCGCTACCTTGACGTGGTAGAAGTCATAGGTTCAAGTCCTATAGGGATCACCATTTTTATTTTTTGGCATATCGCTTTCTATAGCATCCATCGCCCACGGGCGTTTTTTTTGATTGCGGCAGTAAGCCGCCATTTGAAAAAGCTTTTTGCGCGGCAAAAGAAAAGCTGTGCTAAGCCGTTGGGCTTTAAGCACAGCTTGATGAAATTGAAAGATCTGATTAATCCAGGGTTTTTTCTTTGATAAAGCCCTTGCGATAGGCGGTAATCAGCATTTCCAGATCATGAATTTTGCGTTTGAGACGCTTGCCGATGTCGGTGTCTCCGACGGTTTTGCGCTCAACGTTGCTTTCGATGACCTGTTTGGTGGATTGAATGTCCACGCCTTTGGTTATGGCCTTGTCGACGGACTCAAAGGGCATGTGACTGATGAGGGTCATACCGTAAGAGTTAAAAGTTAGGGTGTAGCCGGCGATCCCTGTGGTTTTTTGATAAGCCCGGGCAAAGCCGCCGTCGATGACGAGCTGTTTGCCGCCGGCGCGAATCGGGCTTTCGCCGTTTTTGGCCTTCACCGGAACGTGACCGTTGATCAAGTGACCGACCTCGGGATCAATGTCGAATTCCTTAAGGATTTTATCGGCCAGTTCTTCACTGTCGGCAATCATTTTGTAATAGGGCATGTAGCTTTCTTTGTGGGATTTTTTGTCGTCGATAAAATAGCGCTCGAAGGTGGCCATTTTGTCCTTGCCGAACAGCGGCGAATCGGGATGACACCAGAAAAACCACAAAATGTCATGGCGCGGCGGATTTTCTTTTTGCGCGGTAAAATAGGCTTCCCGGGAGAGCTGATCAAATTTGTCCATGAGCTCCCGCCCCGAATAATCATGGCCTTTATAATGCCAGGTTAAGAAGCTACCGTCGTCGTTCATGGGGATGCTGGCATGGAAGAGCAGATTGTCGTTGTACACCAGATACATGCTGCCTTTGGCGTACATAAAACGAATGTGCCGCTGGAGCTTTTCGCTGTTTTTGAAGGAATAGATCAGCTTGTCCAGCACGTTTTGTTCTTCGGCGGTGAGCTTGGTCGGATGTTTGGGATCGATGGTGGGGAAGGTGGTGGTGTTGAGCTTGTACTCGATGCCGTCGACGACAACCGTGCCTTTTTCCAAATCGAGAGCGCGGAGCAATTGACGATTTTCCATATGATATTCGGGATGGCGGGCAATGATCATGTCCTCCACTTTAAATTGAATGATGGAAATGGCTTTGTGCATCCGGGTGATGAGGCGTTTTTCCGCTTCGTCAATGTTGCTGTCCTCGGTGAGTTTCGGCGCGAAGCCTTTGCAGTCGTCGCCGTGTTTATACATATGATTGGCCAGGGTGGCAAGAGGCAAAAGATTGATGCCGTAGCCGTTTTCCAGACAATCGAGATTGGCATAGCGCAGGGCGATGCGCACCACACAGGCCACGCAGGCCGGGTTGCCGGCGGCGGCGCCCATCCAGAGAATATCGTGATTGCCCCATTGAAGGTCCAGAGAATGATGGTGCATCAAATTTTCCATGACGAGCTGAGGCCCGGGACCACGGTCAAAAATATCGCCGATGATATGAAGATGGTCGGTGGTGAGTTTTTTGATGACCTCGGAAATTTCGATGATGAAATGATCGGCACGGCCGTATTCCACCAGGCTTTCGATGATGGCGTTATAATAATCGCGCTTGTTAAACCGGTGTTCGTCTTCCTGAAGCAGTTCTTCCATGATATAGGCAAAATCCTTGGGAAGGGTTTTTCGCACTTTGGAGCGGGTGTATTTAGACGCCGAGGCGCGGCACACCTTCACCAGTCTGTAAATGGTCAGATAATACCAGTTGTCCAGATATTTACCCGTCTTTTCTTTTTTGATCAGTTCAAGCTTTTCTTTGGGATAGTAGATTAAGGGGACCAGCTCTTCCAAATCCGCCAGAGCGACGGTATTGCCGAGTTCGGCCATCACCTTGCGTCTGATGGCACCGGAGCCGTTTTGCATCACGTGGTTAAAGGCCTCGTTTTCGCCGTGAATATCGGTGAGAAAATGCTCCGTGGCTTTGGGGAGATTTAAAATGGCCCGCAGGTCGACCACTTCGCTGACCGCGGAGGTGATGGTTGGGAAATCCTGAGAAAGGAGTTCCAAATATTTACTGTTTCTTCGCAGTTGTGCTTTCGTAAAGTTTTCCATAAAATTATCCTCCTGTAAGGAAATTGAAAAAACCTTTTCATCTATCATTTATTATACCCCGAGTTGTCTAAAAGAAAAAGGAAAAATGTGGTTTGCCTAAGAAAAATATAGCGCCGCTTTCCTTTAAAAGAATACATTTTAAATTAAAAGCGGCAGATGCAGATTCTGATATGATTGGAAGGCTGATAAAAGTTTATGATCATCAGCACTTGGTTCGCGGCATATCACAATTCTCATGTGAACGGAATTCGCGGTTTGACTTCGATTTCATCGTGTGATATATTTAATTTGGACAAGCTGGCGGCGGAAAAACAATCGGGGGTTTTAAGTTGTTTGCCGGCAAGGGAAAATAGTCGATTAAAGGAATCATTAGCAAGGAGATCATCATCATGTCCAAGGAACGCACTGTTGAAAAGAAAGTTGACGTGCGAAACAGCGTCGGCCGCGTGATTTTTGCGTTCATCGCTATTTTTATCCAGTTCGCTTGGGTTTTTTTGATTAGCTTTTTTTTAGGTGATGTCAATCGATATATCACCATGGGCATCACTGTTCTCAGTGTCATTTTCGCTGTTTACATTTACGGTGAAAACAAGACGTCGGCGATGAAAACACCATGGATTTTCCTCATTCTTCTCATTCCGATTGCCGGGATTATTTTTTATCTTTTTGTTGGGCTCAACGGTACCACTAAACGCATGCGTGCCCGTTATCGTGCCATGGATGATCAAATCATGCCGCTTTTGCCTGAAGATTCGGCCGTTCGTCGGGATCTGGAAGCGGATTTGTCTCAGTTTGCCGGTCTTTCCCGTTATCTCAGCATGTATGTGCGTTATCCCCTGTACCGCAACACTGCCGTGGACTATTTTCATGATGCCAAAGATGCCGTCGACGCGCAAATTGCCGATATTTCCAAGGCCGAGCATTTTATTTTTATGGAATACCACGCCATTGAAGATGCCGAAACATGGCATCGGGTTCGAGATGTCCTTGCGGAGAGAGCGGCGGCCGGTGTGGAGGTTCGTCTGTTTTATGATGATATGGGAAGCATTGGTTTTATCAATACGGATTTTATTGAACGTACGGAAAAGCTTGGTATCCGCTGCCGGGTGTTCAATCCCGTTGAGCCTTTTCTCAATTTGTTTCTCAACAATCGGGATCATAGAAAGGTAACGGTGATTGACGGACGAATAGGTTATACCGGCGGTTATAATCTGGCGAACGAATATGTGGGTCTCACCCATCCCTACGGTTTTTGGAAGGATACGGGCGTTCGTCTGGAAGGCGAAGGGGTCAAAAGCCTGACGGTGATGTTCCTTGAAATGTGGAACGCCATGCCCAAAGCCAAACAGGAGGATTTTGATTTCGCGCCATATCTGCCGGAGACCGGTGTGACTGCCGAGACCGGCGGATACGTTCAGCCCTACGCCGACAATCCCACGGATCGCCTTCGGGTGGGCGAGGACGTCTATCTCAGCATGATTGCCGCCGCGCGAAATCGAATCTGGATTATGACGCCCTATCTTATCATCACCGACGAAATGAATCGCGCCCTCGGTATGGCGGCCCGGCGCGGTGTGGACGTTCGCATTATCACGCCGGGTATCCCGGACAAAAAACTCATTTACGCCGTCACCCGCTCTTATTATCCCGGACTCGTCAGTCAGGGCGTCAAAATTTTTGAATTTACACCGGGGTTTTGTCACGCCAAAATGTGCCTGGTCGATGATGACGTCGCGGCCTGCGGTACCATCAATTTTGATTATCGAAGCCTTTACCATCATTTCGAAAACGGCTGTCTGCTCTACGGCATGCCCGCCGTGGCCGATATCAGAGATGATTTTGAAAAGACCTTTGAAGAATGTCAGGAAGTAACGGGAGCCTATGCCACCAAAGGCAGATTTTTGACCCGTTTTTGGCAATGTCTCCTAAGACTCATTTCCGGACTTTTATAAAAGCAAAAAAAGAAAGCCGATGCGGGCTTTCTTTTTTATACTTCTTTTTTTATTGCTCGAAGCCATCTATCCGAAAATGAGAAAATACATCATCATCAGGGTTCCCAGACCGATGCGGTACCAGCCGAAAACTTTGAAGTTGTTGGTTTTGATGTAATTCATCAGGAAACGGATGGCGAAAATCGACACGACAAAGGCAACGACCATACCGACAAGCAGCAGGATCATATCGCTGGAGAATAAAAGCTCACGGTATTTGATGAGTTTTAACAGGCTGGCGCCGAACATGGCGGGAATGGCCAGGAAAAAGGTGAACTCCGCGGCGGAGATGCGATCGATGCCGATGATCAGCGCGGCGATAATCGTCGCGCCGGAACGGGATGTGCCGGGAAACAACGCGGCGATGAGCTGAGCAAAACCGATGAACAGCGCCGCTTGATAGGTGATGCCGCCAACACTCGTGCAGACCGGCGTGCGGTCTTCGTTTTTGGTTTCCACCACGATAAAAGCAATCCCGAAAAGAATGAGCATAATGGCAACGCTGATGCCGTTGTAAAAATGCGCTTCGAAAAAATCCTCCAGCGGCAGGCCGATGATGATCGCGGGAAGGCTGGCGACAATGATTTTGAGCCAAAGACTGATGGTATCCGAGTCGATGATATAGTTTCCGAGGGCCTTTCCGTCTGTTGATTTGCCGGTGTTTTTTTTCAAGGGCCAGATTCGGTTAAAATAAAGCACGACAACGGCAAGAATTGAGCCGAATTGAATGACCACGAGGAAAAGATTGAAGAAGTCCTCGCTGACGTTCATCTTGAGAAATTCGTTGAGCAAAATCATATGCCCCGTGCTGGAGACGGGAAGCCATTCGGTGATGCCCTGGACAATGCCGAGGACAACCGAAACAAACAAATTATAGAGCATGTTTTTCCTTTCCGAAAACCGCGGGAGCGCGGCTTTTGTTGATTGACTTATTGTTACGAGTGTTTATCTTATCACATATCCAAAAAAGACACAATGTGAAAAGATAAAAATCACGGTAATAAAGGGCCGGCACGTCGCCTTTGATTTTATCCTTCGTTAAACCAATACCTAATCATTGAGATGAAAGAACAAAAAAGATTTCCGCATTCGGTGGTCAATGGGCGTGCCGTCAAAATTCTTCGCTGAAATGTGTACATTTGTCAATGATGTGACACCTAATTTTTTAAAAAAGGTATTGGTTATATCATGAATGTTTATGCCGTATAACTCGTTTACTTTGTTTGATCAAGCTTTATCCGTTTGAACTTGTCTGGTTTAAATATAGCCATTAGCTCACGACGTTTTTCAATTGGACTAAGCCAATCGAGCACAGCCATCGGTATCCTATTGGAACGATATAGATAGCGTTTCATTTGTAGCTTCAGATCTTCGTAGTCATAAAAGCTGACGTGGTTATAAAAGCGCTCCTGATCATTGCGGTGGCTTCGTTCTACTTTTCCGTTGTGCCAAGGAGTTAAGGGACGAATCAGTTTATGGGTAATTCCCAGATGCTCGCAAAGTATATCAAACGCGTGTTTTCGTTTTGTTGGTCTAATATTTGTGAATTCGGGGCCGTTATCAGTCTGAATAATCTTGGGTTGATAACCGAAATGAGCGATTGCAAGCTTCACGAATTGAACGGTATAAAAGCTGCCATATTCAGGAAATAGGTATATGAACCTTTCTCTGGAAGCCTCATCAATCATGGTGTATTGGTAGAATTTCTGACCGTCATTACCGGCATAACAGGCACGAGGGACATGTTTAACATCCATTTGCCATTTAACACCTAATTTTGAAGGCGTATCGTATTTGCCTCGACGAGATCTCTTTTTCGTTGAAGGTGCCTTAGAGGAATAACCAAGGCGCCGATAGACACGATAAAGGGAGCCGGGATGGCGACAATAGCCTTTCTGTGTGCGTAATTTTCCATACATCTCACAGATCGAAATCTTAGGATTGCGGCGGTGCAGATTCTTAATCCAGGTGAGTTCTTCCTCAGTATGGACATTAGGATGAGGCGTTTTGGGGCGGTGTGACTTATCCATTAAAGATTCTGGTGTTCCATCGTACCTTTTGTTCCAGCGCATGAGAGAGGATTTTGATATGTGATAGCGGCGGCAAACAAAGGCGACACTGTATTCCGGATTACGGTAAAGTTTCACTGCATGGATTCTTGTTTGAAGTTCATGTGGATAATAACGTTGTGTATGTGTTATAGTATTCATGACGATTGGTTCCTTTATTAGATTTGTTTGCTTTTCAATTAACATTCTAATATAACCAATCGTCTTTGTACATGAGGATAAGTCTCACATCTATTGTAAAGCTACACACCGTCAAAATTCTTCGCTGAAATGACCCTTGACAAACCATTTGGTTGTGGTAAGATAATAAGGCAGTGATCCCGTAGCTCAGCTGGGAGAGCGCTACCTTCACACGGTAGAAGTCGTTGGTTCGAGTCCAATCGGGATCACCATTTTTATTTTTAATCAATTGCATTAACGGAAACGCGCGGCGTTTTTTTTATTGCGATTAAACCAAATCTTAAGCATTTGTTGTTTTTTTCGAACGTTATCAAAAACAGCCGAGCTGAACTGACCCCCAAAAGTTAGACCAAGAATCTAACTGGAGGAGGTCAGTTTTTTATGGCAAAGTATAGTTTTAAGTTTAAGATTGCGGTTGTCAAAGAGTATCTCGACGGGCAAGGTGGATATAAATATCTTGAAAAGAA
>JAFRBB010000054.1 GCA_017405085.1 Eubacteriaceae bacterium
TGCACAACTTAGGGCAAATCCATGGGAGCGGAAAGGAGAGAGCACACAAAGCGACATGCTTTGAAGTTACGTTGAACCGCCGTATGCCGAACGGCACGTACGGTGGTGTGAGAGGGCGGAGAAAATCCGCCCTACTCGATTTAAAAAGAGAAATCCGCCTGAAGACGGATTTCCCACGCATTGGACGCTATGATGATTGTTTTGGCTTGAGAGAGATTTGGCTTACCGCACGGTTTGCATGGTGCTGTCCTTGAGCACCACGTCATGGGCCGAGCCTTCTTGGATGCTGGTGGCGGAGACCAGGGTGAGCTTGGCTTTTTCCTGGAATTCGGGGATGGAAAGCGAACCGCAGTTGCACATGGTTGAGCGCACTTTAGCCAAAGTTGCCGCGACGTTGTCGTGAAGGCTGCCGGCATAGGGCACATAGGAGTCGACGCCTTCTTCAAAGGAAAGCTTTTTGTCGCCGCCCATGTCGTAGCGCTGCCAGTTGCGGGCGCGACTGCTGCCTTCGCCCCAATATTCTTTCATATAATTGCCGTTGATGCGGATGATGTTGGTCGGGCTTTCGTCAAAACGGGAGAAATACCGGCCGAGCATGACAAAATCCGCGCCCATGGCAAGGGCCAAGGTGATGTGATGGTCATAGACAATGCCGCCGTCGGAGCAAATGGGAATGTAAATGCCGGTTTCTTTAAAATATTTATCCCGTTCTTCGGCGACTTCGATGACGGCTGAAGCCTGACCGCGGCCGATGCCCTTTTGCTCCCGGGTGATGCAAATGGAACCGCCGCCGATTCCGATTTTAATGAAGTCGGCGCCCGCTTCGGCAAGAAAACGGAAACCGTCGCGATCGACGACATTGCCGGCGCCGACTTTCACGTCGTTGCCGTAATGCTCGCGAATCCAATCAATGGTCAGTTTCTGCCATTCGGAAAAGCCTTCGGAGGAGTCGATGCAGAGAATGTCGGCACCGGCTTCGACGAGAGCGGGAACCCGTTCAGCATAATCCCGGGTGTTGATCCCAGCGCCGACGACGTAGCGTTTGTGTTGGTCGAGAAGCTCGTGGGGATTTTCTTTGTGGGCTGCGTAGTCTTTTCGGAAGACAAAATAGGCAAGGGTGCCGTCATCGTTGATGATGGGAAGGGTGTTGAGTTTGTGTTCCCAGATGATGTTGTTGGCTTCTTTGAGGGAAGTGCCGATGGGCGCGAGGACGACTTTGTCTTTGGGCGTCATAAATTCGTTGACTTTCGTGGCCGGGTCCATGCGGCTGACGCGGTAATCGCGGCTGGTGACAATGCCGAGAAATTGTCCGTTGGCAGTACCGTCGCTGGTCACGGCGACAGTCGAGTGGCCGGTGCGGTTTTTGAGATTCAGCACGTCCTGCATGGTGTTGTCGGGAGAAACATTGGAATCAGAAGGAACAAAACCGGCTTTATAGGCTTTGACCCGAGCGATCATTTCCGCCTCGTCGGCAACGGATTGGGAACCGTAAATGAAAGAGATGCCGCCTTCCGTCGCCAGAGCGATGGCCATTTTTTCGCCGGAGACCGACTGCATAATGGCCGACGTCATCGGAATGTTCATGGAAAGCGGGGCTTCTTCTTCGCCTTTTCTAAATTTGCAAATCGGTGTTTTAAGGCTGACGTTGCCTGGGATGCATTCCGCGGAAGAATAACCGGGAATGAGCAAATATTCGTTAAAAGTTCGGGACGGTTCTGTTAAAAAAGTGGCCATGTTTCCTCCTTGTGATTTTAATAAAATCGCCGCATGGCGGCAATTGCAATTGAAATAACTGATAATTTGATTAAGTATATTTTTTTTTTGCGAAAGTGTCAAGCAAATTTGAGATGACGCATTTAAACGGTCAAAAAAATGATAAATATAAAAACAACATTCTTCGAAGAGCGGAATAATTAATTAAAAATTTAAGAAAAAAATCCCTTGGTTTGGCTGTTTTGCGATGCATATTCAAAAAAAGACAAAAAAAGCAGACAATATCCCACAAAGGTGGGGAAATGTGGTATACTGTGGGTGAATATAAACGAAAATGGGTAAATTAGCGATGAATTTTGTGTTTGGTGAATATGAATATCGACTCGACAGTAAAGGCCGCGTGGTTATTCCGCCGAAATTCAGGGAATTTTTAGGCGGCAATCCCGTGATCACAAAAGGTCTTGACGGCTGTCTTTTTGTATTTGCAAGAGAAGAATGGCAAAGTTTTGAAAAAAAGCTCAGCGCTTTGCCGGTGGCCGATGCCAAAGCCCGCGCCTTTACCCGTTTCTTTTTTGCCGGCGCCCAGGAGGTCTCGCCCGATAAGCAGGGACGGATCAGTCTTCCCACGGGGCTCAGACAATTCGCCGGACTCAAAAAAAACGTCATGGTTGTCGGCGTTTCCGATCGCATCGAAATTTGGGATTCGGACAACTGGCGCGCTTACAACAACGACACCACGGATATCGCCGATAAAATGGCGGAATTGGGAATATAACATGGACGATTTCAAACACACATCAGTGCTCCTTAAAGAATCCGTCGATGCGCTTAAAATCGATTCCGACGGCGTTTATGTCGATTGTACGATGGGCGGCGGCGGTCATTCCGAAGCGATCTGCGCGCGGCTGTCGGCGGACGGCGTTTTTGTGGGCATTGATCAGGATGACTACGCTCAGGCAAAAGCTCAGGAGCGTCTGGCTGATTTTCATTGCAAAAAGCATTTCGTCAGAGATAATTTTAAAAATCTCAAAGCCATTTTGACGGATTTAAACATCGACGGTGTTCACGGACTGTTGTTCGACCTCGGCGTTTCGTCTTTTCAATACGATATTGCCGAGCGCGGATTTTCTTATCATCACAACGGTCCTCTGGATATGCGCATGGACAAGCGAAAAGATACGACGGCGGCGGATATTGTCGCAAGTTCTGATCGTAAAACGCTCATTCGCATCCTCCGGGATTATGGGGAGGAGAAGCTTGCGCCGCGCATTGCCGATGCCATCATCGCCCGAAGGGAAAAAAAGCCCATCACCGAGACGGCCGAACTGGCTGAGATCGTCTCCGAGGCTTATCCCGAAAAACTCAAACGAAAAAAACATCCGGCGGGCAAGACCTTTCAGGCTTTGCGCATTGCCGTCAACGGAGAGCTCGATATTTTGGAAAAAACCATGCAGGATGCCATCGACGTGCTTTCGCCCGGCGGGCGCCTCTCTGTCATTACTTTTCACTCGTTGGAGGATCGCATCGTCAAGCAGGTGTTCAACACGGCGGCGGATCCCTGTGTGTGTCCCAAATCCTTTCCCGTGTGCATGTGCGGCAAAAAGCCGTCGGTGAAAAAAATTACGCGAAAACCCATCGCGCCGTCTCCGGCTGAGACGGAAGACAATCGCCGCGCGAGAAGCGCGAAATTGCGAGTCGTCGAAAAAATCGCCGATTAGATTTTTTTAGAAACACACAAGTTTTGGAAATAAGCATTCAATTTAAAATATGAAGGAGAAATTCATGCCAAGTCAAAGCACCTCGGCCGAGTTTTATAAAATGAATACCGGGACAGCGACCGCGGGACGCGTCAGACCCCGTCGCCGCACGACCCGAAAAAGACGTTCAACATCCAAACGGGTTACTCAGCGTTTTGCTCAAATCAACATGCGCGTTGTGCTGATCATTGCCGCGGTTGTCGTTTTTGCTTTTATGATTCTCGTGCAAAACTTTTTTATCGCGCGAAACGATCAAAACATTTTGGCATTGCGAAACGATTTAAAGACCGTCACCGAAGCCAACGATTCCAAATCCGGTAAAATCCTGAAAATGCAGGATTTAAGCGAGCTGGAAAAAAAGGCCGAATCTTATGGAATGGTAAAGCCGGGCCCCGAACAATATGTCTATGTCGTTGTCGACAATCCTTCGGATACGTTAAGCGGTGAGACTGCACAGTAAGTTTAAGAATTCAATTTCAAACGGTTTAAACGGATGGAAAAGAAACAAACAATGCGAAAAAAAACGGCCGCGCATGACTCGAAGAAGACTCGCGGCCGAAAGACATTAAGGGCGCAAGGTCATCAATCGGGCGGGAAAAGAACCGCGAAAACCGGCATGACCGGAGGCAACGCAAAATCTTCCCGACAGAAAAATAATAAACAGACCAAAGCATCTGCCGGGCCTCGCCGAGCCGCCCGGGGAGAGCGTTCAAAAAGCGCGTCAAATGCAAATCGGCAAAAAACTTCGAGAGTCTCGGCGGCTTCAAAAAACCAAGGCACCCAAAAAACACCTCCCGCGCGAACCGGCCGATGGACGAGAGCGGCCCGGGAGATGTCGATGAAGCGGTTTTTAATCATGATCGCCGTCGCGGTGGTCGTTCTGGTTATTTATGTAACACCGAGACTTTTATATCTGGAAGTAATCGACACATCGGATCTTTACGCGGCTCAGGTTGATCAGGCCATTGTCGAAAGCCCGATTCAGGCCGAGCGCGGCAATATTTATGACCGCAATATGAACCTTTTGGCTCAGAGCGCCTCAGCCCAGAATCTCAAGGTCATTCCCTACAACGTAAAGGATGCCCAAAAGCTCGCGAAGACTTTGTCTTCTAAATTATCATTGGACTATAACACCGTATACGCTAAGGTTACAACTATCGAAGACAACATTGTGGAAGTAGTCGGCAGTGTTAAAGAGGATGACTATAAGGCTTTGGAAAAGACGGTCAAAAAAGGCATCAAATATGATAAAGGCATGCTGTACGTCATTCCAAAGGATATTAAAGACCCGAAAACGACGGCGTCCGCCATTTGCGCCGCCATCGACAAAACGGAATACGATGATGTGTACGCCAAATGTACACAAAAAAAGGGCAGCCCGATTTCGATTATGGGGCAGGTCGATAACGATTTGGCCAAAAGTATTTTGAACAGTCAAACCACCACCGACGAGGACGGCAATATCGAGAGCACCAACGGCGTCGTTTTGGAGGAAAGCCACAAGCGCTACTACACCAACGGTAATTTTGCGTCTTATGTTCTCGGCTTTACCAACGACAACAACGATGGCGTGACCGGTGTGGAGAGCACCTACAACAGCTGGCTCGGCGGTGAAGACGGCACCGCGTATTACATCAAAGACGCCAACCAAAAGGACATTCCATCCTTGACTCGAACGGCGAAAGAGCCCGTTAAGGGCAAGGATTTGGTGTTGACCATCGACAGCAACATTCAGATGATTACCGAAAACGCCCTTGACGAGACCATCAAGAAATGGCACGCGAAAAGCGGCACCGCCATTGTGATGGACGCGAAAAACGGTGAGATTTTGGCTATGGCCACCGCTCCGGATTTTAATCTCAACAATCCCTACAGCGTGCCGGCGGAATTTATCGAGACCCATAAAGAAGATTTAAAAGGGAAAAACGACGACGAAAAACAAAACGAGATGTGGAAAAATCCCGCCGTTCAATTTGTCTATGAACCAGGTTCCACCTTCAAGGCCATCACCTCCGCCGCGACTCTCGAGGAAGGCGTTGTCAGGCCGGATACCCACGTTGTCTGTCACGGCTCAATGGTCGTTGATGATATTCCGGTGGCTTGCACCGATGTTCACGGTGATACAACCGTTGCCGCAGCGATCGAGCATTCCTGTAACCCGGGACTCATTCAGATGATTCAAAAGCTTCCCTATGACGTGTTCTACCGCTATGCCTATGATTTCGGCTTCGGGCACGGCACCGGCATTGAGCTGGGCGGGGAAGAAGCGGGACTGTTCAATCTGCCCCTCAACGCCGACGGCTCTTTCAACATGTTCGATTATTCTCAGCGCTCTTTCGGACAAGGGATGGCGACGACGCCGATTCAACTTTTAACGGGACTCAACGCCGTCGTCAACAACGGCAATTATGTCACGCCGACCCTCATCAGCGACAAAAACAAAGACATTGAATCCAACCGTGTGACGAAGCCCGCCAAAAAAATCATCTCCGATGAAACTTCCGCGGAAATGCGAAATATCATGCAGCGCGTCGTCACCGGCAATCCGCTGCTCGCCCCGGACGCCGAAGGCTACAGCATCGGCGGTAAAACTGGGACCGCTGAAAAATTCATTAACGGCCGATATTCCGCCACCAAATATGTCACCTCGTTTTTCGGCTACGCGCCGGTTGAGGATCCGAAATACACCATTGTCGTGGTGATTGACGAAGCGGACCCTTCGGCTTTCGGCTCCACCAGCGCCGCGCCGCCGGCCATCGACATTTTAAAACAAACTCTCGATTATAAGAGCACGGCGGAAAAGAATGCCACGGCTTTCGAAAGCGGCGCCGTTACCGTTCCCGATTTGGTCGGCCAAAATGTGGCCTTCGCCAAACAGATTCTGGATGAAAAGAAAATTCCGTACCGCATTGAGGGCGCGCAAAGCAACGCGAAGGTGCTTAGCCAAAGCATTCCCGCCAATACGGTGTACGACAAAAAAAGCGAAATGGTCCTCACCGTCGCGTCAGACGACGTGCAAAACAGCGGTAAAGTTGCCGTTCCCGATCTCACCGGGAAAAATATCCAGGAAGCCAACGAATTGTTAAAGGGTCTCGGCCTTAACCTCAAAGTGACAGGCAGCGGCTTTGCCAAGAGCCAAAAGCCCGAGGCCGGCACCGAAGTCGAAGCTGGCAGCGAGGTGAGTGTCACCTTTGCCAATTAGCCGAGGGACGTGACAATTTTCCGCAAAATGATATAATAGCTCCATTGGCCGACAGACGGTCAAAATTAAAACAAAAAACGAGACTTTAAACGCCCCTTTACTCCGGCAAAGGTGTGTCAGACCGGCACATCCGCCCGTGAAAAAGGGAAAAAGCATCGTAGAAAGAAGAAATCATGCAAGCATTTGGTGTGAATGAATTGATCTCGGCTGTTTCGGGTCAATGCCTACAGGCCGGTCAAGCAAAAGAAATTACCGGCGCTAAAATCGACAGCAGAAAAGTTTTGCCCGGCGATTTATATATTCCCATTATCGGCAAAAACAACGATGGACATCGTTTTATCGAGGGCGCCGTAGACAATGGCGCGGCGGCGGTGCTCGTTGATGCGAATCACAGCGTCAATGTGCCCGAATCCATCACCGTCATTCAGGTGGCATCCACCTTTGACGCGATGAAAAAACTGGCCTTAGCCAATCGAAAACGCTTTGATATTCCCGTTGTCGCCGTGACCGGCAGCGCCGGCAAAACCACAACCAAAGATTTGATCGCCGCGGTCCTTTCCCAAAAATTTTCCACTCTCAAAACCATTGGCAATTTAAACAATGCCTACGGCATTCCTCAAACGCTTTTCGGCCTGTCCGAAGGGCATGAATGCGCGGTTGTGGAAATGGGGATGGATCATATGGGAGAGCTTACCGAATCCATCTGGGAGGTTTTGCCCCATATCGCTGTTATCACCAATATCGGCAGCGCGCATCTTGAAAATCTCGGCTGCAAAGAAAACACCCTAAAAGCAAAAAAAGAAATCTGCTCAACCCTCGAGGCGGAGGATTTTTGCCTTGTCAACGGCGACGACCCCTATTTGAGACAAATCAAAGACGAAAAATATCGTGTCGTCCGCGTCGGCATCAACCATGAGGATGTTGATCTCAAAGCGGACAATGTGACCACCGGTAAAAGCGGCATTGATTTTGACGTCTCGGGCGAACACTACCATTTTAAAATTCCCGGCATTCACAATGTTTACAATTGCCTGATGGCGATTTGGATCGCCCGGGAATACGGAATTGACGGCCGCGCCGTTCAAAGGGCCTTCGATGAATTTGTTCCCAGCGGCAACCGCATGAAAACGGAAAATATCGGTGAGGTCACCTTTATCGACGATTCATACAACGCCAATCCGGAATCGGTCCGCGCCGCGGTAAACGCCGTCTTCGATATGTGCGAAAGCGAAAATGGCCGGTTTATTGCTGTGCTTGGCGATATGCTTGAAATCGGAGAGTCCGGCGCGAAAGCGCATTATGATTGCGGTGTGTTCGCCGCTTCGAAAGCCGATGCGCTCATCGCTGTAGGAGAGATATCCCGAGAAAATACGATGGCGGGTTTTTCATCCGTCAAAAAGGACGCCGCTTTCAGCGCGAAAGACGCCGAAGAAGCCGTGGCGCTTTTATCCGATTTTATCCGTCCGGGAGATACGGTGCTCATTAAAGCCTCCCACGGGATGGCCTTGGACCGCATGATTCCATTGCTCAAGGAGGCCAAGTCATGACGCTTTTAAAACAAGGGATGATCGCCTTTCTCATTGCTTTTGTCGCCGTGTGGATCGGGACCAAATATTTTTTGCCGGTGCTCAAAAAATGGCATTTCGGTCAATCCATTCGCGAGGAAGGACCTCAAAGCCATATGAAAAAATCGGGGACACCCACAATGGGCGGACTCGTCATTCAAGCCGGCGTTCTCGTTTCGACACTGATTGTCGCGCTGCTTACCCACAGTCATTTTCTGTTTCCCCTCGTGGTGATGGTAGTGTTCGGCACCATCGGGTTTATCGATGACTATATCAGCATCGCCAAAAAACACAATTTGGGCCTTAAGGCTTGGCAAAAGCTCGTACTTCAATTTGTCGCGGCATTGGCCATTGCCCTCTATGCCGGCACGCATCCGCAGATTGGAACGCAGCTTATCATTCCGTTTACCCACCAAAGTGTTGATTTGGGCTTCTGGTATTATCCTTTAACATTTTTCGCCATTGTCGCCGTGACCAACGCGGTCAATTTAACCGACGGATTGGACGGTCTGGCCTCGGGAGTCACCGCTTTTGTGATGTTCTTTTTTACGGCGGCGGCAATGCTTTCGCAAAACACCGAGTCGGTGATTTTCGGCGCGGCTGTCATTGGGGCTTGCTTTGGATTTTTGCGATACAATTCCAATCCTGCCAACGTGTTTATGGGAGATACCGGCTCGATGGCTTTGGGCGGCGCTGTGATCGGCATAGCCATTATGCTTAAAATGGAGCTTTTCGTTCTTATTGCCGGCATTGTGTATGTGGCGGAAGCGGGTTCTGTTCTCCTGCAGGTTGCCTATTTTAAAGCAACGGGCGGGAAACGGCTCTTCCGAATGTCGCCGATTCATCATCATTTCGAATTAAAAGGCTGGCCGGAAACCCGGGTCGTCACGGTTTTTTGGATTGTGACGCTGTTTTGGGTTGCCGTCGCTTTTTTGGCCTTGTAATATCATCAAATATCGAGGAACAGCATGACAAAAACATTTTTAGTGATCGGCGCCGCGAGAAGCGGTGTCTATGCAGCGAAAGCCCTATTGCGTCTGGGACACCGGGTCATTTTAACGGACACCCGTTCGGCCGACGCGGTTTTTAAAGAATTTCCGTATATCAAAGCCGATTTTGATGCCCTTCCCGGAAAGCGCCTAACCCTTGTTTTCGGAAGACAAATTGAAACAGAGGTGCTGGGCGATGTGGATACGGTGGTCATCAGCCCCGGCGTACCCGAGACGATTCCCGTCGTCGCCGCGGCGAAAGCGAAAGAGATTCCCGTGATCGGTGAAGTGGAGTTGGCCTATCTCATGACCAAAACCCCTTTTATTGCTGTGACGGGCACCAACGGAAAAACGACCACGACAACGCTTTTGGGCATGATTCTGGACAAGAGTCAGCGTTACAAAAAAGCCTACACCGTGGGCAATATCGGCTATCCCATTACCGAGCACGCTTTGGACTCCGGCGCGGAGGATGTTTTCGCGGCG
Organism: Eubacteriaceae bacterium; assembly: GCA_017405085.1. Taxonomy (GTDB): domain Bacteria; phylum Bacillota; class Clostridia; order Eubacteriales; family Eubacteriaceae; genus RUG12931. The sequence goes on from JAFRBB010000054.1 coordinate 9,713, forward strand.
GAAATTTCAAGCTATCAATTACTCACCATCAAAACCTTTCGGCCGGTTGCGGCGGCGATTTTAAATCTGTCGCCCGATCATTTGGATCGCCATGGTTCCCTTGAAAATTATTATCAAACCAAGGCGAGAATATTCGAGAACCAAACCGAAGACGATGTGTTGGTCTTGAATGCCGACGATGGGGATGTGGTGCGTATTGCCGAAAAGGCGCCTTCAAGAAAAGTGTTTTTCAGTTATGATAAGGCGCAGGAAAATGGCGCTTATGTCAAAAACGGCGTCATAACCGTCTGTGATGACGGTGTCGAGACGGCGCTTTTGCCGGTCTCCGAGCTTGGCATCAAAGGTCCGCACAATGTGATGAACGCTTTGGCCGCCGTGTGCTTAAGCTATTTTTCCGGGGTAGAGACAGCGGTCATCATCGATGTCCTTAGATCATTTAAAGGCGTTGCCCATCGGTTGGAATTTGTGGCCGAAATCGACGGTGTCGAATACATCAACGATTCCAAGGGCACAAACACCGATGCCGCCATCACGGCCCTTCACGCCATGACGAAGCCCGTGATTCTCATCGCCGGCGGTTATGACAAAAAAGAAAACTACGAGAAGTTTATCACCGTTGCCAAAGAAAATGTAAAAACCATGGTGCTCCTCGGCGATACCAAAGACGCCATTGCCGAAACCTGCGATCAACTGGGTTTTTCCGCTTACGAAAAGGTTGATAGCTTTGAAGCGGCTGTGGAACGCGCGATGGCGTTGGCTGCTTCCGGCGACGCGGTGTTGCTCTCGCCGGCCTGCGCCAGCTGGGATATGTTTGACAATTTTGAAATCCGCGGAGATTTATTCAAAAAAATGGTTTTGGAAAAAACACCTCTCTCATAAATCAAAGCTTTTATGATTTACTTTTCGATAGTACCATCGGAGATATAAGCTTGCATATTTTAAAAAGACGCACGCTTTTAAAAGAGATCTAAACTTTTAAGTCTCAAAACATGGTGATGAATTGAGTTAAGGAATAGCACGATGGGATTGAACAAAAACAAAAAGGGTATCGTTCGCAAAAAATTTAATGTTAAAGGGCAGGTTGACAGGCCTTTACTCATTGCTTTGGGCGCTTTGATCGCTTTTGGCCTCGCCATGATTTTCAGTGCGACGATGTATGAGTCATCTCTGGAAGGCTCATTGATAACGCCTTTTGTCAGACAAGCAATATATGTTGTCCTTGGCATTATCGTAATGTGTTTTCTAAGTTTTTATGATTACCGAAGACTCAATCGCTATTGGATTGCGGTCACGTTGTTAATCATATCAGCCATTTTATTGGCGCTGGTTCTTTTTACGGGTCCCGCGTACAATGGCGCCAGGCGATGGTTTGAGCTTGGATTTATTACTTTCCAGCCTTCCGAGCTGGCTAAATTTGCGGCTTTGGTTTGGACAGGGACCTTTTTGACGCATAACCCAAAAATGAAAACTAACGGCATTCCATTTTTTGTTTTCGGCATTCTCCCGATGGTGGTGTTATGCGTGTTGACGGCAGTGGAACCTTCGATGAGTTCGGCGATTTTGATTGCCATTTGCTTTATGGGACCTCTGATTATCGGCGGCTGTAAAAAGTCGCTTTTGGCATTCGTCGCGGCAATTGGGCTGGCAGGCGCGATAGGTTTGCTGATTTTGACGCCGTGGCGTCTTGAAAGATTGATGGTCTTTACCGGGCAAGGGACGACCACCGATTATCAAATTGTCCAATCCACCATGGCCATCGGCGCCGGCGGTTTTTGGGGAAAAGGCCTTGGCAACGGCACGCAAAAACTACTGTACTTGCCTGAAGGACACAATGATTTTATTTTTGCCAACATTGCCGAAGAACTTGGATTTTTGGGGTTTGTGCTGGTGATCGTCCTGTATGGTTATATTGCTTACAGATGTTTTCGCATCGCGATGGGTTCGAAAGACGAATTCGGTTTTATCTATACAACGGGATACGTCATACTGATTATCGCTCAGGTCTTGATGAATATCATGGTTTCGTGCAACAGTATGCCGGCAACGGGGGTGGCTTTACCCTTTATCAGTTATGGCGGCTCGTCTTTTGTCATTTTGTCGGTTATGACCGCGCCGATATTAAATCTTTCCCGAGAGGTTGATTTGGCGCCGATGCCGACGCGGCAAAACGCCAAAGCAAAACCTCGCCGAATTCAAAAAAGGAGAGTGACATCATAATGAAAACCGTATTAGTGGCGGCGGGCGGCACCGGGGGTCATATTTATCCCGGTCTTGCTATTGCCGAGACATTGAGAAACAGACATTCCGATTGGCAGATCATTTTTATCGGATCAAAAACAGGCATGGAAACCAAAATTATCCCGAATTATGATTTTCCGATGGACTATATACGCGTCAGCGGCTTTGATCGGGGAAATCCCATCAAGATGGTTCGGGCAGCCTTCAAAATGGCAGTCAGCCGAAATGACGCCAAAAAATTACTCGAAAAATACAAACCCGATCTGGTCATCGGAACCGGAGGCTACACCTCCGGCATGCTGCTATACGTGGCGGGAACTGCCGGTGTTCCGACCCTCATCCATGAACAAAACGCCTTTCCCGGAAAAGCCAATCGCATGGCGGCGTCAAAAGTTTCCTGCGTGGCCTTAACCTTCGAGGAGGCCAAACAATATTTTGGAAATGCCCGAACAGAGCTTTGCGGCAATCCTGTGCGGGACGCTTTTAAGCATATCGATCCCGTAAAATGCCGTGAGCAAATCGGCATTTCGATGAATAAGCGGGTGATTTTGGCGACCGGCGGCAGTCAGGGCGCGGCTTCGATCAACAAAGCAATGCTCAAAGTAGCCGACGCCTACAAAGGCAATTCCACATACGAGATCTATCATTTGGTCGGCCCGAGAAAATATGATGAAGTGATGACCGAGGCCCGCTTGATGGGCATTGACCGGTTTGATAATATTCATATTTTGGATTACAGCAACGAAATGGACGTGCTCATGGGAGCGGCGGACGTGCTCATCAGCCGTGCCGGCGCCACAACCATTGCCGAGATGTCCGCGTCGGGCACACCGGCGGTGTTGGTGCCTTATCCCTTCGCGGCGGGGGATCATCAAAGCTTTAATGCCCGGGCTGTCGTCGATGCCGGTGCCGGCATCATGATTGAAGACAGTGATTTGACGGGAGACCTGTTGCTTTCCACCGTGAACGAATTGCTGTCGAATGATAAAAAATTGGAAGAATTCAAACAAAACGCCTTGGCTTACGCCAAACCCGAAGCCGGGGATAAAATTGCCGACATCGCCGAGTCGCTGATTAAATAATTCCAAGAGCGTCGATTGCATTTTAAACAGCGAGGAAACACACTGTGATTTTAAGGGAAATGACGTGAGATTTAAATCGCTTCCGTTCATTTTGATTAGGGCATGATTGAAAAAATAGTTTTTTCGGACGATCGTAAAATAAAAAAAGGAAAAAGAGATGGCAGAATCAAATCAAAAAAAGCATCAAAAAAGAAAATTTGCGAATATGATCAAACGCCGTCCGCGTGATCCGAAAAATGATGGTGCGTTTCGCGAAGCTTCAAATAAAACCTCGGGACGTAATCCTTTCAATCAACGGGAACCGAAAGACGCTTCATACATCACGTCGTCAACGCTCCGTCATAAAATCATCAAAGAGGAAAACCGGAGACGGCGCGTGAAAAATGCCGGAATCGGCGTATTGATGGCCATTCTGTTGGCGCTGTTGGGATTTTTTCTTTGGCTTAAAATGGACGAAGGCTATTTTAACATCAAAAACGTCAATGTGATCGGTAACGAAGCCGTCGATACTCAGACTGTCAGCGCCATTTGCAAAGCTTACGAAAACAGGCCGATCTTTTTTATCTCGTACAATGATATCTATCGGGATATCCGCGCGAACATTACAACAAATTTTGTGCATATCTATCTTAAATTTCCGGATACGCTGGAAGTGATCATCGAGGAGTCGCCGGTTTTGTTTTGCGTCGGACAGTACAACACCTATTATTATTTTGATGATGATCAAAGCATTGTCGAAATATCGGACAATCTGGGAAAAACGAATATTCCGCTCATCACCGGTGTTTCGTTAAACGGCGATTTAAATCTCAACAGCAAACCGGAAATCAAACCCCTTAAAAAAAGCTCGGATATGCTCACCATTCTCAAAAAATTGAGAACCGACGGTTATCTTAGCCGCATTTCGGAAATGAATGCCTCCGACGATATTTTGATTCGCATTATTACGAAAAACAACCTTTGCTTTAAAATCCGGACAGCGGATGATTTTATGCGGCATTATGATTATTTTAAAATGGCAATGGATCAAGGACAAAGCAATATTGACGTGGATATGACCACCGAAAATAATGTCATCATCAAAGATCGAAATCCCAAAGACGAAGAGGATGAATAACAGCGACGGAATTGAGCGAACGGCCGGAAAATAATGACTTGGGAAATGGCAAGCAATGCATGATTTAAGGAATGTCACAGAAAAATGAGAAGAGAAAAGGGGCAGTCTCACGAAAAAAACAGGCAAAATGCCTCTGATTTCTAAAAAGTGCGGGTTAACCCCTTGAAAAAATGATACTTTTTATTTACAATAAATAATAATCAAAAAATTATAAGTGATAATAGCATCATTAGATGATTTATTAGGGAGGATATAAAGTGATAGAACTGGACAACTATAATGACAACTTTGCTCAGATTCGCGTCGTTGGCGTGGGCGGCGGTGGAAACAATGCGGTTAACCGCATGATAGAAACAGGCTTAAAAGGCGTTGATTTTGTATCGATCAACACCGACAATCAAGCCCTGGCGCTGACTTTAGCGGAAAAACGCCTCCAAATCGGCGAAAAAACCACCGGCGGTTTGGGTGCCGGCGGTAATCCCGAAATGGGACAACGTTCCGCGGAAGAAAGCCGTGATGCTATTGCCGAAATTATTGAAGGCACCGATTTGCTCTTTATTACTGCCGGCATGGGCGGCGGTACAGGTTCCGGTGCTGCTCCGATCATCGCAAAGATTGCCCAGGAAATGGGGATTTTAACCATCGGTGTTGTCACAAAACCCTTCTCTTTTGAAGGCCGTGTCAGAATGCGCAACGCCCAGATTGCCTGCGATTTCCTTCAGGATAATGTTGACGCGTTGGTTACCATTCCCAACGACCGTCTGCTTCGCATGGCGGATAAATCCACATCCCTTCGCGACGCCTTCAAGCTTGCCGACGATGTGCTGCTCCAAGGGGTTAAGAGTATTTCCGACTTGATTTCTCTGCCCGGTTTGGTTAGCCTTGACTTTGCCGATGTCAAAACCATTATGGAAGACGCCGGCCTGGCACACATGGGCGTGGGACGCGCCACCGGCGAAAACCGCGCGGAAGAAGCTGCGAAAGAAGCGATTATGAGCCCGCTTTTGGAAACCGAAATCAACGGTGCCACCGGCGTACTCTTGAATATCGCTGCCGGCGAAGACCTGTCTCTCTTTGAAGTCGACAAAGCCGCGACCATCGCCAGAGAAGCTTGCGACGAAGACGCCAACGTCATCTTCGGTGCGACCATCGACGAAAGTCTCGGAGATGAAATTCAAATCACTGTCATTGCCACAGGCTTTTTGCCCGCTGAAGAAAGACAAGAACGTCAATCGAGTTCGCCGTCCCGTCAGGGAGGGAGTAACCCTGCCAAAGAACCGCGCTCTTCCCGCAGACAATACGAAGTACCCAATTTCATCAATAACGATAACTAAATCATCCCATGAAGTGTCCCTTTTGTGATTTTAAAGACAGCCGCGTCATTGATTCAAGGCCGGCCGACAACAACACCATCATTCGCAGGCGGCGGGAGTGCGAGCAATGCAAAAAACGTTTTACGACTTTTGAGCGCATTGAGACCATTCCGTTGATCGTTGTCAAAAAAGACGGCAAACGCGAAACCTATGACCGCAATAAAATGGCAAACGGTATTTTGAAAGCTTGTGAGAAAAGACCGGTTTCCGCGGAAATGATCGAAGATATGGTCAACCGGATTGAGCGTGAGCTTTATCAAAACGAAACCAAAGAAGTGTCGTCGGCTTTAATTGGCGAGCGCATCATGGAAGAACTTAAAAAAACCGATCAAGTTGCGTATGTGCGTTTTGCGTCGGTATACAGACAGTTTAAGGATGTCGAATCCTTCATGGAAGAGCTCAACAAGTTGATGGCTGAATAACGGAGAGATTTTTGGAATTTTTCGAAGAAACCATTTCAACCGAAACCCTTTATACCGGGAAGATTCTCAATTTGCGAAAAGATCGCGTCAAACTGCCTAACGGCAAAGTCGCTTCCCGCGAAATTATCGAACACAAAAACGGTGTCGGAATTTTACCGGTTAAAGAAGATACCATGCTTTTTGTCAAACAGTTTCGGCCGGCCATCGGCGCTGCAATCACGGAAGTGCCCGCGGGCCTCATGGAAGCCGGGGAGACACCCGAAGACACCGCATCTCGGGAGCTTCGGGAAGAAATCGGTTTAAATCCAAAAAAACTCGTCTATGCCGGAGAAATCTGGCCGACCCCCGGTTGTTGTGACGAAAAAACATATTTGTATATTGCGGAAGATTTGGAAGAAAACGCCCTTGCGCCGGATGATGACGAATTTATTCAAATTGTCGAAATCCCAATTGAAACCGTGCGTGCTCTCTATCAAAAAGGCCGGTTTACCGATGCTAAAACGATGAGTCTTTTGGGCTACTATTTTTCACAATTTCACAATTGATTGCCAGGGTGATTCTTTCCCGCCATGTCAGGAAAGGGTCACCTTTTGTTTATCGACCGCTTCTCTCTTCAACGGCAAAAAAGAAAAAAAGGTTGTGACAACGGGATGACCATTGTTTGATTAATAAACCGTATCTCGCGGCGTAAAAATTTATTTTTAGAAAGGTATTAAAATTTATGCAAGGATTATTATTTTCCGGACACGACACCCTTGAGCTTGCGACAAAATACGGCACCCCTCTGTATGTGATGAGTGAGGACATCATCCTCGAGCGCATTCGCGGACTAAAAAACGCCTTTGAAAAAACCGGCGCAAACTATGAAATCAATTTTGCCGGCAAAGCCTTTACCAATAAAGCGATGTGCAAAATCATTAAAAATGAAGGTATTTGCCTTGACGCGGTATCCAAGGGTGAGCTGATGACGGCCCTTGCCGTCGGTTTTCCGCCTGAAAACATCAGCTTTCATGGAAATAATAAAAAAGAATCCGAGCTTCGCTATGCCCTTGAACATCATATCGGGCATATTATGGTGGATAACGAGGACGAGCTTTCACTGATTGATAAGCTGACGAAAGAAATGAATACCGAAATTGAAATTTCTTTCCGCATTTCACCAGGAATCTCCGCCCATACCCACGAGCTGATTCAAACAGCGACGGAAGACTCCAAATTCGGACTGCCTTACGCCCTAGCGGAGGATATTGTGGTCCGGGCGGACCAATACGAGAAAATTTCCGTTGTTGGCCTTCATTGCCATATCGGCTCACAAATCGTTGATGATGAGCCCTTTGTTCTCGCCGCGAAAAAAATGATGTCCCTTTATAAAAAGATCAAAGACCGCGGCGTTGCCCTTCGCATGCTCAATTTGGGCGGCGGTTTCGGCATTCCCTATCTGACCGGCGATGAATACTTCGATCCGGTGACCTATATTCCGCAAATGGTCAAGCGAATTCGCGATTTGTGTGATGATTTCGAGATGGATATGCCGACCTTAATCGTTGAGCCCGGGCGTTATTTTACCGCCGAAGCCGGGGTGACGCTCTATACCATCGGCGCGGTCAAGGAAATTCCCGGCATCAAAACCTATGTGACCGTCGACGGCGGCATGAACGATAATCCGAGACCGGCGCTTTACGGCGCGGAATATGAAGCCTATGTTTGCAATCCCAAAGATCATGAGGATTTCAAGCCCTACGCTGTCAGCGGCAAAGCCTGCGAGACCGACGGACTGATCGAAAAAGTCAATTTGAATCAGCCGAAGGTCGGTGATATTTTGATGATCCCCAACACAGGGGCGTACAACTACACGATGGCCAGTAACTACAATCGCTACCCGAGACCCGCCGTTGTGCTCTTGTCCGGAAAGCGGGACGGCATCATCGTCAGACGGGAAACCGATGAGGATGTTCTGCGCTATGATGAAATCCCCGAATGGCTTTAATCATCACTCAAATATTATAAGGAGGAACGCTGATGTTTTCTAATCCTGCATTGTATATTCAACAGCTGCTCATGGGACTTCCGGGGATTATCATCGCGATTACCTTTCACGAAGCGGCCCATGGTTACGCGGCGGAATCCATGGGGGATCCTACTCCTAAAAACGCCGGAAGACTGACGTTAAATCCCCTTGCGCATATGGATCCCATCGGATTTCTATGCCTTGTGTTTCTGCGCTTCGGATGGGCAAAACCCGTGCCGATCAATCCCAACAATTTTAGCGACAGAAAAAAGGGCATCATCATGGTGTCCCTGGCCGGATGCCTGACCAATCTGCTGTTCGGATTTATCGGCATGGCGGCATACCTCGCGGTTGCGCCTTTGAATAACGCGATTTTATCGGGCATTTTGCAAAACATTTATTTTTACAATGTGCTTTTTGCCGTGTTCAATCTCATTCCGATCCCGCCCCTTGACGGCTCCCGGGTTCTGGCGGAATTTTTACCCTACAACGCGGCTCAAAAATATGAAAGTCTGTCGCGTTACGGCTTTATCATTTTGATGATTCTGATGGTGACCGGTATTTTCTCATTGATCATCACGCCCATCGTCAACGGAATCACCGGCCTTTTTTACATGATTCTTTCGCCGATTATCTCGATGATTTGGGGTCTGTGATGGCCGAAGCATTAACGGTAAGCATTGACGCTTTTGAAGGGCCTTTTGATCTGCTTTTGCATTTAATCGCCAAACATCGCATTGATATTTGCGATGTGGCCATCGCCCAAATCACCGGACAGTATCTTGCGACGATCAGACATTGGCAATCGATGAACACCGAAGTGGCCGGCGAATTCATTGTCATGGCATCGACATTGCTTGAAATCAAGTCGAAAAGCCTGCTGCCAAAAAGAGAAGAAAGCATCGAAGAAACCGAAGAGATTGATTTGGTCGCAAGACTGAGATTATACAAAGCCTTTAAAGCGGTTTCCGAAGAACTCGGAGAGAAGCTTGAGCTTGAGCGGGGCGCCCTTTATAAAGAAGGGGAATATTTGCCCTCTTGCGAGCCCAAGCCCACGGTTGATGACATTGACACCGGAAAGCTTGGCAAATTATTCGGGAAAATCTTAAGAAACTATGTGTCCGACCACACCTATAAAGCGCCGCCGATCACTGTGGTGTCGGATCCTTATACCATCGAAGGTCAAACGGAGAGAATCCGTACGATTCTCGCTGAAAGCGGCGAAGCCTTTCCCTTTGAAGCGGTGCTAAAAGCCTATCAAAGAGGGGAGATTGCCGTGAGCTTTCAGGCCCTTTTGGAGTTGTATAAAACAGGGAACATCGAAACCGAACAACGAAAAAATTTCGGGAAGATATTGATTTTTAAAAAGGGAAGCAACCATGACGAAAACCCTCAAACAACAGACAATCACCCAGAGCTATGATCAATATATCGGCGCTATCGAAGGCATTCTCTTTGCCGCGGGGGACGCGGTGGAAATCGGCGCTATCGCTTCGGCGCTTTCCCTGTCCGTCGGCGTTGTGGATCAAATTGCCGATATGATGGCTTCCGCCTATGAAGACGTGTCCCGGGGAATCAGATTGATTCGCGTGGGGGGCTCCTTGCAATTATCCACCAAGCCGATGCTCTATCCTTATATTTCACAGATACTCTCCCTCAGACAAAGCGGGTCTCTTTCCCGGGCGGCGTTAGAAACCCTCTCAATTATTGCCTATCGTCAACCGATAACCCGTGTTGAAGTCGAGCAAATTCGCGGGGTGTCCTCGGCGAGTTCCATCAAAAATTTGCTCGATCGTGAAATGATTGTCGAAGCGGGAAGAAAAGACGCCCCGGGAAGGCCTTTTTTCTACAAGACTACCGAAGCGTTTTTGAAAGCGGCTCACGTGGAAAAATTGTCGGATCTACCGGATTTTGAGGCCTTTATGAGCGCTTCGATCGAAGAGCGCGTCGAAGACGCGATGCCCGGGGAAGACAGTCAAATCGATGGCGAAGACACGACGGCCGAAAGCATTGATCAATCAAACGCCGGGCAAGGGATGTCCGGGGAAGACAGTCAAATCAATGATGAAGATGCGTCGTCTGAAACCCTTGTGGCGTCAGATGCCGGGCAGAAAATGCCCGGGGAGAAAAGTCAGTCAAATGACGGCAAAATGATCTCCGAGACATCGGTGCAATTTTCGGCTGAAAAAGCGGCGCCCGAAGCGGATGGCCAAAACCGTTTTAAGGAAGAGTCGCCCGGAGCGGAGGAGCAAACAGCGGCAAATGAAGCGATGCTGAGTGCTGATCGTCAAAAAGACAGTGAAGAGGCGATATTCGAGCAAGTCGTTCAAACGGCCGAAGAAATAATACCCGAAGCGGTTTCTAAGCCGGAAGAAAAAAAGAAGGCATTCAATGTTGTTGAGACAACCGTCAAAGGGTTAAAGGCCTTTGAAATGCTATCCGACGAAAGCGAAACAGACATATCGAAGCGTGAGGATTCCGGCGAATCGGCGGCTTCCGACGATGGATCGAGAGAAAAAACAATGGCTGATGGGGAGGAATCCTAATGCGGCTTCAAAAATATATGGCCCTTTGCGGTGTGGCTTCCCGAAGGAGCTGTGAAAAAATCATTGCTGAAGGGCGTGTCAGCGTCAACGGCAAAATCGTTGACACGCCGGGTCTTCAGGTGTGTGATGATGACGATGTGCGCCTTGACGGAAAGGTCATCCGGCCCGAGCAATATGAATATAAGCTTTTTTATAAGCCCGTGGGTGTGGTCTCCACCTTGGCCGACAAACACGCCGAACGCACCGTTGCCGATTATATTAAAAGCGACAACCGACTTTACTGCGTCGGCCGTCTCGATGCCGATACCGAAGGGCTAATGATTTTAACCAACGACGGCGATTTAACTTTCGCTTTGACCCATCCCAGCCATGAGCTTGAAAAAACCTACCGCGCGCTCGTGAAGGGGAGACTGACCGGGTCTGATGCGGCGATGCTTGAAAAAGGCGTTGTCATTGACGTAGATGGCGAATCCTATACCACGCTGCCCGCTTCGGTTCGCATACAAAAGCATAAGCGGGGCGCGACGCTCGTTATCATCAAAATCCGCGAAGGAAAAAAACGGCAGGTCAGAAAAATGTGCGCGGCGGTCGGCCATCCGGTCATTGCCCTGAAGCGGATTGCCATCGGCGATTTGACTGATGATAGCTTAAAGCCCGGTGCGATGCGTGATTTAAGTACCGAAGAAATCATGTACTTGAAACAATGCTGAAATTGAAACAGCCTTTGAGATATGATAGAGGCTTTATGTTCATGTCAAAGCTATTGGAATGTCTCATACAGGCCGTTCATCACGAGGTAAAAGACAATGATTGATTTATTTAAAAGACAAACCGCCTTGGCTAAAGGGCTGGTACTCGATGTGCTTTCAGAGGGTGATTCGGCGGTTGACGCGACGGCAGGCACTGGCGCTGACACGGTTTTTTTGGCTGGTGTCGTCGGTGAAAGCGGCCGCGTTTACGCCTTTGACAATCAATGGGAGGCCATTTCCAAAACGACGGCCAGGTTAAAAGCGACGGGATTAACCGATCGCGTCAGTTTGTTTTATCGCGGACATGAGACCATGGGAAGCAATGACGCCCTCCGGCGTGATCCCAACATTAAGGCCGTTATGTTCAATCTCGGCTATTTACCCGGCGGCGATCATCAAAAAACCACAAAAACGGAGACGACAATGGCGGCGCTTCAAAGCGCGCTTTCAATCCTTTCGCCGGGAGGAATCATCACCCTATTGGCTTATATGCACCCTGAAGGCAAAGCGGAGTATGACGCGCTTTCAAATGATTTAAAATCCCTCGAAAGCCTGTATGACGTGTATCAGGTAAAAACAATGAATCATCAGCAGGCACCGATTCTATTTGTCATCACAAAAAAGGAAGAATAAATCATGCATCAGGAAATATCGGAACATGGCATTTTGCGGCAAATTCATGAGTCTTATGATCATCTGAGTCGAAGTCATAAAAAAATAGCGGATTACATTCTTCAAAACAGCGAAATCGTGCCGACGATGTCCGCTACCCAAATGGCCAAAACCGTCTCGGTCAGCGAGGCCACCGTTGTCCGTTTTGCCGTAGGGTTCGGCTTTGACGGCTATCCGGAATTTAAACGGCGCCTGAAAGACGAAATCTCCTCCACCATGACAACCCTCGACCGCATAGACATGGTCATGACCATGCCCGGAGATTCAACCTCCGGGATGTTTTACGATATTCTGAAGAGCGATATCGAAAGCATGCGTGAGACCCTCAATGTCTTTGATGAAAAAGTATTTGACAGCGCTGTCGACGCCATCATCCGCTCACGAAAGGTGATCGTCGTGGGATTTCACACATCCTCGGTTTTGACACAGCATTTGGGACATTATCTCAGACTTTTACGCGACGGGGTGATCGAGATCAACGGGCTAAACGATCTTTATGAACAGACGATACGCGCCGATGAGTCCGACACGGTCATTGCCTTGAGTTTTCCAAGATATTCCAAAGCAACCTACGATGTCATTTCGGTGTTGAAAGATAAAGGCGCTTCCGTGATTTCCCTGACCGACAGTCCTTACGCGCCGATTGTTCAATTTTCGGATTATGCGCTCATTGCCAAAAGCAATGTCAATTCCTTTGTCGATTCACTCACCGCGCCGCTAAGCATGATTGACGCCTTGATTGTGGCGGTGGGAAGCCGCAATTTGGAACGAACGAAAAATACATTTAACGAGCTTGAGAAAATGTGGCAAAAAAACGATGTTTATGCCGTTGAGGTGACGAAAAATGGCAAAGCATAACAAACAAACCCTTGTCATCGGCGGCGGCCCCGCCGGCATGACGGCGGCAATTGCCGCAGCGGATGCGGGAGATGCGGTGACGATCCTTGAGCGAAACGAAAAGCTTGGGAAAAAGCTGTACATCACGGGAAAAGGGCGATGTAATCTGACCAATATCTGCGATGACGAGGATTTTTTCAAAAACATCGTTCACAACGAACGGTTTCTGTTTTCCGCCATGAGCCGTTTCAACAGATGGGATTTGATGGGATTGATCGAAGACAACGGCTGTCCTTTAAAAACCGAAAGAGGCGGCAGGGTCTTCCCCGTCAGTGACAAATCCAGCGATGTAATCAAAGCATTTACAAAGGCTTTGGACAATCGAGGTGTCAACGTCGAATACGGCGTCAAGGTCACAGAGCTTATCACCGAGAAAAAAGACGATAAGACAATGGTAACGGGTGTCAAATGCGCTGATGGAAGACAAATATCCGCAGAAAAAATTATCCTTGCTTCCGGAGGCAACTCCTACAGGCAAACGGGAAGCGACGGAAACGGATATGCCGTCGCGAAGGCCCTCGGTCACAATATCGTGGCGCCCAGGCCGTCGCTTATCGGTCTGGTCTGCCGGGAAAGCTGGCCCCGGGAATTATCGGGACTGACTTTAAAAAATGTCAACGTGACCCTTTTTCATCGCGGGAAAAAAATCAAAACCCTCCGAGGAGAAGTTCTGCTGACTCATTTCGGTTTATCGGGACCTGTCATCTTGACGATGAGCGCCTATTTAGACGATCATCCCGATCAATACGGCCTTCGCATCGATTTGAAACCGGCTTTGACGGACCAACAGCTAGACACGCGCGTTTTGCGTGATTTTGAGCAAATGCCCAATAAAAAAATTGATAATGCTCTCAAAAAATTGCTGCCTATTTCGCTGATTCCCGCAATGAGGGAAATGGCGGGAATTGATTCCGAAACGAAGGTCAATGCCCTTGATAAAGCGTCGAGAAAGCGGCTTGTTCATCTGATCAAAAATCTGTCATTTCAAATCACGGATTTTTTTGAGCCCAATACGGCGATTGTGACGTCCGGCGGCATCGACACCCGGGAAATCAATCCCAAAACGATGGCGTCCAAATTGGCCTGCGGTTTGTATTTTGCCGGAGAAATCATCGACGTTGACGCCTTGACGGGGGGATTTAATATTCAGATCGCCGCGTCTACCGGATTCGCCGCCGGCAGTCATTAAAGTTTCATAAGGAGTTTTAGCATGCAAATAGCCATTGACGGGCCTGCCGGAGCGGGCAAGAGCACCATCGCGAAGCTGGTGGCCAAAAAACTCGGCATTACCTATCTCGACACGGGCGCCATGTACCGCGCCGTCACCCTCGCGGTGATGAGACAAGGTGCCGATTTTAGCGATTCCGCGGCGATGATTCGCATTGCCGGGGAATGTGACATCGCCTTATCGGACGATCATGTGTTTTTAAACGGGGAAGACGTCACCGACGCCATCAGGACGCCGGAGGTTTCAAAACACACTTCCGATGTGGCGCCGATTGCAGAAATTCGTGATATTTTGGTTGAGGAGCAAAGGCGCATTGCGGAGGGCACCTCCGTGATTATGGACGGGCGCGATATCGGCTCCGTGGTTTTGCCGGGGGCTGATTACAAATTTTATCTCGATGCCGATGCCGCCGTTCGGGCCGAAAGACGATATAAGGAATTATCGGAAAAAGGCACTGATCAAACCCTTGAGGAGATTCATCGGGACATCATCAAACGCGATTATAACGATATGCACAGAGAGAGTTCTCCTCTGGTCAAAGCCGATGACGCTGTGGTCATCGACAGCACGCCTTTGGGAATTGACGAAGTGGCCCAAACAATCATTTCCCATATTCAGGCATAAAGGTTTTGATCATCTTGTCCGGCTTTTTCGCGAAAAAGCGGCGAAGCGAGCAACGATCTGAAAAATTTTCCCGCTAAATGGTGCGGGAAGTGAAAAAAATAAAAAAATCAAAAAATAATCTGTCAAAATGGGTGGACATTGACAGTGTTTTACAATAAAATAATGAGGAATATTTATGAATATTTTTATTGCTGATAAAGCAGGCTATTGTTTTGGTATTCAACGTGCGATGGATTTGGTTGACAAAACCTTACACGACGCAAAGGAATCCGTTTATTGTTTGGGGGATCTCTCCCACAACAAACAGGAGATGGCAAGACTCCAAAATGAAGGCGTTATACGCGTGGATACGTTGGACGACATTGAAAGCGGCACGGTTTTGATTCGTGCCCACGGTGAAGCGGAAAGTGTTTTGCGCGAAGCCGAGGCCAAAGGGCTCACAGTGGTCAACACTACCTGTCCGTTTGTCCGGGCGCTTCAAAACAAAGTGCGCGAATACACCTCAAAAGGCTATGAAGTCATTGTTGTCGGAAAAGCGACGCATCCCGAAGTCATCGGTGTCGTCGGTCACGCCAAAGGAAGCGTCAAGGTGGTTGAAAGTCCCGAAGAGGCGAAAGATCTGCCTTACGCCGAAAAACGCGCTGTTGTCGCACAAACGACATTCATCGAAAAAAAGTTTTATGCCATTGCGGAAATCATTCAGAATCAATCTGAAGAATGTGTGATATTCAACACCATCTGCTCGGCAACCGCCGAACGCCAACAGGCGGCGGCAGAGCTGGCAAAGCGTGTTCAATATATGATTGTAGTGGGCGGTTATCACAGTTCAAATACTCAAAAATTATTCGAAGTGTGCCGTGGGCACTGCAAAAATACTCGTCATATCGAGACAGTTCGCGATTTGGATCTCGACGAAGTCCGAAGGTTTGAAACCATCGGAATTACAGCCGGGGCATCCACGCCGGATTGGCTCGTCAAGGAGGTTACGGAAAGTATGGAAGAAAACAAATTGGCCAACGAACAGATTCAGGAAACAGAAGCGGTAGAAGAAACCGTGCAAGAAACCGTCATTGAAACCCCGGAAGCCGCTGAAGCAGCTCCCGCAGAAGAAGCAGTCGAAGAAACCGTCGAAGAAGTTGCCGGCGAAACAGCGGATGACGCCGTTGAGGCAGACGAAGACGATGTGTCTGATGAAAACTTTGATTTCGCTTCTGCCCTCGATGAAGAACCTACCCAAAAGGTTTACAAAAACGCCGTTGTCGAAGGTGAAGTTATTTTAGTCAATGATGATGAAATCATCCTGAACATTGGATCAAAAGCGGATGCTGTCATCAAAAAGAATGATTACATCTATAAGACGGACGAACCGCTCACCGATCTGGTGAAAGTTGGCGATAAAATTACGGCAATCGTCGTTGATACCAAAAGCGATGACGGTAGTGTCAAGCTCTCAAAAGTGCGTTATGACAGTCAAAAAACATCCAGACAACTGGAAGAAGCCTACAACAACGAAGACATTCTCGAAGGTGTTGTCAAAAGCGTATCCGGAAGCGGTTTGATTGTCGATATCGGATTTTCGGATATCTTTATGCCGGCCTCACAATATGGCACCCGCTATATCAAAGATCTTGAAACCCTTGTCGGCAAAAACGTCAGAGGGAAAATCATTGACTTCAACCGCAGACGCCGCAGAGCGATTTTCTCGCAGCGCGTCATTTTGGAAAAAGAACAAAAAGAACGCCAAAGAGTTGCCCGCGAACGCAAAGAACAACGTTTTGGCGAACTTGAAGTCGATCAAACCGTGACCGGTAAAGTCAAGACCATCACCAATTTCGGTATCTTTGTCGATCTTGACGGCATTGACGGTTTTGTCCACCGCTCCGATTTGACCTGGGCTCGCGCCAATGAACCCAAAGACATTGTCGAAAAAGGCGAAACCATCGAAGCGAAGGTTATCTCCAAAAACGACGAAGAAAAGAAAATCAAACTCAGCGTCAAAGCGCTTCAGCCCAAACCCTGGGATAACTTTATCGCGCAATACAAAGAAGGCGATGAAGTCGAAGTCAAAATCACCAATGTGCTGGACTTCGGTGCTTTTGCCGAAATCATCCCCGGTGTCGAAGGCTTAATCCACGTTTCCGCCATTAGCTATGATCGCGTGGAATCCGTTGCTGCCGTTTTGACCCCCGGTGATGTCGTGAAGGTTAAAATCATCGGCATCGACACCGAAAACGAAAAAATCAGCTTGAGCATCAAAGCAACCCTTGAAGCTCCCGAAAGACCGCAACGCCGCCGCAGAAGAGAAAACGCCGGCGAAGGCGGATATGAAAAACGCGAACGCCGCAGCGGCGGACGCAAACGTCCTCAAAACACACGTAACGCGACGGTTTATGAAGAATCCGCCAATGTGACTTTGGGCGACACCTTCGGAAGTTTGTTTGCCGGACTCTCCTTCGATCAAGAAGAAGCATCCGAAGAAGAAGCTCCCTCCGAAGAATAATCATAAAACGAAGCCGATTCGCACCAGAATCGGCTTTTATGCTTTTTTGTGCGAATTTGTTTCCGCAAAAAGAGAAAAATAAGCTATAATAGAAACGATCATCGCAACAGTAATCAGAATTATTCGATTGGAGGTATGTTTTGGGAGGATTATTTGGCGTCGCATCCAAAAAAGATTGTGTCAGTGATCTTTTTTTCGGCATTGACTATCATTCGCATTTAGGCACGCATCGAGGCGGTATGACCGTCTATGATGGAAAACACTTCGATAAATCCATTCACAATATCGAAAACGCGCCGTTTCGGACGCGCTTCGGCAAAGACATGATGCAGATGAAAGGTTATATCGGTATCGGATCAATCAGTGATACCGATCCTCAGCCCCTGATAGTCAGAGCGCATTTCGGGACGTTTGTTTTGGCGACTGTCGGGCGAATCAACAACGCTGAAGCCTTGCTCGATGACATGCTGAAAAAGCGGCACGGTCAATTCAACGAACGGACCAGCGGAGAGATCAGTACAACCGAGCTAGTGGCTTCTGTCATTTCCGGAAGCGACAATCTTATCGAAGGTATCTGCCAGGCGCAAAAAAGCATCGAAGGCTCCATGACAATGCTGGTGTTGACTGCCGAAGGGATCTACGCCGCCAGAGACTATTACGGAAGGACATCCCTCACCATCGGGAAAAAAGACGATGCTTATGCCGTTTCGATGGAAAATTTCGCTTATCAAAATCTCGGCTATCATGACGTTTATGAGCTCGGGCCCAAAGAAATTGTCCAAATCACGCCGGATGGATTTTCGCAAATTTCTCCTCCGGGCGAAAAAATGCAGATTTGCGCGTTCCTGTGGACCTATTACGGCTATCCCACAGCCAGCTACTCCGGACGCAATGTCGAAGAAGTGCGTTACCTTTGCGGCGAAGCCCTTGCCAGGCGGGATGAAGGCATTGATGTGGACGGCGTCAGCGGCGTCCCGGATTCGGGTGTGGCGCATGCCTTGGGTTATTCCCACGCTTCGGGCCTTCCGTACAACAGACCGCTCATCAAGTATACACCGACATGGCCGAGGAGCTTTATGCCCTCCGATCAAAGCGAAAGACTGCATATCGCGCAGATGAAACTGATTTCCATTCCGGCGCTCATCAACAATAAAAAACTGCTTTTGATAGACGATTCGATTGTCCGCGGAACCCAGACCAAAAAAATGGCCAACTATCTCTATAACGAAGGCGCCAAAGAGGTTCATGTTCGTTCCGCGTCGCCTCCGATTATGTACGGCTGCAAATATTTGAATTTCTCCCGCTCCACATCGAAATTCGATTTAATTACCCATCGCATCATCAAAGAATTGGAAGGGGATAATTACGAAAAAAATCTCCATCTCTATACAGATCCCGACACCGCCGAACACCAATCAATGGTTGATGAGATATGCAAACGCTCGAATTTCACATCGCTAAAATACATGGACTTAAACGACATGCTCGACGCTATCGGCCTTGAACGTTGCAAGGTGTGCAAAAAATGCTGGCTGATTGATCAGGAGGATGACGATTAATGCTTGCGCAGATTTACAGCTGCGGCCTTTTGGGTGTTGAAGGCATTATCGTCACGGTGGAGATTGATTTAAACAGCGGCGTTCCGGGATATGCCATCGTGGGGCTTCCCGATACCGGGGTGAAAGAATCCCGGGAGCGGGTTTTTTCGGCGATCAAAAACAGCGGTTATCGCTATCCCCACAAACACATTACCGTCAATTTGGCGCCGGCGGATCTCAAAAAAGAAGGTCCGTCTTACGATCTGCCCATTGCCGTCGGGTTTCTGGCGGCATCGGAGCAGATTCGCGCCGATCTGTCAAAGACCATGTTGGTCGGAGAGCTTTCCCTAAACGGTGATATCAAACGCGTCAATGGTGTGCTTCCCATGGCATTGGCGGCCAAAAGCGCGGGGCTCAAGACCTTTATCGTTCCCGAGGACAACAAAAACGAAGCTGCCATTGTCGAGGGCATCGATGTGCTGCCGGTTTCAAATTTATCGGAAGTCATCGCCTATTTCAACGGCGAGTCGGATATTGCACCATACCGGGTCAATCCCCGCGAGATGTTAAGCGCCGACAATCAGAATTATAGGCACGATTTTTCGGAGATTCACGGTCAGGGCGCCGCGAAGCGAGCTCTAGAAATCGCCGCGGCCGGCGCTCATAATGTGTTGATGCAGGGGC
This sequence comes from Eubacteriaceae bacterium, assembly GCA_017405085.1. Lineage (GTDB taxonomy): Bacteria > Bacillota > Clostridia > Eubacteriales > Eubacteriaceae > RUG12931. The sequence goes on from JAFRBB010000054.1 coordinate 29,391, forward strand.
CGCCGGGATCCGGAAAATCCATGCTTGCCAAAGCTTTTCCGTCCATTTTGCCGGCTTTGACATTGGACGAAGCATTGGAGATCACCAAAATCTATTCCATCGCCGGAAAGCTTTCCGACAACATTATGACGCACAGACCTTTTCGTTCGCCCCATCACACCATTTCGGCGGTATCCATCATCGGCGGCGGCTCCTTTCCGAAACCCGGAGAGGTCTCCCTTGCTCATTTCGGTGTGTTGTTTTTGGATGAACTGCCCGAGTTTCAAAAACAGGCTCTGGAGGTTTTAAGACAGCCCCTTGAAGACGGTCAGGTGACGATCTCCCGAGTCAGCGGGTCGATTACCTTTCCTTCGGAATTTGCGCTGGTCGCGTCGATGAATCCTTGTCCTTGCGGGTATTTCGGTGATCCCAATCACGAATGCCACTGCACGCCCAACGAAATCAGACGCTATGCCGGAAAGATTTCGGGGCCGCTTCTCGACCGCATCGATATCCGAATCGAGGTCCCGGCTACGGATTTCAAGGATTTGGAAAACAGAAAGCCCGAAGAAACCTCTGAAACCATCCGCAAGCGCGTCAATCGGGCCAGAGCCATTCAAACCGAGCGGTTCCGGGACGAGGCCGGCTTGTTTTTTAACGCTCAGCTTGAGCCCAGACACTTGGATAAATACTGTGAGCTTCACGGTGCCGAAAAACAGTTTATGGAAGGCATTTTCAACAAACTCAAATTGAGCGCCAGAGGCTATCACCGGATTTTAAAACTTGCCCGCACCATCGCGGATTTAGACGGACAGGAAGCCATCGGGATGGCGCATTTATCCGAGGCGGTAGCCTACCGCTCGGGGAAATGATTCTTATGATTTGTTCGTTCGCTTGACGGTTTTATCTTTGGTTTGTTCCCGGAGAAATGTCTGGGGGAAAGCTTGCGAATCACAATATCATTTTCGCTACTTAGAAGGTTTACTCGAATAAAATATGAATGAAGATAAGATCTACTGGATATGGCTTGCGGGTCTTGAGCATATCGGAAACCGCAAAAAAATAGCGTTGACAGAGTATTTCGGCAGCGTGGAGGCTGTTTTTCACGCCGACGTCAAAGCCCTTAAGGAAGCGGGGCTCAAGAAAGAAAAAGAACTTGACGCGATCTCAAAGCATCAGGATTTAAGGCTTGCCGAGCGGGCAATGGCTTTTATGCAAAAGGAAAACATATCCTTTCTTGCCATTGACGATTCCGACTATCCCGACAAACTTAAAAACATTTATAATCCACCGGCGGTTATTTTCATGAAAGGCGATACCGACCTGCTCAAACGAAAGATGAGCATTGCCATCGTCGGATCACGAAAAGCTTCTCCCGGCGGGCGAAAACAAGCCGAATCCTTTGGCGCCGCATTGTCTCATATGGGAATTACGATCGTTTCCGGATTGGCTGAAGGAATTGACAGCGCCGCGCACAATGGAGCCCTTGACGGAATCGGATCGACGATCGCTGTCATGGGAACCGGCGTCAATCTTTGCTATCCTCAAAAAAATGCCGAATTGTATTACCGGATTGCTGACAAAGGCTTGCTGCTCAGTGAGTTTTTTATGGACGAACCGGCAAGGACTTTCCATTTTCCCATGAGAAACCGCATCATCAGCGGATTGTCCGACGGGGTGCTTGTGGTGGAAGCCCGGAAAAAAAGCGGAGCGCTCATCACGGCGGATCACGCGTTGGAACAGGGAAAAAACGTCTACGCGATTCCTCAGGATATCAGGCTCAGTCAAAGTGTCGGCAGCAATAAGCTTTTAAAAGAAGGGGCCAAAATTGTGACGGATCCCGCCGATGTGCTGGAAGACTATATTTCGGATTACTCGCCGGAAGATAACAGACAGGATCAACCGGCGGAAAACAAAGCGGCAAATCTCAACGAAGAAGAACAGGCGCTGTACAAACACATTTTAAACGGTGTGCTGACGTTGGATGAGTTGGAGATCGCAACGGGACTGCCCGTCCCGCGCCTCAACAGTCTTTTAATGATGATGGAGCTCAAAGATATCATCAAAGTCAGTTACGGACAAATTTCTTTGTTATAGAGCAATACCATAATATAGAAAACTAAACGCTTTGTGCGATTTTTATCCGCAAAGCGTTTTTTATGTCTTGTTATAATCTAAAAGGACAACGGAAAACAAAAGGAAGATGAAAAACATTTTGCAATCACGATGAATGATTAAACGCTTTTCATCGGGCAAAAATAAGTTTATAATATAAAAAATGCGATTTAGAAGGAGAAAAAGCGGTGGTCAAGACAGCGGATTTAGATCAATTGAAGTTACTTTGGCAAAAGCATCCCGCCCATCAACGATATCGGGAAAAGGGAAGCAGTGCCGTTTTGGCACCGATTGTTCTCATCGGGGGTGAAGCTCATCTTTTGTTTGAAAAACGTGCGGAAAACCTTACGCATCAGCCCGGCGAAATCTGTTTTCCCGGTGGCCGCATTGAGCCGGGGGAAAGCGCCCGTGCCGCGGCTGTTCGCGAAACCTGTGAAGAACTGGTGGTTGACTCTGAGCAAATTGAAATAATAACCCCTCTGGATGTGCAGAGCGGACCGTCGGGCGCGCCGCTTTGGCCCTTTGCCGCGCTGATTCACGACTATCGTAAGACGTATTCAACGGCGGAGGTGGATCACGTTTTTTCTGTTCCCATTGCCTGGTTTATGGACCATCCGCCCAAAACGGTGACCATCGATTTTGTCAGGGAACTTCCAGAGGGCTTTCCCTTTGAACTCATTCCCGGGGGACGAGATTATCACTGGAGAGGGCGTCCTTTTGAGATGTATTTTTATGAACATCCCCACGCGGTCATTTGGGGAATTACCGCGCGCATTGTCGAGCGGCTGACCACTGTTTTTCGTCATGATTTGATCATTGACAAAAATGAGAAACATTTGAAAAAAAGATAGAGCAGTGTGGTGGGGAATGACATGACGGATAAACGAGATACAAAATATCGGTTTAACAGGCTTTCGGATTTTAAAATGCCCGAGGAGACGGAAAAACCGCGTACCGCAGAGGCCGAAGCCGCTTTTGAATCGGAAGCGGCCAATCCCTCGTTGACATTGATTTTAAATCAAACGAAAGCGGAGCCGGACAATCAAAATCAAGATCAAAACGTCAAGGCCGAAGCGAAAGACTCACTTACGGACGCGTTTGACAGCATTGAATCAATCGGGATTCATCACAAAAATGCGGAGGCGTTATCAATGCGCGCCGGAGTCCAGGGACAATCGGATGGCAACGACGGGAAAGCGGAAGAAGATCAGCCGAAGCCGCCCGTTGATCAATCACAAAACGACGACAGCGTCCCAGAAACAAAAGAGCCTGAAAAACCAAAGCATATGACCATCAACGATTTGCCCAAGGATGAGAAGCCGAGGGAAAAAATGTTGGCTTACGGTGCCGATGTGCTCTCCAACGCGGAATTATTGGCGATCATCATCGGCTCCGGCACCAAAAGCGTTAATGAAAGCCTGACGGCGATTGAACTCAGTCAGAAAATACTAAAACATTTCGGAGACGATTTGACCGAGCTCTACGGGGCCAGCGCCGAGGAACTTTTCAGGGATGATGAGTTGCCGGGACTCGGCGTGGCGAAAGCCTGCAAAATCAAAGCGGCTTTAGAACTGGGACATCGCGCCCATCGTCCCAAAAAACCGCTTTTGAAGATATCAACCAGTCAAGACGCGGCGGACTATTTAATGCCCGATATGAAAAATCTGAAGCAGGAGGAATTTGTTGTCCTGTTGCTCGACAGCAAAAATCATCTCTTTAAAAAAGAGCGTGTCACCAAAGGAACCGTCAACGCCTCGCTGGTTACGCCGCGGGAGGTTTTTGCCTTTGCGGTCAGGCAGCATGCCACGGGCATTATCGTCGCTCACAACCATCCCTCGGGAGATCCGACGCCTTCCCAAGCCGACAAATCGGTGACGAGGGAATTGCTCAAGTCTGGTGAAATTATCGGCATTCCGCTTTTGGATCATATTATCATCGGCAATCATTATTTCAGTTTTTTGGAAGAGGGCATTCTTTGTTAACTATGATTTTGAGACAATCTTTAATTTTTATAAGAGTTGCTATTTTTTTGTAACTTTTTTTGAAAACAGATTGAAAATATCAAGTATTTGCAATAGAATATTGCATTATTGACCGTCTTATTAATCTGATGGTCAATGTTTTGTACAGCGTGGTTGAATCGATAAAAACAGCATGATGCGAGTGATTTAAGATCAAAAAGATTTTGTCTAGAAAATCCTTTGTTCAAAAGGGATTTGGATATGACATCGCAAAGCGCTTTCGTAAATATGATTGAGCCTGTGGGAACAATTGTTGAGATTCGGAGGAAATCTATCGAAAATCAAGAGAAATGCACGGGTGCCCAGACATATTGTTATACCGCAACAAAAGAGAGTACCCTCAAGCAGATGCTCATTTGCGACTATGCCTATTCAAGCAGACTTTTGAGGCGGATTGTCCGGGACGGCAACACCTTTATCAACGATCACGAAGCTTATCTGAGCGGCACGCTAAAACCCGGTGACCGGGTGCGGGTCGTGATGCCGGTTGAAGCCATTGATGTGTTGCCCGCCGAAGGCCCTTTGGATATCATTTATGAGGACAGCGAGATCCTTGTCGCGAACAAAGATGCCGGGGTGGTGACGCATCCGACCAAAAGTCACGGCGCCGACACCCTTGCCAACCGCATTGCGCATTATTATAAGCAATCGGGACAATCGGCCAAGATTCGTTTCGTCAACCGATTGGACATGGATACCTCCGGACTTGTGGCTGTTGCGAAAAACAAATATGTTCACCATTATTTGCAGTCGCATCGCGTCATTGAGCCCATGCAAAAGGGGTATGTGGCCTTTGTCGCGGGCAGGATGCCCCGAACAGAAGGAACGATCAATGAGCCGATCGGCCTTTCGGAAGCGTCGGGCATCAAGCGTGAAGTGCGCGCCGACGGCAAACCGTCGATCACCCATTACCGCGTGATGAAAGATTTCGGTGACGGGGTTCAGATGCTGTCGCTTCATCTGGAGACAGGCAGAACGCATCAAATCCGCGTTCACCTTTCTCATCTCGGATGTCCGATTATCGGCGATCCTCTGTACAATTCGCAAAATGACCGTGACTTTGGTATGACGCGGACGGCGCTCCATGCCAAAAGTCTGACACTTTCTTTGCCAAAAGCCGGTGATATCTCTCTTTCGGCGCCGCTGAAAGACGATATGGCCGAACTATATAAATTATTGTCGAAAGGTAGAAAAGCATGAGCTTTGAAGAAAACAAAAATAATCAATCGTCGGATTTAGAGACGAGGGACGTAAGCTCTGAAAATGTGGCGGAAAACGTCGGAAGCACCATTGAAAATCTTGATACGCCCGAGACGTCCGAACCGGTTTCGGATGATGCCGCTGCTTCGAGCGATAAGCCAAAATCTTTTTCTTTTGACTCATTCATGGGATTTGAGCGTAAGAAAAGCAAGCGTGAAATCGCCGAGATGAAGGCCGCGGAAAAAGAAGCCGAGGCTGCCGCAAAAAAAACACCGGATATCGGAAGTGACATTGAAAACATAGATCCGGTCCCCGATGAAAAAGCGCCCGATGACAAGGCGCCTGAGGAAACCGAAAGCAAACCGAAAAGAAAGCGGTTGTTCGGTCTTCCGAAACGAGACAAAAAAGCGGAAGAACAGGAAACGGAACAATCCGAATCGCAGACAGAGAATGACACGGAAGCTTTAACACCGGGTGAGGCCGCTGCCTCTGCAGCCGCTGCGGTTGCCGCAACCGGTTTGGCCGCGGAGGCGGCGGATGATATCGGCAACGATAATTCGAACAATGCGTCACAAGAAAAAACAGATGTGAAAGATAAGAATAATAAGCCAAAAAGATTCGGACTGAAAAAGAAAAAAGATCAAGGCGACAAACCCGGACTTCCCAAAAAGGCAAAAAAAGGTCCCAAAGCATGGCAAATCGTTTTGATTTTGGTGATTTTGGGAATCGTTGCCGGTGTTGTCGGTGCCTTTGTGTTTTATGAAGCCAATCGCATGGACATTTCCAATTATGAATACACCCAAAAGGCCAAGACCCAGGTGCTTTCCTCCGACAACGTCGTCATTGGTGAACTCTTTGCTCAAAACAGAACCTATGTTCCCCTTTCCTCGGTTCCCGATGATATGAAAAAAGCGATTGTCGCCATTGAAGACTCGCGTTTTTACGAACATAATGGTGTTGACCTCTTCGGGATTGCGAGATCTCTGGTTTCCAACCTGACCAACCGTTCGGCAACAGGTCAAGGGGCCAGTACCATTACCCAGCAGCTTGCGCGTATTTTGTTCCTGCCGGATATTTCAACCGAAGACAGCTTTATGGACTCTCTCAGCCGAAAATGCCGGGAAATTTCCATTGCCCTTCAGTTGGAAAAAAAATACAGCAAAGATCAAATCTTGGAAATGTACCTCAATGAGTACTATTTCGGATCATCGGCCTACGGCATTCAAGAAGCGGCCAAGACGTATTATGGAAAAGACATTTCCCAATGTAATCTGGCTGAATGCGCGATGTTGGCCGGTCTTCCTCAAGCGCCGTCCCTTTATGCGCCCAACAACGACTTCCAGGCGGCAAAGAAACGCCAGGAACAGGTACTTAACCGAATGGTGGTCACCGGCGCAATCACTCAGCAGCAGGCCGATGAGGCAAAAGCAACGCCGATTACGATTATCGATTGGAATCCCGCGGTGTTGGATCATCAAATCACACCGGGGTATGAAAAATTCGTTGACATGGCCCTTGAGCAATACGCGAAATCTCAAGCCCCTACTGTGATGAAACAGCAGGGCTTGTCCGAAGAGGACGCGATTACTCAAATTCGTATGCAGGTGGCCTCCGGCGGCTATGTGATTCATACGACGATCAACTCGGTCATGCAGTCTCATGCCATCAATGTTTCCGAAAGCAATTTCCCGGCCGGAAGCGAAGTGACCGACGCCCTGGTCACCGTGGATACAGCGGGAGCGGTTTTGGCCTACTACGGCGGCAACACCCAGGTTGATATGGCCAACACTGCCAGACAACCGGGTTCCAATATCAAACCGTTATACTATAGCGGTGCCATCGAACAGGGACTTTTCAGCGCGTCATCCTATGTGTCCGATGCCGCCCAAACCTATGGCGGCGGCTATACACCTCAAAACTATGACGGCCGTTCCATGGGTAATATCTCCATCACCGATGCTCTGGTTTATTCTCGAAACGCGCCTTCGGTGTATGTGATGTACACCATGGGGGTTGACAACGCCATGCAATGGATGCAGAATATGGGTATCACCACCATCGTGGACGATGACTACAACCTTTCAACGGCGGTCGGCGGGATGACCTATGGGATCAAACCCTTGGATATGGCCGCGGCCTTTAACTGCTTTAACAACGCCGGGGTGTACAATCAACCGTATTTTATCGTCAGCGTCAATAAATCCAACGGCGAAGAGGTTGTCGGAAAAGGCGGCCTCGGTCTCAACACCCATCAGGCGATGAGCGCCGATACCGCTTCCACCATGTGGAACATCTTAAGACAGGTTGTCACCCGCGGGACGGCAACAGCGGCTGCCACCGGCTATCCCACAGCCGGTAAAACCGGGACGACGGATAACGCCGAAGACCTCTGGTTTACCGGGATGACCGGCAATCTGACGACCAGTATTTGGATCGGGACCCCGAATCACGGTATTGTCGGCGGCGAAGAAAGTACGATTAACTGTTATCTTTACAGAGCCTACATGGGTGCTCTCGGTGAGTCCGGTTTGATCGGCGGACTGAATTGACGGTGGTCCATGAGCTTTTCGAAGATCGCACGATTTATCGAACTTCTATAACGATGAAGGCGCAAAGTCGCGCCCGGACAATCCTTGCTTGATGAGGCAAGGATTGTTTTTATCTGACAGGCTTTCGCGCGGGTTTTTTGAAAACGGAGACGAAAAATCATGAATAAACACACACGAATCGAAGCCCTTGATATTTTGGACCGTTATTACGGCGGGGAAAAATGTGGCTTGAATTTTGATACGCCCTTCGAATGCCTGATTGCCACCATGCTCTCCGCCCAATGCACCGATGTCAGAGTGAATATTGTCACATCGGAGCTTTTTAAGACGTACCATACGCCGGAAACGTTTTTGACACTGCATGAAAGCGAATTGAAAGAGAAAATTAAAACTTGCGGTTTGGCGAACAGCAAAGCGAAAAATATTCTTTTGACCTGCCATAAGCTTCTTGAGGAGCATGGCGGGGAGGTCCCCGAGACCATGGAGGAATTGACGGCGCTGCCCGGTGTCGGCCGCAAGACGGCAAACGTCGTCTTAAGCAATGCTTTCGGCGTGCCGGCGATTGCCGTCGATACCCATGTTTTCAGGGTGTCGAGAAAGCTTGGGCTTGCCAGGGGAAACAACGTGATGCAGGTTGAACAGTCTCTGATGAAAAACGTTCCGAAAGAGCGTTGGTCGCAAACCCATCATGAACTCATTTGGCACGGGCGAAAAATCTGCTCGGCAAGAAATCCCAAATGCGGCGCATGCCCCTTAAACGCTTTGTGCGAGGACTTCCTCAAACGCCAAAAGGCATCCCGGAAGAAATCCAATGTCGAGGATTGACGATCAGGTGGAATTCGAACATCGTAAAATCCGTCTCAACAACCCGTTGATGACAAAAATAACAACGGCTTATCCAGCGCGACAATCCGTCGGCAACGTACGATGACAGAGCGTTTAAGAAAAAATGACAAAGGATAAACCGTTTTGTCATTTTATTTTATCAAATGAAGCATATCAGCCTTGAATGAAAAAAAGCCCTATGTTAAAATACTAAAATTGATAAGAATATCGCAAAGTTTTGGAGGAATTTATGAGCGCAAAAATTTTAGAAACAGAAAAAAATACAGTCACATTAGAATTTAATATTCCCAAGGATATTTTCCAAAAGGCCATCGAACGGGCTTACAAAAAAAATAAAAAACACTTTACCATTCAGGGTTTTCGCAAGGGTAAAGCGCCCCGCAAAATCATTGAAGCCCACTATGGCAAAGGCATCTTTTGGGAAGAAGCCATCGACTTCGCTTTCCCGGATGCATACCGCGCGGCCGTCGAAGAATCGGATTTGGATGTCATTACCCAGCCGATTCTCAAGAAAATCGACGAACTCAGTCAGGATGGCGCCACCCTCACCGTGGAAGTCGGCGTGCGTCCCACCGTCACTTTGGGCGAATACAAAGGCCTCGAAATCAATCCCCTCAAAGAAGACATCACGCAGGATATGATTGCCGGCCGACTCAAAGCCATGCAAAATCAAAATGCCCGTCAGATTACCGTTGATGACGCCGCCAAAGAAGGCGATACGGTTGTCATCGACTATGAAGGCTTTATGAATGACGAACCTTTTGAAGGCGGCAAGGATACCGACTACAGTCTGGAACTCGGCAGCCATACCTTCATCCCCGGCTTTGAAGAAGGCTTAATCGGCGCCAAGGCCGACACCGATGTGGATGTCAAGCTCACCTTCCCCGAAGAATACCACGCTGACAATTTAGCCGGTCAGGACGCTGTTTTTAAAGTCCATGTCCACGAAGTGCAGCGCAAGGAGCTGCCGGATCTTGACGATGAATTCGCCAAGGATGTCAGCGAATTCGACACCCTTCAGGAATTGACCCAAGACGTGGCCGACAAACTGCAAAAAGAACAGGATCAACAGCGCCGCATCAACGCCGAAAACAAGGTCATTGAAGAAGCGGTTGCCAACGCCGAAGTGGATATTCCCGATGCCCTTGTGGAAGAAGAAGCCAACCGCAGCATGCAGCAGATGGAACAGCAAATTGCGGGACAGGGCATGAGCTTTGACGATTTCCTCAAATATACCGGTTCTTCCAGAGAACAATACCTTGAAAATTTAAAACCCGATGCTGAAAGAAACATTAAGGCCGATTTTGTCTTAAACGCCATCGCCAACGCCGAAGACATCAAACCGACGGAAGAAGAATTGGATAAAGAAATCAAAGATTACGCCGATGCCTTCAACCACGATTTTGAATCCTACAAAGCGTCTTTGGACGAAAACACCAAAACCTACATTGAAGCATCCATCGTTCGCAGAAAGACTGTGGATTTCTTGGTGGAAAACGCCGTTGAAACAAAAGCGGATGAAGCTGACGATACCGAAAAAGAAGAAACCGAAGCTTAACATTCAAACCCATTGATGAACACAAGTAAAAAGGGGAGGTTTTCATGAATTTAATACCGATGGTCATTGAGCAAACGGGAAGAGGCGAACGTTCCTTTGATATTTATTCCCGCCTGCTTAAAGAGCGCATTGTATTTTTAGACGGAGAAGTCACATCGGAGAGCGCCGGACTTCTTGTCGCCGAATTGATTTTTTTGGAAGGTGAAAACCCCAATCAGGATATCTCGCTTTATATCAACAGTCCCGGCGGTTCCGTGACAGCGGGTTTTGCCATTATGGACACCATGAATTTTATCAAATGCGATGTGTCCACCCTTTGCGTTGGAATGGCGGCTTCAATGGGCGCCTTTCTGTTGGCGGCGGGGGCGCCGGGAAAACGCTTTGCCCTTCCCAACAGCGAAATCATGATCCATCAGCCGATGGGCGGCGCCAGCGGCCAAAGCACCGACGTGACCATTCACGCCAAACACCTTTTGGATACGAAAGAGCGCATCAACCGAATCCTTGCGAAAAATACCGGAAATCCCCTGGATGTGATCGCGGCTGACACGGAACGGGACAATTTCATGACCGCCGAAGAAGCGAAGGCATATGGGATTATCGACGATGTTATCGCGCACAGAGCTTAATCGGTCATAGATCAAAGACCGAGCAAGAGGAGGTAAAATGCCAGAATATAAAGATAACAGCAGGATGGCGCATTGTTCGTTTTGCGGAAAAACGCAATCTCAGGTCAAGCGGATGGTCGCGGGCCCCGGCGTTTATATCTGCGATGAATGCATCACCCTTTGTCAGGAAATCATCGACAGCGAAAAAAAAGTCGAACCGATTGTCTTAGATGATATTCCGGTGCCAAGAGAGATCAAAGCGCGTTTGGACGAGTTTGTCATCGCCCAGGATGAAGCGAAAAAAGCCCTAGCCGTTGCCGTCTACAACCACTATAAACGCATCAACGCCAAAGTGAGCGATGATGACGATGTGGAAATCCAAAAAAGCAATATTCTTTTGCTCGGACCCACCGGCTCCGGCAAGACTCTGCTCGCCCAAACCTTGGCGCGGGTGTTGGATGTGCCTTTTGCCATTGCCGACGCCACGTCCCTGACGGAAGCCGGCTATGTCGGTGAGGACGTCGAAAACATTTTGGTTAAATTGCTGCAGGCGGCGGATATGGACATCGAAAAAGCCCAAAAAGGCATTATCTATATCGACGAAATCGACAAGATTTCCCGCAAAAGCGATAATCCCTCTATCACTCGGGATGTCAGCGGCGAAGGGGTGCAGCAGGCGCTTCTCAAAATTTTGGAAGGCACGGTGGCCAACGTTCCGCCGGGAGGCGGGCGTAAACACCCTCACCAAGAATTTATTCAAATCAACACGCAAAACATTCTCTTTATTTGCGGCGGGGCCTTTGACGGTATTGAAGACGTCATTGAAAAACGAATGGAAAAAGGATCGATGGGCTTTGGCGCCGTCATCAAAACCGATGACGAACGGGATAAGGATGAAATCTTAAAGCATATCGAACCCCATGATTTGCTTAAGTACGGTCTGATCCCCGAATTCATCGGCCGAATTCCTGTCATCGCCACATTAAATCACCTGGATGAAGACGCGTTAATCAACATCCTGACGGAGCCGAAAAACGCTTTGATCAAACAATACAAAAAGCTTTTCGACATTGAAGATGTCACGCTGGAATTTGAAGACGACGCTATCCGGGCCATTGCCCAAAAGGCGATGGCCGACGAAACGGGCGCCAGGGGACTTCGCGGAATCATTGAGACAATGATGACGGATATCATGTTCGACATTCCTTCGGAAAAAGACGTGCAAAAGGTCATTGTGACCAAAGAAGTGGTCACGGACAAGCATAAACCCGTCATTGAGCGTAAACCCGAGCGCAAAGAGGAGAAAAAGAAAACCATCGAAGGATAAATGACAATTCAACAGATTTTACCCAGGCAATCCCATCGGATTGCCTGTTTTCAATCTCCGGCAAGCCCTCGGTTGGAACCGAGATGCCCAAAATAAGGAGTATAAAATGGACACCAATCAATATTCAACCTTTATCCGAAAAGATTATAAGCAGCTTTTAAACGCCGACGATCGCGGTGTGCCGATGATCGCGGTGCGCGATCTCGGCTTGTTTCCGGGAATGGTGCTGCACTTTGATGTCGGACGGGAAAAATCCGTCGCCGCTCTGGAAGCGGCCATGGATACGGATCAAATGTTAATCATCGCCGAACAAAAGGATCCAAACATTGAAGAGCCGTCCCCGGAAGAAATCTACACCATCGGCTGCATGGCGAAAATCAAACAGATTTTAAAAACCGACGAACAAACCGCTCGGGTGCTCATCGAAGCCGGTGAGCGGGTAAGCATTGTCGAATACCTGTCCGAATCCCCCTATTTCTCGGTTGCCTTCAAAACGGTTCAAAACGACTATACCGACACCAAAGAAAACCGGGCGCTCATCAATCAGCTTCAGGATGCTTTCTCAAAATATTTGCGCATGACACGAAAAAACGCCATGGATTTTACCCAGGCCTTCGATCCGTATGATGATCCTGTCCGTTTCGGGGACATTATCTGCGCGAATCTGAATTTGACTGCCGGAAACGCCGTGCTGCTTCTGCAGGAAACCCACGTTGAAAAGCGGTTGATGATGATTTATCAAATTCTTATTGAAGAGACGGAAATGCTTCAGCTGGAATTTGATCTTTCCCAAAAGGTTAAATCCGAGATGGACCGCAGTAAAAAAGAATATTTTTTAAGAGAGCAAATGCACGCCATCCGGGAGGAACTGGGAGAAGGGGATGACGATGATATCATCAAAAAATATCAAGAGCGCATTGAAAATCTCAAGGCCCCTCAAGAGGTCGTCGACAAAGCCGAAAAAGAATTGTCTCATTTAAGCAGAACCCGCGACGGTTCACCGGAATCCGGCGTCATTGAAAGCTATCTCGATTGGATTCTGGATTTGCCCTGGGAAAATCAAACCGAAGATAATCTGGATGTCGCCAATGCCAGAGCCGTCCTTGATGAAGATCATTACGGCCTTTCGAAAGTCAAAGAGCGCATTTTGGAATACATTGCCGTGCTCAAGCTTTCCAATAGTCTTAAAGCGCCGATTATTTGTCTGGTCGGCCCGCCGGGAGTTGGTAAAACAAGTATTGCCCGTTCGATCGCCCGGGCCTTAAACCGCAAATATGTTCGCATGTCTTTGGGCGGCATGCGGGATGAAGCCGAAATTCGCGGTCACAGACGCACCTATGTCGGCGCCATCCCCGGCCGTATCATTTATCATTTAAAACAGGCCGGCGCCAACAACCCGCTGATTTTGCTTGATGAGATCGACAAGCTATCATCGGATATGCGGGGAGATCCCGCCTCTGCCCTCTTGGAAGTGCTCGATCCCGAACAAAACAGCAATTTTACCGATAACTACATGGAACTGCCCTTTGACCTTTCGCATGTGCTCTTTTTAACGACAGCCAACTCCCTGTCGACGATTCCGAGACCGCTGCTTGACCGGATGGAAGTCATCGAGATCAACGGGTATGTAGACGATGAAAAATTTGAAATCGCCAAAAGACACCTGATTCCCAAGCAGCTCAAAGAACATTGCATTGGCTCTGACCAGCTAAGAATCAATAAAAGCGCCGTCAAAGCCATTGTGCGTCATTATACCAGAGAATCCGGCGTCAGACAGCTTGACCGAGAAATCGCCCGGATCTGCCGTGTCGCGGCCAAGAATATTGTCGAAAAAGGCGATGATAAAATCTCCGTCACCGGAAAAAACATCGAAACCTATCTGGGAAAATACCGCTACACCTATGATAAAGTCAAAAAAACAAAGCACATCGGTGTGGTCACCGGCCTCGCTTGGACCGCAGTGGGGGGCGTCACCATGGAAATCGAGGCGTCGGTGGTTGACGGAAAAGGCGGTATGACCATTACCGGTCAGCTCGGGGATGTCATGAAAGAATCCGTCAGAGCCGCCGTCTCCTATATCCGAAGGAAATCCGGCGCCCTTAAGATCGACCCATACTTCTATTCCAAAAAAGACATTCATGTCCATGCTCCGGAAGGCGCCGTGCCCAAAGACGGACCCTCCGCCGGCATCACCATCGCGACGGCTTTAATCTCGGCCCTCACCGAAAAAGCGGTGCCGCAAAACATCGCCATGACCGGCGAAATCACCCTTCGGGGCCGTGTGCTCCCCATCGGGGGGCTGCGGGAAAAATTGACTGCCGCGGCCAGAGCGGGCATCAAAAAGGTCTTTATTCCCGCGGAAAACATCAAAGATCTGGAAGATGTGCCGGACAGTGTTTTGTCAGAGCTCAAGATTGTTCCCGTCAGTGAGATGGACGACGTGATTAAAGGCGTTTTCGGAGTGATCAAATGAAAGTAAATCAAGCGGAATTTATTATATCGGCCGTATCGGAAAAACAGTATCCCGAGGACGCGTTGCCGGAAATCGTCCTTCTCGGCCGCTCCAACGTCGGAAAATCCTCTTTTGTCAACACATTAATCTCACGAAAAAACCTTGCCCGTACGTCTTCCCAGCCCGGTAAAACCCAGACGATGAATTTCTATCAAATCAACGATACCTTTCGCTTTGTGGATATGCCGGGGTACGGGTATGCCAAGGTCTCCAAAAAAGAACGGGAGAAATGGGGGCAAATGATTGAGGACTATCTCCACCACAGAGAGAACCTGGCGGCGGTGTTTTTGCTCGTTGACTGCCGTCATGAACCCACCGAAGACGACAGACTGATGTTTGATTGGCTGGCATATTATAATTTGGTGCCTTTCGTGGTGATGACAAAATACGATAAGCTATCCAAAACCCGTCAGCGAAAAGCCAAAGACAACATCGCCAAAACCTTTAATATTCGCCCGGGTGATGTCATTCCTTTTTCCGCCGTGTCCAAAGTCGGAAAAAATGAAGCCTGGGAAGTCATTCATACAGCAATCGGCTATGAAGGCGATTGACGAGGCGGCTGTCAAAGCCCGGGCAAAAGCCTTAGGCTTTGATCTCGTGGGGTTTTGCGATCCCGAATTCGACACAAACGAATTGGAAAGGCGTTTGACGGCGCGAAATACCGAGAATGACGGCGCGACGCCTTTTGTGCGCGTTTCTCCTCAAAAACGTCTGGATCTAAAATCCGTGATGCCCGAAGTCAAAACGGTTATTGCCCTAGGAAAAGTCTATGCTCTTTATCCCAAAGACAAATGCGCTTCGGGTGATTCGGGCAGGATCGCGGCTTTTGCCTGCGGGCGGGATTATCACGCTGCGATGCAGGAGAAAATGGCGGCGCTGACAGAGGGGATTGGCCGGAATGCCGACGGGCCTTCAAAGTTCAAATGCTTTGTCGATAATGCCCGCGTTGTTGACCGGGCCATCGCCTGGCAATGCGGCCTCGGTTTTTTCGGGAAAAACAACTTGCTTATTCATCCCGAGGTTGGAAGCGCGTTTAATATCGGTGTGATTTTAACGGATTTGATGATCGATTATCAAAAGAAACTGCCTTTGGCCTCACGCTGCGCAAGCTGCAGGAGGTGTCTTGAGGCCTGCCCCAACGGCGCATTGGGAGAAGGCTTTGCGCTGGATTACGGCAAATGTGTTTCTCATTTGACGCAAAAAAAACGCCTGTCGCCGGAAGAATCCCGATACATCAAAGACTATTTATACGGGTGCGACGCCTGTCAGCTCGCCTGCCCCTACAATCTCGCTCATTCTCGTGTCAATGAGGATAATGTCTTTTTTTCTCTCGAAGATATGGCGAATTTAACGAAGGAATCCTTTGACCGACTATTTGGGGAAAGCGCCGTCGCCTGGCGCGGACCGGAGATTTTAAGGCGAAATGCAAAAATTTTAAAAAAATCAACAAAATAATCGAATTATTTGTTATAATTCATTTTTAGAGTGCTTATTTTCATTTTTGGATTGAAAATAAACGTCGACAGGATTACAACTATAGGAGATTTGAAAATTTATTATGGTTAGAGTTCGTTTCGCGCCAAGTCCAACCGGCAATGTGCATGTCGGCAGTTTGAGAACGGCGCTGTACAACTATTTGTTCGCCAAAAAACAAAAGGGAGACTTTCTTTTGCGTTTGGAGGATACCGACCGCACCCGGCTCCATGAAGGCGCCGCGGACAATCTGCTTAAAGCCCTATACGATACCGGCGTGATACCCGATGAGGGGCTGGTGTTGGATGAGGACGGCAACCAGGCGCAAAAAGGCGACGTTGGCCCCTACATTCAATCAGAACGCCTCGAGCTGTATCAACACTACATTAAGCAGCTTTTGGACGATGGGAAGGCCTATTATTGCTTTTGCACCAAGGAAAGACTCGATGATCTTCGCGAACATCAAAAGGCGGTGGGAGAGACGCCGCGTTACGACGGGCATTGCCGCGATCTTTCCCAAGAGGAAATCCAAAGGCGCATCGACGCCGGCGAGCCCTATGTCATTCGCTTAAAACTTCCCGAAAACAAAGAGATTACTTTCAGCGACACCGTGCGCGGCGATGTGACAATCAACACCGCGGATCTCGATGATCAGGTGCTCATCAAAGCCGATGGTTTTCCGACTTATCACTTCGCGGTGGTGGTGGACGACCATCTCATGGGCATCACCCATGTCATTCGCGGGGAAGAGTGGCTGCCCTCCACGCCAAAACACGTTTATCTTTACGAGTGCTTCGGATGGGACGCGCCCCAATATGTGCATTTGCCCAACATCCTAAACGCGGATCACAAAAAACTCAGCAAACGCCAGGGTGATGTGGCCGTCGGCGACTTCCTCGACAAAGGTTATCTGCCGGAAGCCCTCGTGAATTTTCTTGCCCTTTTGGGCTGGAGTCCCGAGGATGAGCGCGAAATCATGACGCTGTCCGAAATGGTCGATGCCTTTGACATCACCAAGGTGCATCGTTCCGGCGCGGTGTTTGACCGTGAAAAGCTTGATTGGATGAACGGCCAATACATCAAAGCAATGGATGATGAAGCCCTCGCGGAGCGCATCGCGCCGTATTTTGACGACGAAAACATCGATCATGATACGCTGGTGCAATACGCGTCATTAATCAAAGAACGCATTGCTTGTCTTTCACAGGCGCCGGATTCCGTCAAAGAAATATTGAACGGTGATTTTGACTGGCCCGCCGAAGGAGAAGCTTACGATATCCTTCATGCAGATACTGTCCCCATTCTCTACAACGCGCTTTACGAAAAGCTCACCGGGGAATCGGACTGGAACGCTGAAAATATACAGGGACATATTAAAGCCATTCAGAAAGAGCATAAAAAAGAAGGTGTTAAAGGCAAAGCCCTTTACATGCCGATTCGTTTAATGCTCACAGGCGTCATGCACGGACCGGATTTGGCCTTAATCATGTCTGTGCTCGGAAAAGATGAATGCCTGAAGCGGCTCAGACGCTTTCACGATGAAATTTTATAAAGAGGAGGAAGGCATTTGAATAACAAAGTCAATGTTAAATACGCCGTCGGCTTTTTCGCCGTTGTCGCGCTCATTGTTTTTTGTGCTTATGTGATGATTAACGGTATCACCGTCGGTATCTACGATATCGGGAAAATCGAAAATCATATGCATTACGGTCTGGATTTAACCGGTGGGGTTAACGTGGTGCTCCAAGCTACCCCCAACGAAGGACAGACCCTAGACAGCGATAAAATGGACAGTACCGTCGCGGCGATCACCAATCGTATCGACTCCCTCGGTGTTGCCGAAGCGACGGTGACCAAACAGGGTGATGACCGCATTCGCGTGTCCATTCCGTCCATTCAAGATCAACAGGAAGCCCTTGACATGATCGGTAAGACCGCTCAACTTGAATTTAAAGATCCTGATGGTAAAGTTCTCTTTACCGGAGATCATGTCCAGGATTCCAAAGCGGTTCAGCAAAAAACCTCCAGCGGTGTCGAACAGCCGGTGGTTACCCTGGTTTTTGACGAAGAAGGCAGAAAGCTTTTTGCCGATGCCACACAAAAGTATCTCAATCAAACCATTTCCATTGAGCTCGACGGCGAAGTGATTTCCGCGCCGAGAGTCAATTCCGTCATCAGCAACGGTGAGGCCATCATCGAAGGCAACATGGACATGGATGAAGCGGGACGTCTGGCCAACCTCATTCGCGGCGGTGCCCTTCCCGTCAAACTCGAACCCTTGGAAGTGTCCACCATCGGGCCGACCCTCGGTGCCGATTCCTTGAGTCAGAGTGTTTACGCCAGCATCATCGGTGTTATCGGTGTTTTCCTCTTTATGCTCATTTTCTACCGCGGACTCGGTTTTGTCGCTGACCTTGCCCTTGCGGTGTTTATCATGCTTGATTTGTGGGTGATGGTTGCCATGAACGTCACGCTCACCCTTCCGGGGATTGCCGGGATGATTTTAACCATCGGGATGGCCGTTGACGCCAACGTTATCATTTTTGAGCGTGTCAAAGAAGAAGCCCGCAAGTCCGAACGTCCCCTTGCGGCGTCGGTCAACGCCGGTTTTAAAAACGCCATGAGCTCCATTTTGGACTCCAACATCACCACCCTCATCGCGGGTTTTGTGCTCTTCTTCATGGGCTCCGGTTCCGCTCAGGGTTTTGCCGTCACATTGGTTGTCGGGGTTATTCTCTCGATGTTCACGGCGGTGGTCTTCACCCGTCAGCTGCTCAAGCTCTTCCTCGGTGCCAATCTGATCCAGAGCCCGGCATTCTACGGAATTTAAGGAGGTTTTCATGAAATTACAAAGAAAACAACTTCCTCTGATCAAAAACACCAAGATCTGGTTTGCCATTTCTCTTGTTTTAATTGTCATCAGTATTGGCGCGCTGTTGTTCAGAGGTCTCAACTTCGGGATTGACTTCGTCGGCGGGACAATTGTCACCATCGATCTCCATAAAACTTTCGAGACCTCCGATGTGCGCAAGATTACCGACAAATACGATCAAAGCGCGGATATCACCTATGGCGGTGACCAAAAAGAACGCGTGGTGATCTCCACCCACGAAAGCCTTAACACCGACCAGCGTAAAGAGCTTTTCGAGGCTTTTAAAAAAGAATACAAACTTGACGATGAAGATCTGATTTCCGTCGATACCGTCACGCCCAGTGTCGGGCAGGAGACGACCAGAAACACCATCATTGCCACCCTTGTGGCCATCGCCCTTATGCTTGTCTACATCACCTTCAGGTTTGAGTTCTTCTTCGGCTTGTCGGCGGTCATCGCCTTGGTTCACGATATCACCCTGGTCATCGGTCTTTACGCGCTGCTTCAGATTCAGGTCAACTCTCCTTTTATCGCGGCCATTTTGACCATTCTCGGTTATTCCATCAATGATACCATCGTCGTCTTTGACCGTATTCGTGAAAATGAAGCGGAAATGGGGATGTCCGATTTGGACAAACTGGTCGACACCAGCATCAACCAGACATTGACCCGATCCATCAACACAACGTTGACGACGTTAATCGCGATTTTGGCCCTCTACATTTTGGGCGTCGACGCGGTGAAAAACTTCTCGCTGCCTTTGATCGTCGGTCTTACCGTCGGTTGTTACTCATCGATCTTTATCGCGAGCCCATTGTGGACCATTTTCCAAAAGAAATTTGGTAAATCCAAATACAATCAGAAAAAAGAAAAACATCAACGCAGACGCAGAGACCGCAAAAAAACATCCCGCGATCAAGCGCCGCAGGTTTAAAACTGGATTTTTCGGCTGTCCTCTTAATTAAAGGACAGCCTTTTTATATCAAATTGTGATGACGCTGATGCGTTCAAAATATGAAAAACTTTGTTTGACGGGTGATAATGGGTTCACGGCGTTCAGGCAATGAAATGATTTGAAGGATCAATACGGCAAACGCGTCTAATCAAAAAATCGTGTTTCGTGATGGGGATCCATCGATTAAAATAAAAGCGCGTCAGCGGGAGCAGAGGTAAACGGATGGCGGAAAACACAAAAACAATTTGGAAACAACGCGGGCGGGAACTGACCAACGCCGAAAAGCAAAGGGTCGCCGCCATTTCCGATTATTGCGGTGTGCCGAAAATCATCGCCGAAATTGTCTATCAGCGCGGTTATGAAAGCGTCGAGGCGGCATACGCCTATTTTAATCCTTCCCTTGAGGATTTGCACGATCCTTTTTTGCTTCCGGATATGCGGCCCGCGACGGCGCGCATCGTCCAAGGGATCGAGAACGAAGAAAAAATTTGTATTTACGGTGATTATGATTGCGACGGCACATCAGCGGTGTCGATTTTAGTGAGTTATCTCAAGCTTGCCGGCGCCGATGTGATGTACCGCATTCCCAATCGTCTAAAAGAAGGCTACGGTCTTAATCTTGGCGCCGTCGATGCGCTTTCGGCCGATGGCGTCGGGCTTTTAATCACCGTTGACAACGGCATAGCGGCCCACCATACCGTCGATCACGCCACGGCTCTCGGCATGGATGTGATCATCACGGATCATCATGAATGCCAAGGAGATATTCCCAAGGCCTTTGCGGTCATCGACGCCAAACGCGAAGACACGGACTATCCTTTCAGAGAGCTTTGCGGCGCCGGGGTGGCGTACAAGATGGTTTGCGCTTTGGAGTCCATCCTGAAAACCGGGGCGGATTTGACGCCGTATCTGGAGGTGGCCGCCTTGGCGACGGTGGCGGATATTGTGCCGCTTCGGGATGAAAACCGCGTCATCGTCGCTTTGGGAATTCGTTCGATGAACGAAAACCGAAAAAACTTAGGCATTCAAAGCTTGATGGCCGCCGGAGAGGTCGCGGAGGTGAATGCCGGACGCATCGGCTTTAACCTGGGTCCCAAGATCAACGCCGCCGGCAGACTCGGTGACGCCGGTGAGGCCGTGGCGCTGCTTTTAAGCGCCGACCGCGATGAAGCCGATCGTCTGGCAGCATCCCTTTTGGAAAAAAACGAAAGACGGCAAAGCATCGAGCGAGCCATATACAATGAAGCGGTCTCCCGCATCGAAGCGCGGGCGCTGGACCGGGATGTTTTTATCATTGTCGACGGCAAGGGATGGCACAGCGGCGTCATCGGCATCGTCGCCAGCAAACTTCAAGAACGGTGGTATCATCCGGTGATTGTCATCGGCATCGGCGAGGACGGCGAAGGCCGGGGAAGCTGCCGCAGTGTTGAGGGCATTAACATCCATGAGGCATTGTGCACGGTTAAGGATTTGTTTTCCAGCTTCGGCGGTCACGAAATGGCCGCGGGCTTCTCGATTGCCGAGGGTAATATCGACGCCCTGCGCGCGAGGCTCGGACTTTGGAGCGAGACCCATCACGCGGAAAAGCACCTGGTTCGGACCCTGCTCTACGACTGTGCGGCGGCCCCCGAGGAGATCAATCTGGAACTGACGGAAGCCGCCGCCCTTTGCGAGCCCTTCGGCGTCGGCAATCCTGGCATCGTGTTAAAAACGGAGAATGTCAAACCGACGGATTTCAGGCGAATGGGCAAAGATTTTTCCCATCTGATGTTTCGCGTTGGGGACCTTCGCTGTGTCGCTTTCGGCATGGGTGAGCGAGCGTCGGAATTGGGTGGCGGAAACGCGGCAATGCTCGGCACGCCGACTGTCAATGAATTTAAAGGGACCAAAAGTCCCCAATTGATGGTCAAAGCGCTCAGAGGCGATGTGCTTTACCAGAACATGACGTGCTACACCTTGATTCAAAAAATTGATCGCGGCGAAGCGATTGACGGGATTGATTTGGCCGCCCAACAATCGCGTCTGATTCCGAGCCGGGAAGAATCGGCGGCAATTTTCAGATATTTGAGAAGTCATGACCAAAGGCCCTTCGGATTTGACGAGCTGAAAGCCCTCGGAGAGGATTTAAACAGTTTTAAGATTCTGACTTGTTTGAAAATTTTTCAAGAAAGCGATATCATTTCGTATTCTTTGAAAAAAAGTATAATTTTTTCAAAGATTTGCCCAAATCAGGGAAAAAAAGATATAAATCACGCGCCATTCATGCTAAAATTAAGTCAAATTATTATTCAAAAGGACGGTTGAGCAGATTATGATTATTAAAGACTTTATCAAAGAAAAAATTGGGATCTTTAAGGATTTTCCAAAACCCGGCATCAGTTTTAAAGATATCAACAGTGTCATCAAAGATCCCGAAGCCTTTCGTTATTGTATTGATGAATTCTATCGGATTGCCAAAGCCCTTGACATCAACGTCGTTTGCATTCCGGAAGCGCGCGGCTATATTTTTGGTTCGCCCTTGGCTTATAAATTGGGTGTGGGTTTGGTTCCGATTCGTAAACCCGGCAAGCTTCCCGGAAAAGTCATGTCAAAATCTTACTCTTTGGAATATGGGAAAAACACCGTTGAAATTCAAAAGGATGCCATCAAACCCGGTGATCGTGTGCTGATTATCGACGATTTGCTGGCCACGGGAGGCACGATGAAAGCTGCTATCGATCTGGTCGAGATTCTCGGCGGAGAAGTTGTGGGCGCGCTTTTCTTAATCGAATTGACAGACCTCAAAGGCCGTGAAACGCTCAAAAATTATTTCGTGGAATCCCTTGTTCAGTATTCCATCTGACAGCGGCGCGCGAGTCCAAAAATTACTATTTTTATGAACATAACTGGCAGATAACGATTTGGAAGAGCAAGATTGTTTTGGTTTAACGGCATGAAACGCGCCTTTTGATTTGTTTGCTTGGGATGGATTAAAATGACGGATAAAAAGACAACTGCTTATGAAAGGAGGCGCTTATGGCAACGGAAGCGGTCAAACGCAAAGTAGAAGATATCATCCAAACCGTCGAAAAAAACGGCAGTGAAGCGGATACGCAAATGATCCGCCACGCCTTTGAACTGGCCGATGCCGCCCATGCCGGCCAAAAGCGAAAATCCGGGGAAGACTATATTATTCATCCCGTCGCAGTGGCCAGCATTCTCGCGGATTATAAGATGGACGCCGAAACCATTTGCGCCGCGCTCCTTCACGACGTGATCGAAGACACGGTCTACAGCCATGAATACATTGCCGAGCATTTTAATCCGACCATCGCGGATTTGGTGGAAGGCGTCACCAAAATCGGCAAAATCGAATATCAATCCAAAGAAGAGAGTCAGGCCGAGAATATTCGCAAAATGGTTTTGGCCATGTCAAAGGATATCCGCGTTGTTTTGGTCAAACTGGTCGATAGGCTTCACAACATGCGCACGCTGGAATACATGACCCATGCCAAGCAGATCGAAAAAGCCAGCGAGACCATGGAAATCTACGCGCCCATTGCCAATCGTCTCGGGATTCAAGCGATCAAATCGGAGCTTGAGGATTTGTCTCTTAAATATCTCGATCCCGAAGGCTATTATGACATTGTCAAACACGTCAAGGTGAGCAAGCGCGGGCGGGAAGATTTCATCGACAAGGTGATCGGCATTTTAAGAGAGCGAATCGACGCCCGCAACGCCGATTACAAAATTTACGGCCGCTCCAAATCTTTCTATTCCATTTACCGCAAAATGCACGCTCAGCATTTGCAGTTCAATCAGATTTATGATTTGATGGCCGTTCGCGTCATTGTTGATACGGTCAGGGATTGTTATGAGGTGCTGGGCCTTGTCCACACCGAATGGAAGCCGATTCCCGGCCGCTTCAAAGACTACATTTCCATGCCGAAGCCTAACGGCTATCAGTCCATCCACACGACGGTCATCGGGCCTAACGGCGACCCCGTTGAGGTTCAAATCCGCACCAAGCAAATGCACCAAACGGCGGAATACGGGATTGCCGCCCATTGGAAATACAAAGAAGGCCGGGGCGAAAGCAAGGGCAAAGAGCTCAAATACGAAAATGAGATGGCGTGGCTTCGCCGTCTCATCGACTATCAGCAGGAATTTGACAACGCCGGGGATTTGCTGGAGACCATGAAGGTCGATATCTTGTCCGAGGAAGTTTTTGTGTACTCTCCTCAAGGAAAAGTCATTGAGCTTCCCGCGGGCTCCTGTCCGCTGGATTTCGCTTATCGCATTCACAGCGACATCGGCGACAGCTGTGTCGGCGCCAAGGTCAACGGCAAAATTGTTCCCCTCAACTACACCCTCAAAAACGGTGAAATTGTCGAAATCCTAACGTCCAAAAACGCCAACGGCCCCAGCAGGGACTGGCTGGCCTTTGTGAAGAGCGCCCATGCCCGCAACAAAATCCGTCAATATTTCAAACGGGAAGAAAAAGAAGAAAACATCGTCAAAGGCCGTCTCCTTTTTGAAGAGGAGGTCAAACGCCGCGGTCTCAAGGACACAACTTTGGCCAGTGCTGCCAAACTTGAGGTACTAAGTAACAATCTTGGTTACCACAGCGTCAACGATTTTTACGCGGCGGTGGGCTACAGCGGCATCAAAATGGGGACGATCTTCACCAAAATGCAATTGCTGTTCCCCGACGAGTTTCCCGAAGACGCCCAAGAGGTCACCCTCAAAAAGCCCAAAAAAGAACGCAAACACAGTTCCAATGTCACGGTGGCGGGCTTATCGGACATTGATGTCCATTTTGCCAAATGCTGCAATCCGGTGCCCGGGGACAAAATCATCGGTTATATCACGCAAAACAAAGGGATTTCCGTTCATCGGATCGATTGCCCCAATGTGCTCAATATCACCGATCCCGATAAAATTGTTCAGGTCGAGTGGAACAAGCATGGCGTGTCCGGCGAATTTTCGGCGGAAATCAACATCAAAGCCCACGAAAAACAGGGTCTGCTCATTGATATCAACAAAGTCTTTTTGGATATGAACATTCCACTGACGGCTTTGACGGCCCGCAACGATCGAGGAGAATACAGCTATTACGAAGCTGTTTTCGAAGTTAAATCCCGAAGGGAGCTCAACTTGTTAACCAAAAACATCAACAAAATTCCGGAAGTCATTTCCGTCAAGCGGGTGTAGTCATGCGCGCCGTTCTTCAACGAGTCAAATCGTCGTCCGTCACGGTCGACGGCAACATCGTCGGCGAAATCGGTCCCGGCCTCAATATGCTCCTTGGCATCGCGGCGGAGGACACCGAGGCGGATATGGATTATATCATCGCTAAAACCTTAAACCTTCGAGTTTTTGAGGATGAGGATGACCGCATGAACCGTTCTCTTCTCGACATCGGCGGCGAGATGCTCGTCGTCTCGCAATTTACCCTTTACGGCGATTGCAGAAAGGGAAGGCGTCCGAGCTTTACGGCCAGCGGCCCTGTAGACGCGGCCCGGGTTAAATACGAACGGTTTTGCGAAAAAATCAAAGAGAGCGCCGATATCCGCATTGCCTTCGGCGAATTCGGCGCGGATATGGAAGTTGCTATTGTCGGGGACGGTCCAGTGACGCTACTTCTCGACAGCAAAAAAATGTTTTAAAGGATAACGCCGCTTAGTCTTAACGATGCCCGCCCTCGCGGCGCGAACAAGTTAGCTAAGCGACTTTTTTATTCATGGAGGAATGATTATGCTAAATATCAAAAAGTTTCCCCTCGGGATGATCGCCGCCAATTGCTATGTGGTGTGGTCCGACGAAAGCCGCAAAGGCGTCATGATTGATCCCGGCGGCTATTCACCAGCCCTGGAGGCATATATTCGCGATCACAACATTCAAATCGATAAAATTTTGCTGACCCACGGTCATTATGACCACATCGGCGGTCTTTATGAGGCGATTAAACTCACCGGTGCCAAAGTCTACATTCACAAGGATGACGCCGACTGTCTGACCTCCGCCAACGCCAACATTTCGGTGATGTTCGGCATGAGCGCCTCCTTTGACGCGGCGGATCAATTTTTTAAAGACGGAGATGTCATCGACATCGCCGACGGCTACACGTTACAGGTCATTCACACGCCGGGGCACACGCCGGGAGGTGTCTGTTTTTATTGTGAAAAAGCGAAAGTCCTCTTTTCCGGCGACACGCTTTTTTGCGCGTCCATCGGCCGGACGGATTTTCCCGGCGGGGATTATCACATCCTCATGGATTCGCTGAACCGTCTGATGCTGCTTGACGACGATGTGATGGTTTATCCCGGACACAACGCCGACACCGATATCGGCTACGAAAGAACCCACAATCCCTTTATCGCGCGTTCAACGCTGATATAAATCGAGGTTTTCCTTTGGACAAAATTGCCTTTTGTATTGACGACAACCCATCATGGCGTCAGGCCTGTTATGAGCTGGCTGAGGCTTTCGCCGCCGGCATCGATATTGTGTTTAACGAGCCTTGTACCCATCGGATTGACATTTCCACAACCGAAGACAGCATTCACATGAAGGCCTTTGAGGATGACCGTCTGCTCTTTGAAAAAAATTATTCGGCGCCGGCCCCGGCGAAGACCATGCCGTCCAAGACGTTTAAGCGGCTGATCTACCGGTTTTTGTCCGCGTATTTTGACAAAACCCTGCCTTGGGGATGTCTGACCGGCATCAAACCCGTTAAAATCGCCCACCAAAATCTGCAGGATTTTGACGGCAACGCCTTGGAAGCGGCGGATTATATGAGTGTCTGCTACGACGTCTCCGAGGCCAAAAGCAAGCTTGCTGTGGAGTTGGCCAAGAAGGAAATGGCGGTGGTCTATCCGCTGGACGAAAAACGGGTGTCGGTCTATGTCGGGGTGCCGATTTGTCCGGCAAAATGCCATTATTGCTCGTTCGTCTCGACAGTCTCGGACAAAAAGGGCGAGCTGGCCGCCATGTATCTTTCGGATTTGCTTGCGGAAATTGAGGCCTTTAAAGCGTTTTTCTTGAAAAAGGACCTCACCGTCGACACGCTGTATATCGGCGGCGGCACGCCATCGGTTTTTTCCGCCGAACAGATCGACACGCTGCTCTCGGCGCTTCAGGGCGTGTTTATTCATCCGGGGCTTAGGGAATTGACGTTTGAGGCCGGCAGACCCGAGACCACGACGGCGGACAAGCTCGCGGTCCTTAGACAATACGGTGTGTCCCGGGTGTGCTTAAATCCCCAAAGCATGAATGACGAGACCCTTTCGGCCATCGGCAGGCACCATACGGCCGCGGATATTGTGGAGAAATTTTCGCTGATGCGGGAAATGGGCTTTGACAATATCAACATGGATCTCATCGCGGGCCTAAACGGCGAGCCCCCCGAAAAGGTGATGCGCTCTCTTCAATCGGTGATCGCCCTCGCTCCCGAGAACATCACCGTGCACAGCTTAGCCATCAAACGCGGGGCGAAGATGCGCGCGGAAAACGGACATCGTTACGTTCAGCTTTACAACGACGCGTTTTACGGCGAGCTTGAGCAAACGCTTGATGATGCCGGTTATCATCCGTATTATCTTTACCGTCAAAAATATACCCAGGGCAACGGCGAGAACATCGGCTACGCCAAGGACGGTTTTGACGGCATTTACAACATTTTGATGATGGCCGAAAGGCAGAGCATCATCGGCATCGGCGCCGGAGCGTCGGGAAAATGCTATCACGCGGCGCAAAACCGGTTTGAAAAGGTGTTTACCGTGAAGGATGTCAGAACCTATCACATGCGCCTGAACGAGACCATCGACAGAAAAATCGCCGCCTACAGCGCGCATCTGTCCGATTAAAAAAGGCGCCCGCGTCAAAAGTTCACAAAAGCGTTTGCTCCCGTCATTGACAGGAACGAGCGCTTTTTATATAATAGTTCAGTTAGAATAATAGAAAATCACAGAGCCTAAGTGTTGGCTCATGGAGGAAGAATGAAGACATTTTATCGAAACGCCATGTGCGGGGAAATGCTTCCCGCTCGGGAAGGTGACAGCGTCAAGCTTTCGGGATGGACAGACAACAGACGGGATCTCGGCGGCGTCATTTTTATTGACTTGCGGGACCGCTCCGGCATTGTTCAGCTGGTGGTCAACGAAGAAACCGCCGGTGACTTTTTTGCCGAAGCCGAAAAAGTCAGAAATGAGTTTGTCCTTTGCGTCGAGGGAACGTTAAGACGCAGAAGCGAAGAAAATATCAACGCCAAGATGGTCACGGGGGAAATGGAAGTGCTCGTGACGAAGCTCACCATTTTGGACACGTCGGAAACACCGCCGATCTATGTGCAGGACAGCGATAAGTCCGGTGAAAATGTTCGCCTGAAATATCGCTATCTCGATTTGCGAAAACCCAAAATGCAGCATATTTTCAAAACCCGGGCCAAGGTGGCATCCATCGTCCGCAATTATCTGGACGCCGAGGGTTTCTTAGAAATCGAAACGCCGATTCTGGGCAAACCGACCCCCGAAGGTGCTAGGGATTTTCTCGTGCCCTCCCGGGTTCAGAAAGGCAAGTTTTTCGGACTGCCCCAAAGTCCCCAGTTGTTTAAACAGATTTTGATGATCTCCGGCATGGACCGCTATTATCAAATCGCCAAATGTTTCCGCGATGAAGATCTTCGTCAGGACCGTCAGCCCGAATTTACCCAGATCGACATGGAGATGTCCTTTGTCACCAAAGACGACATCATTCCGATTATGGAAGGGATGATCAATGAAGTGTTTAAGGAAATCCGCGGCATCGATTTGAAACCGCCTTTCCCGCGCATGACGTGGCGGGAAGCCATGGACCGCTATGGCTCCGACAAGCCCGACACCCGTTTCGGCATGGAAATTCAGGACCTTTCGGATCTCCTGGCCGATTCGGATTTCAAGGTGTTCTCCGGCGCCATCAAAAAAGGCGGCTCAGTGCGGGCCATCATCGCCAAGGACGCCCAGGGCAAGCTGTCCAAAAAAGCCATTAAGCATCTGGAAGAGCATGTCAAGATTTATAAAGCCAAGGGTCTTGCCTGGATTGACGTCAAGCCCGAGGGCATGAAATCACCGATTTTAAAATTCATCTCCGAAGAGGAAAAACAGGCCATTTATGACCGCATGGGCGCCGAAAACGGCGATTATATCTTCATGGTGGCCGATAGCGACGATGTGGCGTTAACCTCCCTCGGTCAATTGCGTTTGGAATTGGCCAAGCGCCTGAACTTCGATCTTTCGGGCAAATACAATTTCCTTTGGGTCATCGATTTCCCGCTGCTTGAGTACAGCGCCGAAGAAGGCCGCTATAAAGCGATGCACCATCCCTTTACGGCGCCTCTGACCGAAGATATTCCCCTTTTGGAAACCAGACCCCAGGATGTGCGCTCCGACGCCTATGACATGGTCGTCAACGGCGTGGAACTGGGCGGCGGCTCCATCCGTATTCACAATCAGGACGTCCAGGAAAAGATGTTTTCGGCCATCGGCATCACCATGGAAGACGCCTGGCGACGTTTTGGGTTCCTGCTGGAAGCCCTGAAATACGGCACGCCTCCCCATGGCGGGCTCGCCTTCGGTTTTGACAGATTGATCATGATGCTCCTTGACATTGACAATATTCGCGACGTCATTGCCTTCCCCAAAATTCAAAATCACGGGGATCTCATGACCGACGCTCCGGCGGAAGCCGAGCTTGATGCCCTCATTGACTTGGGGATCAGCATTGATGACGAAATTGTCTGATTGTCTCATCCATCCACAAACGGTTAAGCCCTTGAGATTCAAGGGCTTTTGTGCTATTTCGCGGGCCCTGATGCTATTTTAAGGCGTAAGGCTCAAGAGAAAGAAGGTGAAGCCATGCGAGAGCTTGGCATTGTGAAAAAGACCAAGGGAAAAACCGCGAAGGTAGTGATTCAGCGCCACGCGGCCTGCGGCGATTGCAAAAAATGCGATGTGAGCAAGGATAAATCGACGATGACCACCGAAGCCATCAACCGGGCCAAAGCCAAGGAAGGCGAGGCCGTCGCCGTGGAAATGAGCTTTAACAATGTGATGAAGGCCTCGGGGATTGCCTACGGCATTCCCTGCGCGGCGTTTATCCTCGGTTGTTTTCTCGGGTTTTATCTGCTTCCTCAGTGGGGGGCCGACGCCACCTTGGGCGGGTTTTTGTCCGGCGTGGTTCTCACGGTCCTCGCTTATCTCGTCATTCATCTGGCGGACAGACGCGGGGCTTTTGCCGGCAGGGATTACGCGCCGGTGATTACCGAAATTTTGAGTGAGGAGGAGCTTGAAACCCTCAAAATCGACATGGAAAACGCCAAGCGGCACGCGGCCATTCATTTTTGACCGGTCTCTTCCGGGGACATCCCCGGCGGACAAGGGCTTTTGTTTCCCTAATTGAAAAGGAAAATGATATGTATCTTGAATCAGAACGGCAGGACGTCGTTATCTATTGTAAAAAACTTGTCACCGCAGGGCTTACAACAGGCACCGGCGGCAATATCAGTGTTTTCAATGACAAGGCGGGGCATTTCGCCATCAGTCCGTCGGGGGTGGATTATACCGATATGACCCCGGAAGACGTGGTCGTCTGCGACCTTGACGGCAAGGTTGTCGATGGGAGCTTGAAGCCCTCATCGGAAATCGGGCTTCACCGCGTTTTTTATCGAAGACGGCCCGATATCAAAGCCGTGGTCCATACCCATTCGACCTACGCCACAGTGCTTGCCACCCTTCGGGAGGATTTGCCGGCGTTAAGTTATCTGATTGCCTATGCCGGGGTGAATGTGCGCTGCGCCGATTACGCCTCCTACGGCACGGAGGAACTGGCCGAGGTGACCTTTGAGGCCATGACGGACCGTCACTGCGCGCTGATGGCCAATCACGGCCTGGTTGCCGGGGACGCGGATATCGCTTCCGCCTTTGCCGTCGCCGAGCAGATTGAGCATTGCTGCGAGGTGTATGTGAAAGCCCGAAGCATCGGAAGCCCGGTGCTCCTCAGTGAGGATGAAATGCGCCGGACGGAGAAGCGGTTTCGGACGTCCTACGGGCAGAAGTGAGTGTTTTGTTGGGTGGTCGACTTTTTTGTCCGCGCGAAAAGATGACGGATATGGGAGCTGAGCGATAAGCCACGAATGGCTTCGTGCTATGCACTCTCGCCATTCTACGTCCATTCGCACGCCGAACTATCGTTCTATGTGCTCATGTCCGTTGCCTTGTCAAATGGGTGTATGTTTTAAGATCCGTAAGTGACGCGATAAGCCCGAATTGCTCCGTTTCACTCCCGCAATTCGGCGTCCATTCGTACTCCATGCTATCGCATTACGTACTCATGTCCGTTGCCTTGTCAAATATCCGTATGTCCTGATGAGCAAGCTCATCGTCCATACGGCCGCTTGACAAGAGCTTATCGCTCATAATGAATAATTAATAATTTTGGTGGAAACTCAGGCGGTGCCTGAGTTTCTGTTTTTTGTTTTGGGTCGGGCTTTGAGGGTCTTTTGTAACGTGGCTGAGCACACAGCCTTCCCTAGATTAGGGAAGGTGCCATCTCGCCCCGCGAGATGACGGAAGGGTTCTGTCACGAAAAGTTTACGAGGTATAATGCTTTGCGTAAGCTGTTTACAAGAGAACCCCTCAGTCCGGCGAAGCTGTCAAGTTATTGGCCTGTCCTTTTTTTGGGCAGTTTTCTCGCTTTGCTCGAAAACATCCGCAAGGGACATCAGCCCCTTGCTCAAGCGCCGCTCGTCATGCTCCGGTAGGTGTTGACTTGTCTTTCTTGGGCAGTTTTCTCGCTTTGCTCGAAAACATCCGCAAGGGACAGCAACCCCTTGCTCAAGCGCCGCTCGTCATGCTCGCGGCTTACGCGGATGATCGCGGATCAATGATTTGCTTTTTTTCTTAATCTGCGTGAATCCGCGTGATCAGCGAGAAATTCGATTGTTTTTTTGTTCTTTTTATTCTCCGATGATTTTGATCAAGGCATGTTTGCGGCGCATACCGTCGAGTTCATAATAGAAAATCTGTTCCCAGGTGCCGAAATCGAGCTTGCCGTCGGTGACGGCGATGACGGTTTCTCTGCCCATGACCGTGCGTTTGAGGTGGGCGTCGGCGTTGTCCTCAAAGCCGTTGTGCCGGTATTGGTCATAGGGTTTTTCCGGAGCGAGGGTTTCGAGCCATTTTTCATAGTCGGCATGGAGGCCGGGCTCGTCATCGTTGATGAAGACGCTGGCGGTGATGTTCATGGCGTTGACGAGAATGAGGCCTTCTTTGATGCCGCTTTTGGCCAGGGCCGCTTCCACGTCCGGGGTGATGTTGATGATTTGTCTGCGTTTGGGAACGTTGAAGAATAATTCTTTGCGATATGATTTCATTTTTTGCCTTTCTTTGTTATAATTAATTTACTTTGTGCAAAGGGCGACAAAGGGTCAGCCCCCGCATGAGGTTATCTTCAGTATATCAGATTTCTTGCCGTTATGAAAAATTTGTTTTGCCGGAACATGACAGGGAGTGACCATGTTTTTATTTTTTGACTTGGACGATACGCTGTACGATCAATATTTGCCCTTTGAGGCGGCTTATCTTGACATTTTCGGGGATACGCCGCGGGAAAAGATGAACGATATTTTTGTGAAAAGCCGACGCCTCGCGGGTCAGGCTTATGCCATGGTGGATCGGGGAGAGCTTGCTCCCGGGGAGGTGTATTGCTATCGGTTGATTCGCGCCTTTGAGACCTATGGGGTCAAGCTGCCCCACGCGATCGCCCACACGTTTCGCGATGCCTATGACAAGACGCAATCGCGCATCGCTTTGTCCGAGAGGATGAAGGCTTTTTTGGGCTATCTTTGCGATGTGGGGGTGCGCTTCGGCTGCATGTCCAACGGGCCGGGGCCGCATCAGCGGCACAAGGTGGAGGTCTTGGGGCTTTCGGACTATTTTGAGCCGGAGGCCATCATCATCTCGGGAGAGGTGGGCTGCGCCAAACCGGTGGTGGACATTTACCGCGTCGCCGAGGAGCGTTTTGGCGCGGCGCCGTCGGACTGTATGATGGTCGGCGATGCCTATGACATTGACATCCGCGGGGCCCTTCGCGCTGGCTGGCAGACGCTGTGGATTGACCGCCGGGGCGAGACGAATCCGGCGGAGCGGGATTTTCATCCTCATTATACCGCGCGGTCGGAAGAGGAGATGATCGCGACGCTTGAGCGTTTGCTGCGGGAGAAGGCGTGAGGCGAGGAATGATGAATGATTGGGGGAAATAGAAAAAAATAGAACAATCTGAATTTTGTAAATGGATCAATGAATATCACGAACGTTTCGGTGAGAGTTTTCCGGTTATGGTTTTCTATGGGCGAGACGAGATTGTTATAGACAAAATAAAAAAATGTCTTTCTAATGACAAAAAATTTGACGCTAAAGCAGAGGGAGTGGCTATTAATCCTTCTCAAGATGGAATTGTTGTTTGAATAGGGCGGATTGTCCAATAACAGGTGGTGTTAATATGGGACCAATAGAAAAGATTTTGCGTAAGCATTTTACCCCAGACGAACTTGAACGACGTTCAATCAGTATGAAGTTTAGAGATTACCCATGGCAAGTTGATCACGGATATGCCGTTTTTGTAAAAGGGGATCCGATGGACTGGCACTATGAATTAACAAAAAAAGGTAAGAACTATTTTGATAAACTGAACAAAAGAAATAATGTTTTAGTAAAACGTCTTGTTAAA
>JAFRBB010000055.1 GCA_017405085.1 Eubacteriaceae bacterium
CCTCCTTCTTTTGGTGTTTTAGCACTTTTATTTTATCAAAAGTTGAGGTCTTTTTCTATTCATCTTTTTGGTGATAGCAATATTGTCTGTTTTTCCCGTGTTTATAAGGAATTTCAATTCCGCATGAATAATCAGGGATTATTCATCATCAATCCTCCCCGCGACAATGTTGGCGAACGCCTCCTGAAACGCCGCTTCCTCCGCCTTCACCGTGTTCCCAAAAGCCGCGATTTCCTCGTGGGAAAGCGGCCGGGCGTCGATAAACGAAAGCGCGTCGACAGCCCTTTCGCGCTTGATGACCACCTGCTCATAAACGGGGCCCAACATCATCACCCGAAGCACCGTCTCCACGTCAACAAGCCCGCTGGTTAACATGCCCCAAGTGTCGTACAACGTGTCCGGCGCGATGGGGCCGATGATCACATCGAATTCGGGAAACCGATCCTTCCTTCCGGCGCGGTTATCCGAAATATAATCAAACCATTCCTTGTTTTTGACAAACCGCTTGACGGCAAGCCCCTCCGTGGACAGCGCGTACCGGTTCAAAAAAGTCGTCTCCCCTTTTCGCTCGGCCGCCCAGCGCCTGGAAAAATCCTCGTCCGTCGCGAGATAAAAACCCTGCCCGAAATCCGCGTTGGCCCGTCCGACATGAATATCCGGCGAGGGAATCTCCGAAAACCCCGTATGAAAAACAATCACCTTAAACCTCCCATTTGCCAAAGCATAATTGCGGCGCGCCAAAAAGCCCAAATAGAAATCCGGCTCGGCCGGATTTCCACCTGAATGATTAATTATTCATCATTAATCAATCCCGTCCCCGACCACTTATCATCCCACAGCGCGGTGGCCTCATCTTGCTTCCGATAAAAAACAACCATCAAAATAATCGCGAGAACGGCGGTCCCGGCGACGCTCACAAAAGTCACCCAGTCCGGCGAGCTCTCCGTGTGAAGCAGGCAAAACGTGGCGGTATCATAAGCCGTATGCAAAATCACCGTTGGCCAAAGACTTCCCGAAAGCGTAAAAATCACGGCGAAAATCATGCCGAAAAACGACGCGAACACCGTTTGAACCACCGTCTGCAACACTTCAAGAGAAGAAGCCGCCGCCGAGAGATTCGTCAAATGCGTCACGCCGAAAAACAGCGACGTCAGCAAAATCGGAATCCAATTACGCTTTTCCCCGCGGTAACGTCGAAGCAAAAGCGCCACGGCCATCCCCCGAAAAGCCGCTTCCTCCCCAAACCCGGGGCGCAGTCCCTTCAGAAAATCCATCGGCGTCAGCGGAACGACTTTGATAAACCCGACCATCACCTGAATGGCCATCCACACGACCCAAAAAACAATCACCGGCAGGCAAAGCTTCAGGCTGTAACCTATGCCCGAAGGCTTAAGACTTCCCTTGTACTCGGGATAAAACCACCGTTCAAAAATCAGCAACGCCACAAGAGAAATGACAATCGCCAAAATCAAATACGCGTACATCGCCACATCGGAATCCTGACCAAAAATCAACGTCGCGATTTCCGAGCCCGCGACATTGGGCAGATAAATCATAATCAGCATCAGGACCAGCGCGAGAATCAGCGAAAACTTATCCGCGATGACATGGCGTTTGATAATCCATTTATCCTGTTTTTCCATAACTCCAATGACCTCCCTCTGAAAACGAAAACGCCGGGGCGCGTCTCGCCGAATTCATTAACGCCATTTTAGCATGGTCAAAAACAAATGTAAACAACAACATTTAATAAAAAGCATGCTTTTAAAGCAAAAATTGCTTAAAATATCACATCATGCCAAAGCCGATGACAGCGTGACCCGCTAAACCCGCCTTTTTTCCCGGGCCCAACACCGATACCCCCCGTAAAGCAAAGCGCCGCTCAATCAAAAAAGCGCCCGGGCAACTTCCCCGAAGCGCTGTTTAAACCATCAT
Organism: Eubacteriaceae bacterium; assembly: GCA_017405085.1. GTDB lineage: Bacteria > Bacillota > Clostridia > Eubacteriales > Eubacteriaceae > RUG12931. The sequence goes on from JAFRBB010000055.1 coordinate 1,936, forward strand.
AACCCTGTCAAGGCTCATCTGTTTTCAAAGACCGGTGGTCAGCCCCATCCGTCTTTCGGCTAATTCTCCTGGCCCATCGCCTTGACCGTCTGCTTAATCAGTCGGACCATCTTCTCCCCGGCCTGTTTCGCCACGTTTTGAACCTCTTCGTGGGATGTCCCCGCGCTTTCAACATTGGGACAATAATTGGTCACGCAGCTGACGCCGAGGACTTTGACACCCATATGCCTCAAAGCGATCGTCTCGCAAGCCGTGCTCATCCCCACAATATCAGCGCCGAGAGACGCGTAAGCCTTGGCCTCCGCCGGCGTCTCAAAAGTCGGGCCCGTCACCTGCATATAAACCCCGTCCTTCAGCTCGATTTTCAGCGTGTCCGCGGCTTTGTGCAGCGTCTCTCTCAAAGACGAATCATAAGCGTTTGACATATTAACGAAGCGTTCACCGAGCTTATCGTCATTCTGGCCGATGAGCGGATTGGGCACCAGCGACGCGATGTGATCATTGATGCAAACCAAATCCCCGGGCTTAAAATCCTCCCGCATACTCCCCGAGGAGTTGGTGAGAATCACCGTCTTCGCGCCCAATTTCGCCATAATCCTGACCGGCGTGACCACCTCCTCCATGGAATAGCCTTCATAATAATGAACTCGTCCATCCATCAGGATAACCGGCACCCCTTCCAGATAGCCCATGACAAAGCGCCCCTCGTGGCCTTTGACCGTGGAATTCGGAAAAACCGGAATATCGTCATAAGAAATCGTCTGAACGACCTCCACCTCATCGGCGATGGCATGAAGTCCGGATCCCAACACAATGCCAATCTCAGGCTTAAACCCGTCCTTCAGTTTAATGCTGTCCACAATCTGTTGCAGATTGTATTCCGCTTTCTTGGGTTCCATATCCTTCTGGCCGCATGCCGTAAGGCTCAAACAACAAAAAGCAACCGCTAATAAAAGCAAACCATTCCTTTTTATGTTCATATCATCCCTCCCTTGATTCAATCATTCATCGATTCTTGCGTTCGCGGACGGTCTTTCTCAGGCCGTTCAAGCAGAATAGAGATCACCACGCAAATCGCCAACAAAAAAGGATAGAACAAAAACGGAATAATCGACATACTGGAAATCCCGGCCAGACTGGCAGCGACCAACAGCTGCGCGCCATACGGGATGATGCCCTGGAAAATACAAGAACACGTATCCAACAGCGAGGCGACCTTTTCGGGCGCCACATCATATTCCGTGCCGATGTCCTTGGCAATCGGCGCCGCGACGACAATCGCGACCGTATTGTTGGCCGTGGCGATATCCATCAGACCGGTCAAAAGGCCGATGCCGAACATGCCGCCTTTTTTACCCTTGGCATGTTTGCGGATGAAGTCCAAGATGGCTTCGAAGCCGCCGTATTCTTTCATCAAGGCGCTGATTGACGCGACCAAAATGGTGACAATCATCGTCTCGAACATACCGGTGGTTCCGGTACCCATCGCGGTTAACGCGGTCGGGATAGTGAGAGTGCCGGCCGCGCAGCCAATCAGGAACACGAGCCCAATGCCGATTCCCAGAACCAGAAAAACGTTGAGGCCAAAAAGCGCCAGCGCCAAAACCACAAAATACGGCAGTGTCAGCCAAATGTTAAAATCATAGTGCGCCAGTTGGGTGCCGGAATGCGTCACCGAATAGATCACCAAAATGATGACGGTGATAATAGCCGCCGGCAGCGCGATCTTAAAATTGGCCCGGAACTTGTCTTTCATCTCGACGCCCTGGGTACGGGTCGCCGCGATCGTGGTGTCGGAAATGACAGAAAGATTATCGCCGAACATCGCGCCTCCGACCACCGCGCCGATCATCAGCGGCATGCTGAAGTTAGTGCTGCTGACAATCTCCACCGCGATCGGCACCAAGACGGAGATGGTGCCGACGCTGGTGCCCATGGCCATCGAAATCAGACAGGCGATGACAAACATGCCGACCACCGCCAGATTGCCGGGGATGATGTCAAGCAGCATATTGGCAGTGCTGGACGCGCAGCCGGCTGAACTGGCCAGGCCGCTGAAAGCGCCGGCCATCAGGAAGATGAAGAGCATAATCACGATGTTGTCATCACCGATACCCTGGGCGCAGACATGAATCTTCTGATCAAAACGCAGTTCCCGGTTCTGCAGGAAAGCCACGATCAGCGCGATGCCAAAAGCGACCACCACCGGCATGACGTAAAAACCCATTTGCTCTTTCTCCGGCCGGACATACTCAAAAAAGATACCGCTGCCCAGATAGATAATCAAAAATACCAGAATTGGCAATAATGCCTTAGGATTGCTTTTTTTCATGTTGATTCTTCTTTTTCCTTTTTCAAATTTGTTCAGCTGACCGGGGCGCGATATTGACACGATGAAACCATGACGACAAAGCCCCCGCCTTCCATCTAAATAATCTTATCCGCGATCACCATGATATTGCCCGCGACAATACTAAACAGACAAACATATTGCGTCGGGCTGACTTTTTCCTTCATCAGAACACGACCGCCGAGCATCACCAAAACGGGATAAACGGCAATGATCGGATCCGTCGAGACAGAGTCAATGGACATGGCGTAACTGTAAAAGACAATTCCGACGTTATCGGCGATGGCGCCGAGCATTCGGGGCGCGAATCGCTTCTTGAAAGGATTGTAAAAACGCTTCTCCTTGATTCGTATATAAATCCAGCACCCCAAAGCGAACAAGGCGGACGCCATTCCGACAATGATGATGCTGTCACCCTGGGGCATGCCGAAGCCATAGGTGGTGTCGAGGCAAACCCCCGTCACGATGGTCTCCAGCGCGTCCCCCATGGCAAAAAGAACCGGAAAGATCAACGTGCCCAGGCCAAACCAATTAAACTCGCCAATTTTGCCCGCTGACTGATTCTTTAGGCCATCGTTTCCTTCGCGTTGTCGAGCCACAGACAACATAATAATGCTGACCAAAACGATGAGAATTCCAATGGTTCTGAGGGGGCTAAAAAGGCTCGAGATCGATTTGACTCTTCCCAGCATCAGATAAACAATCATCAGCAAAATCGTGGACGTTCCCGCGCCGATTCCCTCAACGGGCGATTCCACCGTCACTTCATTATAAACATAGCCGTTAAACGAAACCGCGTTGATCACGGCATAAACGATGCCGAAAATCGTCATCGGCCAAAACCGGACAGCGCTCTCCCAAATCGAGAAAGGCTCATCCCGAATGACCAGATAGACACAGGCAATCACAAAGAAAACGACGCCGACAGACACGGCGTATTTTAAATAAGTGTGATCCTCACGCTCCTTTAAAATGCCCGCCTTATAAAACAAGCCTGTCGCGGACCAACATACAATCGTCGATAACGTAAACAAAAGCCATGGAGCTTTCTCCATCCTTTCAAACCTCCGTTTCCGTCGATAATCACTCTGAACTGAGTTGATCAGCCCCGATCACGAGGGATTCCTTTTTCAAGAAAAAATGCCATGTCACAAGATAACCAATCAGTCCGGCGGCAATCCCGATCAACATGCCTGCCAGAACATCACTCGGATAATGAACACATCGGATAATCCTAGTGCTTCCCACAACGATCGGAATCAGCATCAGAAAAAGCCACGCCCAATTTTTCTTATCCTTGATCAGGACAGCGGAAAGCGCCGTGAAAACCGCGAAATTCAAAGAGGTATGACCGGACGGGAAAGACAAATCGTCCTCAAGATTCGCGCCGGCGTTGACCCAATGGGTGTAATACGTCTCCCAAAACGGCGTGTTCTTCAGGGTGATATAGGGTCGCAGTCTTCCTACGCCCGGCTTGATCAGCACATTCACCAGCAGAAACGCCATAAGATAAGCAACCACCATTGCCACGCCGTATTTTCTCGTTTTCTTCGGACTACAAAGAACCACTGAAACCGCCAAATAAACGATGAACGCGGCACTGTTTCCCAAATACTGGCATATATCAGCCAATCCAATGGTCGCCGCGTTCTGAAACATCCAAAAAACCGTATAAACCGCTGTGTCAAATCCATAGAAAAAATGATCCAGCATGACACCAATCTGTCCACCCATACTCCCACATCCTCTTATTGACTTCACGTCACGTATTGCTTTCCGGATCTCTGTTTCGCGTTCTCCGTCATCTGAATTTGTTATAAATCCTCCCGGCATCCAAATCATCGTGTCAACCCTGTCACAAAATAATCCTATCGCAATCGGGCCTTTTGCCATCCAAACCGACAGCGGGGTCCTCCGCGCGTTTCATTTGAACGATTCTGACGACGCGTTTTTTCGGTCATCTCGCTTCATGCCGTTGTGGGTCAGACGCAAAAAAAACCGGTCACGTGAAATTTTCTCTGTAAACAAGATGTCTATGATGGTTTTCAAGTCCTGAAACGTAAACTGTTGATCGGCTTTTGTTTATTATCTAACAGAAAGCGAGAAAAAGTCAAGGCCATTCGGTGCCTTCGTCAGTCTATTTTCCCCGCGTTCCGCCCGCTTGTTCTGTTATCACGGAACACGTTACCGGCGGATTGCGTCGCCGCCGAAATCAGAGGAACCCCGCAGCGCCTTTGTCACGTTCTCTGCCAAATCACCCATCCTCGCGTACATCCAGTCGCCCGGACAAGACGTATCCGAAAACCACCTGTGAACCGTCAGGATCATCTCCCCGCTCTTCGGAGAATAATTCAATGTCTTGGCCTTATCCCCGAACCAGATAAGCTTATGCTTGCCGTTGCGCTTGCAGATATCAATGCAAAGTTTGATCAACGTCTGATACACGACATCTCGGAAAGCGTAAGGCTCCGTCTGATCGGACGCGCACTCAATCGTGATTGCCCTCTGGTCATTGGCATAACTGGAAGAACACCAAGAGCGGTTCTTCTCTTCCACATGCAAAGCAACCCTGCCGTCCCGGTCGATGCCGTAGTTGCTGGATGCCTGCGTGGACCGCTGCCCAAACCATTTCCCAAGACCCTCTGCCGTACACTGACCGACGACGCAATGCGGCGTGATACGGTCAATACTGTGCGTCCTCTGTCCGGAGTGATTCGGAGAAAACTTCTGATAAACCACCATAGAACTGTTTGTGTATGTCATGATTCCTCACCGTCCTTTTCATCTTCCTGCTCACTTCTGTCCCGCGGAGGCTCCGGTCCTTGATGTCGCTTGCCCGGAATCAGAAGCCCAAGGAGTCTAGTCCTAAATTTGGTGTAAATTTAAAAATATGGTGACCTTTCGGTCGAATAAGACGATTCTGAAGGCGCTTTGTTCGGGCAGCATCCCCATCTTTTGAAAAACATGCGGCATTTCGTCTTGATTGGGTGTGATATGTATCCCGGCCATTTGTTTTACCTCTTTGGTGCCTTGCCGCTTTTGGCTCATTTGACATTATACCTAAAAACGAAACTTTTGGCTCGTTTTATTTTCTGTTTTACACCATGATGCTGCCACGATCCGACATTATGCCCAACACCAACACAAGGCTGAACAGGATGCCTAAAAATCGTTTCTTTGTTTTCATAATCATGCTTCTCCTTTCATTCATTCAAGGCTGTTATGGCCGTCGCAGACCATTTCGTTTTCCGCAAATCCAGTTTTTTTAATATATTAGGTAGGCAGAATGATAAAAACTCGTCTGTTTCAATTTAAAAACATTATACAGTAAAAACAGCCCCTTTGATACGGCAAATTTGTGACCATCTGTTGTATCTGGAACATCGCTGAACTTTATTCCGAAAAAAAGCAGTCATGTTTATGAAACATCCCTGTGTGGACATCACCCACATTATCTATCTTTTCCCAGTGTGGACATCGCTCACAGTACCTATCTGTCCACGTGTGAGTATCCCTGGCGCACAATAGCTCTGACATCTCTCTGCTGGTCTAACGCCACGGCCCATACGGAAAGCCGCCCCGCCTTTATACCCCTCAAAACCGTTTCCATCTTCGAGGGCTGAGCCGGATAAATACAACGCTCCCGATTATCGGTTTAAATTGCCGGTGACCGGGAGTATTTTTCTATCTCGTGAAACTGGAATTTGTCGAATCCCAATGTTCAGCTTAGTATCCCTTTTTCTTTCAGGAAAGATTTCACTATTTCGAACCGCTTATTCTTATAAGGAATTAGTTGGAGCCAGTGCCGGACTTGGCACATCGGCTCTGAGCCGGTGACGATCCATCTCACCCCGGCTGACAAGGCGACCTACAAGTTCCTCGTCAACGAGCTCCGCTCCCGTCACCGGGAAGAAACCATGAACCGGATCAAGGAGCTACAGGACTTCATCGCCGGTCAGAAAACCGACATCACAGAGTTTGATGAGGCTCTGGTCAAAAAGCTCATCGAGAAGATCACCGTCTTCGCCGACCACTTCACCGTAGAATTCAAGTCCGGGATCACAATCGACATCGAAGCATAAGAAAAGCTCCTCGCCGCCGACGCACTTGCCGGTAGTGAGGAGCCTTGATCTGTTTAGATTACCATTTTAGTTCTCCGTCTCCACCCATTTGTTTCGTCATTTCCTCAATTCTCTCCAGCGGGAACGGAGGCAAAGCCACAGGTTTCATTGCTACGAACATCAGTTTCATGGGATTATCATCTGCTGCGATGCGATTAGAGCTCAATGCTCCACAAATCCTACATCGATGAATGATTGCCCACTCACCGTTTTTTCTGACCCATACTGCAATAGGTTCCATTACTCCGCCGCAGTCAGCAGATCGATCACCCGGATTTTTATCCAGATGCTGACTGGACAAACAATATGGACAGTGATTTCGATGATCACTTCCTGCACCAGAAGGCACAACGGTCTTTCCGCATACCTTACAGACAAATGTTTCATTGCATGAATGTGTTTTATAGTAACCTTTTTCAAATGATTTTTTCTTGTTTTCCCTATTCATGGGGACTGTCCTCCTAAAAGTAAAATCATAACCTTCTGGGAGGCTTGTTTGATTGTCAGCAAACCTCCCGGTTATGCTACAATCTCCATTGATTTGCTAATCTTCAAAAAGCAATTCTCCTTCTTCGAATATTTATAATCAAGCCTGACGGCCAAATTAACAGTTTTATCGTTGATCCATTCATCCATAAATCGCATCTGCTCCTCCGTATGGAACCAGTGCTCTCCGCCGTCCATTACAGTGAGGCTCACATGGTGTTTCTACGCAAACGCTGTCATTGTATCAATGGATGTCAGGTTATCTTTGCTTCCGTAAAGGATATCAGTGGGAACGCTCCAGCACACCGGATGCTCCCGCACATAACAGAGATACTCCCATGACAGGTCTTCACCAAAATCTGTATGAATGATACCCTGTTCCTGCAGCTCCAGCTCCGTAACACCTGCCCTGTCCATCATGTCGGCAATTAGTTTCGCCATATCCACAATGGGAGAGATGAAATAGGCGTGAGCGACAAAACTTTCGATATCTGCGTTCATTGAGAAATACGCACCGATGCTGTTTGCGATCAGGATGATCCTGTCGTAGTTATCTTTTAATCCGCTAATAATTTCATGCAATTCTTTTCCGGCATCCCACGGCGTGGAGCTCTTATACTCAATGCCGATCACATCGCAGGCGGGAAACAGCGGCTTGTAATGTTCCACCTCTGCTGCGCTGCCACCCTTGCCATGAATATATACAATAACATTCATTCTTCTCAACTTCTTTTCCGCTCCCCGCCGCCGATGATGGCAGTGTGGGAGCCTTGATCATTCCTGATTTACAATTCCCCGCAGTCATCAGAAGCCGCGAGGAATTCTGTCCCTTACTATTAGAGCGCTACAAACTTTTCCTTCTTGCGCTTGCATCTCGGGCAGCGCCAGTCATCAGGGAGATCTTCGAACTTTGTGCCCGCAGGGATATCATGCTTCGGGTCACCCTTTTCGGGATCGTAGATGTACCCACATGGGCATTTGTAACGCCCATCACCCAGACTTACAGCATCCTGCTTATCATTTTCTACCATTTTCATTTCCTCCTTAGGCTCTTCTGTTTTCTTTTTTCACCCAGCAATGCCATTTTGGGGCCTTGGGCATCGGCTCATGCTTAATCAGCGCTCTGATCACTCTGCGATGGGTGAACAGGCAGCACACAACCAGCAAGCAGATTACAATTCCAATGATTGTTTCCGGCTTCACCTTCTAAGGCTCCTTCTTTATGCTTTATTGAACTTATCCTTACCCTGCTTACAGCGAGGGCATTTCCAGTCATCCGGCAGGTCCTCGAAGGCAACGCCGTCATGCTCGGCAGGATCATAGACATAGCCGCAGATGGAGCAGACGTATTTACCGGTAGCTTCTTTCTTAGTGAAATCTAGTTCAGGCCAAATCGTAGGTACGGGATTGTCCAGATCCATCACTCGCCTGGCTTCGAGATTCTCATAGCCCTGCGGGGTGTGGGTTCCGCAGTAAACCGTCGGGTGATTCCGAACAAACTCACGCACACGGTCTAAGGTCTCCCGATCCGCAGCCAGATCGTCAAACACGACGGACAGCTTGTTTTCGTACAGGGCTTCGTCCACATATGTGATGTCACCATGGATCATGAAGAATAAGCCGTCATTCTCCACGACAACGATGCTGTTCCCGTTGGTGTGGCCTTTTGCCTTAATGAAGAAGATCCCATCCTGAATCTTCTGACATGCAGGGAAGTTATAATACGCACCATCCGTGAATTTCACAGGCACGAGATTGGGGATTCCCTGCAGCTCAGGCACACCTATTTCATCCTCGTTCACGAAGATCTGGGCATTGGGGAATGATTTCAGCTCTCCAGAGTGATCTCCGTGCTTGTGTGTTAGCAGGATCTTCGTCACCTGCTCCGGCTTATACCCAAGAGCCGCAAAAGCTTCCATATAGTTGCAGATATCTTTTCCTGTATAGAGAACGCTGTTCTCATCCACCACTTCTTCCGGAGTCCCTGCAGGAAGGCCGGTATCTACCAGGATCACTTCATCGCCAGTATCGATCAGGTAATTCTGCAGGCTGCCGCGATAGCGGACCTTGGGATCAAACTTATCCTGTCCTTCTTCTCCACCAAAGACGAAGGGCTGGGAATAGAATCCTTCTGTTCTGAATTTGACTGCTTTGATTTCCATAAAGCGCCTCCTTAAAGTAATGATTTAATGCAGGCATTTACCTGTTTAGTTCTTATTTGTCAGCGCAGCTCCCATTTCGCAGACCTTCTGACACTCCTGCGGGAAGACAGTCTCGTGGCGTATCCGCTTTGCCTCCGGGTCAAATATCGACCAATCCCAGTCCAGCTTGGAATAATCTTTCAGCTGCAGAGTTTCGCCGCTGACAAACACCTCCGTCGGCCCGACAAATCTGTTCAGCGTCTGCTGATAATTCCCCAATAGAGCCTGATATCCATAATCAGGGGCATTGCTGGTCATGATTAGAAGGACCGGCAGTACATTCTGGTTGCAACAAGGCATCTGTGCGTTATAAGTCAGGTTCTGAAAGATCAGCCGCTCATAAAGCGCACGGAAGGATGCCGTCATCTCGCCGAGATAATTCGGTGATCCGATAATCAGGCCATCTGCCTCCCGGATAGCGTCCAGAACCGGTGTGAGTCCGTCCCGGCAGACGCAGTGACCTTTGTTCTTTTCTTTCTTGCACCCGAAGCAGGAGATACATCCCGTGTATTTTTCCAGCCGAAAAAGATCAAACTTCTGAACCTCGGCTCCGGCAGATTCCGCACCTTTGATGGCTTCCTCGATCAATGTGTCCGTATTCCAGCCTTTTCTCGGCCCGGCGTTGACGGCTATAATCCTTTTGCTCATGGTCAATTCCTCCGCGTCATTTGTTTGCTTCTATTATATCGCTCAAGCTGATATGCTCGTTACGGAAGCGCACACCGCTCTTTTCCTCGCGCATGTGGAGGGCATTCTGCGGGCAGTTGTGAAGGCAGGCATAGCAGACCTCGCAGCGATCTGCAAATGATATTCCGTTGTCCGTAGTAGTGATATTATTTGCAGGGCAGACCTTGGCGCAGATCCCGCAACGTATGCACTGATCGGTCACGATATAACTTTGCGCCGTATCTCCACGGAGTATCCGATTCGCCAGCATCTTCCGGAACATAGCCATTTTCGCTTTGACTGCCGGAGTGATCTTAACAGGAGCTTCCGCCCGGACTTCAATATCGCGGATGATCCGCGCAATCTGCCCTTCTACGTCCTTCTGTGGAAGTGTTTCGATCTGCTTTTGCATCTCAAAACCCGGAAGGTAATTGTCCACCATCTGAATGGCGTTGATATAGGAGAGCGTGAGGCCCTTTTCATCACATAGCATCTTTACGTGGGCAAACGCTTCTCCGCAGGCCATTCCGTAGGTATAAAGGAAAAAGAAATAATCTGTTTTGATCTCAGCCCTGGAGAGAAAGGTCTTTACCACCATGGGCATCTCACCGGCGTAAACCGGAGCGATAATTCCAACAGCATCGTCACATACTTCGATCCGATCCTGCCGCATCAGCTGCGGAATGGACAGCAGGGTGCCGCCGATTCTTCTGGCAATATACAGGCAGTTGCCCGTTGCGGTAAAATAGCAAACCGTCATTTGTATTACCCCTTACAGTGTCTGCTTGTTCCTTCGAATCGCTGCCATACGGTCCAGATTACCGTGTCTGATCTCATGATCAAGTGCGGCAATAATCATTTCTTTCCTTCCGAGAAAATCCGGTCCGGTCAGGTTGACGCCGGAAATCGTATGATGCGTGATAAAGCCGCAATCCCGATCCAGTATCTCTGCAAAGGTCTTTAACTCCTCCAGCATTTCCTTTTCCGAAAGGGGTGTGAACTCGCCGTGCTCAGCTTCTTCCAGAAGAGGCGTACCGGGAAACAAGGTCAGTCCCCCTGTCCCAACGACCATCGGATGGCACTGATTAAAGATCAGGGCAGAATTAACAGCATGATCATGACTGTGTTCTTTACCCGCCACGCCATTCAGGAAAGTCATCCAATAAGAAATCCCGGCTTGGTCCAGTTTATGGCACTGCTCCAGAATATCCGCTGCGTGATAACCCTTATTAATACGCTCAAGTGTCCAGTCATCACCGCTCTCTACACCCAGAGATATCTCACTCATGCCCAGATCTCTTAAAGAGCGAAGCTGCTCCACAGTCTTATTCTTCACATCAGTGACCCGACCTACCGTATAGATATGCTCCATCTTCGGTAGATACTGCCGTATCATTTCCAGGATTGGCGCAAGCTTATCGTAGCTCATGCAGAGCGGATTTGCGGACAACAGCTGGATCGTTTTTGCCTCCGGCACCGTTTCTGCCAGCTCCTGCAGATCTTCTATGATCCACTCCATCGGTTGCATGCGGAAAGGAACTCCCGCATACATCGTACAAAACTTGCATTTATTGTGTGTGCAGCCCTGTGTCACCTGCAGAAGGGGATAGGTCGGCCAGTAAGGGCTGCGATATACTGTTTCCGTAAAATGCATATCTTCTCCTTACGACAGTTCTTCCAACATCTGGTCAGCGTTCTCTTTCGGCTTTACTCCGCCGA
>JAFRBB010000056.1 GCA_017405085.1 Eubacteriaceae bacterium
GATAAAGTTTTATGGCTTTCGTCATCAGCGAAATATTTGCATCCAATAGTGCTTTCCTTCAGCCTCGCTGATCCATAATCCCAAAATATCTTTTTTGCCCTCGAGATCATATCCCAATATCACATAAACCGCGCAGTTTTTCGTTTCCATCTCTTTGCGAATAGTAACATACAGGCAGTCCATAAACAGAAATGTATAAAACTTTTTTAGGGGCCGGTTCTGCCACTCTTCAACTTTATCAAGAACTTTGTCTGTGATGTCCGAATTAGCCTCATGAGAGATTTCAAATCCGTAGATTCTGCAGCCGGATTTCTTTTAATCTTTTTTTACGAGATGCCATGATTATTGTACTCATTGTCCTTTCTGCTCTTTTTTGATAGAGTACGTCACTTTATATAAATAATAAAGTGCGTACATGACTTGGTTTATCTTTACCGGTAACTTACACACTTTATTTTACACGCTCCATTCAAAGCTTTTTTATGTCGAAAATCGTTCCAAATAAAAAAGCCGTGCTTAACTCAGAGGTTTAAACACGACTTTGTCTTTGGTCTGAGAAATCCGATAAAATCGGATTTCCACCAGAATTATTCATAGCAGTAGTTTGTTCCCAATCGAACTTCACCTTTGGTTCGTTCTCTTGGACAAACCTTGCATGGGTGTTACGATGTCGATTCCGGCTTCGTCTTCGCCTTGCCAGAATCGAGTGACACCGCAATTCATCATTAATCCGCCGCAATACGCAATAACGCTCAAATTAAGCTTTTCATTCGACGGTCACCACAATTTTACCGTCGGCGCCGCCTTTGTCTTGCGTTAAACAGGCTTCTTTTATCTGATCAAACGTAAACACCGCGCCAATTTTCGGAACTAAATGATGAATATCCATAAATCGGAAAATGTCATCAAAGATTGCTTGTGTCGGACTGTTTGAAAAATACCCTGTCAGATAAACACCGTTGGGAATATCTTTGATCGGGTCAAAATCCCGCAATGCTTCAATACCGCCCAAAATGCCTGTCTGGCAGACAATACCGCCTTCGTCAACAGCGGAAAGGGAATCTTTCAAAACAGCTGGTCCGACCAAATCAAGGACTTTGGTTACGCCGTTTAATTCTCCAGCCAGCTTTCCGCCATCCAATCGTTTTTCCACCGAATCATCAAGCAAAGACAATTTGCTTTCTCGGTGCGTTGTCGCGATGACGCGGCATCCAAGGGCATTCGCAATCTGCATAGCGGCATACCCCAAGGCGCAGGTCGCTCCCCGGACAAGCAGGGTATCATCCACTTCAATTTTAAGACAGTCAAAAAGGGATCCCCACGCGGTTAAATAGGTTTCGGGTACCGCGGCGAATGCCGCCCATGACAAAGATGTATCGACATGAAAAACATGATGCGCGGGAAGCAGCGCGTACTCGGCATAGCTGCCATTAAAGCTTCTTCCCATTCCGCCCATCACAGCGCAAACTTTTTCTCCGACAGTAAAGTCCGTATCCGAAGCGTCCGCGATTTCACCGACACATTCTATTCCGGGTACCACAGGATGCCTGATATAACGATTGTTGATCTCAGAAAGCCGTAGAATTTTTTCCGAATGATTCAAACCGAATGCTTTCACCTTAACCAATACCCACCCCGGTTTAACGGCAGGCACGGGAATCGCCGTCAGCTTAACGGACTGTGCCGGCGTGACGCGATCAATCAAAACCGCTTTCATTTTCATCAATCATCCTCCACTATTTTCCAGCATTGCGGATCAGCGTCATAAAAATCACCGCGCGCGCCGCTGGCAACCGCCGGGCATCCCCTGCACCAGGCTTTTAACTCACATTTGGCACATTTTTGAAACCGATCAAAATGACGATAATTGTCCATTTGCGACACCCAAACATCAGCCATTCTGTCAGAATAAACACTGCCTACCCGACTGTTCTGCACGCGTCGGCACGCGTAAATATCTCCGTTGGGCAGTATCGTCAAATGACTGTCGCCGCAATGACAACCGCCGTAAATGACATCCGGCCTCGCTTGCTCGGGAATGGAAAAGGCGCCTGTTTCATAATCATAGAGAGTCCAGAGATGATCCTTTTTGTTAAAATATGTCTGACAACCGGCTTTCTCATATGCCTTAAATTTGGCATCGCAAACAGAAAGCAAATCGCGATAAGCTTCGGGCGTCATATAATTCGCATTCGATGGATCAGCCTTTTCCTCACTGGTCGGACAATAACGTGAAAAAGCGTATACATTGACATCCGCCTGAGCGACAGCGTCAATAATCCCCGGTATTTCTTTAATATTCACACCGGAAACCGTGGTCATAATGACCGAACGGATACCGGCATTGTTGATCATGTCGATTTTTTGCAAGGTTTCCCGAAAAGAACCCGGCTTTCGAAACCAATCATGCGTTTTTTCCAAGCCGTCAATTGACATTTGATATTTTTGACAGCCTCGCTCCTTTAACGCGGCGCACACTTCCGGTGTCAAATGAAAGGGATTTCCCATGATGGTAAAAGGAATACTTTTCTGATTGAATAAATCCAATAGACGCCAGAAATCCGGATGAAGAATCGGATCGCCTCCCGTCAAATAGATGTAAGGCCTTCTGCCATAAATATGGCAAAAATCCTCAATCTGCGCAAGCGTCACCATCATGTCTTCCCAAGACATTGAATCGATAGCATGCTGTCCTTCGGAAAAAATATAACAATGCTTGCATCGTTGATCACAAGCATCGGTGATGTGCCATTGAAATGCGAAAAATGGTTTCATATCTAAAAAGTTCCTCTGATTTTGTTAAGTGAGCGTCCAAATTTTATATTTGGCACACGCGAACTTACCCCGCGAAGCGGGTGGATAAGTGAGCGTCCAAGTGAATGATGAATGATGATTTGTCTCTCGCAGATAAAAGATTTAAACGATATGATTAATCAGCGCAATCCGCGAGAAAAATAGACCCTCGTAGGCGGCCCCAAAAAGGCTTCTTGTCCCTTTGGGAAAAGAAGCTGGCCGGCTTTAGCCGGAGTTAAGTGACGATCCAAGAACACAAGTGAAACGCAGTGTGATTGGAGCATCGGAACTTATCCCTAGCGAAGCGGAGTGTGATGATAAGGGACGCCGCAAGGCGCATACCCCCCAAAGATGGACATAAAAATCCAAACAGAAATCCGAATTTTTCGGATTTCAACCTGAATTATTCATTATTACTTATTCATTATTCATTATTCATTTCCGCGAAGCGGGTGGATAAGTGTTACCGAAAAAATAGGACGGCATCGACAAAACGATAACCGTCCGGAATTCATAATAAGTGAGCGTCCAAATTTTATATTTGGCACACGCGAACTTATCGAGCGAAGCGGGTGGATAAGTGAGCGTCTGAATTTTTAATCAGCAGACGCGAACTTATCAAATGAAATGGATAGATGAGAAATAATTTTATTGATCTCCCGCTCCGCAAGCTGAGTTCGCGTCGGAAGCGCCGCAAGCGGCTAACGCGTCAGAAGCACCGCAAGCTGAGGAACCTGCTTTCAGACCGTCACCGGCACCGCAAGCTGAAAAAGCATCTCCCGCTCCGCAAGCGGTTCCGGTAATCGTCAAACTCGTATTCTCGGTTTGCCATCCAATGAATTGTGATAATGCCATTGTCGACTTCTCCTTTCGGGTTTCAAAAGATTTTGATTGAAGCAATGTGATAACAATTGCTTTCTATCATCATCATAATCGAATTCTGTCTGCTTGTGAAATGAAAATATGCTATAATTAATAACCAAACGGAATTGATAGGAGAAAAACATGAACATTCATCAATTAGAATGCTTTGTCAGCCTCGCTTCAACCCTTAATTTTGCCAAGACAGCCGAACAACTCGGATTAACACAACCGGCGGTATCCAAACAAATCAGAGCGATGGAAACAGAACTTGACGCATCTCTTTTCGAACGGTCAACCCGTTCCGTTTCTCTAACACCCATAGGCCGTCGTTTTCTTTCCGAAGCGAACGACATGCTCCAAATCTTTTATCGCGCGAAACAGTGGATCGGATCATATGACCAAGCGGAAAAAAACGTCATTCGCATTGGGTATTCCGACCCGCATGCCATTCAGTTCATCAGCCATGCGCTCAAACGCACGCGCGCATCGTTTTCGGAAAATATCACACCTCAACTCGTCCTCGATCAAACCGATGCCAATCTCGGGCGTCTTCAAAAAGATCAAATAGACTTTGTGATTGGTATGCGAGATGCTAAATTTGACGACCATACGATTACCTTTACCAAAATCAATGAAAACAGGTTTAAATTTATCATTTCAAAAGAACACCCGTTCACTGAGAAAATTATAAAAAAAGCGTTATCTGAAAATAGTAATACTGACAACAGAAATTTCGAGGATGAAGAACATATTATTCATACGCAATCATTTCAACACATTCGGCAAATTCTGGCAATACCGCCTTATTTATTAAAGCATTTTTTCTCCAGAGGACATTACCTTCTTCCGGTTAATGACAATCTGGACAATATCATTTGCGCGAATGTCAATGAAGCTTACGGGATGGTGCTTGCGTGTCTGGGCTATGCTTTGGTTCCGGAATATCTCATTATCGATCATCCGGACATTCTATTTTTTGATTGGGCGGAATCACCCCAAGCCGATTTTGGTATTTATCATAAAAAAATCAGCAACAAGCATTCCGCATTTTCACATTTTCTAAAAAATGTAAGATACACACCAATCTGATTGATTTATTCTTGTTATCCAATTGAAATAAGCAATTCATATTTCAAAAAAAAAAAAAAAGACCGCCATGCGGCAAGGTCATATTATTTATTTTTATAATCCCGATACCCTTGCGGTCTTTTTCCGGAAGCGATTTGTTTATCCGTACTAACTGTCTCAGCGTTGTCAATCAGCTCATCATAAACGATCTTTTCCATCGCGGGATAAACCGAAGCGCTCTCATAACCGGTCAACGTTCCCTCAATTTGTTCTGTTGCCGCTTCAGCAGCCGCGATCGCTGTTTTGACGGCTGAGACGGGGCCTTCGATTTTTACCACAATGCGGCCAAGCGTTCCGGAGTATTCGTACCCAATCAACTTAACATTCGCCGCTTTTAACATGGTGTCCGCCGCTTCCAATGCCGACGACATCCCAATCGCCTCAATCACGCCGACGCAGTATCGATTAGACATGACGACTCCTCCTTTTGTCTCTCTTGTTTTCTATACTCTCCCGGTGATAACCCATAAACTTTTTTAAATCGTGTCGAAAAATAAGACGCGCTGGCAAAACCACATTCTTTGGCGATCACCTCAAAATGATCTGAAGTCAAAACAATCCGTTTAGCCGCCTGCGTCACACGATAGCGCATCAAGTAATTCCCGGGCGTTTCCCCTAAGCGTTCCTTAAAGCAACGGTAGCACTCCCTTTTGCTGATATCAGCACTTTTCGCAATATCAATAATTCCGATATTATCAGCAAAATGCTTCTCAATAAAACCCAACATTCGACCGATTCGCTCGCCAATAACACGTTCAGAAGATGCCTCAACAGGAAAAAGTTCAAGCAAACGCAGCCAAAATGCCTCGAGTTCATGCCGCACGGAAAGCTCATAACCGCTCTGATTCCCCTCAAATACATTGATGAGTTTTTTAAAAGTCACGTTTAAACGATCGTCATCCGACGTAAAAACCCTTCTGCTCGATTCTAAAATGGGATAAACAGCGTTTTGATTAATCGCTTCGGGTCCTTTAATCATATTTTCGTGAAAGACAAAACTATAAAACGATCCTCGTTCTTTTAAAAAACGCATACCATGAACGATATGTGAATTAATAAAATAGCATTGTCCCTCGCGAATCTCCAGATTTTCCGATGCGGTTTCCAGCAAAACACGACCGCTATCGACATAACCAATTTCCAGTTCATCATGCCAATGTCCGGGAATCCGATCACGTTTTTTACCATCAATCACAGTATAATACAATTCACAGGGGAATGCAAATGAACCGTGTTGATCAAATTCCTGATGATTTTTTGATATCTGAATCAATTCCAAACATTTTGCCATCGTCAATGCCAATTCATTTCGCTTTTATAGGTTTTTTCCAAAAGAATCAGATCTTCAATAAAAGCATCAAAATCCGAATACTTATCCCGATTTAAGAGCATAAAACGATCTGTCATAACGGATAGAATGACCGCGTGATGACGTGCTTCACTATCCTCAATCGCTGTGTATTCCGGAAAATCAATAGCTCCGGCAGCGCGAAACATATTTGCTGTTCCGAAAAAACCAATTGTGTTTTTAAGCAAAGTCGCCGATACCACTTCTTTTAATCCGTTAATTTGTCTGTAAATCGGTTTGGCATCTTGATCCCAACAGTCAAAAAACACTGAACAATAGGTGTGATACATCTCTTTAGCGGCGGCCAAAATATAGCTTTGAAAAACTTTTCGTGCCTTTTCATCATCAAAAGGCCTAAACGCGGCGCAAAAATACTGCGAAATAAAATTGGATAACATATAACCGATATCAAAAGCTGCCGGTCCAAAAAATGTATACTCCATATCGATCACTTTCATTTCGTTTTCATTAACAAATAGATTTGACGTATGATAATCGCCATGAAGCAGTGTTTCCGCTTTGCTCATGAACAGATCTCGCAGTTTAAATCTTTCCAAAATGACGCGATCATCAAATACAATATCTTTGATCTTCGACGCGAGTTCGGGATCCAGTTGAATGCCAAAATCCGGATCGTCTTGATGAAGGGTAATAAAAATAATATTATCAAAAATATCGCGCATTCTGTTGCCCATGAAATGCGCGTTCAATTGTCTAAAACGCTGTGTATCCAAATAATATTCTGATGTATAAAAATGTGAACGCGCGATGAAATCACCCATCTGCGTTCCAAGCCGAGGAAACATGACGTTCTGATTTAATTGAAAGCGCGCTATAGAAAGATATGAAACGTCTTCCGTCGCAAACACATTATTCTCACTGTCGAAAAAATACAGCTCCGGTAGATATTCGGGAACAATCGATTTTCTAATCTGCATTGAATCCCATTCCATTTTCGTGCGCTCCGATGGCAAATCCACAAAGCCTTCCACACGGCCCTCAGCCATTCCTTGCTTTAATATAATGTGTTTTTGATGGTCGCTGACGCGAAAGACAAAATTAATATATCCATCACCTTCCTCTTCGAGCGAACCCTCTCCGATCGGAATAATCTCAAGAGGTCTGGAAAAATCCAATTCAGGCATTCTTGACTTTAAATATTCGGTAATATTTTCACGGCTTAAGACGATCATCTTCGACTCCTTAGAAAGTGCTTTATTCAATTATTATAAGCCCTTTGAAAGCAAAAAAACAGGATTTGTGAAAAAATTTAAAGTTTTTGGCATTATGACAAAAGGATGATCATCAAATGCCTGATACCATTTTAAAAATTGTCAAAAAAACCGATTTGCCGATTGATCCAGGACACCTGTTTGACGTCATGCACCCATTCATCTTCCCCCAATTGACCGATCAGTAATGGTGAACGCGGATCATGCCGCTTCATATTTTCCAATACAGCATGTCGGTCGACGTTGGCGTAACAATATCGACAAAAATGCTCGCAACTGTTATAAGCGCCGATATCACAAGACAAATAACAGCTGCAACCCTCGCGACTGGGCTTTAGCTTCGGAGCCTTCAGACGCTGTCCGATGGCTCTTTCATAATCCGAAATGGTCATGCATCCCGAGGCGTCCGCGCCGTAAGGCGCGAGGATATCCCCTTCCCCGCAGGTTTTGACGCGCATGCCATACTCAGACGCTATGGCAATCAACTGTCTGCCCAAACGGATCTTCACATTTTCCGGAACCGCTTTAGCCTCCGGAAAATATCGCCTAACCTTTGGATAAAGGTCGATAAAACTGATCACAACGGTATCTGTCGCGTTTTCTAAAAGCGATGCCATTTTTCGAAACGCTTTGAGATGATACTCCTCGGTATATCGCTGTGTGAGGAAAATGGGATCATAACGCCAAATCACCGCTTTTTGACCTAACATTTGAGACAACAGCCGAAAGGATTCAATGACTTTCCCGACTTCGGGAACGTTTGGTTCAATATCGCGTCCATATGGCGTCATCGTCACGGACCACACTTGTCCAAAGCCGTCAAGCAAATCCATATATGGCATCATGCTTTCCGGGTTTTTCGTACAAAAACCAATGACATCCACAACATTGGGATCCAAAAGATAACGGCTGACCTGTCCGGCGTTAAATGGATTACGCACGCAAACAGTCCCCTCTTTTAACCGTGTCGCAAACCACTTGGCGTAAAACGCGGGAATATCTGTCCGCTGTCCCGTATTGATAATCATCTTTAACTCCCGCCTTTCCGACATTCCGCAAAACGACCTGCCCCGAGACCAACAAAACAGAAATCACCTGGGGTCCGAAAAACCTTTCGGTTTCTGTGTCCAATCAGACACGATCGACAAATATGACCAACGCGTTTATCAACACATTGGCCATACAGTTTGTCTCTCAAATCGTTATGATTGATCAATGATTGGACAAATTCTCATTCTAAAAATATAAAACAATCAATAGATAGATGCATTAAAGACATTTTCTTGCGGCAATCATCAAGGGAGAGTTCTAAACCCCGCCGACTTGCTCCGCCTCATCCATCGCTTCATTGACCAGCGCGTCGGCGCGGGCGTTCAGCGCGTCATCGGAATGCCCCTTGACCTTCACAAAACGCACCCGGTGCCGCCGCGTCAGTTCATCGAGCCGCATCCAAAGCTCACGGTTCTTCAGCTCTCCCGCTTTCCCGCGATGATAGCCCTTGGCGCGCCAGCCGTCCACCCATCCTTGATTAAAGGCATTGACCACATAAGCCGAATCACTGTGGACCGTGACGTCGCAAGGCGTTTTGAGCATCGACAGCGCCTCAATCACCGCCGTCAACTCCATTTGATTGTTGGTCGTATCCCGATAGGCCCGCTTGAACTCCTTGCGGTAATTCGCCGCGGGATAGAGCAAAACGCCGCCGATGGCGCCGAGGCTCGGGCCTTCCTGCCCGTTGCCCCGGCAGCCGCCGTCGGTATAAATGATCACTTCTTTCATCGCCATCATGAACCCGCTTGATTATTTCACAACGAGGTTAAAAATGCGGCCCGGCACAAAAATCTCTTTCACGACTTTTTTGCCTTCCGTAAAGCGCGCGATATTCTCGTTTTGGAAAGCCAGTTCCTTCGCGAGAGCCACATCGGCATCCGCGGGCATCGTGATGCGCCCCCGGACCTTGCCGTTGACCTGCACGGCCATTTCCATCACGGCGTCAACGGTTTTGGCTTCGTCATAATCCGGCCACGGCGCGTCATGGAGCATCCCCGGCAACCCGACAATCTGCCAAAGCTCTTCCGTGATATGAGGCGCCACGGGATAAAGGAGCTTTAACATCGTCGCGTATTCCCCTTTCGTCACACTGCCCTTGGCACTGAGATCATTGACCAGACTCATCAGCGCGGCGATCGCCGTGTTAAACTTCATCGCCTCATAATCCTCCGAGACTTTCTTGATGGTCTTGTGCATCGCGCTTTCCAGTTCAGCGGAAAACCCGTCGCCCTCGGTCACATTGTCCTGCATTTTCCAAATGCGCTCCAGGAAACGCCGGCATCCCTTGGTGCCGTTTTCCGACCAAGGCGCCGGTTTTTCATAATCACCGATGAACATGATATAGGTTCTCAGGGTGTCCGCGCCGTATTCATCAATGATGTCGTTGGGATTGACCACATTACCCTTGGATTTAGACATCTTTTCCCCGTCTTCCCCAAGAATCAAGCCTTGAACCGTCCGTTTGGCATAAGGTTCTTTCGTTGGTACGACACCGATGTCATAGAGGAATTGATGCCAAAAACGCGAATACAGCAAATGGCGCGTCACGTGTTCCATGCCGCCGTTGTACCAATCGACGGGCAACCAATATTTCAGTTTATCGGGATCGCCGATAGCCTGGTCATTGTGGGGATCGATATACCGCAGATAATACCAGCTGGAACCTGCCCACTGGGGCATCGTGTCGGTTTCACGCTTGGCGGGACCGCCGCAATGGGGACAGGTGGTGTTCACCCAATCGGTCATATCAGCCAGCGGCGACTCACCGGTGTCTGTCGGTTCATAGCTTTTGACATCGGGCAATTTGACCGGCAAATCCGCCTCGGGCACCGGCACCATGCCGCAGGTCGGGCAATGCACAATGGGAATCGGCTCTCCCCAATAGCGTTGACGGTTAAAAGCCCAGTCCTTCATTTTATAATTAACGGTCTTTTTGCCCAGACCCTTTTCTTCCAGATAAGCGATCATCTTGTTGATGGCATCCTTCACCGAAAGACCGTTTAAAAAGCCGGAGTTCACCATTTCGCCGTGATCCACATCGGTATAAGCCGCCTCGTCAACATCACCGCCTTTGATGACCTCGATAATCGGCAAATCAAACTTTTTCGCGAATTCCCAGTCCCGGGTATCGTGGGCCGGCACAGCCATAATCGCGCCGGTACCGTAACCCATCATGACATAATCGGCGATAAAAATCGGAATGGGCTTGCCGGTGACCGGATTGACACAGCGAACCCCTTCGAGCTTCACCCCGGTTTTATCCTTGGCCAGCTGCACCCGCTCAAATTCCGTTTTATGGGTGGCCGCCTGTTGATAGGCCCGAACGGCGTCAAGGTTGGTGATCTCCGACGCGAGGGTCTCCAAAATCGGATGCTCCGGCGCGATCACCATAAACGTGGCGCCGAACATCGTATCCGGACGCGTGGTAAACACCCGAAGGGCGAGATCATCGTGCCCCTCAATGGCAAAATCCGCTTCAGCCCCCACGGATTTACCGATCCAGTTTTCCTGTTCCAGTTTAATCCGCGGCAGATAATCCACATCTTTCAAGCCGGCCAACAGCTTTTCCGCATAGTCCCGGATTTTTAAAAACCAAACATCCTTTTCCATCTGAACCACGTCGGAACCGCAGCGATCGCATTTGCCGTCGCGGAAATCCTCATTGGCCAAAACCACTTTGCAGCCCTTGCAGAAATTGACATACGTATGATCGCGATAAGCCAGGCCATGTTTGAACAATTGCAGAAAAATCCATTGCGTCCATTTGTAATAATCGGGATCCGTCGTATCGATTTCAGCGTCCCAATCAAAAGAATAGCCAATGGCTTTGAGTTGTTTCGTAAAGACCTCAATGTTGTGATCCGTCACCTGTCTGGGGTGCTGCCCCGTTTGGATGGCGTAATTTTCCGTCGGCAGCCCAAAAGCGTCCCATCCGATGGGAAAAAGCACATTGTAGCCCTGCATTCTGCGCTTGCGGGAAATGACCTCCATCGAGGTATAGGCCCGGACGTGTCCCACGTGCAGGCCGGCGCCGGATGGATAAGGAAACTCCACCAAACCGTAAAATTTGGGACGTTTCATATCGCTGTCAACGGCGAACGTCTTGTGATCCTCCCAATATTTTTGCCATTTCTTTTCAATCTGATCGTGATTGTATCGCTCCATATGATCCTCCGTATAAAGTATGGAATAAATTGATATAATTAAAACACATAGACGTAAATCTTTATCAAAAATTCTTGCCATATGTGACAAATTACTGTACAAACGACAATCTTAATAATGAATATTTAAATTATAAAGATGGTTATTAACAGTGTCAAATACTTTTATGCTTCAACCGGCGAAATGAAAGACAATGCCGATGACCGCCGAAATCCCGATAAACACAATCGGATGCAAATCCTTTGCCTTCGGCACAAAATTCGTGATGACAAACAAAATGGCCGCCAACACAATCACCTTCACATTGGCGGACCCAAGGAAGGCGGTGAGGTCACCGTTAAATTCAGACGTAAACATCGCCAGCATCATGACGCCGAGTCCCGCGGAAGCGATCAACCCCACGGACGCGGGCCGGATTCCGTAAAAAGCGGCCTGAACGGTTTTGTTATCCTTAAAAGCCGATAAAAATTGGTAAACGATCAAAATGACGATGATGGACGGCGCGACCAGACTAAGCGTCGCGAGAATCGCTCCCGGCACACCGGCCGATGTAAAGCCGACATACGTCGCCATGTTCACCCCCATCGGTCCCGGCGTCGATTCCGAAACGGCAATCATATCCGCCAGATCCGCTTGGGTAAACCACCCCGTGGATCTGCCGATCTCAGCCAAAAAGGGAATGGTCGCCAGGCCGCCGCCGATGGCAAACAACCCCGTTTTAAAAAACTCAATACATAAGTTAAGATAAATCATATCCTTTTCGACTCCAGTGTTTTAATGAGAATGCCCAAAATGAGCGCGGCCATCACAAAAACAATCGGGCTCACATCAACGGCAAAGGATAAAACGGCCGTCAGCGCGAAAATGGCGGCCGTCCAGCCGTCCACCACCGCTGATTTCACCAGCTTCACCGTCGCGTTTAAAATGAGCACGCACACACAAGCCCGAATGCCCGAAAAAGCGTTTTTCACCACCGGTAAATCCGCGAAATTCTGGATGAGACCGGCAATGATCGTAATGATGATAATCGACGGGGCGACAACCCCCAGCGTCGCCACAATCGCGCCGATGATGCCGCCGTTTTTTCGCCCGATAAAAGTTGACGTATTCACGGCAATGACCCCGGGCGTACACTGGCCGATCGCAAAATAATCCAGGAGTTCCTCCTCCGTGGCCCAACCCTTGTTGTCGACAATTTCCCGCTGAAGAATCGGAAGCATCGCGTATCCTCCGCCGAAAGTCATAATGCCAACCTTAAAAAAAGTAATAAAAAGTTCTAACATATTTTACCTCAAAAACCAAACTGAGCCCAAAAAGGCTCGCCAATGAATGATGAATGTGTCATCGTCTCTCGCAGATGACGCAGATAATCGCAGATCAATAATTTTATATTCATTTCTTAATCTGTGTGAATCTGCGTGATCAGCGAGAAAACTGCCCAAAAATGGATAACGAAAAGTTCTGCTCCGAAGGGTGACTTAAGTGACGATCCAAGAACGCAAGTGAAACGCAGCGTGATTGGCATATCGGAACTTATCCGTAGCGAAGCGGAGTGTGAGGGTGGGGTGCGCCGATAGGCGCTCAAGGACAGCCAAAAACCTCACAAAGCACACCGACCCAAAAGCCGGACCCAAAAATCCAATCAGAAACTCAGCTCGGCTGAGTTTCTACCAGAATCATTCATCATCAATCTAGCATCGCCCTCAGATACTGACCGGTAAAAGACGCGGGATTTTCCGCGACTTCCTCCGGCGTTCCCGCGGCAACCACCGTACCGCCGCCGTCTCCTCCTTCGGGGCCCAGATCAATGATATAATCCGCCACCTTAATCACGTCAAGCTGATGCTCAATGACCACAACGGTATTGCCCGTATCCGCGAGCTTCTGCAAAATCGCAATCAACCGAGCCACGTCATCCATATGCAGCCCCGTTGTCGGCTCATCCAAAATATACATCGTTTTGCCGGTACTGCGTTTGGAAAGCTCCGTCGCGAGCTTAATGCGCTGCGCTTCCCCGCCGGAAAGCTCCGTCGACGGCTGCCCGAGCTTAATATAACCGAGTCCGACATCCGAAAGCGTCTGAATTTTATTTTTAATCGACGGCAAATGCTCAAAAAACGCCAGCGCCTCATCCACCGTCATATCGAGGACATCGGCAATATTTTTGCCTTTATACTTCACCTCAAGGGTCTCCCGATTGTAGCGCTTACCGCCGCAAACTTCACAGGGTACATAGACATCCGGAAGAAAATGCATTTCGATGCGCAAGATGCCGTCACCCCGGCAGGTTTCGCAGCGGCCGCCTTTCACATTGAAGCTAAACCGCCCTTTTTGATAGCCTCTCGATTTGGCCTCATTGGTTTGGGCAAACAAATCGCGGATCAGATCAAAAAGGCCTGTATACGTCGCGGGATTCGACCGGGGAGAACGGCCGATGGGCGCCTGATCAATGGCGATGATCTTATCAATCTCATCGGTTCCGAGCATTTTTTTGTGTTTCCCCGGACGCCGGTAGCTCTGATAGAGCTTTCGGGCGATGCCGTTGTACAAAATCTCGTTGACCAGCGTGCTTTTACCGGAGCCTGAGACCCCGGTCACCAAAATGAGCTTGCCGAGCGGAAAATCAACATCAATGTTTTTCAGATTGTTTTCCGCCGCGCCGATGACAGAGACGACTTTACCATTGCCTTTCCGTCGTTCTTTGGGAACGGGAATGGATTTTCTCCCCGAAAGATAAGCCCCGGTCACCGACGCCTCGCAGGCTTTAACCGCCTCAATATCCCCGGCCACGATGACCTCTCCGCCGTGAACGCCGGCCGCGGGACCAATATCCACAATATAATCAGCCTCGGCCATGGTCTCCTCATCGTGCTCGACCACAATCAGGCTGTTGCCGATGTCCGTCAAATGCCTGAGAGAATCCAAAAGCTTGCGGTTATCCCGCTGATGAAGGCCGATACTCGGCTCATCGAGAACATAAAGCACCCCGGTCAAACCGGTGCCGATTTGCGTCGCCAAACGAATGCGCTGAGACTCACCGCCGGACAACGTGCCCGCGCTTCTCGACAGCGTCAAATAGTCAAGTCCCACATCGGCAAGGAACCGCAAGCGGCTGTCAATTTCGTTGAAAATCAGCTTGCCGACAAGCTGTTCATGTTCCGATAAAGTGTTCCGGATGTCGCCGAAAAACGAGATCAGCTCTTTTACAGACATCTCCGTCAGCTCAATGATGTTGCGGCCGGCAACCGTCACCGCCAGACTTGTCGGGTTCAGCCTTTTGCCATGACAATCGGGGCACGGGATTTCCGCCATATACCGCTCGATAAATCCCCGCATCGTGTCGGATTTGGTCTCTTTAAAACGGCGCTCCATATTGTTGATCAGCCCTTCGAAAGTCGAGGTATACGTCCCTTGAAACTTCCCGTTGTAGGTAATCTCCATCGGATCCTTCGATCCGTAAAACAGCTCATCCATAAAAGCGGAAGGCGCCTCGTCAAGGGGCGTATCCAGGGTGATGCCGTGTTTTTTCGCGAGCATGTCGATCATATGAACCAGAATTTTATTCTCGTTTTTCAAACCGAAAAACTTAATCGCTCCCCCATTGACCGAAAGCCCTCTGTCGGGAATCAGACGATCAGGATCGATCTTTTTATAAAACCCGAGGCCGTTGCAAGTCGGGCACATCCCGAATGGATTATTAAAAGAAAAACTCCGAGGCTCCGGCGTCGGCATCGAAATCCCGCAATCCGGACAGGACAGCTTTTCGCTGTAAAGGGTGCTTTCTCCCCCGATCACCTGACATTTCATCAGGCCGTCCGAAAGCTTCAGCGCCGTCTCAACGGAATCCGTCAGGCGCTTTTTCATGTTCTCTTTTTTCTTCAGGCGGTCGACGACGATGTCAATGTGATGCTTGATGTTCTTATTTAAATCAAAATCCTCGGAAAAATCGCGCATTTCCCCGTCGATGATGACTCTGACAAAACCGGCGCGTTTATACTGAGATAGAATCTTTTGATGTTTGCCTTTCTCGCCGCGAACCACCGGCGCCAAAATCATAAACTTGGTCCCGTCGTCCATCTTTAAAACAGCATCGACAATTTGATCGATGCTTTGGGCGCGGATGGGTTTCCCGCATTTCGGACAATGGGGAATGCCGATGCGGGCGTAAAGCAGCCTGAAATAATCATAGATTTCGGTGACGGTTCCCACCGTGGAACGGGGATTGCGATTGGTCGTCTTTTGATCAATGGCGATGGCCGGCGAAAGCCCCTCGATTTTGTCCACAAGGGGCTTTTGATTATTTCCGAGAAATTGTCTCGCGTAGGACGACAAAGACTCCATATATCTGCGCTGACCCTCGGCGTAAATCGTGTCGAAAGCCAAAGAGGATTTACCGGATCCGCTGACCCCCGTAAAAACGACCAGTTGATCTTTGGGAATGGTTAAGTCAATGTTTTTGAGATTGTGTTCCTTCGCTCCGGAAATGGAGATTGTTTTCATGAATGACCTTCTTTTTTCTGAATTTTTCGGATTTGATCTCTGTATTCGGCAGCCTTTTCAAACTCGAGATTGGCAGCCGCCTCAAGCATCAGACGATGCAGCGTTTTCAGATCCGGCATCGCCTCATCGGCTTTGTTACCGGCGGCGCCGAAGGGTTCGACATCCTCTGCAACCTTGGTAACCTCAATGGCCGCGTGAATATCTTTGCTGACAGACCGCGGAACAATATGATGCGCGAAGTTATAGGCCTGCTGAATTTTTCTTCGGCGCTCCGTCTCGTCAATGGCTCTGCGCATGGAGCCGGTGATTTGATCCGCGTACATCACCACATGGCCGTCGACATTGCGGGCCGCCCGCCCGATGGTCTGCACCAGCGAGGTTTCCGAGCGCAAATACCCTTCTTTATCGGCGTCCAAAATGGCAATCAGACCGACTTCGGGCAAATCCAGACCTTCACGAAGCAGATTGATGCCCACCAACACGTCAAACTTCCCAAGACGCAAATCCCTGAGAATCTCGGTCCGTTCGATGGTCGCGATATCCGAATGGAGATAGCGGACCCGCACGTCGTTTTCGTCCAAATAATCCGTCAAATCCTCTGCCATTTTTTTGGTTAAAGTCGTAATCAGCACGCGATTGCCCTGGGCGACCGTCTTGTGAATTTCACCGAGCAAATCGTCAATCTGCCCTTTGATCGGCCGGACATCAATGGGCGGGTCCACCAGTCCCGTCGGGCGAATTAGCTGCTCAACGACCTGCTGCGTGTGTTCTTTTTCATAGGGACCCGGCGTCGCCGTCGTAAAAACAATTTGATTGATTTTCCCTTCAAATTCATCAAAGGTCAGCGGACGGTTATCATAGGCCGAAGGCAGACGGAATCCAAAATCCACCAGATTTTTTTTCCGGGAACGGTCCCCCGCGGACATGCCGCCGATTTGCGGAATCGACACGTGGGATTCATCGGCAATCATCAAAAAATCATCGGGGAAATAATCAATCAGCGTATAGGGCGGACTCCCGGCCGGAACGCCGTTGATATACCGGGTATAATTTTCAATCCCGGTGCAATACCCCATCTCCTGAAGCATTTCAAGATCATAATTGGTCCGCTGCAAAATACGCTGAGCCTCGACAAGCTGATCGTGTTCGATAAAATAATTGTAACGCTCGCCAAGCTCTTTTCGAATCCCGACTATCGCCGTTTCAAGCTTATCCGGTGTCGTCGTATAATGCGATGCCGGAAAAATGGAAATATGGCTGAGCTCACCGGTAATCTCCCCGGTGATGGTATTGATTTCGGTGATGCGCTCAATTTCATCATCAAAAAACTCCAGACGGACAGCATTGCCCGACGATGCCGCGGGATATATTTCCAAAACGTCACCCCGCACGCGAAAGGTGTTTCGCTCGAAGGCAATATCGTTACGTATATACTGAATATCTACCAATTTGCGGATAATGTCATCGCGGTCCTTCTGCATGCCGGGCCGCAAAGAGAGCACCAAATTCTCATAGTCAATCGGAGAGCCCAAACCGTAAATACAGGAAACCGACGCGATAATAATCACATCCCGCCGCTCAAAAAGCGCCGCCGTTGCCGAATGGCGCAATTTGTCAATTTCATCATTGATCGACGCGTCCTTTTCGATATACAAATCCCGATTGGGCACATAAGCTTCCGGCTGATAATAGTCGTAATAGGACACAAAATACTCAACGGCGTTATCCGGAAAAAAACTCCGGAATTCATTGTAAAGCTGAGCGGCCAGGGTTTTATTGTGGGCGATGACCAGCGTCGGTTTTTGCACCGCTTCGATGACCTTCGCCATCGTATAGGTTTTACCGGAGCCCGTCACGCCGAGCAGCGTCTGATATTTTAAACCGTCATGAATCCCTTTTGAAATTTTATCGATCGCCTGTCCCTGATCACCCATCGGCTCAAAATCGGAGACAACTTTAAAAGGCCTGTCAATCATCAAAAACCTCCGCTATGGTATCAATCATATGTATTCCCTCAAACCCGCTTATATCAAGCCGACTTCACACCATAAGGCAACATTCCGCTTCACACCGCTATTTCTTTTCATTTCGGATGATTTCAATGGCTTTCTGAAGCTGATTATCCGCTTCGTGAGTCATCGTGAAAAAGTTCTCCGGCTTTTCCGACAGCTCAAGATTCACGTCCGGTGTCAACCCCACTTTGTGAATGGCGTGGCCCTTCGGGGTGAAATTGGTCTCAGTCGTAATTTTATACCCCGATCCGTCGGAAAAAGTACTGAGTTCCTGAACAACACCTTTCCCGAAAGTCTTGGTGCCCACCAGCTTAGCAAGCCCGTCATCCTGAACCGCACCGGCCAATATTTCGGAAGCGGATGCCGTTCCCTCATTGACCAAAAATACCACCGGCTTATTAAACCTGTCGCCGTCGCCTCTGTCATAATCAATCCGATTGCCGTTTTGATCGACATGATAACCCACTTCCCCGTCACCGAGAAGTCGATTGGCCACATGCACCGCGTCGTCGACAATGCCGCCGCCGTTATAGCGTAAATCGACAATCAAGCCATTTATATTCTGTTTTTCTAATTGGGTAAGCTTCTCATCAAATTGATTTCCTGTCTGAGTAGTAAATTCATTGATTTGAATATATCCTATGCTGCTGTCAAGCATCTCAGCACTCACGCTGTCTTGATTGATTTTAGCGCGTTTGAGTTTCTTGGTAACCTGTTCGCCGTTATCATGTTCGAAAGTCACTTCAACCTCGGTGCCGGACTCGCCTCGCATTTTAGAGACCGTATAATCCGTTCCTTTGCCGAGGACATCCTCACCGTCCACTTTGACGATCTTGTCATTCATCCGCATGCCCGCTTCCGCTGCCGGCGTTTTTTCATATACCTGCAAAACAACGGTATCTTTGTCCTCATTGGCATACACGACCACACCGATTCCCTCATATTCACCTGTCGATTCTTCCATCAGCTTCGCGAATTCCTCCGGCGTATAATAATCGCTGTATTCATCCTCCAAGGCCGTGAACATTCCCTTGACCGCGCCTTCCAGCAATTTGTTCTCATCGGGTTTTTGATAAAACTTGTCGTTGATCAAATTCTCCGCTTCAAAAAGCTTTTTGACCTGTGCGGTATTCAGTCTTGACGAAACGCCGATAAACTGCGTCGACGAAAAATTGAGAAAACCGTTGACCGTCAGCACATACGTCGCGGCATTGCTCAAAACGATGATCAACGTAAAAATCAACAATTGTTTTGTAAATTTGTTTTTCATAATTTCTCCAAAAGTAAATCACTTCAATAACAGACAAAATCAAGGGGCAAATCATTTGATGGGCTCGTCAATGATATCATCGATAATCCGACATACCTATTGAACTAAGTCGAAAATGTCAAATGGTATTACTCGATAGCCGATTAAATGACGGTGCTTTATAAGCATAAAATGTATTATACATGAAAAAACGGAAAGAACCAACGTTCTTTCCGTATTTTATCGCTGTATTAAGTTTTTTCACGTTGTCCAAGGTGCTTTCCGTCATTACGGAGCAATAAACGAAAGGGGATCAGCATAATTTCCGGCTGCGTCGATAAAGCTGATGTGAAGATGGGGTCCTGTTGCCCATCCCGTCGCGCCGACATAACCGATCACGTCGCCTTGATTAACCCGTTGTCCCTCAGAAACCGCGATGGCGCTCTGATGCCCGTAAAGGGTGGAATAGCCATTATCATGGGCGATGATCACGCAGTTTCCGTAACCGCCGTATTCACAGGCAAGGGTAACGGTGCCGGCGGCCGAGGCGTAAATCGGCTCTCCGGTCCAGGCGCCGATATCGAGGCCATCGTGATCCGCGGTACCCACACCACCGGTCGCTTCATATCCGCGATAGCCGAAATAGGAAGTGATTTCCCGATTATCGACAGGCCAAATGAATCCGCTGGCAGAGGGGGCCGGCAGCGCTTGCCCGGCCGATTGAGCCGCGGCTTGCTCCGCTGCCCGTTTTTGAGCTTCGGCTTCAGCGCGGGCTCTGGCAATTTCCGCAAGCTCGGCGTCAAGCTGTTTGACGGCCTGTTCTTGTTTGGCCGCTTCCGCTTTATACGCTTCCAAAATCCCTTGGTTTTGATTGAGCAAAGCTTCGCGTTGCGCCACAACCTGTTGTTGACTGGCAACCAAAGCCTGTTGCTCGCTTTTAAGCTGCTCCATCTCAGCCATTGACGCTTCCAGAGATGTCTTTTTATCTACGAGGGCTTGCTGCGCGTTTTTTAAAGACGCAATCGCCGCCTGATCAGCCCGGGCGATGGTTGCGACTTTATCGATGTTGGAAATTAATTCCGCGTAATTTTCAGAAGAGAACACAACCGCAAGGTAACTTTCGTTGCCGAGCATATACATGGTTTGAAGCCGTTTTTCCAAATCCTGCTGTTGTTTATCCTGTTCAGCAGAAAGGATCGCGATGCCTTCTTGTTTCTCCGCGATTTGCGCGCTCAAGCTGTCGATTTTAGCTTGGGTCTCTTTATTCTGATTGTCAAGAACGCTTAAATAATCATTGGCTTTCTCGACCTCAGTCATTAATCCGTTGACCGTATTTTGCGTCATATCCACTTGATATTCCGCTTGTTGTTTTTTTTCGGTCGCTTCTTTTTTTTGCTGATTTAATTCTTCTTCCGTCGCGGCGAAAACCGTTCCGATCGAAAGCAGAATCGCCAGCATCACCAAAACAGCGGCGAAATATTTTTTCAATTTAAAATCCCCCTTCAATTCTTCTATACATTGAATTTTATACATCCAAGAATTTACGAATCGCAACGCTACTACCGAGAATACCGATCAAGATCCCATAAATTAGGAAAAACAACACAACGTTGAGAATGACGAGTTGCGGTGACGCAAAGTTGACGGTGATGGGAAGCAACGCGTTACCGCCCAGATAGCCCAAAATGTAAAAATAGCCGGTTCGAATCGCCATCGTCGCCGCAATCGCGGCAATCACACCGAGGCCTGCCCCCTCCAAAAGAAAAGGCATTCGGATGTAGCTGTCCGTTGCGCCGACGTATTTCATAATGCCGATTTCCTTTCGACGGGCAAACACCGTCAATCGAATCGTATTATAGATCAAGAAGAACGAAATGATCGACAGCACGATAATGACAATGATGCAGAGAAGATTGACAAAGTGATTAAAATTGGTCAGCGCTTTGATGTAGTCCTGACCGTATTTGACATACTCTATGCCATTGGATTCTTTATAGCCGTCGATAAAGCTCTTGATTTGATCCATGTCCTCCGATCGCTTAGCTTTGACGATGAAGGACTCGGGCATCGGATTGTTTTTACTGTTAAAACTGCTCATCAAATCCGAATAGCCCTCAAGGGATTCGGAAAAGTTTTTCAAGGCCTGGTCTTTGGATTCGTATTGCACTTCCGAAATCAGATCATTGCTTTCCAAAGCCTGTTTTAAAGACGATTTTTGTTCCTCGGTCACTTCCTGTTTAAAAAATACTTGTATTTTAAGGCCGTTTTCGATATTCGCGGCAATTTGATGAATATTAATCGTCAAAACCAGGAAAATCCCGAGAATAATGAGCGCGGCGGTAATGGACAAAATCGAAGCCAAACTCATCAAACTGTTGCGGCGGATACTTTGCAAAGTATCTCTGATGATCGAGCGCCGCATGGGGTGTTCGCGATTAAACATGGCTTTGACCGCCTTCAATATAGTCTATGCCGCCTTCAGGTACATTGATGCTGTCATGGGTCAGCACGCCGCCTTCCAAAGTCAGGACACGTTTATTCATGAGTTTGACCATTTCCATATCGTGGGTAACCACGACAACCGTGGTGCCGTGGCGATTGATTTCTAGCAAAATCCGCATAATGTCTTTGGATGTGTCAGGGTCTAAGTTACCTGTCGGTTCATCGCAAATCAAAATACTCGGATTGTTGATAATCGCTCTGGCAATAACGACACGTTGTTGTTCTCCGCCGGAAAGCTCGTGGGGATAATGATACATCCGTTGAGAAAGTCCGACCATTTCCAAAGCCAACGGCACTTTTTTTCGAATGGCTTTTTCGGGCCGTCCGATAATTTCCATGGCGTAAGCGACATTTTCATAAACGTTTTTACTTTCAAGCAAGCGGAAATCCTGAAACACAACGCCTAATTTACGGCGCAAATACGGGATCTCTTTTTTGGAAAGCTCGGAAATGTCATGGCCCTGAATCTTAACGGTTCCGCTGGTCACATCAATTTCTCTCAACAGCAATTTGATGAAGGTCGATTTACCGGCGCCGCTTCGTCCGACCAGAAAGACAAACTCCCCGTTATCTATAAATAGGTTGAGATCCCTCAAAGCGTCTTTTTCGTTTTTTTCATATGTTTTGGTGACATTGATAAATTCAATCATAATCATCGTCTCTTTCTTTAATTACTCATGGTATAAAAACCAATTCCGGAACCGTCCGTCCTGCTATTGTACCGTATATATCATTGGATTTTCTTAATCAATATTTAAAATACTGTCTTAACAAAACGGCAGACTCCGCTTTGGAAAATATTATATCCCATCAACCTTTCGAAAACCATAGATGAAATTTATAAAAGTGAAAAATCTCGTATCTATCCTGTTGCTTTTTCGATGATTTAAAGCAAAATTTTTTACATCTTCAAAAGACACAACATGGTCAGTAGAATCAAAAATTCCACGCGGATTCGATCGTCATCACTTTCATCAATCGTTTTTTCACATCAATGATTCACCGAAAAAACGCAAAAGACTTTCCCGAAGGTTTTTGGGGAAAGCCTTTTTATAAATGGATTTAAATTTGATTGTTATTGTGATTTACCGTACAACCAAGGGCCATTTAAGAGGTTGGCGTTGCGTTAAGATTTAAACCGCAAGTATTCCAACAAATATTATTTCTTAAAGCAATCGACCAAATCTGTCTTTTCCCAAGGTAAATCCAAATCGTTACGTCCGAAATGGCCGTATGCCGCAGTTTGTTTATAAATCGGTCGTCTGAGATCTAATTTCTGGATGATGGCATCGGGACGAAGATCAACGTTCTTTTGGATTAAGTCGACAATTTCATCATCGGAAATTTTCCCTGTTCCAAAGGTATCGACATAAATCGACACCGGTTCGGCCACGCCGATGGCATATGCCAACTGCACTTCGCATTTGCTTGCCAATCCGGCAGCCACCACATTTTTCGCCACGTATCTGGCCGCGTATGCCGCGGAACGATCGACCTTTGTCGGATCCTTTCCTGAAAAGGCCCCGCCGCCGTGACGGCCGACACCGCCATAGGTATCAACGATAATTTTTCGTCCGGTAAGTCCCGCATCTCCCTGGGGACCGCCGATGACAAAACGTCCGGTCGGATTAATAAAAATTTTCGTTTTTTCATCCATCCATTGGTCTCCGATGACGGGTTTGATCACTTTGTCAATGATATCTTTTTCGATGGTGTCGTGATCAACTTCTTCGCCATGCTGGGTCGAAATGACCACAGTGTCGACACGGACCGGTTTGCCGTCATCATATTCCACTGTCACTTGGGATTTTCCGTCGGGACGGAGATAATCGATCTCTCCGGATTTACGCACTTCGGAAAGTTTTCTGGTCAATTTATGGGCCAAGCTGATCGGCATCGGCATGAGTTCATCCGTTTCATCGCAAGCGTACCCGAACATCATGCCTTGGTCCCCGGCGCCGGTATTGAGTTCATCCGTATCGCGGGTTTCAAGGGCCGAATCGACACCCATGGCGATATCCGAGGATTGTTCATCAATCGATGTTAATACCGCGCAGGTATCGCAATCAAATCCGTATTTGGCCCGATCATAGCCAATCTCGCGAACGGTATCGCGCACGATTTTCGGAATATCAACGTAGGCTTTTGTTGAAATTTCGCCGGTGACCAACACCAATCCCGTAGCCACCGAGGTTTCGCAGGCGACACGGGCCATCGGATCCTTTTCCATCAGCGCGTCCAAAACGGCATCGGAAATCTGATCGCAAATCTTGTCGGGATGACCTTCGGTCACGGATTCTGATGTAAACAGTCTTTTCATCATTTACTCCTATGTATAATTATTTAATTAAGCATTGACCTAAATGAAAAAACCCCATGTCGGACATGGGGCGCTTGTTTTCCCCATCATTTCAATTTCTGAAGGTATTGGCACCATACAAACTGCTGGTTGCCGGGTTTCATCGGGCCTTTCCCTCCGCCACTCTGGATAGGTAATGTTAATTATTGTTTAAATGATATGCTTATTTAATTTCAATGTCAAGTGTAATTTTTTTCATTAAGATTTGAAAAAGATATAATTTTCATAAAATGATTTTGATCAGCAACATCTCTATTGTTCATATGATCAGCGCATTCGACGTTCTATGTCCTCAATCGTTTTTGGGATGCCCACAGATAAATTGACAGGACCGTCTTCGGTAATCAAAATATCATCTTCAATCCTGACACCCATACCCCGATGCGCGAGATATAACCCCGGCTCGCAGGTGATGACCATTCCGGGCGCCAAAGTCAAATTGCGATCAAGACACAGGTCATGGGTGTCCAGCCCGAGAGAATGCCCGATGCCGTGATAATAATAATCGTCGATTTCGGCGCCTGCGGCAAACAAACCCGTTTTTAATCCCTGTTCCCACAAAATCTCACGGGAATACGCTTGAATGTCTTTCATTGACGCGCCAACGCGGTAAGCATCAATAATCAGTTCTTGAGCGGTCAAGA
Organism: Eubacteriaceae bacterium; assembly: GCA_017405085.1. Taxonomy (GTDB): domain Bacteria; phylum Bacillota; class Clostridia; order Eubacteriales; family Eubacteriaceae; genus RUG12931. Next base: position 24,847 of record JAFRBB010000056.1, read on the forward strand.
CGGCATCGTATAATTTCGCTGCGTCATCACTGAATTTGCCCCCCGCGGGAAGGGTTCTGCTGATATCCGCCGCGTAGCCTTGAACTTTCGCGCCCAAATCAAACAACACCATGGCATTTTCAGGAACCGTATCCTTGTTTTCAACATAATGCAAAATCGGCGCGTTTTGCCCCGATGCCGCGATCGTCGCGAAGGCTGTACCGTCCGCTCCGCCGTCTTTGATCATATACTCAAACAGCGCGGCCAATTCATATTCTTTTACGCCGGGTACGGTGATATCACACAACGCGTCAATCCCTTTTGCCGTGATTGAGATTGCGTTTTGCATCATTTCTATTTCTTCCGGCTCTTTAATTAGTCTTAAACGCACTAAAAATGGTGTTAAATCATCGCTGTTTTCCGCATAAGATGGTTTTTGATGATCCGGTATTGTTTGATCAAAATAGATCAATTGATCACCGCGAAGCAAAGAATCCGGTAAAAAATCATCGATATATCGAATATCGCCGATCCCGGAAACCTCTGACGCCCGCGCCGTTGTGATGTATCTTCCAATCCATTTTTCTCGATCATAATCGGGTTTTCGGATATAGAGCGTCTCGGTAAGTTCCCCTTCGTCTTTTTGAATGACGAGCAATCCCTCGGGTTCTCTGATTCCCGTCAAATAAAAATAATTATTATTGGCGTAAAACGGATAGCAGTCATCCAAAGAAGACGCCACTTCTTTTCCGGCCGGGACAACCGCAACACTTTTTTCGGGAAGCAGATTTCCCAGTTCCCTGCGTTTCTTTTGATAAAATGGTTGTTTCATCGTCTCTTTCTTTTTGAATTACAGAATATATTTCTCAATTAATTCCGCCACGGCGCCATGATCGTTATCCTGACTCGAGGTGTACGCCGCGGCTTTTTTTATCTTCGGTGACGCGTTGGCAACGGCCAGTCCGAGACCGACCCCTTCGATCATCGGCAAATCATTATCGCTGTCTCCGACGGCAGCAATATGATCAAGGGGAATATCGACCATGTCGGATAAAACCTTGATTCCCCTTAGTTTATTGAGATGAACAGGCGCGATTTCCATAATATTGCGTCCGGCGTGATAACAAGACAGGGAATCATCCGCCAACGTCTTGAAAAGTTCTTTCTCGATTTCCGAAGAATACTTAAAAATCACCCGCATCGGATCGGAAATCTCGGTTAAATCCGAAACGCGGCGAGCCATGAGATGATTTTCGGACATGATTTCCGGATAAAACGCGCCCAACGCGGGATCTTCGAAAAACACGCCTTCCGGTGTCGTCACAGCTATCGATAAATTTTTTTCTTTGATCCGGCGAAGAAGAAAACGATATTGCCGCTCGGTAAAAAAACCTTGCGCGAAAACAAGCCGCTCCCGGGTAAAAATCGTTCCGCCCCCATCGCCGATGTGAAGCGTGTCCGCATCACCCAATTCGAGTTTTTCTAAAAAAATGCGTTGTGAACCGTAAAACCGGCCGCTGGCCGATGTCACGAAGATTCCTCTTTCTTCACAAGCCCCAAGGGCTTTCCGGTCTATGGGATTAATGCTTTTATCGGTCATCAAAAGCGTATCGTCAAGGTCTAAAACAAGCATTTTAATCGTCATGTCATCCCCACTTATACGGCTTTATCGTGTTTAAGCGCCGACAGCCATCAAACCCAACGAACAAAGCAGTGTGATCACACACCCCGCTATGGCCGCGCCCAACGCCGCGGAAATCATCCCGCGTTTAAAATCCATCCCGAGCAGTGATCCCGCGAGACACCCGGTCCAAACGCCGGTTCCCGGCAGCGGAATCGCAATGAAAATGGTCAAACCCCAAAATTTATATTTCGCGATTTGTTCGGTTTTGCTCATGCCTTTATTGTAAATCCAATCTCCCAGGGGTTTTAAAAAGGACACGCCGCGCATCCATTGAATGATCGCCGGAATAAATAATAAAATAAACGGCGCCGGTATCATATTGCCAATCCATGCCAGCGCAAAGGTCGTAAGCGGTGACATGTGCTTAACAAGCATGCCGAAAGGAATGGCGCCGCGCAGCTCGATGATCGGAATCATGGAAATGACAAACACCTCAAGCCATCCCGGTAAAAAAGATAATGCATTAATTATTGATTGTGACATTGATTCTCCTTTGTTTTATTTCAAAAAAATGTTACAATATAGACATAATGGATAAACACGTGATAGAATAGTCCATATTGACATCTGTCAACACGTTTTTGCCCAATCATTCATCACAACAAACGCGCAATGTTTATCACGCTCAACAAATGATGTGGTTTATTATATCGAAAAGTCAATCATTTGCCAAATTATTTTTAATCCGATGAGCTTCGGAAAGCCGGCGTCAGTCGATCAAGGAGGAAAATTTTAATGAACGAAAAAATTCTGATTGTAGATGATGAAAAATCCATTGTCGACTTAATTCAAATGGAATTGGAATTTGAAGGATATGAAATCAACACTGCCTTTGATGGCGAAGAAGCCGTTTCAAAAGCTTTGTCCTGGCAACCGGATTTGATGGTGCTCGATATTATGCTTCCCAAAAAGAACGGATACGATGTCTGCCGGGAAATTCAACCGGTTTTGGATATTCCGATCATTTTGCTGACGGCCAAAACAGATATTATCGATAAAGTTCTCGGATTGGAACTGGGCGCCGATGACTATTTGACCAAACCCTTTGATAATCGTGAGCTTTTGGCGCGCATCAAAGCCCATTTACGACGCGCTCAAAAAAATCAGGTTCCGACCAAAAAGAGCAAAGAAATTGTCAACGGGCCGCTTCATATTCTTCCCGAAGAGCGCTCCGTTTTATTAGACGGCGAGGAAATTCATCTGACACCCAAAGAATTCGATCTGTTATACCTGTTGGCCTCCTATCCGGAACAGGTCTTTCCCCGGGATGAGCTGCTTAAAAAAATCTGGGGTTACGGCTATTACGGCGACACGCGAACGGTCGACATGCACGTTCAGCGCATTCGCAGAAAGATCGACAAGCCTTCCAACAAATTTATTCAAACTGTATTCGGCATCGGCTATAAAATGAGGAAACTCTAATGCACTTAACTTACCGCGGAAGGATGATCGCATATAACATCGCGATCTTCCTCCTTTTATTTTGTATTATTCTTTTTTGCGTTGTTCAAGGGACCATCTTCGTGAATATTCTCGGCGCGGAGAATGACCTTTTTCAAATCAAAAAAGATTCCGAACTCTACGTCACCCAAGCGATCTCATCAGACCAAACCCACCGGGATCCCGCTTCGGTTTTTTCAAAAAACGCCAATCAATACGCGTCCTATTTAGCCGAAGTCGAAAATCAACACATCTTTTTTTACGATGAAAAACAAAATTTGATCGCCGACTCTTCCCTGCATACAGAGACCAATCTGTCCGATTCATTGGCGCGTCTGAACAGCGATAACACGCCCGTTTTTCAATACCGCGTGACCGGCGGAGTCACATCTCTGTACTATTTATCACCGCTTTTTTATAACGATAAACGCATCGGCTTTATGGGCTGTCAATACAATATGCAAAAAATGGACAGTCTGCTTAGCCATATCATTCTGTTTTTTTGTTTAGCGGGCCTCGTCGGTTTCTGCATCCTGATTGTCGTCACCCTTTCCTATGCCGATCATTTCACCGGCCCCATCAAAGAACTCACCCAAATCGCCGGAGAGATCAATAACGAAAACTACGACGCCATCATATACTATAAGCGAAACGATGAAATCGGCGAGTTAACCGACGCCTTCAACACCATGACCCAAAACATCAACCGCGTCATCAAACAGCTCAACACCGAAAGAAACCGTCTGGCAAGCGTTCTCGCGTCTTTGGACGACGGCGTTTTGGCCATCGATCAAAAAGGCTATATCATCACCTCCAACGCCTATATCAAAAAATATTTTAACGTCAGCAATCCAAAGACCATTTATGACTTTCGCTATCAATCATTTTTGCGTGACATGTATGACGATCTTCGCAACGGGAAAAATCATGTTTCCGAAGAAATTGACTGCAACAGCAGAAATCTACTCATCATCGGAAGTCCGATCAGTGATTCGGGTCTGGAAGAAAACTATCTGATTATCATTCGCAACATCACCGCCGATAAACAATTTGAAAGCGAGCAAAAAAAATTCATCAGCTCCGTTTCTCACGAGCTCAGAACACCGCTGACCACCATTATCGGCTACACCGATATGCTCATGCGGCGCAATGTCACTGATCCGGAAATGTTAAACAAATCCTTGACGACGATCAATCATGAGGGTTATCGGTTGCTGAGGCTTGTGGATGACCTTTTAAACGCCAACCGCCTGGATAAAACAGAATTTGACGTTCACCGGACCAATCTGGATTTGCGGGCTTTAATCTCAAGCGTCATCGAACAAATGCAGTTTAAAGCCGTGGCCAAAGAAATCGTCATTAATTACAAATACGATGAATCCATTCCGGAGGTTTTGGGAGATTATGACCGACTTCAACAGCTGTTTATCAATATTCTCCACAATGCCATCAAATATTCCGATGTCGGCGATATTATTGATGTTGTCTCCACCCTCGAGAACAATATGATGGTCACCTCGGTGCGTGATTACGGCGTCGGCATGAGCGAAAATGAGCAGATTCATATTTTTGACGCTTTTTATCGCGTGGATGAAGACCGCGCGCGCAGCAACGGTGAAGGCGGCGCCGGACTCGGCCTTTATCTCGTTAAACAAATCGTTGATAAACACGACGGCACCATCACCATCAACAGCATTCCCGATGAAGGAACCAACGTCACAGTCAAAATCCCCGTCATTAACGATGACAGCGCGATGGACAAAGGAGATGCGTCATGAGAAAAAAAACAATTCATCGTCTTTTGCTCGGATGCGTGCTCATGTCTGTGTTTTTACTCTCGGGATGCACAAGCATCTTGATACCCCAAAACACACCGCTGAGCCTAAATCCTTTTGAGGCTCAAGGGGACAATCATCAAGACAGCGATATAAAATCCAACACAATGACCAACATCGGAGACGGAACTCTGTATGATGTTTCCGAATCGGGAAACGCCCTTTTGATCAATGAAACCACCAAAGTCCCCCCTTTCAGCAACAATATCAATATGTTAAAGCCCGAGACAAAAACCGTATCAAGCTTTATATCATCTGACAAAAGGCTGACCAACGCCCTTTTCGACAAAGAAAACAGCGGCATTTTTTATACTGAAAAAAGCGCGGATACCGCCAACGGCGGAAGTACCCAGCTTTTTTGGACATCTGCCGATAGACGAACCACAAAAAGTATGTCCCAACCGGCGGAAAAAATTCAAGCGCCGCTATGCTTAAAAAAACAAAATACCATTCTTTATATCAATAAAGACAATGCAGTCATTGAAAAAAACACCAACGGAAAAAGCAAGACTTATCAAACGCCCAATCACCTTTTCATTGATAAAATGCTTTATGACAGTACCCGGCAGGAACTCATTTTTCTCGGAAAAAGAACCGAAGACGCGGAACAGGCCGATCTGTATAAAGCATCCATGAAAGATAATGAAACGGATAACGAAGGAAATCTCATTTTAACGCCCAAGTGTATTGCCAGAAATGTCTTTGATTTTTCTCTGAGTTCGGATAACAAACACATTGGATATATTTCGGTTTTCAACAAAGACAGACGGCTATCAATTTATGACAATGAAACCAATCGCATAAAAAATATTGCCGAAGATACCTATGATACTGTGACGTATACCGCTGACAATTATCATATCGTTGTCACCAAACACAGTGTTTTCGGCAATCAAAATTATCAAAGCCTGTGGCTATTATCCGATGACGGAAAATCTATCTCGCAGCTCACCGCGCCTATCCTCATCATGTCCAAAGTCATAGCTTCGCCTACGGAGAACGCAATCTATTTCTCATCCAATAAGGACAACGAACAAACCTCTGCGGATACGGGCTCACAATATGTCTACTGTATCAATTTTGAATTCTTAGATGAAAAAAATAATTCAAAACCATAAGATTAAAAATGACAATACACAAAACGGGATCCCCGACAATCTATTTGTTAAGGGATCCCGCTTTTTTGCGCAGAAACGGATTTATTTCCGATATTATTTTTCTGACACAACCTTTGATTTTCTCAAAAGCTGTTTTGATGCAAACTAAAAATACGATGACGCAATTGTGAAAAAACGCCTAGCATCAGCCGCGTTTATTTCTGAAAAGATCCGAATATGAAATAAACAAATCTTTATAGGTGTTGACTCGGATGCGCTGCGGTGTTCTGAAAATATCGGGTACCAGACCATTCTTTTTAAAGTTGTAGACCATGATAAGATTTTGATCAACGTCGATAATCCAATATTCATTGACGCCCGCTTCACGATAAATGCCGGTCTTGACCAGATATGTCATCTCCGCATTGTCGGCACCGGCCACCTCAATTACCCAATCGGGAAAAGTTTTTCCGTTTAATGTCACGGTTAAAGACGGGCAAACCAATGTGTTTTCCATTCCCTCAATGTGAAGCGGCACGTTCGGATCGGAAATCACATCCAACGGACGATGTCTAAGTTTATATGCCCCCAAAAGTTTAATCAAATAAGAAAGCACTTTTTCTTCATTTTCACCGATGGTTTCAATGGCGTATTCAACACCGTTAATCATTTCACTCGTTTTTTTATCTTCATTCATAGGTTTTTTCCTTCTTTGCATCATTTTCGGAAAATGCACTTCTTCCAATGGCCTGTTAACTCAAAAAATCAAAAATTACTTTAAAGACATCAATGATAATTTGATGTATGACTATTATTATTTTAGCATAAAATCAACGCGTGCATCACTTTTTTTCGCTAAAATTTAGGCTATGACAGTTTTTCTGACATCATATTTTTCAATCTTTTTCTTTGTGAGCCCTGCACAATCCCTTCTTGTCTCATTCGCTCAATTAAAAGATCTCTGACCTTCCACCATCCCATATGCCAATTGCTGACAACGCTGTCTTTTTCCGGGATTCGACCGATGATGCGTTGAACGGCAATGCGTTCATCGAGGAAGGAAAGAAAGATGATGGCTCTTTCCAAATAATCATCCATTGTCAAAAGGGCCACATCACCGGCTTTAAACATCGTTTCAAGGGCCGTGTTTTTTTCGATATATAACGCGTGACACTTGACGAAGTCAGCGCCGACGCCGGAGATGATTGCCGCCGTTTCCCGAACGTCCAAAAGATCATCCCAAGGCAAATCCAAAATGGTGTGAACACAAAGCTGCAAGTCCCTCTGTTTGATGCGAAAAGCGGCGTCAATAAAATCACCGAGTCCATGATGGCGATTCAATCGCTCCAGTGTGTGATAATTGACGGTTTGAAGCCCAAGCTCAATGCATATATCGACATGATGCTTCAAACCGAACGCTTCAAAAAAATCCAATTGATCATCCGTGATTGAGTCCGGTCTGGTTGAGACGGCTATGGCGACAACATCCTCTGCCAGACACGACTTCAAATGACGCTTTAAATCATTTAGCGGCAAATAGGTATTGGTGTAATTTTGAAAAAAAGGAATGAATTTCTTCGCCTTATAACGCCGTCCGATATAGGCCTTGTTTGTCGATAATTGTTCTGTCACCGGGAGATTTTTTGAAAGCGACTCGCTGCTTCCTCCCGATTCACCGCAAAATATGCACCCTTTGTCATCCAAAAAGCCATCCCGATTGGGACAACCGCAGCCGATATTAACGGGGATTTTGTAGACGCGTTCGCCATAACGGCTTTTCAGCCAGTCGGAATACGGATAATACGGATAATCGAGTTTCGCGTTATGATCGTCCATCATGGTTAAAAAAGCCGATTGCGTTGAAGCAATCGGTTGTATAATCTTTATTGGTATTGTTTAACGAATTCCGGAACGGCATCTTCTTCGCAGCTTAAGCTTAAAACAAATTTGACATCCTGGCTTTTCTGAATGAAGTCCAAACGCTTTAATAATCCTTCAATATCTTCCGGACCATTGGCGTTTAAAATACGCAATAAATTGTCGATATAGACAATATCAACATCATAATTGCCGGCAATTACACCGCTGATAAAACCGTATAGCTGTTCTTCGCCTTTTATATCAAAATCCTCGGAGTTGACAAAACGAATTTGATTATTAACCGTCACGCGATATTTATCACGATCATTAATGAAAAGAATATAGCCTTTTGCGTGTTCGATTTCAGCATTGGCCATTTCGATCATTTTTTTTGTTTTTCCGCTGCCTTTTGCTCCGTATACAAATTCTATCATGTTAAGACACCTACTTTCTAAGATTATATGCTTATTATACTAGTGAAAACGATGCGTTACAAGCCTTTTTTAATTTTCATCTCAATCAAAATGGTTTCATCCGCTTTCATACGGCGTATTTTTGTTTGCCCTGCCTTTTTTACCTTTTCCATTCGGGATATATTATATCACAAAACATCCCGTGTTTTGGCCGAATGAGAAGATTTCCCTTTATATTTTAATGTGAACACGCTTATGTCCGCTTTTAAATAAGATGAAATGTCAGTCATCCGGATTTCATCGTGATGGAACACATATTCTGAAAAAGTTTCTAATAAAACTCTAATTTCATTCATTTACAATGGTAGACATAGTAAGAGAGGTCTACAAAATGAATAAAAAACGCATTTTAATCTTAACCTGTTCCCACGGAACGGGACATAAAATGGTGGCTTCCACCCTATCGGAGGCTTTAATCAAGCGAGGTTGCGAAACCTATACTTATGATTTGTTTGACGAAGTTAACGCGCCCCTCAATCGATTATTCGGAAAAGCCTATCTGCTCTCCTACGGAATCGGCCGCGGCGCTTATGAAAAATTATACGATCGTATTGACGATAAACCCAATACCAAAGGCATAAGCTTCTTTTGGGATTTGACCAAAAAGAAAATGCTTGAGCTGGTTGACACGATTGAACCCGATGCCATCATCAATACCTATGGCTACGTGATATCCTCCATGTTAAAAGAAAGCCACTATCCCCATATTCCGGTGGTATCCGTGGTGACGGATTTCTGTGTTCCTTCTCCCTGGGCGCATCCCGCCACCGATCGTTATTATGTTGCCTGCGACAATGTCACCGATCGTTTGAAAGAATTGGGCGTGTTGGACAATCGGATTTTGGAAACCGGTATTCCCATCCGCGATATTTTCGAAGAAACCATCGATCGAAAAGAGGTCGCGCAAAAATACGGCTTGGATCCCGACAAAAAAACATTATTGATTTTTGCCGGAACCTACGGCGTCCTAAAAAATTTACCCCAGATTTGCAAAAGCATCGAAGAACAAACCGATTTGCAAACCATTGTTGTTTGCGGTAAAAACAAAAAACTCTACGACAAATTAAATCGCGAATCCTTTAACAATACGCGCATTCTCGGTTATGTCTCCGAAATTAATGAATTGTACCGTTTCTGTCATTTGATGATCACCAAGCCCGGCGGTATTTCCTTGAGTGAAGCCGCGACGACGGCGGTTCCCGTCATTCTTTACAGACCCACCCCGGGACAGGAAATGGAAAACGCCAAATGGTTTGAGAAAAAGAACGCTGCCGTCATTGTGAACAATGAGGACCAATTGATGCTGGCCGTTAAGGCGCTGAATAATAACGACATTCAAAAACAGCGCATGAAAAACAATATGAGCCGCATCGGACATCATCATGCCGCTTCCGTCATTGCCGATGATCTGCTGCAGTTGATGAACGGACAATATCATCAAAATGACACCGAACAGAAAATTGCCGAATTATAAAAAAATTTCCGCTGTGATGACATGATCACAGCGGTTTTTTTAATACGTTAAATCGTATTTCTTTCAATAAGCGGACGAAACAGAAATAATAAAACGCCCCGTTTATCGGGGCGTTAGCATTTTAAAATAGGGTTTACTCGATTAGCCGAAAAAAGTCCACATAAATATGGCAGGAAATAGTATTAGACAAATCAATCCCATAATCATTTTAATCACTCTCCTTTATATCACTATATTATATTGCATAAACTGAAATAAAGCTTAATTTTTTTATATAATTATAAATTAAAGGAAATGAGAGAAAGGTGGTGAGGCCATGGCAAGCACTGTATCGACAAGACTGACGCTGCAAGACGGCATGAGCGGTACGCTTCAGAAAATCAGCAAGAATATCGGTGGTGTCGTTGACGGTTTTCAGCGCGTGCAGAACGGAGCCGCCGGTGTAGCCTCAGGATCAAAATTGATTTTCGATTTAAAACCTTTTGTAACGGCAATCAAAAGCGGATAGAGCAAAAAACCTCCGATCGTTGGGATACGGAGGTTTTTATTTATTATCATTCACCGAGCAAAAAAGTTAACGTATAGAGACTATCGGTGATATTGACATTTTCCACGACAACATCATCGGGGACTGTTAAATCAAGGGGAACAAAATTGAGAATCGCTTTAATTCCCATCGCGCAAACCCGGTTAACCATTTCCTGACCGGCCTCCCTGGGAATCGCCAAAATGCAAATATCAATGGCATTTTCGGAAACAAAATTTTCCAAATCATCGGTATGATAAATCGGAATTGAACCGGTATTCATCCCGATAAGCTTACGATTATTGTCAAACATCGCCAAAATATGAATGCCTTCATTGCGAAACCGTTCATAATGGGAAATGGCCATGCCGAGATTACCGGAGCCGATGATAATGCAGTTATAGGGTTTTGTCAGTCCCAAAATTTCTTTGACAGCGTTTTTCAGTTCATCGACCGGATAGCCATATCCCTGTTGCCCGTAAGCGCCAAAGGAATTTAGATCCTGACGAATTTGCGACGCGGTCAATCCCATGAGATCCGCCAATTCCTTTGAAGAAATTTTTTCAACATCGCGGTCTGATAAATCTTTCAAATACTGATAGTATCTGGGTAATCGCTTTACAACTGTCATCGAAACTTTTTTGGAATAACTTTGCATTTCCTCACCTTCAAAACGGATTAAGACGATAAAATCTTGTCTTATTATAACCATTTGTGAAAAAAAAATCAATTCAATTTAATAGGCTTTCGTGTTTTATTAAGCTAATCATAATGATTGAGCGTGCGGATATGATAGATTTTCGATATATTTTCTGATACAATAATGTCAAATTAAAATCAGGAAACAAATTATGATCATCACCATCGAAAATCTCAGCTTCAGCTATGGGATTAACACCATATTTGAAAACACGAGCTTCGCCATTGACGACAATGAAAAAATCGGACTCATCGGATCCAACGGTTCGGGAAAATCCACCCTGTTCAAATTGATAACCGGTGAGCTTAAACCCGAAGGCGGCAATATCCATCAGCGCTCCGATTTAAAAATCGGCTATTTAAAACAGACGGCCCTATCCCCAGAGGAAGGCACCTTGCGTGACGTGATGCGTTCGGTTTTTAATCCGATTATCGAATTGGCCGCCGAAATCGACAAAATAAGAGAATCATTGGATACACTCCCAATGGAGGAACAGATGTCAGCGGTTCAAAAGCTTTCGGATATGGAAGAAGATTTTGTGCAAAGGGGCGGTTACGAATATCCCGGTCGAATTCGAGGCGTTGTCAAGGGCCTCGGCTTCACCGATGCGGACATGGAAAAACCGGTTTCCTCTTTTTCCGGCGGCCAAAAAACCCGCATTGCCCTGGGGACCATGCTCCTTCAAAATCCCGATTTACTGCTTTTGGACGAGCCGACAAACTATCTGGATTTTGATACAATGGCCTGGCTCGAAAATTATCTGAAAAACGAAGCCAAAACCTTTATCGTCATCTCCCATGACCGATATTTTTTAAATAAAATATGCACCCGTATCGCCGAAATTGAAAATCATCGGATCATCAGTTTTAAAGGCGATTACACAGCTTATCTGTCAAAAAAAGCCAAACGGGACACGGCCCTTAAAGCAAAGATCAAAAAAAATAATCAGGAAATCAAAAGACAGCAGCATATTATCGACGACTTAAGGTCCCGTCATTCCATCAAGAGCATGAAGCGGGCCAAAAGCCGGGAAACCAAACTGGAAAAAATGACAACAATGCGGGAATTCTCATCCCCTGAGGATATCCGGTTTCAATTAACACCAAAAATCCGCTCGGCCGATGACGTTTTAAAAGTTGACGCGCTGTCCAAATCTTTCGGAGACCATCTGCTTTTCAGCGATATATCCTTTGACGTCTTTCGTGGTGACCGCATCGGCATTATCGGACCGAACGGTATCGGAAAAACAACGCTGATTAAAATTTTATTCAGACAAATCGCTTCGGATTCAGGCAAGATGATCTTCGGTCCGAAGGTCTATCCCGGCTACTACAGCCAGGAAGGGACGGAAATAACCTTTTCCGATTCCGAGACCCTCATTGATATCATTCGGGAAGGTGATATCAGTCTGACCGACGGCGAAATCAGAAATCTCCTCGCCCGTTTTCTTTTTACCGGAGATGACGTCTTTAAAAACGCCTCGGAGCTTTCCGGCGGCGAACTGGCCCGGGTGCGATTGGCTTTGTTGATGATTTCCGAGGCCAATTTTCTCCTGCTTGATGAACCGACCAATCATATAGACATTTCGACAAAAGAAATTATCGAAGACGCGCTGTCAAGTTATGACGGTACCATCATTGCCGTTTCCCACGACCGCTATTTTCTCAATCGCGTCGCGAATCGTATTTTTTGCCTCACCAAAGACGGCCTTCTTCAATACGAGGGCAATTATGACGATTATGTCGAGCGCAAATTGTCGCAGGCTGTCGAAGACAACGGCACCGTGAAACCCCATGTGACAAAAACAGAGATGCGCAAGCAAAAAAAAGAAGAAAAAGCCGAAAGGGTCAAAAAACAAAACCTGAAAAAACAGCTTAAGCAATTGGAAAAAACCATCGAGCAAACGGATGAACGCATCGCCTCCATCGAAAACGACATGTGTCAATCGGATTTTTACAATGACGCCGATCGGGCAAGAGCGCTGACCGAGGAATACGACAGCCTGAAAATCAAATCCGAAGAGCTGCTCAACGAATGGGAAAAAACCGCTTTGTTAATTGACGAAGGGTGAGCCGATCAAATATCCGACACTCCCCTATTTTAAAGGTAATCATTCGAAATCATCCGATTATTGAGGATGTTTGCTTGCAGGGCGTTTATTCCCCTGTTATAATAAAACAAAAGCCAAAGAGAAGGAAAAAATCATGGAACTGAATCAAGATGAAAAACGCGTACTCAATACCTTATTTACGGGCCTGAAAGGCACCACGAGAAACGAAATGCTGATGACTTTATACGCCGCGAAGCCGGAAGCGGACGGCAGCGTCGACAGTGAATTCATTCACGGTGTCATCAATGGTTTGATTGTCAAAATCTATCATGCAAAGCGCAGCGAAATGGAAGAGGTTTTCGCCGGCATTCCCTACGAAATTGACTGACTCCCTTATTAATCTTTCTCACTGACGCGGTTTTTTACAAAACAGCGCATTGAGATGATGACACATAAAAAGACATGAAAAAACGAGATTTCCATCAAATGACATGGAAATCTCGTTTTTTATTGTTTATCTAAGCCTGTGTTTCGAATAATTCGGTCGGTACGCCGGAGCTCCAGGCCATCAGTTCGTTATAATGAGGATATTCTTTTTTCAAAAAGACTTCGCCGTCAACCACCGTCACGGGAAAGGCGTCGGGGCCATCCTGCATTAAAATCGCTTCGATGAGGGCATCGTCCAAATACGGAGCGGCATCCTGTTCAAAATTATAAAGATCGACGTCGACGCCGCGTTTTTTTAAATCGTCAACGGTTACGGCGATCTTGAGCGCTTCCGGGGCGTTTAAATTAATCGTAATCGGTTGATAAATGGCAATACACATCGCATAAGCCTCTCTTTTATTTAATAAATGTATTATACAAAAGCAGACGACCGTTTACAAGGCAATGATTGGCTGTAAAACAGTAGAAAGTTGGTTTCGGATGATTTAGCTTTCAATGTTGGACAGGGCATGATAATAAGGCGCGAAGTCGTCTGTGACGTTGGCAATCAGTTTTTCAAGATATTGTCCGTAGACTTCGGTATTTAATCTCTGCTCATTGCACAATTCTTCCCTCACCTGATCGAGCATGGCGAACATGCGTTCATAGTAGATCTGCGAGGGCGTTATTTTTTCCTGATCAAAATGAAGGGTTTGGTCAAAAGGCGCGTCAATGAAATCATCGGAATGACAATCGATGATTTTCAACACATCGCCGTTGTGAATATCGGCGATGGCCCATTGATCAGGCCGTTTGATGGCGCCGTGCATCAGCTCGTCGGATTTAAAATGATTAATAAAAATCGCGAGATAATAGTTGCCTTCCTCCAAGCGTAAAACCGGATAGGACACGCTGTGGGTTTCATGATTTTTTTCGAAAACAACATTACGAATCTTTTGGATCAAAAATTGACTTCGTACGAATCCAAAATGATCTGATATCATAAATCATACCTCTCTATCAATAAAATTAAAAAATAATGATCAATTTGATTGATAGCTTTATTTTAACGTATTTTCTTATTTTTTACAATAGATGAAGGCAGAGATCTTGATGATAAAAAAGCCCGCAAGGCTATTGCGGACTTTTTTGGATAGATTAGATAAATTGATGGGATGATATTACATCATCGGCATTCCGCCGCCCATGCCGCCGGCAGGCATTGCCGGAGCGTTTTCTTCGGGATGATCGGCGACGGCCACTTCCGTTGTCAGAAGCATGCCGGTGATACCCGCCGCGTTTTGGATGGCGGTACGGGTGACTTTGGTCGGGTCGATGATACCGGCGGCGACCATGTCTTCGTATTCGCCGGTTAAAGCGTTATAACCGATGCCTTTTTCTTTTTTCTGAAGTTCGTTGACGATGACGGAGCCTTCGACACCGGCGTTTTCGGCAATTTGACGAACGGGTTCTTCAATGGCTCTGCGGATGATGGATGCGCCGATCTTTTCGTCGCCTTCGAGGGTATCCAGCATTTCGTCGAGTTTTTTGGTCGCGTTGATAAAGGCGGTTCCGCCTCCGGGAACAACCCCTTCTTCAACGGCGGCGCGGGTCGCGTTGAGGGCGTCTTCAATGCGGTATTTGAGTTCTTTCAATTCGACTTCGGTGGCCGCGCCGACTTGGATGACGGCGACGCCGCCGGCAAGTTTCGCCAGACGTTCCTGAAGTTTTTCTTTGTCATAATCCGAGGTTGTTTCGGGGATTTGACCTTTGATTTGCGCGACACGGTCGGCAACGGCGTCTTTATCGCCCTGGCCGTCGACGATGATGGTGTTTTCTTTATCGACTTTGACCTGGCGGCAACGACCGAGCTGATCAATGGTGGTTTCTTTCAAGTCCAGACCGACTTCTTCGGAAATGACCTGACCGCCGGTCAATACGGCGATGTCACGGAGCATTTCTTTGCGTCTGTCGCCGAAGCCCGGCGCTTTGACTGCCACGCAGTTGAAGGTTCCGCGAAGTTTGTTGAGGACGAGGGTCGTCAGGGCTTCGCCTTCCACGTCTTCGGCGATAATGAGGAGTTTGGCGCCTTGTTGGACAATCTGTTCGAGCAGGGGCAAAATTTCCTGAATGTTGGAGATTTTTTTGTCGGTGATTAAGATGTAGGGATTGTCGAGTTCCGCGACCATTTTTTCGGTATCGGTGACCATATAACCGGAAAGATATCCGCGGTCAAATTGCATCCCTTCGGTGAATTCGAGTTCGGTGCCCATCCCTTTGCCTTCTTCGACGGTGATGACACCATCATCGCCGACTTTGCTCATGGCGTCGGCAATGAGTTGGCCGATTTCTTTGTCGGCGGCGGAAATGGAAGCGACCTGGGCTTTGGCATCGTCGGAATTAACCGGCTGGCTTAAGTTTTTGAGTTCTTCCACAACGGTTTCGACGGCTTTGTCGATACCTTTTTTTAAGATCATCGGATTGGCGCCGGCCACGACGTTTTTGTTGCCTTCTCTGACAATCGCCTGGGCCAAAAGAGTCGCGGTGGTGGTGCCGTCTCCGGCCACGTCATTGGTTTTGGTCGCGACTTCTTTGACGAGCTGAGCGCCCATATCTTCAAAAGCGTCTTCGAGTTCGATTTCTTTGGCGATGGTCACACCGTCATTGGTAATGGTGGGCGCGCCGTAGCTTTTGGCGAGAATGACGTTTCTGCCTTTGGGTCCCAATGTGACTTTGACCGCGTCCGCCAGTTTGTCAACGCCTGTGATGAGGGATTCACGGGCTTCTACACTGTATTTAATATCTTTTGCCATGTTAATTTCTCCTTTATAAATCGCGTTTATTCGACAATCGCGAGGATGTCGCTTTGTTTGACAATCAAGTATTTATCGTCGCCGACTTTGACTTCGGAGCCGGAATATTTGGAATAGATGACTTCATCACCGACTTTGACGTCGAGGGGCACTTTTTTGCCGTCGATCACTTCGCCGGAACCGACAGCGATGATTTTGCCCTGTTGGGGTTTTTCCTGGGCGGAACCCGGTAAAACAATACCGCTGGATGTAGTCGTTTCTTCCGCGTTAACTTGAATGACAACTCTGTCACCTAAAGGTTTTAACTTCATTATGATGCCTCCGATCAATTATTCGCAAAATTATTAGCACTCGATCTGTTTGAGTGCTAATAATATATTAGACGATTGTTTTGCTTTTTTCAATAGCTTTTTCACAATTTTTTAATTTTCTTTATTTTTATTTAAGATTCACCGATGGCAAGGGAGGGATCCGCCGCCAGATCAAGGCCCGCGATTTTGCCGGTTTGATAGTCATAGAAGGCCATGGCGCCGATCATCGCGGCGTTGTCGGTGCATAAAATCGGTGACGGATAATAGAGGGCCGCGCCGGCCTTGTCGGCCGCCGAAGCCATTGCCCGCCTGAGACCTTCATTGGCGGAAACGCCCCCGGCCATGGCGATTTTTGTAAGGCCCAATCGTTTGGCGCAATGCATGGTTTTTTCAACCAGCACATCAATGACAGCCCTTTGAAAAGACGCGGCGATGTCTTCTTTCCGGTAGGCTTCGCCTTTCATTTTTTTGGCGTTGATGGTATTGAGCACGGCGGATTTCAGACCGGAGAAGCTGAAATCGTCATTGTCTTTTTCGGACAAGGCCCTGGGAAAATCAAAGGCGTCGGGATTGCCTGTTTTGGCCGCCGCGTCAATTTGCGGACCGCCGGGATAGGGAAATCCCAACACGCGGGCCACTTTATCGTAGGCCTCCCCCGCGGCGTCATCGTAGGTCGAGCCCAAAATGTCGTATTGTGTATAATCTTTGACGTGAACGAGGTTGGTGTGTCCTCCCGAGACCACCAAGCACAAAAAAGGCGGCGTGAGTTCGGGATGCTCAAGATAGTTGGCGGCGATATGCCCTTCGATATGATGGACCGGAATAAGCGGTTTGTCCGCGGCGTAGGCCATGGCCTTGGCGGCGGAGACCCCGACCAACAAGGCGCCGATGAGGCCCGGCCCCCGGGTCACGGCAAAAGCGTCGATGTCGGCAAGGGTCATCCCCGCGTCATCAAGGGCGTTGTCCAGCACGAACGGCAGCTTGTCGACATGGTTTCGCGAGGCGATTTCGGGAACAACGCCGCCGAATTTTTTATGAATCGCGATTTGGGAATAGATTTGGTTTGTGATGATGTGACGGCCGTCTTCGACGATGGCCACCGCCGTTTCATCACACGAGGATTCAATGGCTAATATTTTCATTTGGACTCCTCCTTTTTGTCGTGGATTAATTCACTGGTCATTAAAAGCGCGTCGCTGCCGTCGGCGTAGTAGGATGAACGTTTGCCGACCCTTTGAAAGCCGCAGCGCTCATAAAGGGCAATTGCCGCCGCGTTTTGACTTTTGACCTCCAGGGTCATGGTGACGCAGCCTTTTTGCCTAGCGTCGTCCATCAAGGCATCGATGAGTTGTTTGCCGATTCCCTGTTTCCGACAGTCGGGAATGACCCCGACACGCATGATCTGGGCTTCCTCGGCCACGCACCAGTCCCCGGCAAAGCCGACGGGACTTTCATCGATCTCGGCGATGACATAGACCGAGAGAACATTGTCTAATTCCGAGGCGTATGAGGATTCCCGCCATGTGCCGAGCACGCAGGCGAGCTCCATTTGCGCCAGGATTTTTTCGTCGCCTTTTTTAGCCCTTCGAATGCGCGCGCTCATAATTTTCCTCTGCCGACGCCCGTCGGATATAATTAATTGTCGCCGAGTAGCAATCCGTCGTGTTGCCGGTTTCGGCTTGTCCCGCGGCGTAAACCGCGGCCCCCGCCAAATTGCCCATTTGAAAAGCCGGCTCGGTATAATGAAGGTTCTCCGTCTCTTCAAATTGTTCTTTTAAAAGCGGTGTCGCGTCTCCGAGGACAACACGCGCGCCGTCGATGCTGTTGATATGGTCATAAAAAGATCGATAATCATATATTTTTTCTTCCAAAAGGCACCAAAGATCGTCGCCCCGATGTTGATAGGCCGCGCCGAAAACCTGTCCCCTTCTGGCGTCGATGACCGGGCAAAGGATGCCCTCGCTCCGCGGGAGAGAAAGGGCCAGGGCTTTAAGGGATGAGACGGTGACCATCGGTTTGTCCGCGGCCCGGGCAAAGCCTTTGGCCGTTGCCATGCCGATGCGAAGGCCCGTGAAGGATCCGGGGCCGTTGACGACACCGAAGGCATCCATATCGGCGATGGTCATGCCCGAATCCGATAGAAGATGATGGGTCAGGGGCATGAGGTTGACCCCGTGTTTGAAAGCGCTGTCGGCGAAGACCTCGGCGATCAAATGTCCGGGCTCGGCAATGGCAAGCTTTGCCGCCCGCGCCGACGTATCGATCATTAATAATTTCATTCGTGTCCTTTCACGCAAGGGATTGTCGCGTTTTTTGGTGATAATAAAAAAACCGACTGATGTCGGTTCATTCGCAAATGGAGCGGAAGACGAGATTTGAACTCGCGACCCTCGCCTTGGCAAGGCGATGCTCTACCACTGAGCCACTTCCGCATGATATAAAATGGTGCGAGGAAAGGGATTCGAACCCTCACTGCTGTATGTTAGCAACAGGTCCCTCAAACCTGCGTGTCTGCCAATTTCACCATCCTCGCATCACTGCCGTTGCTTTGTGATGCAACGTAAAGTATTATAGCAAACATTCTGAAAAACACAAGGCTTTTTTTGAAAAAATTTAATTTTTATTCAAACCGGGCTTTTCACGTCCCGAAACACGCTTTCTCAATGCCTTTGATGCCATTGACCGCTATTCCAACAAGCAGACTCGGTTGTCGGGCCGAACCCCGGGGAAAAAGACGAGACAAGCTGACGCCGCTGCCTTTTATCCCCGGTATGTCCAAAACAAACAATTGATTTACAGACGGTCGATTTTGTCCATTACGAAGGCCACCGCCCGGTTTAAATCATCGATGCTGCCGTTGTTGTCAATGACGATATCCGCCCGGGAGACCATTTGCTCCTGGGGCAATTGAATGGCCATCATTTTTCGCGCGTCCTCTTCCGTGCAGCGATCGCGTTTTACAATTCGCCGCGTTCGCTCTTCATCGTCGCAGACGACAACAACCGTTAAGTCCACAAATTTTTCTTGACGCGCCTCAAACAAAAGCGGACAGTCATAGACCATATGTTTTTCCCCTAAACGGGTATATTCCTCTATTTGCGCTTTGACTTCGCTTTCAATCAGCGGATGTAAAACGCTGTTGAGCATTCGCATGTCATCATCATTTTGGGAAATCCTTTGGCGCAGGACCTCTCGATTCAATTCCCCGTCGTCCGTTAAAACCGCTTCGCCGAAGGCCCGGGAAACAGCTTGCAAACCCTTTCTTCCCGGCTTCACCAAATCCTCGGAGATGGTGTCCGCGTCAATAATGGGAAGATGAAATTGGTTTTTCAAAATGGCGGATACTTCGCTTTTTCCCGAGCCGATTCCTCCCGTTAATCCGATAATCATTTTTTCTCCTGTTTCATCTTTATCATCTATTCTAATATCATCACTTCTTAGGCGCCGCGTTATCTGTTGTCCCTTTGCTTATTTTATATCATACCAAGATTTCCCGATATGAGCGTCTACAATTAGAGGCACTTTGAGTTCGGCGGCGTTTTCCATTTCCCTGACGAGCAGACCGAGCACTTTTTCTTTGTCGGCGTCGGATGAATCGATGATGAGCTCATCGTGAACCTGCAGGACAATGCGGGCGTCGAGACGCTCCGCTTTGAGGGCTTGGTCAACGCGAATCATCGCGAGCTTCATGATGTCCGCCGCCGTGCCCTGAATCGGGGTGTTGAGCGCCATGCGCTCTCCGGATTGGACGAGCATGCGGTTGCGGGATTTGATTTCGGGGATGTCCCGCCGTCTTCCCCACAATGTGGTCACGTAGCCCTTTTCCTTCGCCAGTTGTTTGATGTTGTCCATATAGGCCGAAACGCCGGGATAGCGTTCAAAGTATCTATCGATATAATTTTGGGCTTCACCGCGGCTGATGCCGAGCTCTTTGCCCAGACTGAAGGCCTGTTTGCCGTAGATGAGGCCGAAATTGATGGCTTTGGCCCGGCTCCGCTGAATCGGCGTCACCTCATCCATCGGCACGGAAAAGATTTCCGACGCGGTCCGGGTGTGAATGTCCTGCTCCTCGATGAAGGCTTCGATGAGATTCTCGTCCCCGGAGAGGTGCGCGAGAACCCGAAGCTCCACCTGGGAATAATCGGCGTCGACCAGATAACGATCGGGGCGCTCGGGAATGAATACCCGGCGGATTTCCCGCCCCAATTCGGTCTTGACCGGGATGTTTTGCAAATTGGGTTCCGAGGAACTGATGCGCCCCGTGGCCGTCACGGTTTGATTAAAATGGGAATAAATCTTCTCGGTTCGCGGATCAACGAGTTTGATTAATCCCTGTCCGTAGGTCGAGTCGAGCTTTGACACGGTTCGGTATTCCAAAATTTTGTCGATGATCGCGTGGTAGGGCCTCAGCTCCTCAAGGACGTCGACGGAGGTGGAATAGCCGGTTTTGGTTTTTTTGATGACGGGCAGGCCCAGCTCCTCAAAGAGGATCACGCCGAGCTGTTTGGTGGAATTGATGTTGAAGGTTTTGCCCGCGAGGTCATAGATTTCATCGGTGAGGGCGTTGATTTTTTTCTCGAAAAAGGCCGATAAATCCTTGAGGGCTTCGAGATCGATTTTAAATCCTTCGGATTCCATGTCGGACAAAACGGAAATCAGCGGCGTTTCAATGGTCTCATAGAGTTTTGTCATGCCGAGTTCGCCGACACGGGCCGGAATATCTTTGGACAGCTTCGCGGTGACGTCGGCGTTTCGGATCATAAACGCTGCCATGTCCCCTTCGCTTTTTTCCGCGATGGTCACGCGGCTTTTGCCTTTTCCGAAAAATTCTTCGTCATCGTCGATGGTCATGTCCAGATATTTCGCCGCCAGGGTCTTGAGATCATAGCGGTTGTCCGACGGCGCGAGGAGATAGGCCGCGACGTAAATGTCATCACCGTAACGGCCGATGGCGCTTTGGTTTTTCCCAAAGAGGTGGGAGAGTTTTTTTAAGTCGTGGCCGATGATGCTGATGTCGTCGGCATTGGGCAAATCGGCCAGCCGGTGAAGACAGCTTTGGGCAAGGGATGTTTGATTGATATAGTAAAGACCGCCGCCGAAATCGAGGACAAGGCGCAAATCCGTCCCGTCATCGCAAGTGGTGAGAATCACCTCGCCTTTGTCCCCGATTCGTGTGAGCAGATAGTTTAATTCCTTATCCCCGTCGACGGTTTGATAGGCCGGCAGTTTCCCCAGCGCCTGATCTCCCGTCTGTCCGGAGGGTTTGTCAAGCTTGTTTAAAATCGCGCGAAATTCCCATTCTTTGAGAAGCTCAATGGCCTCGTCCGTGAAAATCGTATCGATTTTCAAGTCGTCCAGGCTGATGTCCAACGGAACATGCCGGTCGATTTCCCCGAGGAAACGGCTTAAATAGGCATCGTCCTTGCCGGTGACGATTCTTTCTTTTTGTTTACCTTTCAAATCGTCTGTGTGGTCGTACAAGGTGTCGATATTGTGATAGGCGGCGATGAGCTTGAGCGCCGTTTTTTCGCCGATGCCTTTAATCCCGGGAATATTGTCCGAGGTATCCCCCATTAACGCTTTGACCTCAATGAGTTCTTTGGGGGTGACGCCGTATTTGTCGTCGATATAGGCAGGATCCACCACGGTGAATTGATTGCCGCTTCTGGTGGTGGTGTACAAAATGTGAACGCGCTCGCTGACCAACTGGAAAGAATCTCTGTCGCCGGTGATGATCTCGACGGTCATGTCCCGCTCCTCACCCATTCGGGAGACGGTGCCGATGATGTCGTCGGCCTCGTAGCCGCTTTGGGAGAGTACCGAGATGCCCATCCGCTCAAGCAGCTTCTTAATTAAGGGCAGCTGGGTGAGTAAATCCTCGGGCATTTTTTCCCGGCCGGCTTTGTACTCATCATATTTTTGATGTCTAAAAGTCGGTTCCGGCAGGTCAAAGGCGACGGCCAGGGCGTCGGGATGATATTGGGTGTCGATTTTATACAGAATATTCACAAAGCCATAAAGGGCGTTGGTCGGAACGCCTTTGCTGTTTGACATGTCACGGATGCCGTAAAACATGCGAAACAACAAACTGTTTCCGTCGATAAGCATTAGTTTTTTCATTACTCGCTCCATCACGTATTAAATTCGAATGAGAATGGGTGAACCAACTCAAAAAGAACGCAAGCGGCAAAAGGGGTTGCCTTATCTCAAAAGGCTCATCATGATGTAAATGATGTTAATGAACCCATGAAAGCGCCGCAAGGCCCTTGATTGAATTAGCCGTCATAGCCCATCGGGTTTTTCACTTGAAAGCGATAGCTGTCGACGCACATGGCGTCGATGTCTTTTTCGGCCCGCCATCCGAGGACGGCTTCGGCCTTTGAGGGATCGCAATAACATTCGGCGATATCCCCGGCCCGCCTGGGCTTGATGACGTAGGGCAATTTTTTTCCGCAGGCTTTCTCAAAGGCGTGAAGCACTTCAAGCACACTGTATCCTTGGCCGGTTCCGAGATTAAAAATGTCCACGCCTTTTTGCTCCGCCAGAACGGACAAGGCCCGCACATGGCCTTTGGCCAAATCCACCACATGGATGTAATCCCGGACGCCGGTGCCGTCGGGGGTCGGATAGTCGTCCCCGAACACCGAGAGTTCATCCCGTCTGCCGACGGCCACCTGGGCGATATAGGGCAACAGATTGTTGGGAATGCCCTTGGGGTCCTCGCCGAGCAAGCCGCTTTCGTGGGCGCCGATGGGATTGAAATATCGAAGTAAAATCACATGCCAATCGGGATCCGCCGCCGCGATGTCCGTCAGAATTTGTTCCAGCATGGCTTTTGTCCGGCCGTAGGGATTGGTCACGCGTCCCAACGGACAATCCTCGGTAATCGGCACAAAGGCCGGATCGCCGTAGACCGTCGCCGAGGAGCTGAAGACCATGGTTTTGACATCGTGGGCAGCCATCACGCGGCAAAGGGACAAGCACCCCGAAATGTTGTTATGATAATAAGCCAGGGGTTTCTCGACGGATTCGCCGACGGCTTTGAGTCCCGCGAAATTGATGACGGCATCGATGGGATGATCGTCAAACACCCGGGAGAGTCCCGCTTCATCCAAAATATCAATGTTGTAAAAGGTCACGGCTTTTCCGGTGATGGCCTCGATCCGTTTGATGGCCGTTTCACTGGCGTTCACAAGATTGTCGACCACAACGACGTCGTATCCGGCGCCAATCAGTTCGACGCAGGTGTGGCTTCCGATATAACCGGCGCCGCCGGTAACAAGCACTGTCATGTTTTTTCCTCATTTCGTTGATCGTGATGGGTCTATTATAAACGTCCTGGGAATAAAAGGCAAAAGAATTCGGCGGCTCCCCTGTTCTTAGGCGTTTTGAATTTTCGCTGACGAAGCGTATTGATGAATTGATGATTCACGCGTGACAAATAATGCCGGACGACATTCGACCGGCCGCGTTTCCTCTTTTGATTGTTGTTCGCTGTCTTGAGCTTTTATTGATTCACTGTTTTTTGATGTCGTCAGCTTTTGACGACGGCTATCGATAGGCCCAACCATGATTTGATTGTTTGACCAAAACGACCGCGCCGCGGGTCCGGCCATAAAAAAATAACCACCTTCACGGAACATTGCTCCCGGAAGGTGGTTAGGCCGATACGTCCTCACTTATCATTTTTTTGGACTCACCCCTTTCTGCATAGGTTGACCAAATGTTGAAAATCCTTTAACGCTATCGCGAATATATGAATCGATTGTTCCTGTGTTCTGCCCCTGGGTCTCTATATGCCACAGGTCGCGCCCCAACTTGACAATCGTTATCGCTTTTATGATGAATCTGCTTTGTCGTTCTGATCAGCGGATGCTGTCATACTGGAATACATTTGTAAACCTCAAAAGAACGAATGAAGTAATTTGTCAAATCACTTTTCCGACTCACCCGAGCCGTCCAACAGAAGTGCGATACACGTTAATTGATTTTCCCAACAGCTTGACTGAACTGTTTGCTTTGGTTTGACTCTATTATATCACCTTTCGCGGGAATGTAAAGGTTTTTTTGATCATTTTAATGATGAAAATCCTTTTTTAAGGTTACAGCTTTTCATATTTTCATCATAAATAAAAAGCGCTTTTCATAGTGATAAAAAGCCGCCAAAAGCCGCGGACTACTTCTCCGCCAGCACCAATTCGTGACGATGAACCCGCCACAGCGCTTCCCGGTCGAAGGCGATCCCGCTCTCTTTTTCGAAAGAGGCGATGAGCGCCGAGGGCGAGACGGTTTTTTGATCGATGTAGCGCATCGTCATCTCGAAGGCCGCGACCCCGTCAGTCAAGGAATCAAGGGAAAATTCCCGGAGATAGGGCTTGATGTCCATGGTAACGAGTTTTTTCTTTTTGTTCCGTTTTTCGGTCAGTATTTCGTCCAGCTTCATGTAAGCGCCGATGGCTTGCCGAAGGGCCGTCTCGTCGGCGTCGGTTTCGGTCCGCACGGTATAGGCGGCGGAGACGATGGCGGCATTTAGGGCTCGGGGTTTTTCGTGATGCATGGCCGCGAAGGTGACGCGGTAGCCCTCGGGCAATTCGCGGTTTAAAGCCCGGATGAAGGCTTCGGGCGCGACGTCCTCGGTCAATTCCACATCCCCGTATTCCCCGCTTGATGTCATGCCGACGGCCATGGCCTGGGCAAAGGCCAGCTTGGGATGCGGGTTGAAGCCCGCCGAATAGGCCATCGGGACCGCTGCCCGGCGAAAGGCCCGTTGAAACATTTTTTGTTGATCGAGGTGGGAAACGTATTTGAGCGCCTCACCTCGGGAAAATTTAAAACGCATGAGATTCATGGAGAAACCCTTTCAGTGTCAATTCGATTGGTTGCCGATGGCTATGGATTTGCCGCCTAAACCCAATGGCAAGACGAATGATGCCGGATTAAACCCGGTCCGGCGGATTGCTTTTTATCATGTTGGATAGGCTTTGTGAGCTGTGCGCTCAGCAAACTTGCGATACACAGGCAAAGCCTCTCATATCCAGTTTGAAACTCGGATTTTTTTAAGCTTGATTCACAATCATTATTCGTTAATCATCAATACCTCATCGAGGATAGAGCCTTTTTGTATTCAGCAAACTTATTTCCAAATTGAAACTCGGCAAAGCCATTTTTCCTTCAAAGAAATCATCAATTCTTCTCCACAGCTGTTTATCGCCTGTCTCTCGGGACTATCAGCGCGGCCCAACCTCCGTCTTTCTTAGGCGGCAATTCACGCTTGCGGGTAAGTGAGTAGACAAATCTCAGATTTGACCCAAGCGAACTTACCCCGCGAAGCGGATAGAGAGGAAGCCTTTTTGTATTCGGCAACCTTTTTCCAAATTGAAACTCGGCAAAGCCGAGTTTCCACCACAATTATTCATTATTCATTATTCATTAGTCATTATTCATTGCCTTCTCCGGATGGCATTGCCATTTGCCGTCAAAGGCCATGATCCCGCATCCGGCGCAGCCTTCTCGGCAAAACACCGTGGTGTTTTCATCAATGGCTTTTGTCCATTCCCTTTGAAGAAACGCCTTGCTCACGCCCATGTCGATGTGATCCCAGGGAAGCGTCTCCTCGAAGGGACGGGTCCGCAGGGCGTAAAAATCCGGATCGATCCCGCAAAGGTCAAACGCTTGCCGCCATTTTCCGGCGTCAAAATAATCATTCCAACCGTCAAGCTTACAGCCCAGCTCAAAAGCGGTTTTGAGCACAGCGCCGAGCCTTCGGTCGCCTCTGGCCAACACGGCTTCATAAAAGCTGACGTCGGAGGCGTGCCAGTTGTACTTGATTTTGCGGCTTTTGATGCGCTGCTTCAAGAGATTTTGTTTTTGAATCAGTTCGTCCATCGGCACCTGACCGAACCATTGAAAAGGCGTGAAGGGCTTGGGCACAAAGCAAGACGTGCTGACCACGACTTGGCAGCTTTTGTTGCGCGTCTCTTTGGGTTCGGCGAAATAGGCGTCGACCACCTTTTCGGCCAACTCGGCAATGCCCGCCACATCGTCGTCGGTCTCCGTGGGCAGACCGATCATAAAATAGAGTTTAATGTGGCCCCAGCCTTTGGCAAAGGCCCGGGTGACGGTGGAGATGAGATCCTCCTCGGTGACGCCTTTGTTGATGACGTCCCGCATGCGCTGGGTCCCGGCTTCCGGCGCCAGGGTGATGCCGGATTTTCTGATCTTTTGGATTTCCTCCAGCATATCGACGCTGACCGAGTCGATGCGAAGGGACGGCAGCGCCACGCTGACCCGCTTCGATTCATACGTCTCAACCAGATCGGAAATGAGCTTTTCGATGTCGGGATAATCCCCCGAGGACAGGGACAACAGCGAGACCTCTTCATAGCCGGTGGCGCCCACCAAAGTCGCGATGCCCGATTCGATGCAATCCACGCTTTTGTCCCGGGTCGGGCGGTAAATCATGCCGGCCTGGCAAAACCGGCATCCCCGGCCGCAGCCCCGGAAAATTTCGAAGGGAATGCGGTCATGGACGGTCTGGGCATAGGGAATGACCAGATCCTCGGGAAAATAGGCATTCTCCAAATCGCGGACGAAGCGCTTGCGCACCGGCAGAGGCGCGGTATCCGCCAAAGCCGTCACGCCCTTAATCGTGCCGTCCTCGTGATAGGCGACGTCGTAAAGCGCCGGCACATAGACGCCTTCGATGGCCGCCGCCGCTTTTAAAAACGCTTTTTTCTCAAAGCTTGTCGATTGCTTATGGGCGCGGTACAAGTCCATGAGCTCTGTGATCACGTCCTCCCCTTCCCCGATGACAAAGAGATCGAAAAAATCACAGAGGGGCTCGGGATTGCAGCAGCACGGCCCGCCGCCGATGATGATCGGGTCGTCCGCTCCACGGTCGGCGCGAAGAAGGGGAATGCCCGCCAGATCGAGCATGTTGAGCACCGTCGTGTAGCACATTTCGTATTGGAGGGTGAAGCCGACAAAATCGAAGGCGCCGATGGGATCCATGGTTTCCAGCGCGAAAAGGGGAACGTCATGCTCCCGCATCAACGCTTCCATGTCGCCCTGGGGGGCGAAGACCCGCTCGCAATAGATGTCCGCCTGCTTGTTCAGCAAGCCGTATAAAATGCGCATGCCGAGGTGGGACATGCCGACCTCATAGAGATCGGGAAAGGCGAAGGCAAAGCGTATGGACACGTCCTCGGGGTTTTTATGGACGGCGTTGACCTCATTGCCCTGATAGGTGACGGGTTTTAGCACCCGGGGCAAGAGTTTATCGATGATGGTTTGTTTATCAATGCTTTTATTCATGGGGATATCGTATTATACAAAGGGCCGTTTGTCAAAACGCTTTTGACCTTTTTTCCCGGAAATGTCAAGAGGACGGCGTTTTTTAAGCCTTGCGCTGAAACGGAGATGGAGCGAAAAATCATCGCTGTCACGGCGTGAAACGGGCAAAGGAACGGCGTTTTTCCGTAACGTTGACCACAGCCCGTCAATCGAGCTGAGTCCGCTCCCCTTCGTGATATAAAAACCCACCGGAATCTTGGCCGTGATACGTCAAGGCCATCACCGCTCGCTTCCCGTTTTGTCAAATCCGTCGCCGCGATTCGTCAAAATCATTCCCTCGCGCGGAGCTCCCGAACGCTTCACGCAAGCCCGGCAAAATCCCCGCGTCATTTTCCTTTCGCCCGGACCGAAATCATCTCTCCCCTTTTCGCGTCGAAGCCTTTCCCCAAAGGCCCGATGGGATATATTAAAGCCCGCGGTGTCATCCCTCGCCTAACCCCTAATGACCGCGAGCCCTTAAGTGGTTCTTCTGTCGCTATTATACCACGATTCCCGATTAATTTCAATCCCAAAATTTTATATAATTTATATCAATTTCGCATAAATTATGATATTATGCGATATACTCGTCTCTATAACACGACTTGTATGTGTTTTGTTTAGAAATTTATAAAAACATGATTGGCTTTAACAACGATATCGCCTTCGTCTAGTCGTCCATTTTCGCCGATCGCCAAAGCTTCTCCCTAAAAAGCTCGATGAAACAGCTTAAGCTTACGGCGTCAACCCCCGAAAGCCGATGGATCCGCGATCTTTCTGCCATAACCCATCAGTGATACCGCCATTTCAAGGGACACGCCATGATAAGTTTTTAACGCCGTGACGCTTGCGTGAAAATTTGGCGCTTGACAATTATTGTCAAAGGCATTAAGATTTGACAACAGGACTGTTCACACCCTTTATGCGGTTTTAGACGTTCGTATAAACGCCGCACCACACAATCCTCGGCTGCGTAAGCAGCCGTGTTCATTTGCCCTGTGTCAATGGTGCAAACAATCTTGCAATTTTTTGCACGTATAGTATTCTTACCTTCACTTAACTTATCTTCACTTAAGTTAGGCCGGATTTTGCGATTGTCAGCGAGCAGATAACAGGCCCCGCTCTCATCGATGCCGGGCATGGATTTTTCGGCGGTATGAAGCCGTTTCTTCGAACGGATACCACGTTATACAACACTGAATTTCAGAGAGAAAATGCACCCTCAAAAAATGAGAAAAAATAATTTTCCCGGACTTTTCATCGTTATTTCATCGACATTTCGTGGGCTTTTTTGGGCTTTTCAGCGATGATAGCGAAAGCGCCATCTCAAAAACGGCTTTATAAAGCCATTCGCGTCATCCTCGGTTGCGTGTGCAGCCGTGTTCATTTGCCCCGTGTCAGCAGAATCGCGAACATTTTTGCGCCAATTTGCCCGTATATGATAATACCCTAACCTAACCTATCTTATCCTAACCTAGGCCGACATTTTGCAGCATTGCGACGCGGGTTTTTTACCCCTGAAAACCCTAAAAGCCATCATCCCTCAGCATCGATTTTCGGCGGTGTGAAGCGGTTTTTCTAAACAAAAACTTCGTATCACAGCGCTGAGATTTCAGCTGGCGTCCATTTACGAGATTGGGAAGCGCGTGTGTATTGCACATCATTTGCGCCTATCGTGCAATGATGGTGCGATGACGTTCTCTTAACTTTGATCGGTCCTTGCGCAGATGATTTTTTATAGCAACATGTCTAAAATTTATCATAACTGATATTAATTTTTCAGCGGTGTTGAGAATTTCACGGTCCTTTGACGGGTCCCCTTGGTCACCTTGTGCCGGTGACTGATAACCGGCAATTCACCAAAAGCTGAATCATATAGCCGTTTTCAAACCGTTCCTAAATTGTCTTTCTTCGGTCTTCAACCGGGGTTAACATTGCTATTAAAGCGGCCTCGCGTGAGATTGAAGAGCCTCATGACATCACGGATTGTTTTGTTTCGGACGCTTAGCGCTCCGGCTTTCATCCGCGAGTCAAATTGATTGGGACTTTATCAATAATCGGCGGGGCAAGCGCAAAAAAGGAAGCCCTCAGGCTCCCTCATTGGATTGTTTAACAAGATGCGTTTTAAATTTCAGCGAGCTTTTCGGCTAAGGACGCCGCGATAATGTCAAGGCCCTGAAGCAATTCGTCGT
The DNA here is from genome assembly GCA_017405085.1 of Eubacteriaceae bacterium. Classification (GTDB taxonomy): domain Bacteria; phylum Bacillota; class Clostridia; order Eubacteriales; family Eubacteriaceae; genus RUG12931. The sequence goes on from JAFRBB010000056.1 coordinate 55,038, forward strand.
CGGGAATAATCAGCGGCGGAAGCAGCTTAATCACGCTGTCTTTTCGCCCGGCCAGCTCAATGATCAACCCCTTTTCAAAACAGCGTTTGGCCACGCTGTCCGCCAGGCCGTCAATGCCAAAGGCCGACAGATCAATGCCGTGAATCAGACCGATGCCCCGATGGGACACGCGCTCATCCATCGGCAAAATCTTGTTGTCGATATAGTCGTTCACCATGGCTTCTTTGCGCCTCACTTCGTTTAACAAATCCGTGTCGCTAACCAGGTCCACCGCCGCCTTGGCGCCGACAAATCCCAATTGATTGCCGCGGAAAGTGCCGTTGTGTTCCGCCGGGAGAAAAACATCGATTTCGGGCTTCAAAAGCAGCATGGCCATCGGCAGGCCGGAACCGCTGATGGATTTGCTCAAGGTGACCATATCCGGCACGATGCCCGCGCGCTCGAAGGAGAAGAAATTCCCCGTTCTGCCGCAGCCGACCTGAATATCATCGCAAATGAGCAGCATGTCGTGGCGGTCGCACAAATCCCGCAGGCGTTTGAGCCATTCGATATCGGCCACGCAAATGCCGCCTTCGGCCTGAACGGTTTCCACAATGACCGCCGCCGGATAATCGACGCCGCTGTGATCGTCATTCAGGACGTTTTCGATATAGGCGATGGTGTCAAAGCTTTCGTTAAAGCCGAAGGGAAAAGGCATAAAGCTGACATTTCCCAGGGGGACGCCGGCGCCGTGGCGCGCTTTGGCTTCCGTCGTCGCCGCCAGAGAGCCCAAGCTCATCCCGTGAAAAGCGCCGGAAAAAGCCAAAATATTCTGGCGTTTTTTGACCTTTCGGGCCAGCTTCAACGCCGCTTCGACGGAATTGGTTCCCGTCGCGCCGCAAAACATGAGTTTATAATCCAGACCTCTCGGCTTTAAAATTTTGTTTTCAAAGGCGTCGATGAAATCTTTTTTGGCTTCGGTTGTCAAATCAAGACCGTGCATGATGCCGTCGGATTCGATATAGTCAATTAAGGCCCGGTTGATTTTCGGATGATTATGACCGTAATTCAGCGCGCCGGCGCCGTCAAAAAAATCAATATAGCGATGGCCGTTCTCATCGGTCATCACCGCGCCTTTGGCCTTTGTAAAAACAGCCGGAAAACGCCTGCAATAAGATCTGACTTCCGACTCGTATTGTTCAATAATTGTCATGGTTCTCCTTTTATCTTCACATTGATTAATCGTTACGTTGATTGAATGTCAAATGGTCAAACGATAAGTCCCAAAATAATTCTTGTCCCTATTGTATACTTTCTTGTGTTGAATTGCAAATTTTTTTCATACGTATTTTCAATATTATTTTCAATGGCCGATAGATTAAATGAATTGAAGCGTTAAGACCGGGCGGTCTTGTAAGCGGGGGTCAAGTTATAGACATCTAGAAGTCTTTGGGTTGTGGTCAAGTCATATGATAAACACCCGACATATCCATTCAATGCCACGCATCATCATGCGTTATTTTGCGTTTATTTGCGTTTAATTACCCATTTATGATATTGATGGATATGTATTGCCGATTGTCGCATGATGTTAGCGGAGCGAAAAAAGATGGGCATAAATCGGGCGTTGATATATTTATAATTATTCATCGCAGCGCTCGGGGGTTACACCTTTCGGCGTAACCCTCGGATGGAAAATGAATAATTAATCATTTTGTTGAAGCGCGGCTTTGACGAGTTTTTGATGGACCAAGCGGTGTGTCCAGCAAGCAAACATAATTCTCGCAAAGCCCGACCTCAATACCCAATTTGAAACTCAGTCTTGCCAATTTTCTTCCTGATTAATTGATCGGAAAGAAGCATTTTTTATTTTCAGCAAGCCAACATAAGACCCCAAAGCCCGACCCCAAAGTCTAATTTGAAACTCATCTTTGCCAAATTTCATCCTGAATGATTGATGATTTATCAGGCAAAAATCCTTTTTGTACTCGGTGAGCTAACGACAGACCCCAAAGCCCAATCCATAATCCAATTTGAAACTCAGCTTTGCCAAATTTCATCCTGGATAATTGATTGGGAAGATTTTCGTTCTCAGCAAATTGACAAAAGGCCCCAAAGCCTGACCAAAAAATCCAATTTGAAACTCGGCCCTGCCGAGTTTCTTCCAGAATTATTCATTATTCATTATTAATTATTCATTATTAATTATTCATTATTCATTTTCAAAGAAATAGCGCAGCGGCGAAGACCACTACGCTATGAGACGTCCGTCCCGTGACGAACCGATGATTATTGTTGATAACTTTGATAGACGTCTTCCAAATCTTCTCTGGAGAGGGTGTCCATCAGGTATTCGGCGTATTCGGCGCCGGTGGCTCCCGTGTCTCTGCCGGTGAGTACTAATTTTTTCTCGTATTGACCGCAGATATCCAGCGCCATTTGCAGGCGTTTCGCCTCGTCGGCATAGCCGATATGATCGAGGAGCATTCCCGCCGCGCGAATGATGCTGCAGGGATCCGCGTACTGAGCGCGGCCTTCGTCGACCATTCGGGGCGCGGAGCCGTGAATGGCTTCAAACATGGCGTAACGCTTGCCGATATTGGCAGAGCCCGCGGTTCCGACGCCACCTTGGAATTCCGCCGCTTCGTCGGTCAAAATATCCCCGTACAAATTGGGCAGCACCAGCACCTTAAACTGGGTTCTTCTTTTTTCGTCAACGAGCTTGGCCGTCATGATGTCGATGTACCAGTCGTCCATTTCCACTTCGGGATATTCTTCAGCGATTTTTTTCGCGGTGTCGAGGAATTTGCCGTCGGTGGTTTTGATGACGTTGGCTTTGGTCACCACCGTGACCTTATTTTTCCCGGAATTTTTGGCGTATTCGAAGGCCGCGCGGATAATGCGTTCGCTGCCGCCCTGGGTCGCCACCGTAAAGTCGATGGCCAAATCGTCATTGACGTTGACGCCCTGACTGCCGACGGCATAACCGCCTTCGGTGTTTTCACGATAAAATGTCCAGTCGATGCCTTGTTCGGGCACGGACACCGGACGCACGTTGGCAAACAAATCAAGGGCCTTGCGCATGGCGACGTTGGCGCTTTCGATGTTGGGCATGCCGTCGCCTTTGCGGGGCGTGGTGGTCGGTCCTTTGAGGATGACGTCGCAGGCTTTGAGCTCTTCCATCACGTCATCGGGAATCGCTTTGCCGCAGGCCACGCGGTTTTCAATGGTCAAGCCGTCAATTTCTTTGAGCTTGATCTTACCGGCGTCAATATCGTCCTTGAGCAGGAAGGCCAGGACTTTTTCCGCTTCCTTGGTGATGAAAGGGCCGATACCGTCGCCGCCCACAACACCGATGACAATTTCGTCCTTGCTTTGATAGTCGACGAAATCGCCTTCGTTTTTCATATTTTCAATTCGCGCCAATTGATCTTCGATGATTTTGCCGAAGTGCTCCTTGGCTTGCTCGATCATGGTTTGTTTATCCATTGAACTCTCCTTACTTCTCTAAACTTGTGTTTATTATTCTATAAACGGCGCCAAAACTCAAGGGTTTCCGGGTGGGTTTTATCCATGTATTTCAAAAAAAGCATGACCGCCCGGCATAAATCCCCCCGTCAACGTCGGGATGATTCCCAAAGGAAATGGCCGTTTTTCAGGCCAAAACAATTTTGTTTTCGCAGATGATTTCCTCGTCTCTGACGATGTCCGCCCGCAGGGTGTTCTCGTCTAACATCACGCCCCGAACCGTCAGCGTGTCCTCCAAAAAGGCCTGCTGTTTAAAATAAATATCGAGGGTTTTCACCCGTTCCCCGGCGGCCAGACGGGCCGCCACCGGCATCAGCGCCCAGTTGAAATAGTTGACGTGATTGACATGGCCGTTAAAATCGATGTCACCGATCTGCACCTTCACGGTGTCCGAAAAAGTATGATCCCCAAGCCGTTTGATTTTCGGAAAACGGTAGGGATAGGGGTTGCCCGTGACGCCGTAAACGTCGTTTTCGGGGACTTGCTCCAGGCGAAGCATCTCTCCGGTTTTTCTGTCGAGCATCGCCCATTGGGTTTTGGCGTCGATGAGGAGTTCTCCCCCGGCGTTAAACAAGGCAAAACGCCGCTGAGAGAAAAAGCTTTTGACGGCTTTGGCGTCGGTCATCACCGTGACTCTGTCGTCGCAGGCCGGATAATCATCAAAATCAACGTGATATTTAATGAGCACCCAGCTGAGTCCGTGAGACGTCAAAAACGATTGCCCCACGCCCAAAGCCTCGCTCTGCTCATGACTGCTCTGCTGAAAATAATCCAGGACGCGAACCGGCGAAATCAGGTGATTGCCCAGGCAATCATAGCAGGCGACGCGTCTCTCATAGGTGTAGTCGGTTTTCAATGGGTTTGTCCTCCGGTCAAGGTTTTGTTTAACATCGTTTGAATGGTCGGATCATCAGGCGCGGGGCGCGAGACAAAATCAATGTGATAGGATTTTGCCAGGCGAAGCTGTCCGGCCAGATAGCCCTCCTCCTCTATCAGGCGCATCAAGCGTCTGGCGTAAGTGCGGTCGGGGTAATCCACGCGGCAGGCGGCCTTTTTAATGATGTCGCCGCAGCCCAGATTCAACTGCCGGTTTAAGCGCTGCATCTCCCGGATGATTTGCTTTGCCCGGCAAAACAGATTGATCGACTCGCCGTCTTGCTGAAGGGAAAGCCCCGGATCGAGTCCCCGGGTCGACACGCTGTTTTCGTTGGTCAGCCCCTCGATTTGCCAGTTTTCGTAAGGCGTTTCGGGGACGGCGAAAAGATAAATCATGAACAGGCGCATAAAAGCGATATCATCCTCGGCAATTCCGCAGGGATCAAAGGGATTTAAATCAATGGTGCGGGTCTCGACGTATTGAATGCCGTCCTCCTCCAGAGAATCCAAAAGATTTCCCACATCCTTCGGCTTCATCCGGATTTGGGTGTAGAGCTCCTTGGCCTCCGAGAGCAGGCCGCCTTTAATGTAGGCGCGAATATCCGAGGTAAAATGCGCGACGCTGTCATAGCGAGGAAACAAGGGATTGATGTTTCGGTAGCCGCAATCGGAATTGCGAAGGGACATGCCGTATTCCCAATAGGAAGCGCCGTGACCGTCCCGTCGGGAAAGGGATGACAGACAGGTTGAGGTGAAGCTGTCGTCGGCCCCCACGGAGGCGCTCATCAAATAGATGACAAACCAGCGGTGGCGCAGATAATTGCGGACGATTTTTAAGTACACGCCGTTTTTATAATCTTTAAACGTCATCTCCTTTTGATGGGGCGCCCATAATTTTTTTAACGTCGCGTCGGAAAAAGAAAAATTAAAATGAATGCCCGAAATCAGCTGTTTTTTCTTGCCGTAACGCCGGGCAAGGCCCTCTCTGTAGGCCATGGCCTTGCGGGCCGCCTCCCCGCTTCCGTAATCGGCGATGGGAATGAGATCCTCCTCCGGGACAATGCCGGGCACCGACTGAGGCCAATAGAGTTCCCCTTCGTTTAAGTGTTGATGGACCGCCGTCGTCAACGCCGAAAGCAAATGGTAGATTTCTTCGGGAGATGAGCCTGTCGGTGTCACAATCTCAATTTGACTCTCGGAAAAATCCGTCGTCACATAAGGATTGGTTAACTTCGGCTCAAAAACCGCGGGATGGGGCGTCAAAGCCAACTCTCCGCGCCCGTTCACCCGGAGGCCTTCCCGCTCAATGCCGATGCCGCCCTCCAAAATTTCCTCTGGGGACAACTGCCCCAGGGCATCCGTGTTAAAAAGATCATTGGGATTTCGCATTTTTCTTCTCCAATATATAATAAACAAGGTCTCAGGCCGATAAAGCCAAAAGTTCAAGAGCGTTTCCGCTGTCAATTTGTCCATTTTGACAAGATCACCCTCAGATGACGCGCCGGAAAAAGACGATGAATGATATAAAAAAACGACAAGCCGTCATGGCCTGTCGTCAACCTTTTTAAAATGGTCGGAGTGAGAGGATTTGAACCTCCGGCCTCATGGTCCCGAACCATGCGCTCTACCAAACTGAGCCACACCCCGATTAAATTATTCTGTTGCAAATCAACGATGTTTATTGTAATATAGTTTTGTTTTTAAATCAAGTATTTTTTAAGGAGATTTATGAAAAAATTAGATATTTCTTTTACCAAGAAAGATAATCTCGTGGATATCACCGACATTGTCAAGGCATATGTCGCCGAAAGTCGCCTTAAAAACGGCATGCTTTGCCTCTATGCCCCGGACACCACCGTCGGCCTCACGATGATCGATGTCGATAATAAAAAAGCCGAATATGACTTCATGCACCGCTGGGGACACATTATGCCCCGCTATGACGGCATGCAATGGACAGGCCCGGCCACTTCGGGACTCAAAGCCTCCGCCGTGGGAAAAACCCTCCAGGTCATGGTGGCCGGCGGCGAAATGCTTTTAGGTCTTCATCAAGGCGTCGTTGCCATCGACTTTGAGGGACCGTCGGAACGCGCCCTTTTCGCCGAAGTCTACGGCGACATGCTCGAAGAAGGCGAAACCGCCCAAGCCCCCGCGATGTTCACCGACTACGTCGCCATGCTGCGCCAAAACGAAATCGACGAAGAAGAGGAAACCCGCCGAATCGTCGAGGAAATGCGCCGGGAATACCGCGAGCAGCATCCGGAAATGTTCCCCGAGGATCACCCCGAGACGCAAACCAAAACCGAAGAAAAAAACGGCTCTGACCAATAACGCGACCGGATCATAAAAGTTTAAGGAAAATAATCCAGCAAAAGACCGGCCGGAGATGCGGACGGCCATCGAGAAAAGAACCGGGACAAAAACATCGCGGCGGATAGTCGCTCATCCTTATTAAAACGCCAAAGCCTTTCTCTCACAAAAGGATCACCCTCGTGTCTTGAACTGATTGAAAGCGGGCGTCCTCCAAATCCCTTTGTCCGGTCCATCAAAAAAAGCGCCGTCAAAATCAACAATCATCAAATTTCAGATGAATTGTCAGCCAAAATTAAGCTTTAATTTGTAAAATACGTCAGAATGTCATAAGAAAGGAATTATCATGGCTAACAAAAGAAAAAGAAAAAACAGCAACTACACCAAAGAGAAACGTGAATACAAAGAAAAAGGCGGCACCAAAACCATCTATCGTATCGGCGCTTTGGTCCTCGTCGGCGCCCTGATCGTCGGGATGATCGCCATGTACGGTTTTCGTTTCTAATCCGACGCCTCATTGAAAATCACGATCATCGCCGTCGGCAAAATAAAAGAGAAATATTTACGGGACGGGATTAGCGAATACTTAAAGCGGTTGTCGCGTTTCGCGAAAGTCAATATCATTGAGATCAAAGACAGATCTCCCGTCAGCGAATCCCCTTCCGACATCAACAAAGTCATTGAATCCGAAGGTCTTGACATTTTAAAACACCTCAAAAAAGAAGCGTACACCATCGCTTTGGATATTGAAGGAAAAAAAATGACCTCCCGGGCCTTCGCGGATATGATGGACACCCAAGCCGTTCACGGTATCGCGGAATTTATTTTTATTATCGGCGGCTCTTACGGGCTCTCCCCTCAGGTGAAAAAAGCTGTCGATTTTCGGTTATCCTTCTCGGATATGACCTTTCCCCATCAGCTTTTTCGCATGATGCTTTTAGAACAGATCTACCGCGCCTTCAAAATCAATCATCACGAGACCTATCACAAATAAAGCGCGGAGGCAAAATGAAGCATCTCCTCCGGGACACGCCCACGCCTCAAGGCGAAACAAACAGCGCTCACCCGGGACAATCCCGAAAAACCCTTCATGATAAAAGTGAAACCGTCCCGATAACCAAGCGATTGATTGCCCATTAACCATTAAAACCGGTGAGACCGGTTTTCTTTTATCACCTCTCTCGAAAAAGGAGGAGTACTCATGGTAACATCAACTCAAACCATCGAAATGGCCGGCATTGCGGCTAAAGACGCCGGCATTACCCTCTCGGCAAAATCCGAAGCCGACAGAAACCGCGCCCTTCGGGCCGTCGCGGATGCCCTTGATCAAAACCGGCAAAAAATCATCGAGGCCAACGAGCAGGACATCGAGCGGGGCAAAGCGGAAAACCTGTCAGATCCCCTTTTAAAGCGCCTGCGTTTTGGCGATGACAAAATCAAAGACGTCATCAAAGGCATCGACGACTTAATCAAACTGCCCGATCCCCTGGGCAAAACCCTCAAAGCCTCCGAGCTCGACGAGGGTCTTACCCTCTATCAGGTGACCACGGCCATCGGCGTGATCGGCGTGATTTTTGAGTCCCGTCCCGACGCCTTCGTTCAAATATCCACCCTTTGCCTCAAATCCGGCAACGCCGTCATGCTCAAAGGCGGCAAAGAAGCGCTTCTAACCAACCGCGTCCTCTTTGAGATCATTCATGACGCCGCTCGAGACGCCGGCATGCCCGAAGGCTGGATCTACAATTTGGAAAGCAGAGAAAACGTGAACGCCATTTTGGCCCTCGACGAGTATATTGATCTGCTCATTCCCCGGGGATCAAATGCCTTTGTGCGCTACATCATGGAGCACACTAAAATCCCCGTCATGGGCCACGCCGACGGTATTTGTCATGTCTATATCGATGAGGACGCCGACCTCGAAAAAGCCCTGGCCATCGCCGTTGACGCCAAAACCCAATACGTTTCGGTATGCAACGCCATGGAGACGCTCCTGATTCACGAAAAAATCGCCCCGTCTGTGCTCCCCGCCCTGAGCGAGGCCTTTGCCAAAGCCCAAGTCAAACTCATCGGAGACGAGAAAGTACGGACAATCATCACGGCTCAAGCCGCGACGGAAGACGATTGGAAAACCGAATATCTCGATTACGTCCTCTCGGTCAAAATCGTTGATTCCTTGGACGACGCCATCGCCCACATCAACCGTTACGGCTCAGGACACACCGACACCATCGTCACCGAAAACACGGCTAACGCGGCGCGATTCTGTTCCCTCGTGGATTCCGCCGATGTCTTCGTCAATTGCTCCACGCGCTTTGCCGACGGTTACCGCTTCGGCTTCGGCGCCGAAGTCGGCATCTCCACCTCCAAACTCCATGCCCGGGGACCCGTCGGTCTTGACGGTCTCGTCAGCACCAAATATATTTTAATCGGAGACGGACAGATTGTCGCCGATTATGCCGACGGCAAAAAACAGTTTACCCATCGACCCATCGATAAGCAATATCCCCTGTCGTGATGCCTGCATCACGGCAAAATCAATAGAATTGAAGAGAGAATTGATATGGAAACCAAAATAATTGTCGACAGCTGCTACGATTTCAACGATTCAATGCTGGATCCGGACATTGAGTACGCTCGGGTACCTTTCAGCATTTTAATCGACGACAATGAAATCATTGACGAAAATATCAACACCACTTGGCTCATCGATAAAATGCAAATGACCAAAAACAAAATCGGCACGGCATGTCCCTCTCCTGAAGCGTTTTTTCAAGCCATCGACCCCGCCAAATTCAATTTCATCGTAACCATTTCCAGCAAACTCAGCGGTTCTTACAATTCGGCGATGACCGCCAAACAAATGGCCGACGAAAAAGGATACGGCGATCGTGTTTTTGTGCTCAACAGTCTAAGCGCCGCCTGTGGTGAAAACCTGGTCGGCATCAAAATCGCCGAATTGCTTCACAAGGGCCTCAAACCCGAGGAAATCGCGCCGCTGACCCGGGATTACATTCACGGCATGTCCACCTTTTTCATCTTAAACAGCATGGATAATCTGGTCAAAAACGGGCGCATCAAACCGGGGGTCGCCCTGGTCGGAAAACTCCTCAAAATCTCTCCGATCATGATGGGCGTCAACGGCGAAATCGAATTGAAGGAAAAGGTCCGCGGAAAGAAAAAATCCTTCAGACGTCTGGCGCAAATTGTCGCCGACGAAGTCGATTCCGCGAAAGACCGCATTTTCGCCATCACCCATGTCAATGCCCGGGACACAGCCGAGTCCTTAAAAGCCCAGCTCGAAGAGCTGACCGATTTTAAAGACATCGTCATTTTTGAATCCAGCGGTTTGTCAACGGTGTACGCCGATCGCGGCGGTATTGTCGTCGCCTACTGATTATTTTATGATTTAACAATTCGATTGCTATACGATTCAATCATCAAACTGTTTGGTGACTTAACAAAACGAATAAGCAAACAAAAAAAGCCCGTTTTGGGCTTTTTTATTGTGTTGTAATAAACATCATTACGCTTTAAGTTCGGGATGCGCCTCAGTAAAGCGATCAATTACCGATTTGATCAACGCGCAGCCGCCTTCGCTGTCGGATTCAATGTTCAATGGCATTTTGGGTTCGTGAAGAGACATTCTAAGCAGGCACCAGCCGTTGCCGTGTTCTTCATCACAGGCCACGCGAACCCCTTCGTAATTGGGCGCGACGACTTCCCAACCCGGTTGTTGCGCCGCGAAATCGCTGAAATCCTTGAGGACGTCGGCACCATAGCTTTTAAAGTCTTCGGCATCAATGACGTACCGCACTTCAACCGCCTCCGCTGGTTCCTGAAGATCAATCAGATACTCGGAAAGCTTTTTGCCTTCGGCGTGAAGCTTGGTATATTCGATGAGGGCCATCGTCGCGAGATAGGCGCCGTCATCCAGAAAATAATTTTCTTTTATGGCGCCGTGACCGCTGGTTTCCATCGCCAAATGGGTCTCCTGCCCTTCGGCATTGAGACGGATGGCTTCGTTGATGACATTTTTATAACCACGTTTAAACCGGTGATGCGTTCCGCCCAAATCTTCAATGTATTTTGTGAGTCCGGTGGATGTAATAGAGTCAGTAACAATGGTTGTTCCGGGATTTTGACTTAAGATCATTTTAGCCATAAAGGCAATGAAGGCATTGCGATTGATGGGTTTTCCCGTTTCGTCGATGATGGCCGAGCGGTCCACATCGGTGTCGAAAATGATGCCCATGTCCGCGCCGCTGTCCACCACCGCCTTACAAACAGAAGCGATGGCCTCGGGATCCTCGGGGTTGGGCGCGTGATTGGGGAAAAGACCGTCGGGTTCCAAAAATTGGCTTCCCGTCGTGTCGGCGCCGAGAACGTCCAAAACCTTTTCGACGAAAAAACCGCCGGCGCCGTTTCCGGCATCCACGATGATGTGAGCGCCTTTCAAGGGCTCCGTCATCCCAGTCCGTTCACGAATAAGCGACACGATCTGTTCCGAATAAGTCAGTAAATAAGGATGTGCCTGACGTCTGCCAAGGGTGTTTAAGGGCGTTTCGATTTCTTCGGCCCTAGCCAAAATCTCGGCAAGGTCATCCTTTTCCATGCCGCCGTCTTTGGTGAAAAATTTGAGGCCGTTTCGGTTAAAAGGCAGATGGCTGGCCGTAATCATAATCGCCCCGTCGCACTGCATGTCGGGATCGACGATGGTCATAAACATCGAAGGCGTCGTGGCCATCCCGCAGTCATAAACCTGCACCCCGGCCCAGATGAGTCCCATGCAGCACGCCGTGTCAAAATCCGCGGCTGTCAGTCTGCTGTCGTGCCCGACGGAGACGGTCAGGGTTTCTTTTCCGGTTTTCTCCTTGAGCCAAGTGGCGAAGGTGTAAGCGATTTTGCTGGCCATATTAGGATCAAAATTGGGTTTTTCCCCGATGATGCCGTTCATGGCGATGCCCCGAACATCGGAGCCGTTTTGGAGTTCTTTAATTCCTCTGAGTATCATCTTGATTCTCTCCTCTTGCGAATATGGTATGATTTTGTCTGTAAAAATGATGATCAGTCAACGATGGGCTTGCCGTCTTCTCCGATGGCGGTTTCCACCAAAGTCGCGCACATCACGGCTTTGATGGTGTGCATTCTGTTTTCGGCTTCGTCAAAAACCTTGGAATAAGGGGCGCGGAACACCTCATCGGTGACTTCCATAGCGGATAAGCCGAATTTATCGAAAGCCAATTTGCCCATGTCGGTTTCGGTATCGTGAACCGCCGGTAAGCAATGCAAAAAGATCACATCGGGATTGCCTGTTTTTTCAATCATTTCCGCGTTGACCTGATAGGGTGAGAGCAGTTTGACGCGGTTGTCAAACTCGGCTTCTTCTCCCATCGAGGCCCACACGTCGGTGTAGATGACATCGGCGCCCCGAACGGCTTCGTCGATGGACGACGTGACGGTGACGCTTCCGCCGGTTTTTTCGGCCAAAGCCGCCATCTCCTCGGTCAGGGCTTTGTCGGGATAGAGGGCACCGGGAGCCAAAGCGACAAAGTGCATGCCGAGTTTAGCGCAGCCGATCATCAAGGAATTGCCCATGTTGTTGCGGGCATCCCCGGCGAATACCAGTTTTCTGCCGGCCAAAGTACCGAAATGCTCTTTAATGGTGAGCATGTCCGCGAGAATCTGGGTCGGATGATAGGTGTCGGTTAAACCGTTCCATACCCGAACGCCGGAAAATTCGGCCAAGGCTTCAACGGTTTCCTGTTTGAATCCGCGAAACTCAATGCCGTCATAGAAACGGCCGAGAACTTTCGCCGTGTCTTCCAGGGATTCTTTTTTGCCCATTTGGCTGTTGCTAAGGAATGTCACATGGGCCCCTTCGTCATAGGCGGCGGTTTCAAAGGCGCAACGGGTTCGGGTTGAGCTTTTCTCGAAAATCAAAATGATGTTCTTTCCCTTTAAAAGCTGTCTGTCGCTGCCCGCGCGTTTTTTTGTTTTTAGCGCCGCCGCGTAGTCAATTAAATATCTGATCTCCTCCGGCGTGAAGTCCCGAAGGGTTAAAAAATTTCTTCCGGTTAATGATATGCTCAATTGATACTCCTCTGCGCATCACGGGATTGGCTGTGTCCCGTCATGCAAATTTGCTTTTAATGCCGGGATTTCCGACACGCAATATTATTTTAACGAATCCGACTCGTTTTTTCAATATCAAGAAAGGTCATCGGCCGCGGGACTTGCATTTTATGACTGTTTCTTTTAAAAATCTCCCGGCGATTGGCTCTTCAGATCTCTGCTCTTTATCGGTCCAAAATAAGAAAACCGCAACGAGGGTTGCGGTGGTCGAGCCATCAGGTAGAACGGTTGTCTTTGGTTTGATGAACCGTTAATCAATGACGCGAATCGAAGCTATTTTTTGGTCTTCCAGCGGTTTGTCCATGACGTCTCTGGGGGCGTTCACAATGCGGTCAACCACATCCATGCCGTCGGTCACCTGTCCGAAGGCCGCGTATTGGCCATCGAGATGGGGTGATTTCTGGGTCATGATGAAAAACTGGGAACCGGCGGAATCGGGATCCATCGCCCGAGCCATGGACAGGACGCCGCGTTCGTGTTTTAAGTTGTTTTCAAAGCCGTTGGCAGTAAATTCGCCGGGAATGGTGTAGCCCGGTCCTCCCATGCCGTTGCCATTGGGGCATCCGCCCTGAATCATAAATCCCGGGATAACGCGGTGAAAAATGAGGCCGTCATAAAATTCTTCCGAGATTAGTTTGACAAAATTGGCAACGGTTTTCGGTGCGATATCGGGATAGAGTTCCGCTTTGATTGTGCCGCCATCGGCCATTGTGATTTGAATTTGTGTTGTGTTCGTCATGTTGTTTTCCTTCTTTTCTGTCTTTTTATGAAATATATTTATCGGCGTATACCGTCACATCCAACAGGTTGATGTCATAATTGGCCGGCATTTTCTTTCTGAGATGCTCCTGAATGATCTCTTCGAGTTCTTCGTCCCGAAGGTCGTAGATTTCTCTGGTTTTCTGGTCGACGATGTGCACATGAAAACCGGTTTTGGCATCGTAGCGCATAATTTCCGTATTGTCATGGACACGACGGATAAGCCCCTTTTGCTCAAAACATTCCAGTGCGTTGTAGACCGTGCCGACAGATATATTATAGCCGGCATCTTTGGCCATATTGATTAACATCTCCGCCGACGGATGCGTATCGGTTTCCGATAATAAACGTAATAGTTGAATTCTCTGAGGTGTCGCGCGAAGACCAACCGATTGGATTTTATCCACCAACTGACTGTCACTCATCTTCATGTTTCATACCTTCCCAAATATTAAATCATAGTTTCATTTTTATTATAATGGTTAAATCTTAAATTTTTATTGACTTTAAGCTATTTCAATTAAAAAGCATGCCATATATGAGTCTATTTTGTTGATCGTATGGCCTCTTCGGTTTTTCGCGTTTTTTATTTCAGACTCACGACGGTGACGCCGGTCTCTCCTTCAGCCGGCGTGCCGTTTCGATAGCTCTCGATGAGGGGCGATTGTTTTAAATAGTCACGGATGGCCTGTCTGAGCTTGCCGGTGCCTTTGCCGTGAATGAGCACAAAATCGCTGACCCCGGTGACGATGCAATCGGAGAGGATTTTCTCAAGCATGTAGATGCCTTCCTCAACGGTTTGCCCCCGCATGTCAAAGCGTTTGGTGATGACCTTTGGTTTACCCGACGCCTCGGGTTTTTTGGGCGGTTTTTGAGGCCTAGCGGTCTTTTTCTTTTGGGGAGCGGTTTCCTTGACCGGTGTCAATTGGGTGAGGTCAACTTTGATTTTCATGCCGCCGATTCCCACCATTGCCTGTTTGTCTTTTTCACTGATAGATAGAATCTCGCCTTTTTGTCCGAGATTATTGACGCGGACTTTCATCCCCACGGTCATTTCAGCCTGCTCGCCGGCGGTCGTAAAGCGTTCTTTGGCGTCGCTGTAGCCTTCGTCGACGACGTCGGCCTGATGACGAATGTCTTTTCTAAGTTCCTCGAGGACTTTGTTATCGGTGACGCCAGCAGTGGTGCTTTCCTGAATCGCGCGGATTTCTTTGTAAATCGCTTCAGTTTTGTCCCGGGTCTCCCGGATCATCTCGTCGGCCTTCCGCCCGGCTTCCTCAATCATACGCCGGCATTCGGCTTCGGTTTTCGCCCGTTCTTTTTCGGCATCCCGGCGAATTTCCTCGATTTCCGCTTCACGCTTTCGAATTTGTTCCGCGCGCTTTTCGTATTCGCTGCGGGCTTCCTCGATTTCCGACAGCGTATCCTCAAATTGAACGGCGTCGTGATGGATCATGCCCCGGGCCTCTTTGATGATATCGTCCTTTAGGCCCAGGCGGGCCGCGATTTCAAAGGCGTTGGAGCGCCCCGGAACGCCGATATTGAGTTTGTAGGTCGGCCTTAAAGTGGTCACGTCAAATTCGACCGAGGCGTTGACCACGCCTTCGGTAACCAGGGCGTAGGCCTTGAGCTCACTGTAATGGGTGGTCGCCACAGATGTGACCTGCCGGGCATGGAGCGTGTCCAAAATGGCCGCGGCCAAGGCAGCGCCTTCCGTCGGGTCCGTCCCGGCGCCGAGTTCATCGAAGAGCACCAGATCGTCAGGCCCGGCCTCGGCGACAATGTCGACGATGTTTTTCATATGGGCGGAAAAAGTGGACAGACTTTGTTCGATGCTCTGCTCATCGCCGATATCGGCAAAGATGTTGTTGAAAATCCGCATGCTGCTGTGCTCGGCCACCGGCGCGAACAGTCCGGCTTGCACCATGGCCGAAAGCAAACCGATGGTTTTTAAGGTGACGGTTTTTCCCCCGGTGTTGGGCCCCGTGATGACGATGGTGTCGATATCCTTGGCCATGATGATATCCGAGGCGACAGCGGTTTTGGGATCGAGAAGGGGATGGACGGCTTTATAAAAACAAATCGACTCTTTGCCGCCGATGGCCACGCGATTGGCGTTCATGTCCAAAGCCAAAGACGCCTTGGCAAAAATGAAGTCTAGTTCAACGA
Organism: Eubacteriaceae bacterium; assembly: GCA_017405085.1. Taxonomy (GTDB): domain Bacteria; phylum Bacillota; class Clostridia; order Eubacteriales; family Eubacteriaceae; genus RUG12931. The sequence continues at coordinate 70,791 of JAFRBB010000056.1, forward strand.
GCATGTCCTCCGTCGCCGTTAAGGCCAGGGCGTATTGGGCGATTTTCCCCGTCAGGGCTTTTAAGATGCGCCCGATTTCTTTTTCCTCCTCGATGGCCAGCTCTTTGAGCTCGTTGTTGAGGCTGACGACGCTCATCGGCTCAATGAAGACCGTCTGACCCGTGGCGGATTTGTCTAACACCATCCCTGGAAGACGGTTGCGGTATTCCTGTTTAACGGGCACCACATAGCGATTGCCCCGCATGGTGACGATGCGCTCTTGCAATATTTTCTCGTAAGAAGGCGACGTGACGATGCGATTGAGACGCTCGCTGATGCGCGCGTTTTTGGAAATAATCTCTTTGCGAATGCGATAGAGCTCGCGGGAGGCATTGTCCGCCATTTCATCTTCGGAGAGGATTTTTTTTCGGATTTCATCTTTGAGATGGCTGAGAGGGTCAACGGCCTCAAAGACCGATGCCGTGGCCTTCAAGGTTGCCCTTTCGGTGTCCTCGTCGTAATAGGCCACCACATCCTCGGCGATGGCCAGCATGGAGGCAATGGCCAGCAGCGCCTTCATGGACAGCACCGAGCCGATTTTGGCCCTGGCGACGTCGTCATCAATCGGCGTGAAATGCCCGATGGGAATATGGCCGCATCGCAAAGTCATCTGAAGCGCCTCCTCGGTTTGGTCGGTGATATGAGCAATCACGGCCTTGCCGGTTTCGGGACGAAGGGCAAGGGCTTTGGCTTTTCCCCCGTCGGTGTGGCAATAACTTTCCAATTGGTTTAAAAGCTTGAAATATTCAAGTACTTTAAGACTTCTTTCGTTCATCGTTATTTCACACCTCTATCATAATTTCCTTTCGTGTATCTCCTGTCCGGTTGACGGTTATCGGAGATGGCCGAGGGATGGTTTTTCTCATTCGCCGTGAGGGCGAGGATGGCTAAACGCGCTTCCTCCCGCGTCTCGTCGGTGATGTCCAGGCGATATTTGGCGGCGTCGCTCACCGGCTTTAAATCTCGCGACGTGAGCCTTAAGGTGGCGGAATTGAAAAGCCGCGTCTTTCCCCGGCCATCCCGATATCCGGGAAAACAGGCGCCCCGCTCGTCTTTTAGGATGAAATGTCCTTGTTTTTTGCAGTTCGGGCAGTTTTTGTGTTCGCAGTCGAGCAGGCAGTGATCAGAGATCATGATCTGGAGTCGGCCGTAGACGACCACGGTGACGGGCAGCGGACTTTTCGCGATAACCTCCCGCATGTTGCGATGGTCTGTTTCGACGGATAAGGTGACGGCTGAGGCTCCCCAAGCTTCAAAAGCCGCGGCGGAAACGGCGTTTGCGACGTGCATCGTCGCGTCGATTTCGGGGCGAAACTTCCGGGATCTTAAAAGGGCGAAAGCCTCATAATCCCGGGCCAAAAATCCGTCGGGCCCGAGCGCCGAAATCTCATCCAAGCGCGATCGAAACGCGTGGGTCTCTGCCGTGTTCATCACCTGGGGAAAGGCCAGAACGACGCGCTGACCTTCGCTGTGGGCGCTCGCAATCAAGGGCTTTAAACCGTCAATATCCGCCGGTGACTCGAGGGGGATTATCCACTCGTCGACGGGAAGCGGCCAAAGCCGTGAGAAATCTTCTTTTTTGAGAAGACTGACGGCGATTTTGGGCTTTCCGATATGGCCGTACGGGGCCGGTATCGAAAGCTCGGGCATGGTCTTGGGCGTCGATTTGGTTTCGGAGAGCCGGGCGAGAATTTCCCGTCTGACGGCGTTGAGCTCTTTTTTGGACAGAAAGGGTTCGCCTTCAATCGCCGCTGTGATGGTCGAAAAACAATAGAGACTATCTCCGGTTTTTTTCATCTGCGCCGTGATGAGCGCTTCGGTAAGGGGTCTGCTTTGGGCCTGTCCCGGAATGATGTCGGGCATGTCTCCCTCGAGGACGCGCTCCGGTGTTGTGACCCGGTATTTGACGGCGCGCCCTGCTTTAAAGGTCAGGTTTAATTCCGCGGGAATCTTAGTTTTGATCGGCGCGGTTTCGATGCGCTTTTGAATTTTTTCATTGAGAGCCGCGTCATAATTGCGGTAGACCTTTTGGCCTTTTTGAAGGCGGATTCTGACGGGGATAACGGCCTCACCGCCGTGCGCCGAGATGATTTTGTCAACCCGGGTGCCGGTGTCCGCCGTCGTCCCAAAAGCCAGGCCGTCTCCCACGGAAAGGCTCTCGCCTTTGTTCAGGGCAATGGTCAGCCGTCCCCGCGAACAGGCTTTAACCGTCCCGATTAAACGGCCGTAGTGTTTTTGGATCGTCGGATTGATGACGTCGTATTCCTCAAAAAGGCGGCCTTGGGTAAAGCCCCGGTGAAACACCGCCGCCATGTCTTCGGAGGCCTTGTCGAGCGCTTTTTCACCGGCTTTTCTATTTTTCCCGTCTTCGGCGAGGGTCAGGGCCTGTCTGTAGGCCGACACCACGGCGTAGATGTATTCGGGGCTTTTAAGACGCCCTTCGATTTTGAGCGCGCCGACTCTGGCGTCGATGATCTCCGGCATGTGCCGGACGGTGTTTAAGTCCTTCATCGAGAGGCGATAGGCATAAGGCTTTTCCTCACCGTCTTTGATCAGGGCGTATTTTTTGCGGCAGGGCTGGGCGCAAAGGCCCCGATTGCCGCTACGGGCTCCGATGAGCGAGCTCATCAGGCATTGCCCCGAACGGCAATAGCACATGGCGCCGTGATTGAAGATTTTGATCTCCACGTCGGTGTTCTCGGCAATGGTTTTGACTTCGGACAGGGGCATTTCCCTGGGGAGAACCACCCGCGAAAAACCCAAGTCCTCGAAAAAGCGAACGCCTTCCAAACCGGCCAGAGACGCCTGGGTGCTGGTCTGAAGAGAAAGTTCGGGATAATAATTTGTTAAGTAGAAAATGAGTCCCGGATCCTGAACGATAAGCCCGTCCAGGCCGAGGGTTGAAAGCTCGGCGACGTAGCGCGCGAGCTCGGGCCATTCCCTTTGCAAAATGAGGGTGTTTAACGTCAAATAGCATTTCACGCCGTTATGATGGCAGATCGCGATGATCTCCGCCATGTCTTCCCGGGTGAAATTGCGGGCTTTCATTCGGGCGTTAAAGAGATTTCCGCCGAAATAGACCGCGTCGGCGCCGGCGGCCAGGGCCGCTTTGACGCAGGCCCTATCCCCCGCCGGTGCCAAAAGTTCCGGTGTTTTTTTCATGGTGTGCTGTTGTGTTTTTATCGTTTTTTACCTTTGGATGACGGGATTTTGCCGCCTCGTTTTTTGTTGTTTCTCGAGACGAAGAACATGCGGGCCAGGACGATGAAGGCGACGATGAGGGCGATGATGAGGGCCCAGAACAAGAAGTCAACGATGTTTCTCGGCCGCATTTTGTTGCCGGCGTAGAGCGGATAACTCTGATAAACTTTGCCGTCGGCTTTGATTTCCAGCGCGCCGATCTCCTGCCCTTCCTCGATATCCCCGAGGATTTTGTAGTGTTCGTCATCCTCTTTTTGAAGCAAGGTTTCGTTTAAGGTGACATTTGTGACGTAATGGGATTTGTTGTCCTTGGGAACGGTGGAAGCGGCGGCACTGACCGTTGTGAGTTTTAGGCGATTGCCGTCAAAGAAATGATTGCCTTTGATGGTCACCGCGGGCATCATGTTGTTCTCATCGGTCCAGGTCACCTGCTCATAATCGTTTTTGAGGGATTCGATGACGGCGTTGGCCTGGTTGTAGAGGGCATCGTTGTCCGCCGCTTTAAAGATGACGCCCAAAAGCATTTTGCCGTCGACCTCGGCGGAGAAAACCAGACAACGGCCGGCCTCGTCGGTAAAACCGGTTTTGACACCGGTAGCGGCTTTGTTGTAAAGGGGATTTTGCCCGTTTTGATAGACGTCGGCGAACAGCGCTGCGCTGCCGTTGTCGACCACGAGGAAATTGGTGTTTCGCCAGGGTCTGGCACCGGGAGTCGTCGATTGATGGCTGTAGGTCGGGGATTTGACAATCTCGCGGATGTCCTTGTTTTTGAGGGCTTCTCTGGAAATGAGAAGCATGTCCTCGGCGGTCATGTAGTGATTGTCGTCGTGAAGGCCGTGGGGCGTGACAAAATGATAATTTTCAAGGCCCATCTCATCGCCTTTTTCGTTCATCATCTCAACGAAGCGCTTTAACGCCTGATCGTTGGAGAGGTTATTGTCGTTTGTGGCCATGCGGGCGACGTTGACGGCAATGGTGAGGGCTGCGTCGTTGCCCGAGGGCAACAACAAGCCGTAAAACAATTCCTTCCAGGTCAGGGATTCCCCTTGTTTGATCTCCGCCAGGGAACTGGTTGAGTCAACCATATTCACTTCATCGCCGACGGTGACTCGGCTGTCCATTTTGTCGGCGACGTAATCCAGGGCGACCAGGGTTGTCATCATTTTGGTGGTGCTGGCGGGATAGAATTTTTCCTTGCCGTTTTGGTCGACGAGGACCGAGCCCGTCGCCTCGTCCACCAGATAGACCGCCTCGTTTTCCGCGAAGGCCGGCATAGCGGCCAAGGCCGTGGACGGCAGGGCAAGACACACCCCGAGGACAAAGAGAAGAGCAACAAGTTTTTTATTGATTGATGGTGATAAGCGCATCGAACAGTTCTCCGTTTTCTTTAATTTTGGCTTCGCTTCCGACGGCGCACAGGACGTTTTCCGCCATCAGCGCGTCGATCATTTCTCCTTTAGCCTTAAGGTCCGCCACGGTCGTCCCGAGGATTTCTTCCCTTTCCCGGTCGATCATCGCCTGGGTGAGGCCGGTGAAGGCCATGGAATCGGCGGCGGCGGCGGTCAAGGCTTCGGAGAGAGGCACATCCTTGGCGGAGATGCTGCCGATAATTTGTTTTTCAAGCTCCCTTTGAGAGAGGTCAAGCCCGCGCAAATAGGCGCCGACGCCGTCGAAGGCGGCGAAGGTGGATCCCACATGGGGATCGCGGTAGGACGAAAAGACGATGTCCCCGGCGCGGGTCAAGGCCATGCCGGCACCGTAAGCGCCGCCTTTTATGCGGATGTTATTCCACAGATAATCCATTGCCAGGAAGTTTTTGAGCACGCACAAGGCCCCGTCATAAGCGTAGCCAAGGCGTTTTAAATTGAAGCCCTTGGCGGCGTAATTGATTTTGGACGGGGTGAGAATGCCCTCGTTGCGGCGTTTTGGCGCGTAATGCCGGGCAACGCCTTCGGCGCCGTCCCGGGGCAATTTGTCGATGAGGTTTGTTATGGCTTTCACGGCCCGTTCCTTTTGGGCCGGCGCGCAAGCCAGACTCACCGTCAGTCCCGAGGCGAAAAGAACGCGATGATAGATCCGCTCAAGGGCGTCGGTTAAGGCCTCGACAACCGTCGCTTTTTTGATGAAGCGATAGAAATCCAGACCGCTGATGGCCTCGGCCTCACAGCCGGTGCCGCTGTATTGCGCCTTGAGCCTTTGGGCAGCGATGGCGTTGCCGGCGGTCATGATTTTGTTTTCAAAGCCCAGAGTGAGTTCCCGAAGGATGTTGGTCAAAAGCGCCGTGTCGTCAAAGCGGGTGGCCGTGAGGACGTCGGTGATGATCTCACACATTTTGTCCACGTTGTCGTCCAGGGCTTTTCCCTTGATGAGAAGCTTGGTGGTAAAGCCCTCGGGATCGGTGACGTCGGGAAAGAGGCTTAACACCGTGGTGATGCCCCCGGTATCGGTGTCGATGTCCCGATTTAACGCGGTGACATCGCGGTTTGCCGTGCCCAAACGAAACAGCAATTTGTTGAGAAGGGACAAAGTCGGCACATCCTCGGCGGCGACGGCATCGGTGTCGAAATAGAGGCTTAAATGGGTGATGCCCTCAGTTTTTAAGGGATGCCAAAGCAGCCTTCTGCCGGCGACGGATTCTTCCTCAAAATCAAACCGCTTGGCCTTGGGATCGATCTCCGACAAGGCGAGCTTGGGAATGGTGGCCAGGGCCTCGGGAGAGTCGGGTTTTTCCTGATAGGCCTTGAGCTTTTCGGTTTCACGGACGAGATGATTGAGGTCCTCGGGAGAGAGGTTTTCTTTTCGCTCGGCCATTTTGCCCGCGAAGGCTTCGGCCTGACGGCTTGCCAAAAGCCCGTCGGGTTTCGCGATGACGGTGGCGCCGTGGGGGTTGTCCAAAAGACAATCGGTGATAAGGGCCTCCAGCCCGCCGTTTTCGGCCATTGTTTTGACGTTGGCCACGGCTTTTTCGTAGCCGAGACAAATCAGCGGATCGGTGTCGTAAAGCTGGTTTTCCAGCATTTCAAGGCCGAGAATGAGTCCCTTGGGGGTGGTGCCGAATTCCTGTTCTCTGAAGGTAAACAGAGCGGAATTGACCGCCGCCGCCACATCCGCCGGGTCAAGGCCATCGGCAGCCAGCTTCGAGAGGGTTTCCCGGATGACTGTCCTCGCTTCGGCCTCCCGGGAGGCGTCGGCGTTTTTGAGCAGCAGGGTGAAACTCGGCTGTCTTAAAGCCGTCACATAGGAGTAGTCGATGTCCTCGCAAAGGCCAAGATCCAAAATGGCTTTTTTGAGGGGCGCGCTGTCATTGCCGAGGAGGACATTAAAGAGGATATCGAAGGCTAACCGTCTGTCAAAGGGCATATCCGATCCGAGAACCCGACCGTAGGCGATGTAATCTCCGGCATTTCCTTCTTCCTCCGGCGAGACCGGATAAACCGTCTCCCGGCGGACCGTCTCCTCAAAGGGAGGCTGAAGGGCGATGACGCTGTCGACCCGGTGATAATAGAACGCCGAGAGATAGTTGTCGGCCAGATAATCGAGGTGGGTTAGCACATCGCCGTCGCCGTAAAAATAGATGAAGGCGTTGGAAGGATGATAAAAATTGTGATGAAAATCAAGAAAATCCCGATAGGTCAGAGTTGGAATATCATCGGGATGACCCCCGGACTCAAAGCCGTAGACGCTTTGGGGATAGAGGGCTTCGTAGACCGCCTGGGAGACGACTTGCTCGGGATCGGAGTAGACGCCTTTCATTTCGTTGTAGACAACGCCGTTGACGGTCAGAGGATCATCCGTGTTTTCGAGGTGATCGTGCCATCCCTCCTGAAGGAAAATCTCGGGCTTTTTGTCGATGTCGGGATAAAACACGGCGTCGAGATAGACGTCCATCAGGTTCATGAAATCTTTGTCGTTGGTGCTGGCGATGGGATAGACGGTTTTATCGGGATAGGTCATGGCGTTTAAGAAGGTGTTCATCGAGCCTTTGGCCAGCTCCACGAAGGGCTCTTTGACCGGGTATCTGCGGGAGCCGCAGAGCACCGAATGCTCGAGGATATGGGCCACGCCGGTGCTTTTCATGTTGGGGGTGCGAAAGGCGATTTGAAACACTTTGTTGTTGTCGGGACAGCTTAAATAGATCACCGGGGTGCCGGTTTTTTCATATTCAAAGACATAGGCCGTGGCGTTAAATTCGGCAATCGCCTGTTTTTCTTTTAAGATAAATCCGTTGTGGGTATCGTTGACTTGCAATCTTTTCTCCTTTACTGTTTTTTGCCGGTTTCGGCGTGTTATTTGATGTTTTTAAGGCGCGATAAGCGCTCGGCAATGGCTTTTTCGCTGCCGTTGACCGTCGGGCGGTAGAAGCGCTCGCCTTGGAGGTCGTCGGGCAGGTATTGCTGAGGGGTGTAGCCCCCGGGATAATTATGGGGATAGCGGTAGTCCACGCCCCGGCCCAAAGCCTCGCTGCCGCTGTAATGGGCGTCGCGCAAATGGGCCGGCACCTTGCCGTCGGAGCGGTGTCTGACGGCCTGGGACGCTTCGTCGATGCCGATCACCGCCGCGTTGCTCTTGGGAGACGCGGCGAGATAGGTCACGGCCTGGGCCAGATTGATACGGGCTTCGGGCAGACCGATCATCTCCACGGCCCGGGCGGCGGCAACGGCCACCACCAGGCCCATGGGATTGGCGTTTCCGATGTCTTCGGAGGCGGCGATGACCATCCGTCTGGCGATGAATTTGGGATCCTCCCCGGCGTCGAGCATTTTGGCCATCCAAAACAGCGCCGCGTCGGGGTCGGAGCCCCGGATGCTTTTGATGAAGGCGGAGATGGTGTCGTAGTGGTTATCGCCTTTTTTGTCGTATTGCAAAGCTTTAGTCTGGATGCACTCGGTGGCGGCGTCCAGATCGACGACGATTTCTCCCCGCTCGTTTTTCTCCCCGGTGAGCACGGCCAGTTCCAGAGCGTTGAGGGCTTTTCTCACGTCTCCGGCGGCGACTGTACACAGATGCGCTTTCGCCTCGTCGGTGAGGACGACGTTCATCTCACCGTAGCCTTTTTCTTTGTCGGTGATGGCGTTGTCCAAAATTTTGGCCACGTCCCCGGCTTCCAGGCGGCGAAACTCAAAGATGGTGGAGCGGGAGACCAACGCGGGATTGATCTCGAAATAGGGATTTTCCGTCGTCGCGCCGATGAGAATGATGTCCCCCTTCTCGACGCTGGGCAGCAGGGCGTCCTGCTGGGCTTTGTTGAAGCGGTGAATTTCGTCGATGAAGAGAATGGTCTTTTTGTGATACATGCCGATGTTGTCCCGGGCGGCGGCAATGACGCCTTCAATGTCTTTTTTCCCCGCGGTGACGGCGTTTAAGACGTGAAAGGCCGCCTTGGTTTGATGGGCGACAATGCGCGCCAGGGTGGTCTTCCCCGTTCCCGGCGGCCCGTAGAAAATGGCGGAGGTGAGCTTGTCCGCTGCGATGAGCCGGGAGAGAAGCTTCCCCTTGCCGACGATGTGCCCCTGCCCCACAAATCCGTCGAGGGTGGTCGGGCGCATCCGGGACGCCAGCGGCGCCGCTGTTTCGGCCTGTTTTTCATATTCCAGATCAAAAAAACTGCTTTGCATGCTTGACTCCGATTTGTCGCATTTTCGCCTCGTCAAAGGCGAAGGATTCCGCGATGACGGCCTCGGCTTCGGCCATGGCCGTCTCGGTATGATTTGAAGTTTTTATTATATCATAATAGGGCTTAAGTTCGCCATAAATCCTTGCCTCCGGCGCCGGAATTCTCAGGCGGCGCAAGGTGTTGGGATAGTATTCGTAGAGGGGGCCGCCGAGTTTTTTGGCGACCGTTTTAACATAGAGGTTATAACAGGCGGAATTTAAAAGGACGCACAGCGCCTTGGGGTCGATGACGCCGGGAATATAGCCGTAGACGTCAGCGGAGAAATACAGTCCGGTGTCGTCGAAGGCGAAGCGGTTTTTTTCCGCTTTGTAGGGGAAAAGGATTTTGCCGCCGTCGAAGCGTTCCCGCTTTCTCGGCCATTGCAGGGCATACCAGGGAACGCGTCCGGTTCGACATTCCCGACGAGTCATGAGCTTTGCTTGATGGGGCGACAGATAGTCGATGAGGGCCTGTGAGGGGATCTCGTCGCCTTGGATGTCGATGAGATAGTGGTTGTTATCATCGATGTGACAAGGATGGATTCCGCTGTTTTTGATCCACGGTTTGAAATAGGGCGAAAGTGCCGACAGGCGTTCCTGTTGGCTTTTGTCCGTGACAAACACCTTGTCGGCGCCGGTGATGACGCCTTGAAAAAAGGTTCCGGCCTCGCCGAGGGTGGTCCCGCAGGCGTCGGCGATGGTCTCGACCATCTCCCGGGTCAGCGGGTCGATGAGCCGCCATGGGGAGCCGCTCAAGTCGGAGACGGGGACGGAGAAACGGTCAAAAGTGCCGAAGGTGCTCAACAAACTCGAGCTGTTATCCGTTTCTGTATCGCGATAAACCCCCTCCGTCATCTCGCCTGACTCTGGGGTAAGCCTCAAGTGTGACGAGGGGCGCTCGAGTTCAGGACGGCTGTCCTGAGCGGATGATTGTGAGCGTAGCGAGCAATCTACCCAAAAAAGACTGTCGAAAATTTCACCCGATTGATTATCCTTCGTTTCCTTTTCGCGATAAAACCCTTCCGTCATCTCGCCGGGGCGAGATGACACCTCCCCTGACTCAGGGGAGGCCATGTGCCGCAAAGCGTATAATGGCTCCCCTTGATAAGGAGAGCTGGCCCGCGAAGCGGATCTGAGGGGTTCTCCCGCAAAAAGATCCCGTGAGGAGCTGTCATCCAAAGGATGACTGCGGGGTTCAAGTTCCCGTTTGAACACGTTGATTCTCCCGTCGGCCACGGTGGTCTTGTCAAACACGATGATCATCGGGTCGATGCCGACGCCCCGGATGATCCGCTCGCCGTTAAAATCAATGACGCGGCGAATCGCCGTCTCGCCGAGCAAATATTCCCGCAGGCCGCGGCCGTTTTGAGCCTCGGCAAAATAGCGGGAGACCAAAAAAGCGGCCCGTCCGCCGGGTTTTAAGCGGTTTACGGCGTTTTCGTAGAAGCAATAGGCCGCGTCTCCCTTGTCGCCGTAGACTCGGGGATAACGCGCTCTGAGGGCTTTCATCGTGGCACTGTCCAGGGCTTTGTGACCAAGATACGGCGGATTGGCAAGGACTCTGTCCACCTGCCGCCACCGAGAGAAATCAAAGTCAAAGAGGGCGTCGCCGCGAAGGATTCCCTTCGGATAGATGTATGCCTCGGTCTTAAGGGCCAGCACTGCCCGGGTCACGATGACGGCCACGGGGTCGGTGTCGATGCCCAAAAGGCCCTCGCTGATGAGCGCTTCCATGGCGTTTTGGCCGTTTTCCTCCCCCATTTGCTCCGCCGCCGCCGCGAGCAGGGCGCCGCCGCCGCAGGCGGGATCGAGGATGATTTCACCGGGCGACATGGGACCCGCCGACGCGGACAACAGTCTCGCCACCGCGTCGGGGGTGTAGAAAATACCGCCGCGCTTTCGCCTTTCGTCGGAAAGCAGCCATTGATAGGTCCGGCCGATGATCGTTGACGGCTCTTTCGAAAACAGATCGGCCTCGGCCATCATGAGCCCCAGGGTGTCCGCCGTTTCGGGGTTCACCGCCTCGACGCCCCCTTCGCCCCAATCGTCGTCCGCGGCCCCGGGGGCCACCCGGGCCATGATGTCGCGGATGGGCATGACCCTCTTTTCTTCGAGGGCCTCTGTGAATCGTTCCCACAGTCCCGGCGCGCGTTGGTGGTCAATCAGCCATTTGGCAATGAGCCCGCCCACCGCCGCGGTCAATGAGAGCGAGCCGTCGTCAACGCGGGTTTTGATGGCTTTGGCGTGTTTTCTGATTTTTCTCTCGACTCCGGTCATGGCGCCTCCCTTTGGTGATTGCCTTTTTTCGGCATGGTGCTGTTCATTCTATTTTACCACAAGGCTCGTTCAAAAAAAGCCCCGCCAATATAAAAAAGCGAGGCGGCTCACGGAACCGCTACGCTTGAAACGCCGCCTTGACCCGGCGGCCTTATGATTTGCTTTCACATTCCGTGTCAGGAAATCACGGAATAGATAAATGTCGATAACATGAATACGACGGCCGACGCGATGATGACTTTTTCCAAAACGGCTTGGAAGCCACGCGCTTTTTTCTTGCCGAACAATGTTTCCGCGCCGCCTTCGATGGCGCCCATTCCGGAGGTTTTGGCCGGCGTGAGCAAAATGCTGGCGATGAGCGCGAAACTGGAAATGACGATTAAGACGATCATCACCGTCATCCATGTGCTGGTTGTCATGGGTTGCTTCACCTCCTCTGTTTTTTCATACATGGGATATTATGACACAAAGCATTTCGGATTTCAAGGGGAAAAAGGGCGTTAATCATGAATATTTAGCGTTTCGGCGGACCCTTTATACGCTTCGCCTCAATCATCCGCGGCGCCCGCTTTCGGCGGAGGGCACAGCGGTCACGCGGCTTAAGTCCATCGCGATTGTCTCCTCCCGCTTAGAACACGCCAAAACGGTTTTTAAGAGATCCGGCGCCGCCAATGGTGATATCACGCTCTCCCCCGCTTTGAATAATAGCAAGTGATATCCCGCGGCATACGCTGACCGATAAATTGACGTTGTCTTTTTCTTCTTAGATTTAATTCGTCATGAAATATTATCACTTTTGCCCCATCTCATAGAATTTTGCGAGATTCTTAAACCAATTCAATTTTTTACAATGACGAATTTTGTGTAATGAAGTATATAAAAAAAAATCTTTATATTAATGTAGAAAAAATAAATTATAATCGCATTTTATAGTAATGTATGTACCACTTATGATTATTGTTCATTGAAATATGAATAGAAATATTAGATAATAATTGCGCCGGCAACAAGTTATAGTCATGAAAGGAGAACACCAAATGTTAATACATTATAACTATCACGATTATCCGACATGTATTAAAACAAAATTTATTTTTAAGGAGTGAACAAAGAATGGCAGAGAGAAGATTCATCTCAAAATCCGTGTTGTATAACCCGGAATATTGCAGCCTCCCCAGCGGCGCGAGAACCCTCTACAGCTATCTCGTGTTAAACGCCGATGATGACGGCTTTGTGGACAACGTCAAATCGGTGCAAAAAGGGTGCGGATGCTACGCGAAAAGTCTGCGAAATTTGGTAAAAAGTCAGTACATTTTAGTTTTTCCCAACGGCACCGGTGTCATCCGTCATTGGAATTTGATGAACAAGGTTCAAGGTCTCAAGTACAAAAAAACGCTTCATACCGCCGAAAAATCCATGTTAGGCACCGATGAGGACGGGGTTTATTATCTGCTTGACGATGACGAAAACACCCGTCGCGAATCGCAAAGTGTCCGTCCTAGGTTAGGGCAGGTTAGTTTAGGAAAGGATAATAATATACTCGCCAATTGTCGCAACAAAAAATGCGACGGTGACGACGCGCCGCAAATTGAAGCGGCTGTTTACACAGCCGAATTTGAGGAGTTGTGGGCCTTATATCCAAAAAAAAGAGATAAATACAAAGCTTATGTCGCCTATCAAAAGGCAAAGAAAACAGGCGTAACGGATGACGTCATCAAAGACGGCATCAATCGCTACAATGCCTATATCGAACGAAAACAGATCCCAGAGAAATACATCAAATACGGTGTGACATTTTTTAACCACCGTTCCTGGGAGGACGACTACTCCGTAAACATCACAAGGGAAAGCGAGGCATTCGATGAAGAACTTTACAACCTCTTATAATCCCAAACGCCTCGACGCGCACATCGAACGCCAGATGGCCAAAATCAACCTGGAAACGAGACAAAACGAATTGATCAGCCGACGAAAAAAATGCTTTGGTGACCCGTCCTTTTTCGACATGACTTTCGAGAACAACGACGACAACCAAACGGAAGCCTATGCCAAGGCGCTGGATTTCGTTAACAGCTTTAAAAAAAGCGCCGGATTGCTTTTCTACGGCCCCTACGGCACCGGCAAGACCTATCTGGCCGCCTGCATTGCCAACGCCTTAATCGACAAAGGCTACACCGCGAAACTCACCACCATGGCAAGCGCGGTCAATGATCTGATGGACACCGAGAACAAAACCTATTATCTTGAAGCCATGACCGGCGTCGATTTGCTCATTTTAGATGATTTCGGCGCCGAGTACCAAACGGACTTTATGCTCGCCAAGTCTTTCGAGATCATCAACCGCCGTTACATCACGCGAAAACCCCTGATCGTCACGACGAATTTTTCAAAAGATCAGTTGTCGAACCCCGACCCTAATCAGCACCGTTTGATGTCGAGACTGTGGGAAATGTGTTTGTTCATCGCCATTGAGGGCAGCGACAGACGCAAAGAAAAACTGAAAAGCAGGCTCAAACACAAGCAAAATGGGTGACGCTTTACCAGGCGGGACGTTCTCGATACCGAAAAAAACAGGAAACCCGGTCCAGCCGGGTTTCCTCCTGAATGATTTATCCTTTACGATTCATCAACCGTCCGTCATCCGTTAATACGGAAGATATACTCACTTTGGCCATAAGCATCCCATCCCGGAGCAGTGGATTTCGCGAACTGTCCCCAGATGCGCCGCATGGCCTTGCCAACGAGTTCCGAACGGGGATCATCTGCCCCGTCAAACAAATCGTTCAGACCAAAGAGCACCGGCAGCTCGGCGCAGTGATGACAGCCCAGCTTATGCCCCGGCACCACATAGCAGTATTGATAACGCCACAAGGGTCCCTCGTATCCCGTGAGCATTTCGTTGAGGGGCGTTTCAAACACCCGATTGGTCATCGCCCGGCTAAAGCGCTTGCGATAGCGCTCCTTGCCCTTTTCCACCTTCAGGTCGAACAGCGCCGCGCCGATGGGCAGCACAAATCCCGGAAAATGGCGAATGAACAAATTGATTTCTTCCGTTGTCGTGCCCGTCATCATCGGCATCCGGCAATGCCGGACCGCGTTCTTCGGCGCCGCCGGCAAGGTTTTGCCGTCGATAATCGGCGAAAACGCGCAGCGGACATCCCCTTTCAGCAAAAACGACGACTGGTATTTCGCGTTGGCGCCAGTGATGCGCTCCTCCGGCAAATTCATTAAATCCGCCGGCGCGCTGACCCCGGCTTCCTTCAGATAGCGCTTGGTGAAGTCCACGCTTTCCTCCGGCGAAAAAAAGTGATCGACACAGGGTGATTGGGCAATCACCTTATCAAAGAGTCCCTCGGCGGCGGGCATCGTCATCAAAGCCAGGACCGAAGCCCCTCCCGCCGACTGACCGAACAGGGTGATATTGCTCGCGTCACCGCCGAAAGCCGCGATATTCTCCCGTACAAAGCGCAGCGCGGCTATCTGATCAAACAAGCCGTTATTCATGTCAAACCGGTCGTCCAGGGCATGAAGATTCAAAAACCCATAGACATTGAGTCTGTAATTGAGGGTTACCGCCACACAGCCCGTCTCCGCGGCAAAGCGGGACAGATTGTAATGTACCTCCGACGAGCCCGGCGCCTTGGCGCCGGCGCCCCCCTGGCTGAAGGCCCCGCCGTAGAGCCACACCATCACCGGGAGGGGTCCCTTTGGCCCTTTGGGCACAAAGATGTTCAAATACAAACAATCGAGGCTGTTGTGGTCAATATGGAATTCCCCCTTCGCCTGAATGGGATTGGCCGAACCCTTGGTCGCGTCAAGGACCCCCGTCCACGGTTTCGGCGGCACGGGATGCCGAAACATCAAATCCCCCACCGGGGGCGCGGCATAGGGAATGCCGAGATAAATATCGCAGGTGTCCGTGGAGATGCCGCGGACCTCGCCGTATTGTGTCGTCACTGTCATCAATCTTATCCTCCTTCCGCGCTTGCCGTCATCGCCTCGGATACTCCCCCGCCGACCCGACGTCAGGCGCGCCGCCGATCCACCCGCTTCGCAAGGTCAGTTCACGTTGATCAATTATAATTCAGACGCTCCCTTAAAAATGTGATGAGAAAGCCCAGCGTGAATCGTCAAACCCATTTTACAAGAGACGCCCTGATATTTCAACCAAAAGCAAATAAAAATGATTGAAGGCCGCGAATCGAAAAGTGACTCCCCGAAAATAGCCAAAACCACCAAAAAAAACAGAAACCCAGTCCCCACCTGAGTTTCATTCAGAATGATTCATTTGCTATGCGTTTAACGACAGCTTTCAACTGCATCGCGTTTTTCATAGCAACACCTCCAAATAAGCCCGAAGTCTGTTCTCCACCCGAAGTCTGCGCGCGTATGCAGATAACAGCGGAATATTCTGGTCTTGACGAGCTGTGTATCGCTTAAACGCCTCCGAGACAATTTGGATATCCGTTTGATGACGCGGCCTCAAAATATCACATAGGGAGCGCTCCGCGCTGTAACCTCGAACATGATGTCCTCCCGGCGTCGTCAAATCGGTAACGCCAAGGTTGTAGATCGATTCAATCGCGCCAGCGCAAATAATCCCTTCCTCTTTCGGTCTTGAAAGATTGTAGGTCGCCGGAAACGTCATATGAAACCTCGCGGGCGTTCTGTCTGTCAAATCACATAAAAACAACGCTGTATCCAGCGAAAAAATCCCCCGTTTAAACCGGCTCTGAAGCGTCACGAATTCATCTTCCCACACCTCGGGGAGCGTGTATACCCCACGGGACACTTTTTCAAGACTGCCGGTATCTGCCAGATATTTCAAGGAACCTCGAGACAACCCGGCGTCGACGACCATCGCAGTGGTAACCATGCCATGATGCGCGTCCGCGATCGCCAAAATCTTTTTGGAATCTGTCATATAACCGCCCCCCTATTCAACTTTTATGCTTGATAGTATATGATAACCAAGCGTAAAAGTCAAATTCGTTTCAATAAGAGAAAAAAAAGAAACCCAGGTCTCGCCTGAGTTTCATCTTGAATGACTAATGATTCATGAATAATCCGCGCGAAAAAACCGCCGCCGCGGGCGACAACCGTCCGCGCCGTCAACGCTCCACCGTCAATGGGCGATGAGCGACTCTCCGGTCATTTCCGCGGGCTTGGGCATATCCAAAAGCTCAAGCATCGTCGGCGCCAGATCCGCCAGACGCCCGCCTTCCCGTAGGGTCACGTCCCCGGCTCCGGCCACAATGCAGCGCACCGGGTTGGTGGTGTGCGCCGTCCAGGGCAGCTTCGTGTCATAATCGATTTCCTTCTCAATGTTGCCGTGATCCGCCGTGACAATCACATTGCCGCCTTTGTTCAAAATGGCTTTGACAATGCGCGCGCAGCAGGCATCGACGGTTTCCACGGCTTTGATCGCCGCCGGAATCACGCCGGTATGCCCCACCATGTCCGTGTTGGCGAAATTGAGAATGATCACCTTGTACTTGTCGCTCTCAATGGCTTCCATCACCTTGTCCGTCACCGGATAAGCGCTCATTTCCGGCTGCAGGTCATAAGTCGCCACCTTGGGCGAGGGCACCAGAATTCGGTCTTCCCCGTCGTATTGCTTTTCGATGCCGCCGTTGAAGAAATACGTCACGTGGGCATATTTTTCCGTCTCGGCGATGCGAAGCTGGGGGACGCCGTTTTTGCTCAAATATTCCCCCAGGGTATTGTCGATGGTCTGGGGCTTAAAGGCCACGTCCAGATTGTCAAAGGCTTCAAACGTCGCGTCGTAATTGGTCATCGTGATCATTTCAATGGGGAAACAGCCCTTGGGACGGTCAAACCCGTCAAAATTCGGATCCACAAAGGTGCGGGTCAATTGTCTCGCCCGGTCGGGACGGAAATTAAAGAAAATCACCGTGTCGTGGGCTTTCAGGGTCTTGTCCTTTTCCGGATGAATGACGCAGGGCACTACAAACTCATCGGTGACATCCTCGGCGTAGGAGGCGTCAATGCAGCTCGCGGCGTCGGGAGCGGTTTTGCCTTCGCCCATCACAATGGCGTCATAGGCCACTTTCACCCGTTCCCAGCGCTGATCCCGGTCCATGGCGTAATAACGGCCGTCAATGGTGGCGATTTCCCCGACACCGATTTCCACCATTTTGTCTTCCAAAGCCTGAAGATAGCCCTTGCCGCTGGTGGGCGACGTATCGCGGCCGTCCATAAAGCAGTGCACGTACACCTTTTTTATGTCGTTGCGTTTGGCCAGTTCCAACAACGCGTACAGATGCTCAATGTGGGAATGCACGCCGCCGTCGGAGACCAGCCCCATCAAATGCAGAGCCGAATCGTGGGCCTTGACGTTGGCGATGCCGTTCATCAGCACCTCATTGGAAAAAAGGGTGCCGTCCTCGGCGGCCTTGGTGATGCGGGTCAGCTCCTGATAGACGATGCGGCCGCCGCCGATGTTCAGATGGCCCACCTCGGAGTTGCCCATCTGGCCGTCGGGAAGGCCCACATCCATCCCCGAAGCCCCAATGAGGGTGTGGGGATAATCGGCATAGAGGCTGTCCAAAAAAGGCTGTTTGGCCATTTTAATGGCGTTGCCTTCGGTCATTTCCGTCTCGCCGTAGCCGTCCAAAATGATTAAAGCGGTTAAATTTCCTTTCAACATAACCTCCTTACGAAAATAAGGGAGATCCCCAAAAGCCGGGGAAATCTCCCAAATCAAAGCAAACGGATTAATATTTGACGATTTTGGCGAAATCCGCCGTCAGGCTCGCGCCGCCCACAAGGGCGCCGTCGATGTTGTCCATCGCCATGAGTTCCGCAACGTTGGCCGGTTTGACCGATCCGCCGTACTGCACGCGAACGGCGTCCGCCGCGTCTTGACCGTACATGTCCGCGATGGTTTTGCGCACCCAGCCGCAGGCTTCGTCCGCTTCTTCTTTGGACGCGGTTTTGCCGGTGCCGATGGCCCAGATGGGTTCGTAGGCAATGATGACTTTGGTGATGTCGTCAATGTTTTTAAGCCCCGCTTGAATCTGGCCGACGACTTTGCTTTCGGCATTTCCGGCTTCCCGTTCTTCCAGGGTTTCGCCGCAGCACACGATGGGCGTCAGGCCCAGCGCGAGGGCTTTAATGGTTTTTTCGTTGACGCCTTCGTCGGTTTCCGCGTAGTATTCACGGCGTTCCGAGTGGCCGAGAACCACGTATTTCACGCCGATGGCGGTCAGCATTTCCCCGGAGACTTCCCCGGTGAAGGCGCCCTTTTCCGCCTGGTGCATATTTTGCGCGCCGATGCCGATATTGGTGCCTTCGGTGAGCTTCACCGCTTCCGCCAGGTTGACAAAAGTCGGGCAGAACACCACTTCCGCTTCGGCATCCGCCACCAGGGGTTTGAGTTCCTCGATGAGGGCTTTCGTTTCATCGAGGGTTTTATTCATTTTCCAGTTTCCGGCAATCACAGGTCTTCTTGACATATTGGTCTCCTTTTTATGATGAAAAAATGGTTGAATCGTAAAAACGTGGGTTATTTATCTTCCAAAACGGCGATGCCCGGCAAAACCTTGCCTTCCATAAATTCCAGAGAGGCGCCGCCGCCGGTGGAAATATGGCTCATCTTATCGCCATAGCCCAGCTGTTTGACCGCCGCCGCCGAGTCGCCGCCGCCGATGATGGTGATGGCGTCGCTGTCCGCCATGGCCTTAGCCACCGCTTCGGTGCCCTTGGCGAAAGCCGGGAATTCAAAGACGCCCATGGGACCGTTCCAGATGACGGTTTTGGCGGATTGGATGGCATCGGCGAAAATCTCGCGGGTCTTTTCCCCGATATCAAGGCCTTGTTTGTCCGCGGGAATAGCGTCGATGGCCACGGTTTCGGCCGGCGCGTCCGGCGCGAATTCCGGCGCCACCACCACGTCCACGGGAAGCTTCAAGTCCACGCCTTTGGCTTTCGCTTTTTCAAGCAGTTCCGCCGCCAGCGCCACTTTGTCCGCTTCCAAAAGGGACTCGCCGATTTCATAACCTTGGGATTTCAAAAACGTATAGGCCATGCCGCCGCCGATGATTAATGTATCCACCTTTTCAAGCAAATTGTTGATCACGCCGATCTTGTCCGACACCTTGGCGCCGCCCAAAATCGCCACGAAAGGCCGTTTGGGATCTTCCAGGGCGCCGCCGATAAAATCCAGTTCCTTTTGAATGAGGAAACCCGAAACCGCGGGCAGATAATCCGCCACGCCGGCGGTGGAAGCGTGGGCCCGATGGCAGGAGCCGAAAGCGTCATCCACAAACACATCAGCCAGACCGGCCAGATCCTTGGCGAAATCAGCGCCGTTTTTCTTCTCTTCGGGACGAAAACGCGTGTTCTGCAAAAGCAGCACATCGCCGGGTTTTAACGCCGCCGCGGCGTCCCGGGTCACCTGCCCGACCACTTCCCCGTCATCGTTGAAGATGACGTCACGGCCCAGTTCTTTGGACAGGGCAGCGGCCACGGGCGCCAGGGAAAACTTGGGATCGGGTTCGTTTTTGGGACGGCCCAGATGGCTCATCAAAATGAGCGCTGCTCCCTGATCCAAAATATAGCGGATCGTCGGCAGCGCCGCCTGAATGCGAGTGTCGTCGGTGATGACCATCTCATCGTTTAAAGGCACGTTAAAATCGGCGCGCATCAAGACTTTTTTGCCTTGAATATCAATGTCTTTAACCGTTTTTTTCATATCAAACTCCTTTGGGTTCCGTGTAATCCTCACGCCGCGCTGGTCTCGGGCAACAATGCCTTCGCCAATCAAGCGGCGGGGGAACGATTTAAAAAAAGGGGGTCTTTCGACCCCCGGATGAAAATCCACCGTAAAGGGGCAGATTCAAGCTTGCGCGATTAGTTCAATTCAGCGAAATATTTGATGGTTCTGACCATCTGGCTGGTGTAGGAATTTTCATTGTCATACCAAGCCACGCATTTGACCATGGTGGTGCCGTCGCCCATATCCATAACCACGGTCTGGGTCGCGTCAAAGAGCGAACCGTAGGTGATGCCGATGATATCCGAAGATACCAGTTCTTCTTCGGTATAGCCGAAGGAATCGGAAGCGGCGGCTTTCATCGCGGCGTTGACATCGTCGGCGGAAACTTTGCCGTCCACGATGGCGACCAGCTGAGTCAAAGAGCCTGTGGGCACGGGCACGCGTTGAGCGCAGCCGTCCAAAATACCGTTGAGTTCCGGAATAACCAGGCCGACAGCTTTGGCAGCGCCGGTGGTGTTGGGCACGATGTTGACGGCAGCGGCGCGGGCGCGGCGCAGGTCACCTTTTCTCTGGGGACCGTCCAAGGTCATTTGATCGCCGGTGTAGGCGTGGATGGTGGTCATATAGCCTTTTTTGATGGCGGCCAGTTTATTTAAGGTATCGGCCATCGGCGCCAAGCAGTTGGTGGTGCAGGAAGCGGCGGAGATGACTTTGTCGTCGGCGGTCAACGTGTTTTCATTGACACTGAAGACGATGGTCGGCAAATCTTTGCCGGCGGGAGCGGAAATGACGACTTTTTTGGCGCCGGCATCCAGGTGAGCGGAGGCTTTTTCCTTGCTGGCGAAGAATCCCGTACATTCTAAAACGACATCCACGTTCAGATCACCCCAGGGCAGATTCTTCGGATCCGCTTCGGCGTAAATCTTGATTTCTTTACCGTCAACCACGATGGAATCGTCTTTGGCTTCCACTTTGTCGGCCAACGCGTAAGTGCCTTGGGCCGAGTCATATTTCAAAAGGTGCGCGAGCATTCTCGGACTGGTCAAATCATTGATGGCGACCACTTCATAGCCTTCCGCGCCAAACATTTGTCTGAACGCCAAACGACCGATTCTACCGAAACCATTAATTGCAACTTTTACAGACATGATTATCTGCCTCCTTAAAGTAAGATAAAAAATTTGTGCACTGCCGGGGCAATGCGATGCGGAAAAGACAAAGGGTCATTTCCAAACATTATCCGAATAAGATAATGCTATTTGTTATTTAATTTCCGGATAATCGCGCCGGCAGCGCTCTCATCCGTCATTAACACCATACCGGGGCGAATGCGGCTCACGGCGATAATCGCGTCAGCCTTGGACGCGCCGCCGGCAACCGCGATGACCTCGTCAATCTGTTGGTACTGATTGATATCAATGCCGATGGCGCCGGAGGGACACACGGCGTTGCCGTCGATGTCAAAATAATGACCGAAGGCCTCTCCCACCGCGCCGGCCGATAAAATGCGTCTTTTTTCGGAAAGCGACACATTGCGCCAATCCGTCAGGACATCCGCCCGGCCGATGCCGAACATGAAAATGTTGATATGCGCCATTTTGTCAAAAACGCTTTTGATTTCCGGATAGCCCTTCATCGCCGAAAGCAACCTGTCGTCAATATTGTCCGGCAGATGAAGCAGTTCATAATTGGCCTGAAGCTTAAGGCCGATCTCGGCCACCACATTGTTGGCCTGCGTGGCGTGGCTTTTGCCGATGCCGCCCCTGGCGGGAATCACCGTCACACCCGGATAGGCGCCGGGCTTCATCTGCTCGGCCACGGCGGCGGTACAGCCCCCGCCGGTCAGCGCCAAAATGTCGCCGTCTTTGAGGATGGATTCAATGTAGTCCGCGGCAGCGCGGCCCATAAAATCCCGAACCTGACGGGTCAGCTCCATATCTCCCGGGGAAACCACGGCTTTTTTAAGAGACAGGCGCTCGCAAAGCTCACGCTCAACACGGGAAAGACCGTTGTAGGCATAGAGCATTTCACCGAGCATCACCATATGCTCACGCCCCGAATCTGTCAGGGTTACGCCGTGACGCTCCACGGCGATGAGATGCCTGTCTTCCAAAAAATCCAGCTCATTTCGAATTTGACGCTCGCTCATATCCAGCACAAAGGCCAAATTTCGCCTGCCGATGGGCTCCTCCTCCTCAATGGTCGACAACACATTATAGCGCGTTTGAAGCAATGTGCAAATCTCCGGAACGATCAGACGCTGAACGTCGATAAGTCTTTGATCGATTGTAAAATGTTCATCTGTCATTGGACCACTCCTCGTTGGGTGCGTTCATTTTCGTTCCCATTGGGACAAGAACCATCGTTATTATAATCGACACGGCGAATCTTGACAAGAAAAATTTCATTTCTTCACCAATTTTTATCCTTTTTTGCGTAACGTTTAAGTTCTAGACAATCAACCGAAACGCATTCAAGCAAAAAGCAAAATGACCCGCGTCACGCATCCCTGAAACTGATGCAGAAATCCGCCCCGCAATCCTCAATCAGACACGATAATATTGACAGAAAAAAAATACCGATAATCAAATCAATTTAATAAAATCACATGATCAAATCACAAGCCTATTTGAGAATGTTACACAGAAAGCGAAAAACTAAATGATCCACAAATTCCAAACCAAAAATCTTAATCTGAAACTTGGCTCGGTCAAGTTTCTTCCGGGATGATTCATGATGACTTATTCATGAGTCGTTGCCAACCCCCTGGGCAAAAACGCCAGCGAAAGAAAAACCATCGCGCGGACAAAAGCTTTCCCTTGCCCCGGACCAAAAATGATGATAGACTGAATGCCGACAAGTCACGTCTTCAACGCAAAACAACCGGAATGACAATTTTTCATCTGTCGCGAAACCGTTGTTTTTCATCCGCGTCCGCGTCAAACGGATCAGTTTTAACTTAAAGGAGAACGGAACGACAATGAACCAAAAACAAAAGGTCCACACCATCGTGGAAGGCGCCGTCATGGTGGCCCTGGCATTCATCCTCAGCTTCATCATACTCTGGAAAATGCCCTGGGGCGGTGAAATCAGTCTGAACATGCTTCCCATCATCCTCTATGCCTGCCGCCGGGGACCGGGACCGGGCTTCTTAAGCGGCCTCGCGCTGGGTGCGCTCCTTTTCATCGCAAGCGGCGGCATTGCCCTGGGTTGGCAATCCATCATCGGCGACTACCTGTTGGCCTACGCCGAGCTCGGATTGGCAGGTCTGTTCCGCCACAAAAAAAGCAGCGTATTTATCGGCACCGTCGTCGGCGCGTCCGCCCGGTTTCTCGTGCATTTCGTGGTGGGCGCCACCATATGGGCCGCCTATATGCCGCCCATCTTATTTGGCATGACCATGACCAGCCCATGGTTTTATTCCTTTCTCTACAACGGCTTCTATATGCTCATCGACACCTTGTTGTGCCTGCTCGTCTTCGCCCTTTTGAGAAAGCCGATGGGAAAATATCTGACGGCGGAGGACATCCGGTTGATCTGATTCGGGCTTTACCGCCAAGTCAAAACAACGTTATGTCATCATCCCGCACAACGGATGAATCCATGGCCGGAACGTGAGCGCATCCGGCTATTATTGGCGCAGCCAACCGAGCCAAGTATTGTAGCCATCGTTTAACCGGTTCCGTTTTGCCAATAAACGCCAAATGAGGCGGAGGTTAGAAATCACATCAGACAAACATGCATACTGCGCGTCACATCACTATTTTAGCTCCTGACAATATATTGTCAGGACGCATATTAATCAGAATGATACAATGCGCATTTACACTTTTTAAACTTTAATCCGCTGCCACAGGGGCAAGGATCGTTTCTGCCGATCTTTTTAATATTTTTTGCTATTTTACTCTCGTACGATGTTCTTTCATATAATTGTAGCTCGAATAATCGCCTCAAAACCTCTATATTGCTCTCCAAGTACATTTCTTCCCTGAAGCTTGGGATATCATCAGCTTTTTCAGGAATATGGTCCATCAATACGAAAGTGTTTTCTATATCACACGGTCTCCACCCTTTCAAAATAGGATTTGGCATAACTTGATATAACTTATTTCCCAATTCTCGAAAACACTTAACCTGCTCAATCGTTTGGAAACGAATCTTTCCGTATTTCTCTTGATTAAGAACTTCCATGACCCACGAGTTCCCTTGCATCACCGCATATGGTTGGTTCAGTGCACAAGCATCCACAAGTTGCAATGCCCATTCATTGTCAAGCCCCAACTCCGTTTTCCCGAAATCAATGATCGCACGTGCTTCCGGTGTTTTTATTCTTAGATCGTCAGCATGGATAAGATCATTTTCAGAACAGTCATAAAACTCACCAGGAATCCGGTGATCGATGAATTGATCGTATTCACTTTCATCGAAGGCAAGCAGGTGCTCCACGACTAATTCGGCATTCTGGCCGTCAATTTCCATAAAGATGCAATGATATTGAAAAATGTTTTCCATACATTGAAGAACCACTCTTTTTAGTTGCGGTGTTGTTACGTTATCATGCCACTTAGCTATTTTCTTGAAAACAAATTCTATCGGAATAGACCAATAATAACTGGCAAAAGCTTCAAAAAGAGCCCCAAGTTCTTTATCAGTCATGCTTAACCCTCACTTTCGTTGATTCCATATCAAGAGGTTACTCAATCACCTTCAATCCCATCTTCTGAATTTCCCTTATCAGTTTATCTCTGTCAATCGAACCTTTTGAAAAGGCTTTTTCCAAATTGGGACCGAAGGATATAACCGGTGGTCTATCTTCACGATGCATTGAGGCAAGATCATTCGGTTTCCAGCCGGACAAGCACCACAAGTTGGTGTTGTTGTGATAATCGACAATCAGGTTCATAAGCTTCTCCATTTGAGAATCTTCCATCTGAACCCCGACTTCCGTCAGTTCATCCAGAAACCATTGCAAGGTTTCGGATGGTGTGTTACTGCCGAGATTTTCTTTCTTTTTGAAAACGCGCATGATTTTTTCGGCTTCCGTGCCGGAACGATCTTTCATGAAAGCCGCTTTTGCCGATGGACGTTTTATCCATTCCAAATCAAAGCGCTCCATCGAATTTAAAAAAGAAAATGAATCCAGTCTTTTGCCTTTATTTGCGTTAGGGATCGTCTCTCCGTATTTCGGTACACATTCATTAGCCGTAGATTTAAGCCCTCCGAGGAACGCAAGCAAAGCAACTTCCGATTTTGATGGCTTTGGTTTGGCAAAAGAAAGGAAATCATCGGGAAGATAATACGGTTTTTCATCAATCCGATCCATCAGTTGATAAAACAGATGAAATTTCCCGTAGTATTTGGAGATGAGCTCCCCGGATACAATATGTCGTTCCAGTTCAGAATGGGGTTCATCCCGATATAATTCCTCAATCTCAAAGACAAAGTACGGATTTTCCTCCCGCCTGGCAATCGAAGCGAATGCAAGCAAATCTTTGCGCCGAAGTTTGGGAACCTTGGTCAGCCTTTGATAAATCCGCCACACGTCTCGCATTGAAATCGCCCCGTACAGGTTGGCACAGGCAGCAAAGAATTCATGAAGAAAACCGCGTGCTTCATCGGAAAGCCCCGCCTGCTTATACATCCTCTCTATGGATCTTTCGGATAATGGTTTAGGGTATTGCATATCTTCTTCCTTCCCATGGGTTGTGTGCATGATAAAAAATCCGTTATAAATACGCGATCACGTCATTTCTTTAGCGCCGGCCTACTCTTTTCGCGTCAAGCTAGCGAAAAACGCTTCACGAGGGCCATCAAAACAAGGATAACCTCGTGCGTCATCCTCGCGACGTATCCGGTATGACTGCTTTAAATATTGATTTTATTGTAATTGGCTAAGCCATGATTGTCAATGTCGCATCGTGGTAAAAGTATTTATCATCGGGATTGACTTTAACGTCTTTACCAAATATACTAACATTATCTCAAAAAAAAATTCAATTGAAATCGTCAATTTCAAGCTCACAAAGGAAGTCCCGATCATGGCAGCCAAAGCAATGAATTTTAAAATGGATGAAACTGACATAAAAATATCCGCCGTGTCGCCGCGGTCTAAAACATGACGATGACCGATGTGATTAAAGAAGCACTTCACGACTATCTGGAGCGCGTCAAATAAGATCCTTACTACCGTTTGATCACCAATGTTGAGGAAGCGTCAGCGGAAGAATCAGAGGAAATCCTTGAAAGCATCAACATTTTTTATCCGATGATGACTTAACCATCACGACCGTCAAAAAATTCAATTTGTGATCTAAAAACATTTCAATAAATCCAATCTACGAAATACAATACACCAAGCCCGCCGGCAAATTGTTTAAACCCCATGAAGACGAGCGCGCAGTATGAAAAAGCCATCAAAGCACTGCTGTTCGGTAAGCACCCCGTAGGCGTGAACGTCAAAAAAGTTAAAGGTCAACGAAACAATGATTATCGGATCCGGCTTGGCAAATATCGCGTCGTTTACACCGTTGTCGGCGGAAAAATCATTGCCATCACCACCCTTCTCGCCGGTTCACGGGGCGATATTTACAAAAAAATAAGCCATTAACGTAAACGTAAGCAATGGCGAAATCAAGCCGTTTCACAACCCAAAATCAAAACATCTCGCAAAATCAACCTTGAGAATCACCTTTTTATGCGTTGTCAAAGCCAAAAAACACGTGATATAATAAACGACGAGCCTTTAATCAAGCGTTAAAACGAACGACGCCGGTCAAAGGCCCGAAAAAATCCCCGATTCTTAAAAGCGAGCGCGCTTTTGCGTCTGATTCGCCAAAAGAAAAATAAAACATTAAGGAGAACATTATGAGAGCAGTTCTGACCGTCATCGGTCAAGACAAAACCGGCATCATCTACAACGTGTCCAAAATCCTATCCGAGAGCAATGCCAACATCGAAGACATCAGCCAGACCATCATGCAGGGCATCTTCACCATGATCATGCTGGTCGACGTATCGGACATCAATTGCGACTTTTCCGAGCTCACCGAAGCGATGGACAACCTCGGCAAATCCATCGGCATGTCCATCCGCATCCAGCACGAAGACATCTTCAACGCGATGCACTCCATCTAATACTGGAAACATTCATTCAAAAAGGCAAAAACATGGCAGTATACAAAGATATCATCGAAACCGTTCGAATGATCGAGCGGGAAAATCTGGACATCCGCACCATCACCATGGGCATCTCCCTGATGGACTGCATTGATTCCGACGGCAAACGAGCCCGCAAAAAAATCTACGACAAAATCACCCGCGCCGCCGAACATCTGGTGGCCCAGGGTGAACGCATCGAGACGGAACTCGGCATCCCCATCGTCAACAAACGCATCTCCGTCACCCCCATTTCCCTCATCGCCGGCGCCACCGCCGAAACCGACTATGTCCCCTTCGCCAAAACCTTGGACGACGCGGCCAAAGCCGTGGGCGTCAATTTCATCGGCGGCTTTTCGGCACTGGTGCCCAAAGGATTCACCCGGGGAGACCTAAACCTCATCAATAGCATTCCCGAAGCCCTGGCCAAAACCGAACGAGTCTGCTCCTCGGTCAACGTGGGCTCCACCAAAGCCGGCATCAACATGGACGCCGTCAGCATGATGGGCGAAATCATCAAACGCTGCGCCTATCTCACCCGCGATCAAGACGGCATCGGCGCCACCAAACTCGTCGTCTTTTGTAACGCCGTCGATGACAACCCCTTCATGGCCGGCGCCTATCACGGCATCGGTCAGCCCGACACCGTGCTTCACGTCGGTGTCAGCGGCCCCGGCGTCGTCAAAGTCGCCATCGAAAAACATCGCGACGCCTCCCTTGATCAACTGGCGGAAATCATCAAAAAAACCGCCTTCAAAATCACCCGGGCCGGTCACCTCGTCGGCACCACCGTCGCCGAGCGTCTCCACGTGCCCTTCGGCATCTTGGACCTCTCTCTGGCGCCGACTCCCGCCATCGGCGACAGTGTCGCCCGCATCTTAGAAGAAATGGGCGTCGAACACTGCGGCGGCCCCGGCACCACGGCGGCCCTGGCCATGCTCAACGACGCCGTCAAGAAAGGCGGCATCATGGCCTCCTCTTCCGTCGGCGGTCTCAGCGGCGCCTTCATCCCCGTCAGCGAGGACGAAGGCATGATCGAAGCTGCCCGCGCGGGCCATATCTCCCTCGAAAAACTCGAAGCCATGACTTGCGTGTGCTCCGTCGGTCTCGACATGATCGCCATTCCCGGCGACACCCCCGCCACCACCCTGTCGGCCATGATCGCCGATGAAGCGGCCATCGGCATGATCAACGCCAAAACCACGGCGGTGCGCCTCATCCCGGTCTACGGCAAAACCATCGGCGAGGAAGCCGAATTCGGCGGCCTGTTCGGCACCGCCCCCATCATGGCAGTCAATTCCTCCGACGCGTCGGCCTTCATCGCCCGCGGCGGCAGAATTCCCGCTCCTGTCCATTCCTTCAAAAACTAATTAACCCATACAAAAATACTCCCTTCGGGCAAATCGCCTCAAGGGAGTATTTAAAACTTCGGATAAAATGATATAAACAGATGAAACAACGCTGATTTCATCAAACAAAGCGGATAGAGCATCAGCGGTCAAAGGACCGTTTCGCGTATCACTAACGCAACGCGCAGGGACAGAGAATACCAATCCACGTCATCACACCTTCAGATCGATGGCCTCATCTTTAATCAAATCACGGTTGGCCTCAAGGACGGGCATCACCTCATCGTGGATAAAATCATCCACCTGGCTCGGTGCCCGGCCGATATACCGCTCGGGATTTAAAATGGCCGGAATATCCTCGGATTTTATGCCGAACGAGCCGTCGGCCACAATGCGTTCCATCAAATCGTTGGGCTTGCCTTCCTGCTTAACCGTCGCTCCGGCTCCCATGGACAGCACGCGGATTTTTTCATGCAAATCCTGACGGTCGCCGCCGTTTTTAACCCCTTCCATGATGATGTTTTCCGTCGCCATGAAAGGCAGCTCATCCATGATGTGTTTATGAATAACCTTGGGATAAACCACCAGACCCGAGGCGACATTTTCCCCGATGGTGATGATGGCGTCGACGGCCATAAACGCTTCGGGAATCGAAATGCGCTTGTTGGCCGAATCGTCCAGCGTGCGCTCAAACCACTGGGTCGCCTGAGTCATGGCGGGATTTAAGGCGTCCACCATCACATAACGGGCCAATGAGCAAATGCGCTCCGAGCGCATGGGATTGCGCTTATAGGCCATGGCGGAAGAGCCGATTTGGGATTTTTCAAAGGGCTCCTCAATTTCTTTCAAATGCTGAAGCAGACGAATATCCGTCGCAAATTTGGACAGACTCTGGGCAATGCCCGACAGCGCCGAAAGCACTCTGGCATCAAGCTTTCTCGGATACGTCTGACCGGTGACGGCATAGGTTTTGTCAAAGCCCATTTTGGATGCTACCAACTCATCCAGCGCCTTCACCTTATCCTCATCGTTGTCGAACAAATCCATAAAACTGGCCTGGGTGCCCGTGGTCCCCTTCACGCCGCGCATGCGAATCGTGTCGATGAGATAGGTGATGTCTTCATAATCCATCAGCAGATCCTGAATCCACAAAGTCGCGCGTTTGCCGACGGTGGTCAGCTGCGCAGGTTGAAAATGGGTAAAGCCCAAGGTCGGCAGCGAACGGTATGCCGCGGCGAAATCGGAAAGCCGCTTAATCAGATTGACAAGCTGAGCCCGAACGTGAATCAGCCCTTCACGGTATTGAATAATATCCGTGTTGTCCCCCACATAGGCCGAGGTCGCCCCAAGATGAATGATACCTCTGGCATCGGGGCATTGATCACCATAGGTGTGCACGTGGGCCATCACATCGTGCCGCAGTTTCTTTTCGTATTTTTTCGCGAGCTCATAATCAATGTCATCCACATGGCTCTTCAGTGAAGCAATCTGGGCGTCGGTAATGGGAAGTCCCAATTCCTTTTCCGATTCCGCCAGGGCAATCCAAAGCTTTCGCCAAGTGGAAAACTTATAATCGGGAGAAAAAATATGAGAGATTTCTTTTGAGGCGTAACGCTCAATCAACGGACTTTCGTATACGTCTTTCATTTAAAAACACCTTTCCATCAAAACTTTGGGGACGACAGGATTAAGCGATGATGACATGTGCCGAGCACCGCTTTAAACGGTTCCGAAAATGCGATCTCCAGCGTCACCCAGACCGGGAACTATATATTTATTATTATCCAAATGGGAATCAACAGCGCAGCAATAAATGTGCACATCGGGAAACTCGGCATGAATGCGCTCAACGCCTTCCGGCGCCGCCAAAATACAGGCCACAACGGGATTGACTGCCCCGGCATTCAAAAGAAGCTTTAGCGTATAGGTAATGGAGCCGCCGGTGGCCAGCATCGGATCGACAATCACGCAATGAAAATGATTGATGTTCTTGGGGATTTTACAATAATATTCGTTGGGTTCTTTGGTCTTCGCGTCCCGCTCAATGCCAATCGGAAGCACGACGGCATCGGGATAGACTTCCTCAAAACCGCTCGCCATGCCGATACCGGCTCTCAAAATCGGAACAACGGCAATATGGCGTGCCTCCAGCCGCTTTTGCGTTGTCGTACACAAAGGCGTCTCGATGGTCACATCCCGCATCGGAAATTCCCTCGCCACCTCATAAGCCATAAAAGAAGAGATTTCTTTCACGATGGAACGAAATTTTCGCGTGCCGGTTTTTTTCATACGAAGCTGAGTTAAACGATCGGTAACCATCGGGTTGTCAATTACAAATGTATTATCCATGTTGATCCTTTCTTAAAAAACCTTTGTTGTATTATACATCTTTTCGCCAAGAAGCACAAACCTATCCGGTTTGACGCCGTTGTGTTTTTTCCATCGTCATGGTGATCATCTTTAAAAAATCAACGCGAAAAGGCAAAGCCGCATCCTTTGAGAAAGCACACGAAAATCGGGGCCGATCAAAATCAGTGATCATAAATGCGATAGATCCGTTCGATTTTTGTCGGTCGGTGACTGACCTCATCGACGGTCACGCAAATGCCGTTAATCTGTCTCGGATACCTTTTCTCGATTTCAAAACGGGCCGGAAGCTTTGTTATCATCTTCGAGACGATAATCTCCTTCTGAACGCCCAGAACACTCTCAGCGGGGCCGGTCATGCCCAAATCCGTAATATAGGCCGTGCCTTCGGGAAGGAGTCTGGCATCGGCGGTTTGCACATGGGTGTGGGTGCCGGCAACAATGGTTGCCTTCCCGTCAAGCCAATAGCCCATGGCAAGTTTCTCCGATGTGGTCTCGGCGTGAAAGTCGACGATGAGCATGTCACAGCCCGCCAAAACCGTGTCCAACTGCTTTTCAATCACGCCGAAGGGCGAGTCAAGCTCCTCCATAAAAATCTGTCCGGAGGCGTTTAACACCGTGATGGTCATTCCCGTCTTCTCGAAAGTATAGGTGCCTTTGCCCGGCAGCGCGTCGGGATAATTAATCGGCCTGACAATACAGGGATAGTCATTCAGATAGTTCAAAATTTCCTTTTGCCGCCAAACATGATTGCCCATGGTTACGCAGTCAACGGGCAACGCGAGCAGTTGGCGCGCGTTTTTTAATGTCAGGCCGTTGCCTCCCGAGGCATTTTCTCCGTTGACGATGACGATATCGGCCTTGTATTCATTTTTAATTTCCTGAAGATGCTCCGATAAAACGGCACGTCCCGGACGTCCAACCACATCTCCGAACATTAAAATATTCATGTAAAATCCTCTCGTGTCAAAGGTTCTTCCATGGTATTGACCGTTTCAACATGGATAAAGCAAAAGATAACCTTTGACAATTTAAAAATAAGGGAGAGAATGGTTTCTCCCCCCTGTTTGTACACTATTTGGCATATTCCACGGCACGGGTCTCGCGAATGACGTTGACCTTGACATTGCCGGGATATTCCATTTCGTTTTCGATTTTTTTGGCGATTTCCTTTGAGAGCAGCACCATTGATTCGTCGTTGACTTTCTCCGGTTTCACCATAATGCGCACCTCGCGGCCCGCCTGAATGGCATAGGATTTGTCGACGCCGTCAAAGGATGTCGCGATTTTTTCCAAATCGGCCAGCCGCTGCACATAGGAATCAAGGGTTTCTCTTCGCGCCCCGGGACGAGCCGCGGAGATGGCGTCTGCCGCCTGAACCAGAACCGCTTCGATGGTCTGGGGTTCAACATCGCCGTGATGGGCTTCCACCGCGTGAATGACCGCTTTGTTTTCCTTGTGTTTTTTCAGCTCGTTGACGCCGATTTCCACATGGTTGCCTTCCACTTCATGGTCGATGGCTTTGCCGATATCATGGAGCAGGCCGGCGCGTTTGGCGATTTTCACGTTCGCACCTAGTTCGGCGGCCATCATCCCGGCCAAATAACAAACTTCTTCGGAATGCTTCAACACATTTTGTCCGTAGCTGGTGCGATATTTCAGACGGCCGAGCAATTTGACAATTTCCGGATGCAGGTTATGAATACCGGTATCAAAGCAGGCCTGTTCGCCGATTTCCTTGATTTGGGCGTCCATTTCCTTTTGGGATTTTTTGACGATTTCCTCAATGCGCGCCGGATGAATCCGCCCGTCGATGATCAATTTTTCAAGGGCCATCCGGGCAATTTCACGGCGAATGGGATCAAAGCCGGACAAAATGACGGCTTCCGGTGTATCGTCGATAATCAGATCAATGCCGGTGAGGGTTTCCAAAGCGCGAATATTCCGCCCTTCACGACCGATGATACGGCCTTTCATTTCATCGCCGGGCAGATTGACCACGCTGACAGTGGATTCCGCCACGTGATCGGCGGCGCATCGCTGAATGGCTTGCGCGACAATGCGATTGGCCTTCTTTTCGGCTTCGGATTTGGCTTCGCCTTCGATTTGACGCACCATGACAGCGGCATCGGCCCTAGCTTCTTTGGTGATCTCTTCGATGAGCATTTCCCGAGCTTCGTCCTTGCTTAAACCGGACACTTTTTCGAGTTCGGCGATTTTTTCATCGAGCATGCCGTTGAGCTTTTCTTCTTTGGCCTCAATATCCTTATTGCGCTTTTCGAGCCGATCGCGCTGACGATCCAAACTCGCGTTCTTTTTGTCGAGATTTTCTTCTTTTTGGATTAAGCGATTTTCCATTTTTTGAAGCTCGCTGCGGCGTTTGTTGTTTTCTTTTTCCGCAGTTTCTTTGATGGAAATGGCTTCTTCTTTTGCCGCGAAAAGCATTTCCTTCTTTTGAGCTTCTCCGGTTTGTGTCGCTTCATCTATAATTTTTTTGGCTTGTTCCTGGGCACTGCCGAGTTTACTCTCGGATGTGGTTTTTCTGATGAAATAACCCGCCGCAAAGGCAACAAAAATGCCAATGATCAAAACAATGTTCACAATATTGATAATTTCACCTCCTTAATATTTTTGATTGTTTTTTATTCGCACAACTCTATTTTAAACTTTTGTATGAAAAAAATCAATAATGAGTATAATTTTTGATTCAAAAGTTTTTGGTGACATTCACTCATTCCCAGTCGGCATAACGAAACAAACGTCAGCTGCCGGCTTTTTTTCGAAGCAGCGAATATTGGGGCAAAATACGATCGACGGGCATAGAGTAGATCATTTTTGCGTGGG
Organism: Eubacteriaceae bacterium; assembly: GCA_017405085.1. Taxonomy (GTDB): domain Bacteria; phylum Bacillota; class Clostridia; order Eubacteriales; family Eubacteriaceae; genus RUG12931. The sequence continues at coordinate 104,415 of JAFRBB010000056.1, forward strand.
GCGTGGCGTCGATGGGCTCGCCGCGCTCATTAAACAAAGCGTTGACCTTTTGGAAGAAATAAATCTCATCCTCGCCGGGGACAACAAATTCTACATGATCTCCGAGTCGGATTTTTCCTCGTTGGGAAATCACCGCCGTTTTTGTCTTAGGATCATAGGATTCGACCACTCCGCAAAAATCATAATGCCTTGTATAACTGCTCGTTCCGTAATTTTGATCGTTCTCGTCCATCATACCTTTGTAAAAAGCCTCGGTATAATGGCGGTGACTGACTTTGGTCAGCTCCTCCACCCAATCATCGGGCACAACAAAACCCTCATTCTCAAAGGCCGCGTCAATGATGCGTCTGTAAACCGCCGTGACCAACGCGACGTAATAAGCGCTTTTCATCCGCCCTTCGATTTTGAAGCTGTCAATACCCATCGTCATCAATTCGGGAAGACGTCTTGCCAAGCACAAATCCTTGGAATTCATGATGAAAGATCCGTGAGCATCATCCTCCAAATCAAAATGTTCCTTAGGCCTTTGCTTTTCGGAAAGGGTATAACCCCACCTGCAGGGTTGAGCGCAATCGCCTTGATTGCTGTCCCGTCCCGTCAGATAATGCGAGAGCAAACACCGTCCCGAATAAGAAATACACATAGCGCCGTGAACAAAAATTTCCGTCTCCATGGCATCAGGCTTGGCTCTCTGGATGATCTCAAGGTCTTTTTTGGACAATTCTCTGGCCAGTACAATTCTTGAGGCTCCCATATCATGCCAGAATTTCACGGTGTGACTGTTGGTGTTGTTGGCCTGGGTGCTGATGTGAATCGGAAGGCGCGGCGCCGCCTCCCGAACAACAGAAAACACGCCGGGATCGCTGATCAGCACGGCATCCACGCCGATCTTATCCAAAAACGCAGCGAAATCGCAAAGCCCGTCAAAATCTTCGTCTTTGGGAATCATATTGAGGGTGACGTATATTTTTTTATTGGCGTCATGCACGATTTTAATGGCTTCTTTCAAAGCGTCCTCGTCAAAATTATCGGCTCGCGCGCGAAGGCCGAATCGCTTTCCGGCGCAATAGACGGCATCTGCACCGTACGCGATGGCGTATTTCAATTTTTCAAGATTGCCGGCAGGCGCTAGCAATTCGGGTTTTTTTCGTGTTAACATAGACTGTCTCCATTTTGCAAATATTAGATTTTGTCATTCATTCGTTAAATATATTGTCATCTCATAAAAAGCACAAAGTTTTTGCATGAAAAAACGCTTCGACTATCGAAAGGCCGAAGCGTCTTTTTTTATTGACCGTTCATATACTGGGCCACAGCTTGTTCATGGCCTTCATAGGTTTCGTTAAAATATACCTTACCGGTGTTGAGATCAGCCACAAAATACAAATATTTTGTATCTGCCGGATGCAAAGCCGCTTCCAAAGATTTTTGTCCAGGCGAGCAAATGGGCCCGATGGGCAATCCCTTGTTGGTGTATGTGCTGTAAGGCGAGGGCGTCTGCATTTCTTCGGCGCTAAGCACCGCTTTCTTATTATCCAAAGCGTAATTGACGGTGATATCCGATTGAAGATTCATATTTTGCGCCAGACGGTTATAAAAGACCGAAGCGATATTGGCTTTATCTTCATCATATTTGCTTTCAAGCTCCACAATGGAAGCCATTGTGACGATTTCGTCAACGGTTTTATTCATCTCTTTGGTACGCTTAAGCATATCATCATTATATTTGTTGGAGAAACGCTCAAGCATCATCGACACAACATCTTCGGGTTTCGTGTTTTTAGAGAGTTGATAAGAATCCGGATAAAGATATCCTTCGAGGGGCTCTCTCCCCTCTGCATTGTCGGGCACGCTGTCGAGAATGGGGAATTTGGACTTGTAATAACTAGTTTTTTTGACTTCCGCCAAAAACGAGTCTTTCGAACAAATGTCATGCTCGTCCAAAATCTCCGCGATTTCTTTGATATTTTTTCCTTCGGGAATAAGGATTCCCGCGTTATTTGTCTCCCCTTCAAGCATCGCCTGAAATATTTCCGGCGTACTCATGGATGGGGTAAAAGCGTAATCCGCGGCCTGAATTTGTTTGCCGTCCGTCGAATTTCGTGACGCGTAGCTTTCAAAAACAATCTTGCTACGGATCAGATGTTTTTGATAAAGCAGATTGGCCACATCTTTTACAGTCGAACCCTGGGGCACTTCGACTATAATGGTTTCTTTGCTGTTGCTGACCGGCGAAAGCATACTGTTATAGTAGGCGATTGCGCCGATCACCAGGGCAATGAGTAAAAGCACAACGGCACCGATGATTAATAAGTTGCGTGTGAAATTTGATTTCGGCGGTTTATCATCCGGGGTTTTAAGATTGTTTTTTTGACGTTCTGTTTTGGTCTGTTGTTCACTGGCGTCATCATCCGTGTCCTCTTCGGGAATCCGATCTAACAAGGACGCACCCAAAGCTTCGTGATTGTCGGCCTGATTGTTTACTGCCGATGTTTTATCGCTGTCGTTCAATGGCTTTCTCCTTTCCGAAACGAAAAAAGTTTTTTCTCGTTTGATATTTTAAAGTCATTAGGGCCGGCTGAAAAACTATTTTATTCCTCCGCCGAATAAATTTATATCAAATCCGATAGCGTCATCAATGATTTTCAACACGTCCTGAAACAATTTCCCAAATTCCATCTGAGCCGTCAAAAATTCAGCTATATCGGCATCCGCCAAAATATCCGTTGTCTCTTGATTAAAAGCGCGAATTTCCTCATCGGACAAGGACTGCCCCATCATTTGACGGGTCTGAACAGCCACTTGTTTTGCCATATAGGCCTGCGCTTTATTGTATTTATTTTGGTCTGTCTTTAATTTTGCCTGGGCCGCTTTCAATCGAAGACATTCGGTTGTATTTGCAAAATCACGGGCAAACCGATGCGCTTCATCATAAATTTGACTCATAAAAAAGCAATCTCCTATTCAAAAAATATATATTTATACTATCTTACACTAAATGAAAAAAAATTGCAAAAACTTTTAACTTTTTGACCGTGTCAAGTTTTTGTGGGATTTTTTTATTGACAAGCGTGGCGTGTTCATTTTTATCTTGCCTGTCCAATCATTCTGATCAAACGTTGCGTTCCGCTGTTCGTATCAAAAACAGATGGCGATTTCTCAAAAATGCTCC